>JAHFSY010000108.1 GCA_023269615.1 Verrucomicrobiota bacterium
GACATGCTTCAAGCGGCGCCATGCCATGGTCTCCCAATCAAGCCGCGCGGCGCTTTGCCCAGTTCGCAAACCATTCAAGAAGTTTTGGCGTGGAAACCACGTGATGCAGGGTCATCCTTTTTCGATGAGGCGCATAGTTGCCGTTGTGCCAGCCAATGGGCCGATAGAGCGCGAAATCCCCCGCTTCGAGGACCAGATTGACCGCGCCTGGCATCCCCCGACAATACTCAATGGCCATCCTCTCGCGTTCCACATAGGATTTGCCCTCGAAATCAATCAGCTTGCCGCGCCCTTCAATGCCATCGTAAGGAGGTCCTGCGGCGGCAAGTTCCCCGGGGGTGTTGGCCCGTCCCGCACTGCCCGGCACGTACCAAAGGCAGGTGTCCGTATAGAGCGCGCAGTTGACCTGGGCGAAGAAAGTTGGATCATGCTTGAGCTGGGCAAATTCCTCCCGAACGACCCCCTTGTAATTTTCGCCAATATCGCGATGCCAGTCTCCGCAGGCCGGGGCTTCCAGGGTGTAGAAAATGGACATCTGATCGAATGCACAATGCGAGTGCCCGGGCGTAAGGACGCGATGAATGGCATCGACCAGCGGCGGCAGGTCGCCGTAATCGCGAAACGCCTGGACGCTCCGCCCTGAAAGCTTCGGGAAAAGCTTGCTCAAGACCGGGCTGCGCGCCGCCTTGGACAATCCGTAAACCTCCTCCCCCGCCAGACGCAATTCCGTGGTGAGGGACGGAGGCAGTATCGCCTGAAAAACGGTGTAACCGTGGTGATAATAATCGGTGATGTGCTGTTCGGTCAGTTGAAATGGCATGGTGAAATATCTGGTTAAGCTTGCCGCAAAAGAGGCCTTGAAAGCGGAACCACTCAGGGTCCGAAGAATGCAGTGTTAACGTACCAACTGGCGTCCACAGTGGAATTGGGCTGAGCCCAAATGGCGTTCGAATCAAGACTCCCCACGGGCGCTGAACTCCGGGCAAACTGGGCGTGGCCGTCCACAAAAACGACATTAAGCCCCCGCCCGATAAATTGTTTCGCGCTGTGCCGGGCGTAAAGTGCTGAAGGAAGGTATTCGCCATTGTTAGTCGCATCAAGAATGCCGCAAGAATCGAATTCGTCTGAGTTGCGATAGCTTTCGCAGAGGAGAGCGACCGCTGCAGGATTTCGCACCTCATACAAGCTATGGACGTAGGTGTAGCCTGAGCTGAGGTGGTCGTAAAAGTTAGCATTAAGGGCGAAGTAACGGTAGCCGGCATAGCCGGAGCCGGTGGGGAGAAAGGCGGGGCAACCCACCGCTTTGCCATCGGCCTGGATTGCGATAAGTTTGGAAGTGGTTATTGTGGCATTGGTTGGGCCGAGATAGGGCGACACCGCAAAATCCCAATCTTTGCCTCCGGGATCGTGATCGGCGCCAACCCAGCCATTTCTTTCGTCACCCATGATGAAGAGCGCAATGCCGACCTGCCTCATGTTCGACATGCAGGCGAGCCGCATAGCCGAGATTTTCGCGTTTTTGAGGGCAGGCAGCAGGAGCGCTGACAGAATGGAGATGATGGCCAGCACCACAAGCAATTCGACCAGCGTAAATGCCTTCCTGCGCCAGTTGAGACGCATTTTGAACGGAGCCCAAGCCCGCATAAAAACCTCTTGATTCACCTCACCAAACATTCCACATCGCAGCGGCAAGAGCAACATGGGAGCCGTGGTCTTTTTTTTAACACAGAGATCGCTTTCTGCGCTCACCTCGGCGGCAAAACCACCCGCAGGGGGATCACTGATTTGAGAGGTGGGAGCGCCCCTCGATCAAAATATTGAACCGCCGCCTTGCACACCGCCTTGGTAAACCGTTCGATGGGGTAAGGATAATATGGAACCAGCGGGACAGTGCGGACGTCCGACGAGGCTGTATTCATCCCAACCGCAGCGACCTGCTGCGGAACATCCAGCCGCCTTTGCATGAGGGCCATCATCAGGTGAGCGACGGGAATGGGCGAAATCACGATGAAAGCGTGGCGCCCGGTCACCCGCCCCGCGAGGCGTCGGAGGGCGATGTTTTGCTCGAGGATCTCCTCGGGAACCCGGACCACATCGCCATGAATGGGAGGTGACGGTTCCATGCAGGCCCGGCGGAATCTTTCCTCGATGGGTTGGTGGCTCTGCCTGCTGATCACCACGCTGATGCGGGAAAATCCCCGGCGCACGAGCAGCCAGACGGCGTGTCGAAGAGCTCCGAACACGTCCACGGTGATGTAGGGCAGACGGATTCCGGGAAAGGGATGCCCGAGGACCAGCGCGCTCTTTTCAAAATTGGAAAAGAGCTCCTGCGATTCCCGGGGAAACGAGGGAAGGACAAGGATCTGGTCATGGCGCGGGCCTTCGCGCTGAATCGCCTTCAAGCGGGTGGCGCTGCAAATCTCAAGATCCAGCCGGATCCCATGAGGCGCCAGCCGCTGGCCAAGCACCGTCAAAATTTCCGCATAGGCGACCGACTCCTGGTATTTCCTGCCATAGACCAGCCAGCGTATGAGGGGAGGTTGTCGAAAGGACTTTCTGATGTTCATCCGTCGCACAAGATGGATTCCCTGCCGTGGCTGGGTTCGCACGAGGCCATCGCGTTTCAGGATCCTGATCGCGCTCACGAGCGTGCTATGGGCGGCGCCAAGCCTGGCACTCCAGTCCCGGACGCTTGGCAGGGGGGAGGAATATTCCCCCCGCCCGATGCCCTCACGGAGATGATTCGCGAGTTGCTCGACTCGTGACTGATAAAACTTCATGTTCAGAATCACGCCCTCGCCGCAATTTCCTCGCAGCGTTTCAAGTGCAGCAGGCCGTTACGGATCCGCTCGAGCGGACCGCCCCGGCTCATAAAGTGATCCTCGTTGCTCACCCACCCGTTGTAGCCCACGGCGTGGAATGCCTTGAACACAGCGAGCCAATCCACGAAACCGGCGTGCATTTCACAGGCCTCTTGATCCCACTTCAACCCGCCAGATTCCGTGACACCCGACACACGCAGGCGCATGTTTTTCGCATGACAATAGGCCAGATGCGAACCGAGGATTTCGCAGCCCATCTTCCAGGGCTCGAATCCCTCCACGACCATGTTGCCGGGGTCGAACATCACGCCCATGTGTTTCGGATCGAGCCCCTCGACAATGCGAAACGCTCCGGATGCGGAAGGACCAAGTATTCCCGCGTGAAGCTCCATCAGGCCCTGCAAGCCCGCATCACGGCAAAGCTCGGCGGCACGCGCGTAATCGTCCCGCGTCCGCTTGAGAAGATCCCAGTAATTTGTTTTTCCATCGTAGCCGGGGCAACTGACGCGCAGGCGCGGGCACCCGAGTGCCCTGGCAATTTCGATGCTGACTTTGATGCCCTCGAAATCAGGCACACGGCAGTAACATCCGAGATTGGAACATTCCAATCCGTGGTCGCTCGTGATCTTGCGAAACTCCGGCACAACGGACTTCCATTTTTTGACATCAAGCGTCGCGCGGTTGCTCGCCCAGAAATCGGGTATTAGGGAAAGCGTCTCGGGCTGTTCGGTGCAACGCCATTCCACCCCGTCGTAACCGGCTTCCTTGATGATTTTGGCCGCCTCAACCGGCGTGCATTCGGGGACCGAGAGGGTGAAGAGGGAATATTTCATGGGAGCCATGGTTCAAACCTACATCGACCTTGATTCCACTGCAACGTTCACTTACAAGCCGACCTCATGCACATCACCGACGGACTCGCTCCAGGACAAGTTCTGCAACGGCGTCGCAACCAAACCGCCACCGCTCTCGTCGGAGGCACCTGCTCCAGCACGGCGCCCGTGTATGTCCGTGTCGCGAAAAGTGGCCGGTCGCTGAAAGGCTGGGCGAATCGCCGGGTGGGGCAATCAGCACGCGGCAAATTCACGGCACGCCTCGACGGCATTCCCGTGGGTGGCCCGTACACCATCGCGTTTTCATCGGGAGCCAGTTCGCTCTCCATCGCGCGCCTGTACGTGGGCGATGTATGGCTGCTGGGTGGCCAGAGCAACATGCAGGGATGCGGCAGTCTTTCCGGGGCACCCGCCCCCCACCCGCTCGTTCACGCCATGTACATGGACCGTCATTGGGATGTTGCACGCGAGCCCATTCATTTTCTCGCGGAATCCCCCGACAACGTTCATTGCCTTCCACGACAGACGCCCGCGCAAATCCGCAACTTGCGTCGCAAAGCCACGCACGGAGTCGGTCCCGGAATCCACTTCGGCAGGGAAATGGTCCGACGCAGCGGAGGCGTGCCCCAGGGGTTGATCTGCACCGCGCTCGGCGGCTCCAGCATGGAACAGTGGGATCCCGCGCTGAAACACCAGGGCGGCGATTCGCTCTACGGCTCGATGATGCTGCGCCTGCGCCATTCGGGGCAGCCCATCTCCGGCGTGCTCTGGTACCAGGGTGAAAGCGACGCCACGGAAACAGCGGCGCCCGTGTTCACGAAAGTCATGAAGCGCTTCGTGGCGGCAGTCCGACGTGATTTCAAACAGCCCGACCTCCCCTTCATCATGGTCCAGATCGGGCGTGTCCATTACCGCGAATGGCCTTCCATCCACTGGAACAGCGTTCAAAACCAGCAGTACGAACTCAAAAAACACATCCGCAACCTGGAGTGCGTTGCCTCGGTTGACCTGCCGCTGGACGACTCGATCCATGTCGGCTCCGAGGGCCACGCGCGGCTTGGTGTCCGCCTCGCCCGCCTTGCCGACCGCATGGCATATGGCAATCACAGGGAATTGCCCGCACCCGAGCTCGCCTCGGTCTGCCGCCTGAAAAAGTCAAAGGCGAATCCAGCATCCAGCTACAAGCTGCAGGTGATCTTTCGAAATGTCGTGGGCGACTTGCGGTCGCAAGGCCTGCCCGGCGGTTTCGCGCTTGTGAACGACAAACACGAAAACTCGGAATGCATCTACAAAACGACGGTCAAGGGCAACCAGGTGATCCTCGAAACCCATCTCCCGGATAATTACGGGGAATACCGACTCATGCACGGCCACGGGCGCATTCCCCACGCCAACATCACAGACAGCCGCGACATGCCCATCCCGGTCTTTGGCCCGATCACCGAGACGAGCACCGCAATCTGCCCGTTTATCACACGATGGATGGTGAGCGAAATCCAGAAGCCGTCCCAGCCCATCCAGTACATGCGCGCCCCGCGTCCCTCGAAAAAGCTCAGGCTCAGAATGCACTCACAAAACAGCAATTTCGTGGACATGCACGAAGCCTGGAAGGGACACGCTGGACATTGCTTCTTTTTCAGCAAGGTCAAGCTCGATGAAAACATGAAGCTTAACCTCCGCACGGGTTCCGACGGCCCGATGCGCGTGTGGATCGACGACAAGCCAATGATCCAGGACCTCACGGCGACCAATCCATCGACCATGGACAAGCACATTCATCCCCTCGACCTAAAAAAGGGAAAGCATCTCATCTCCGTGGCGTTTGACCTGAACGAAGGCCGCGCGTGGGGTTTCTACCTGCGTTTCAGCCGGCGTGATGTAAGCCGCGCGCAAATCATCAAGCGCTATTACGCCGTCCCCGTCTGCTGTTTGAAGTAGGCTCGACCTCCCAAGGTGCTTACGCATACAATGCCATAAGCTCAGCATATGAAATACGATCTGGATGATTATTTTTTTGATCTGAATGGTTACATCATTCTAAAGGGTGCCGTTCAAGCGGACCTCATCTCACAGCTCAACCGGAGCCTGGACTCATTCCCAACGCTTCCTTTCAAGGGCTGGCATGGAAATGTTCAACGGATGGATAACAACGGAGATGCCGGGATTGAGTTGCAGAACATCGTTGAGGCGGGTGCGCCTTTTGAACAACTGATTGATCATCCCTCCTGGCTCGATCGGGTTAAACGTTATTGTGGGGAGGAAGGAACCTATGTTGAAGGGCTTTTCATTGATGAATGTTTTGCCTCCATCCGACGCACGGGCGGCTTTTTCGCGGTGCACTCCGGCGGGCACGAGGCGGCCCTGCGCAACCAATATAAATTCCTGAACAACCGCTTTCGGTGTGGACAAGTGAATATTCTGCTCGCCCTGACCGATATTGGACCCGGTGACGGAGCGACGGTCATCATTCCGGCCAGTCACAAATCCAACATTGCGCATCCCCGCTTTCTTGAGGAGGCGGGCAACACAAAGGAACCTCCAGAGGGGGCGATTGAGGTGCATTTAAAAAAGGGGGATGCACTGCTGTTCGTGGACGCACTATGCCATGGCGCCTGCGCCCGCACGAATCCCGGCGAGCGCAGGGTGGTCATCCAGCGTTATGGCCCTTCATGGGGCAACACCCGTTACGGCTTTCAATATTCAAAGGAATTGCTGGATCGTCTTACGCCGGAACGACGACGAATTTTGCAGCCGATCGAACCAAGAACACCGAGGTAAAACCATTAAAGATCGTCATTCTCATAAGGTGCTTGATCGGATTCGCCTGGGGGTCGCCTATTACCCCGAGCAGGACCCCGAGGAAGAGTGGGACCTTGATGCCGCCCTGATGCAGGAGGCCGGTATCGATACAATCCGAATCAGCGAATTCTGCTGGAACAGACTGCAGCGGCCCGACGGCCGCCTTACGCTGGAGTGGCTGGAACGCGTCATCAACTTGTTCCACAAGCGGGGTATTCAAACCATCCTCTGCACGCCGACGGCAGCGCCTCCCATCTGGGTGGTGGAACGATTCGATGACCTGGCGCCACTCCTGCCGGATGGACGACAAGGACTCTTCGGTGGTCGCCGTCACTACAGCGCTTTTCATGCCGGCTATCGTCAGCTTTGCG
>JAHFSY010000109.1 GCA_023269615.1 Verrucomicrobiota bacterium
TTCCTTTCCGTTCGAGAGGAGCGGTTCCTTTCGCTGCGCCGCGTCGGGAAGCTGGAGGCGTGCGAGCGTGCGGTTGACGTGCCCCACGCTCTTGATGCGCGCGATCACCTCCTGCCCGATGTAGCAACCCTTGGTGTAACTGATGGCCACGCTTTCAATGCCGGCCTCGGGGGGCAAAGTGCCTTCATCCATCTCCACCCCGAAACGGGGAATGCCCGCCTCGATACGCGATATTTCCAGCTCGGAGATGTCAGAGATCCCTCCACCCGCTTTTTCAAGTGCGGAACGCAGGCGCTTTGAGAGCGCCTCGTGGTCCGCGAGTTGCACCCACACGTCGAAGGAATCCGTGATGGAGCGACGGCTGCGAAAAACAAAACTTGAGCCGGCACCGTTGGATGCGATGTCAAACAATCTGGCGGGAGGCGCGTCGCAAAGATTCATGTCGCGCAACACATCCCCTGCGCGTGCACCCACGATGGCGAACGCCCGCCAGACTTCCGTGAGGCCCTCCACCAGCACATCGTCGGCGATGATGAACTTGTCCAACTCGACGGCGATGCTGGCATCGTAGCCCGCCTCGAGGTCCAGCAGCAGCGAGTCGTCATGATTGAGGATGACGGCATCAGCCCTCATCTTTCCCTTGCCGTTGGCGAATGCCGCGTAGCAGCCGGTTCCTGGAGCGAGATTTTTCACGTCGTTGGTCACCTGCCCGTTGAGAAAGCGGGCGCGGTCCTCGCCCGTGAGGCGGAGGCGTCCACGCGTGCTGACATCGCATCCGAAGGTTGCCGAGCTGCCCATAGATTGGGAAGAAACCACAATCGCATCACGAAACAAAGAATTATCGTCCCATGGTCGGTTCGGGAATGTAGGAGCCGTTGCCAACGGCGATCCCCGAACCCGCCCTTGTCATCGAGTCCCGGATTCTTGACACCCGGCTGAAATTGGCACATTCTCCGCGCTCCATTTTTACGGAGAAAAACCATGTCCAAAAAGAACAAGAAGGAAAAAAAACTCAGGAAGGAAAAGAAGCGCCAGGCGAAGCTCCGTGCGTCGAAATCCTCCCGGTTCGTTTATTTTTTCGGCAACAAGAAGGCGGATGGCAACGGTTCCATGAAGGCTTTGCTGGGAGGGAAGGGGGCCAACCTCGCCGAGATGACGCGCATCGGCCTGCCGGTGCCCCCGGGATTCACCATCACGACGGAGGTCTGCACTCATTTTTATGCCAACAAGCGCCAGTATCCGAAGGAGCTCAAGCACCAGATGGAGGCCGCGGTCTCGCGCATGGAGGAAATTCTTGGGAAGAAATTCGGCGACCTCGAAAAACCGCTGCTCGTTGCCGTGCGGTCGGGCGCGCGCGATTCGATGCCTGGCATGATGGACACCATCCTCAACCTTGGCCTGAACGACCAGACTGTCCTTGCGCTGGCGAAGGCGAGCGGCAACGACCGCTTCGCCTGGGACTGTTACCGCCGTTTCATCCAGATGTATGGCGACGTGGTGATGGGCGTGCAAAAACGCGCCGGCGAGGACCATGAGCCTTTTGAGGTCGTGATCGAAGATCTCAAGAAGGAATTGTTTCCCGGCCAGCAGCACGTGGAGGACACCCGGATTGATGCTGCGGGGCTTCAGGTGCTCGTCCAGCGTTTCAAGGCGCTCGTGCATGAGCGCACCGGGAAGGAATTTCCAGCCGATCCATGGGAACAGTTGAAGGGCGCAGTGGGAGCGGTGTTTGGCTCCTGGATGAATGATCGCGCGATGGTGTACCGCCGCAAATACAATATTCCCAGCGAATGGGGGACGGCCGTCAATGTGCAGGCGATGGTTTTCGGGAACACGGGCGAGCGCTCGGGATCGGGCGTCGCTTTCACGCGCGACCCCGCGAGCGGCGAGAAGATTTTTTACGGCGAGTTCCTGATGAACGCGCAGGGCGAGGACGTGGTGGCGGGCGTGCGCACTCCCGAGCCGGTGTTGCGCCTGCATGACGTCATGCCCGAGGCGTACGCCGAACTCGAAATTGTGCGGCAGACCCTTGAGTCGCATTTCCACGACATGCAGGACTTTGAGTTCACCATCGAGGACGGGCGTCTCTTCATGCTGCAGACACGCAACGGCAAGCGCACGGGCCTGGCGGCTGTCCGCATTGCGGTGGAGATGGTGCGGGAAAAATTGATCTCATGGCAGGACGCCGTGAGGCGCGTGCCGGCAAATCAGCTCGACCAGGTGCTGGCGCCGGTCTTTGACCGCAAGGCCGTCGCCTCCGCCAAGGTGATTGCGAAGGGGTTGCCCGCGGGCCCGGGCGCCGCGACGGGAAAGATTTATTTCAACGCGGAACGCGCGGTGGAAATGGCTTCGTCCAGCGAGAAGGTCCTGCTCGTGCGCGTGGAGACTTCGCCGGAAGATTTGCGGGGGATGATCGCCGCCGAGGGGATTCTTACGGCGCGTGGCGGCGTCAGCTCGCACGCGGCGCTGGTGGCGCGCCAGATGGGCAAGGTATGCGTCTGCGGCGCGAGCGCCCTGCAGGTGGATTATCATCACAAGACGCTCACGGTTTCCGGCCAGACCTTTCGCGAGGGGGATTTTCTCTCGATTGATGGCACGAGCGGCGAGGTGTACGCGGGCAAACTGCCGACGATGCCCTCGGAAGTCATCCAGGTGCTGCTCGCGAAAACGCTGAAGGCCGAGGAGAGCCGGACGTACGGGTATTACGCGCAACTGATGAAATGGTGCGACAAGGCGGCGAGGCTCACGGTGCGGACCAATGCCGATTCACCCGACCAGGTGGCCAACGCCGTTTCGTTCGGCGCCGTGGGCATCGGGCTCTGCCGCACGGAACATATGTTCTTTGAGGGCAACCGCATTGACGCGATGCGCGAGATGATTCTTGCGGACACCACGGAGGCGCGCAAGACGGCGCTCGCGAAACTGCTGCCGTTCCAACGGGACGATTTTGCGGGCATGTTCCGCGAATTGAAGGGCCTGCCTGCCACGATCCGTTTCCTCGACCCGCCCCTGCATGAGTTCCTGCCGCACGAGGGGGCCCTTATTGACGAGCTGGCTGAGAAGATCGGCGTGACATCGGAAAAAATCCACAAGCGCATTTCCGAGCTGCACGAGTTCAATCCCATGCTCGGTCACCGCGGTTGCCGTCTGGGGATTGTTTACCCCGAGATCAGCGAAATGCAGGCGCGCGCCGTGTTCGAGGCCGCCGCGATCGTGCAGGGCGAGGGGATCAAGGTCCTTCCCGAGATCATGATCCCGCTGGTGGGATTTCCCTCGGAACTGCAGCTCCAGCTCGAAGTCGTGCATCGCGTGGCGAAGGAGGTGGCGGCGGAGAAGGGGACGCGCTTCCAGTATCTCGTTGGCACGATGATCGAAATCCCGCGCGCGGCGCTGGTGGCGGACGAAATCGCGAAGGACGCCCAGTTTTTCAGCTTTGGCACCAATGACCTCACCCAGACGACGCTCGGGATGAGCCGCGACGATTCGGGCTCCTTTCTGCCGTCATATCAGGAAAAGGAAATTGTGAAGCAGAACCCGTTTGCCTCGGTGGACCAGAAGGGCGTGGGCAGGCTGATGGAGATTGCGGTGAAGGGTGGAAGAAAAACACGCCCCGACATCAAGCTGGGAATTTGCGGCGAGCACGGCGGCGATCCCGAAAGCGTGAAGTTCTGTCATCGCCTGGGCTTGAATTACGTGAGCTGCTCCCCGTTCCGCATTCCCATTGCAAAGCTGGCAGCAGCGCAAGCCGCGCTTGAGAAGCAACGCTGATCAGGCCAGTCGCGTGAATCCCGCTGCGGCCGCTGTGCCGGCTTCCGATTGCAGCGTGCCTGCCTCGGCGAGCTTTCCGATTTCACCCAATGAGGCGTCCATCGCCTCGAGGAAAGCGTCCACCTTGGGGCGGGTGTGTGCCATCATCACGTACATCTGGGTGGACACGACGAAGCCGCGCTCGAGCAGCTTGCGCACCATCAATGCCTTGGCGGATGGCGCATCCTTGCCGAGATCGAATGCGAGCGAGGGAGCGCAGGGCATCGCACCCACCGTGAATTTGCAGGATGGATGCTTTTGCGAAAGTGACTTCAGCCCCTTCTGCAGGTATTCGCCGGTTTTCCACACGTATTCCTGCGCGCCCAGGGCGCGCATTTTTCGGATGCAGGCAAGCGCGGCGGCGGGACCGATGCCGTCCGTCCAGTAACTGCTCGAGATGAAACTCGGGTTCGAGGCGTCCATGATTTCCGTGCGTGCCACCACGGCGGCGCAGGGAATGCCATTGCTCATCGCCTTGGCGTAGCCCACGACGTCGGGCTCGATGCCAAGCTTCGTCATCGCGCCCGGAAATCCGTAACGCCATCCGCTGGTGATTTCATCAATCACGAAGACGCCGCCTGCGGCCCGGCACCTTTTTGCGATGGTCTCGATGAACCCATCCTTCGGAAACTGTGAGCGCATGGGTTCCATGACGACGGCCGCGAGTCTGCCGTCGAGTTTCTTCATCGCCGCGTCGAAGGATGCAAGGTCGTTGTATTTGAAGGGAACGGAGGTTCCCTGGAGTTCGCGCGGCACGCCGAGGGGTTGAAGGCCGGGCATCAGGTGTCCGTCGAGCGATGAGTTGTCGCCGAGGTTGGCGGCGAGATACCAGTCGTGCCAGCCGTGGTATCCGCAGAAGGCGACGCCGCTTTTCCCGGTTGCGGCGCGCGCGATGCGCACAGCGATCCCCATCGCATCGCCACCGCCTCGCGCGTAACGCACTTTCCCAGCCCATGGATTGAGCTCGAGCAGCAGGTCGGCAAGTTCCATTTCGTCGGGGGTCACGAAGTTGCAATAAGAGCCGAGGTTGAGACGGCGTTTCACGGCGGCGTTGACGTCCGGGTCCGAATAGCCGAGCACGACGGCACCCACGCCACCGGCAAAATCGGTGTAGCGTTTTCCATTCATGTCCCATACATCGGAACCCGAGCAGCGCGAGAAATAGGATGGCCATGTCTTCGGGTCGAAGAGTTCGGCGCGTTTCGAGATGAGGGAGGTGCCGCCGGAGATTTTTTTCTTGGCGGAACTCCAGAGCTCGGGGCCGGAAAATGTTTCCGGCCGGGCCGACTTGGGAAGATGCGGGGCGAGAAGGCGCAAGGCGTTGTTGCGAAAAATCCCATTCACTTCGCCGGTGGTGAGCGCGCAGGCCTCGCACGCTTCGCGCAGGCAGAGGAGGGACTCGATGCCCACGAGCGTGAACTCGCCGAATTTCCCCGCGCCCTGCAGGTCGTCGCCATACAGCCACACGAAGCCCTCGCCCATCGAGACGCAGCGGCCGCGGAATTCAGTCACGGGATAATCCGAGCCGTACATGACGCGGCCGGGGCCGAGCACCTCGATCGCGCGGCGCATGGATTCCATTTCGGCGATGGCCGACGTGTCCACCCAGACGTTGTCGAGCTCGGCGAGATAGGGAAGGCCGTCCAGCCCGTTGCGATAGTTGAACGAGCGCGAGACGTGGGCAAGCACGAGGCGGCAGCGTGGATATTTGCGGCACAGACGCAGGATGGCCTCCTGGTTCCTTTTGTCGGCGAGTGCGGTGGGGAGCACGATGTGGAGCATCAGGATTCCATCGCAGGAATTGCAAAGGTCCCAGGTCCACTCGGGCGCGAATTCCTCGATCCCGCACTCCATGGTGTCCTTGCGTTTTGCATAGACGTGATAGACCTTCAGTCCGACGAACCCCTGCTTCTTCACGATCTCAGCCGTTTTGGAAGGATCGTCGTCGGGCGTCACGAGCAGCAGGGTCCGTGATTTGTCACCGATTTTTTTTGTCTCCGCGGCCATCCACGCATTGATGGCGGGGAGGTCACCCTGCGGACGGGGAAAGCCGAAGAAGAGCCCGTTGACCTTGTGTCCCGGCAACCAGCGTGACATGGCGGCGGCGTACGCCTTGTGGTCGAGCAGTGCCCCATGCTGCCAGGGAATGGGATTTTTCGTGAAATGGTCCGGGTGGGCGAGGTGGGCATGGGCATCGAAAATTTCATGCGGGATGAAATCCTTCAGCCGGGTTTCGATGAGGTGGACGTCTTCGGGGATCAGCGTAGAATGGAGTTTCATGGTGGGGGATGGGGATACATTCGTTGACAGGATTTTCGACAGTAGTATATGGGGAGGAGAAGGCAAACGGCAAAAGTTGAAGTGTTAGAGATATCGGTCTGCTGTTGGCAGCCTTGTGCCTCTTGCGCCTCTTTGCGGCTAATCTGTCCGGTTCGGTGCCTCGGAACATAGCCACGAAGAGGCACAAGAGGCGCAAGAAATGATGCCCCGAGCAGTTTTAGTCACTTTGCTGATCCCAAGCTGGGGACAGCACGTACTTTCGGATTTCGATCTTCGGAGAGCCAAAGTTGATCAGCAATCCATGCTCCTTACGGCAGGCCCGCAGATAACCCAACAATTGCGCCACATGCTCGTTGACCAGGGACTTGCAGGCCTTGATTTCAACAAGAAGACAATCCTCCACAAGCAAATCAGCGACAAATTCGCCAAGCACAAAGCCATCACGGTCCATGACCTGCAATGGCAATTGCTGGATCAGCCCGATGTTTCTCATTCGCAGACGGTGCACGAGGCCGTTCTCATAGACTTTCTCAAGGTGACCTTGACGCAGGAATCCATGAAGTTGAAGACTCGCCTTCCGAACCTCGTCACAGAGTTTAAATATGACCTGACAGGCTGGAAGTGGACGCAAAGGACGTATAGTCTTGCCGCAAGAACGAAAGGCAAGACCGATGAAGAAACGATTCAGTGAGGAACAGATTGTGGGGATCCTGCGTGAGGGTCA
>JAHFSY010000110.1 GCA_023269615.1 Verrucomicrobiota bacterium
ACTACTCGGAAGCTGGCTTGGCGCACTGCGCACTGCATGAGGCATTGAACGCGCAAGCAGACAGAACGGCACGGGAAGGCTGGGTCTCCTGGCAATGGCGCTCAGCCTCGCTTGCCGACCGTATTTCACGCGATATTCAAAAACCGGAGAACAAACCATGAAAGTCATTCGAGCCACTCACCTCGGCATGTGCTTCGGCGTCCGAGACGCCATCACTCTCGCCACGCGCGAAGCTGATTCCCATCCCGTCACCATCCTGGGCGAACTCGTCCACAATGAAACCGTCAACCAGTCTCTTCGCGCCCGAGGCGTCACGCTCGAAAGCCAACTCGAAAACGTCACCACCTCCACCGTCATCATCACCGCCCACGGGGCCTCCCGTCTCGCTCTCTCGAAAGCGCGCGCCCGCGGTCACGACGTCCTCGAGGCCACCTGCCCCCTCGTCCACTACGCCCACCGCGCCCTCATGGAGCTGGTGTGGGACGGCCTTCATCCTGTCATCATCGGCAAACGCGATCACGTGGAAGTGCGCGGCATGACGGAGGACCTCGGCGATCACGATGTCGTCCTCACCGAGGAGAACGTGATAGCGATGAAAGAACGTCCCCGCTTCGGCGTCGTCTCGCAAACCACCCAGCCGATTGACAAGGTCCACGCTCTCGTGGCGTTGATTCGGGAACGGTTTCCGAATTCGGAAGTGCGTTTCAAGGACACCGTCTGCCAGCCCACCAAGCAGCGCCAGCTCGCAGCCGTCGAGCTGGCGAAACAATGCGACATCGTGGTGGTGGTTGGCGGCAACAACAGCAACAACACGCGGGAACTCACAGAAACCTGCAGCCGCCACTGCAGCCGCGTCGTCCAGGTCCAGAACTCCGGCGAGCTGAGACGCCACTGGTTCTACAATGCTGAAACCGTTGGCATCACGGCGGGAACGTCGACACCCGATGACATCATTGATACAATCGAAAGCCAGTTGAATGCATGGACCAATGAACAGCAACACGTCGCATGAGCGATCAACCCCGCCAGACTGAAGTAAACAATTCAGAATAATCTCAAATTTGAAATTTCAAATCTGAAATCCTCATGATCGCCCGCCACATCCATCACGCCCTCGCCCAGGTCCAGGAGCTTCAACAGAAGGTCCTCGAGAAGCAGCGCTTCAAGGGCTACTCGGGACGCGCCCGCGCCATTGACGGCACCGTGGCGCTTGCCGCGACGCTCGTGATGGCGTCACGCCATTTCCCCAAACACTTTCTCCCACATTTCCTCGGATGGGCCGTGGTGTTCACGATGGCTGTGACGATCAACTACGGCGCTCTGATCTACTGGTTCCTCTTTGATCCCACGGTGAAACGCGATTATCGGCGCCTCAAACCGGTGTTCGACATCATTCCACCCCTGTTCGTGGGCGGAGTTCTCACACTCGCGCTGGTGATGCGCGGGCATTACGACCTTCTTTTCGGGACATGGATGTGTCTCTTCGGCCTGGCCAACATCGCCACGCGCCACGTGTTGCCCCGGGCCATCACGCTGGTCGGCATGGCGTATGTGTTCAGCGGAACCACATGCCTGCTGTCACCCGGCATCGAGTTCACCAATCCCTGGCCCTTGGGCATGGTCTTCTTCCTCGGCGAATGGGCCGGCGGCCTCGTCATCCATTACGACGGACTGCCCCCCTTTCTCACTTCCAAATCTACAGATTGAAAACCCATGAGTACCAAAGACGAAAATCCCTACGCTGCACTTGAGCGCATCTTTCACGAACCCAACCGCCTCGCCATCATGTCCGCGCTCTGCGGATCGGCCGAAGGCCTGACCTTCACCGAGCTCAAGGAGAATTGCGACCTCACCGACGGCAACCTGAGCCGTCACCTGAAAGCCCTGGAGGAAGCGCGTGCCGTCAAGATCCAGAAAACCTTCGTGAGATCGCGCCCGCAAACCACCGTCCTGCTCTCCGACAAGGGCCGTGAAAGTTTTCTCGAATACCTCAAGGCCCTCGAGGAAGTCCTGAAGAAGGCCGCCCACGCCATCGAGCCGGAAAAGAAACGCGTCTCGATTCCCTTGGGACGAATCTCCCGCGCATGATCCCCCTCCTGACATGAATCGCCGATTCACACCTAATGCTTGCAATGCAATGCGTCATTACTCCGAAATACGTAGCCGAACTCGCAAGAGTTTGGCTCTCGGGCCGCGTTCTTGCGAACGCAGCTACAAATCCACGAGCCGCCTCATCACACGCACACTGATTCTCGCCTCGATGCTGATCGGGCTCCCGCTGCTCAACTTGAAGTTGTTGGGACAGTTTTACGCAGCAATCGCTGCGTGAAAAGGGCTCGCTTGGGTCCAATGGAAAATCTGCGTCCTTCTGCGAAATCTGCGGAAAATCACGGGTTCCAGGGTTCCGATACCGTCGAAGTCCCTTACGGCACTCGAATCACAAACGGCGCGGTAAGAACTTCACCGTGATGCTTGAACTGGCCCCAGACTTTGTAGAGTCCGCTCTTTGGAAATACGGCCATGAAAGTCACCTCGGGGCCTGAGAAGCTCATGCTGGGGGTGGACATTCCCATGGCGTACATCATCTGGCGCTCTTTGCCCATTCGCGGCAGGACGTTGTCCTCTGCATTCGCCACCGGCTCATCAGGCGTCGTCACTTTCGCCGCCGCATTGGGGTCGTGTTTGTGATCGGAGGGATGCGTGTGATTGTAAAACAACGTGTCTTCGCTGATGATCACGCAATGGCCGAAGCATCCGAGGTAGGGCTCCAGGTCGGAGAGACCTTTCTCGTCCTGTGAGAGCACAAATCGCAAGTAAACCGGCTGTCCCGGCGTGGGGATCAGCGGCTTGGTGAAAAGCATCACGTCACGCTTTCCCAATTTCACAGTGTCGTACGCGGTCTCCTCCATTTTCTGCAAAGGCTCGGGTTTCCCGCTCACTTCCACCGGGATGCGGAATGACTGGGTGGTCGCGCCCTTCGGCACCGCGTCGGCAAAGAGAATAAAATCCCCGCCATGTGGAAATTTGTAATCGAGCAGCAGCGATCCATCCTTTTGCAACAAGGGATGAATGTGGTCGAACTGGACGAGATCCTTGCTGACAATCATCAGGTGCAACGGGTTCTCATGCACGATCTGCAAATCGCGTACCAGCTGGCCGGTTGATTTGTCTCGCACCTCGAATTTCATGCGGCACGCTTGGCCGGCGACGGGACGGGACGGCTCGATCTTCAAATCCAGACCGTAATTCATCAGGGGCTGCGTCACCGCCGTCTCGGTGAACGGCTTCACAAACCACGGAACATCCTCGTTGTAGCGGATGAGAAAGACCGACTCAACGAGGAGAATGGATGGCCAAAGGTAGGCGCGCCAGCGCGGTCCCGACGGACGCAACGCCTCCCACAGACTGACGCACCCGATGCTCAACGCGATGAATCCCATCGTGAGGTGATGCAGGTAAACGCCGATCGCCCGGTTGGAATAGGGCGCGACGCTGTGCACATGGGTGAAGAGCAACCCGCCTCCCACCAGCGCGAGCAATGCGAGCGCAAGGTGATGATTTGAGGAATGGGCACCCGATGTCTGCTTGTTGCGGCGGGCGATCCCCAGGATTCCCGCGACGATCATGAGGGTTGCGAAAATTTTATGCTGCAACACCTCCTTGTCGTAGATCGGGCGCGCGTTGGAAAGCGGCCACGAGTCGGTGTCGCTGAAGATCATGAGAAAGCATCCGCCCGCGAGCAAAACGAATGGGCCGCCGCGCCAGAGTTGTTTCGTTTGTTCCGGCCACAGGCGCGACGAAATCAGAAAGAGGCCCAACGCCAGCACGAGCCAGCCGAAGATGTGGTGCATCATCTCGGAATAGATGAGGCTCTCCTTCGTCTGTTCCTGGTAGAGATCACGCAGGTCTTTCATGTCAAGCGCATGGCCGCCGTGGACCTCGAGCACATTCGCGCCATGCGTGTACACGAGCTCACCGCCCTGGTGGCCGGTATAGATCAAGAGGCCTGTCGCCACGAGCAGTCCAAGAAAGTAGACCGTGAACGGGAACGATCCTTTTCGTGGCTGTAGATAAAACCGCGCGATGGTGAGCGCAATGTAGCACCACGTGGTGATCATCGCCCAGATGGCATGACGGTCGACCGGATCGTGCGGCGTCCCGCCGCGCACCGCAAACACCTCGGCGAAATTTCCACTGACGAATGCAAAAAGCGAAATCACGCAACCCGTCAGCAGCAGGGCCTTTGCGCCGGCGGAAAATGCGGGGCGGTTTCCCAGCCATCCGATTCCCTCGACCACCACCGCGCAGAGAAGAAGCGCGATGGGGAAATGGACGAGGATCGGGTGCAGCCACGAGATGAGATAACCGAGATACATGGGCGGGAGATGATGATGGAGCCTTGTCCAATGCGTCAAGAGAAGTCGAAGCAGCCTTCCTTGCTGGAGGTAGGGCGTGCTCGCCGAGCGCGCCATCGGCCTCCATCATAGCAGATGCCAATTTCCACGAGCCACCGCTACGGCGCGCTCGGCGAGCACGCCCTACCTCGGATTTTGCACGCAGCCTTGAATTTTCCACCGTTTGCGACACATTGAAGACCCGTGAATTCACGCATTCCCATCCTTCCCATCCTGCTGCTAGTGGGCAGCTGCGCCCATGTGCCGCCGAAGCCTTCCACGCAGAATGCGTTCCAGTTCGACACCGACACTTTCGCCTTCAACAACGAGACCAAATGGCATTACGTGGAGGGGGTTCACCAGCCTGAACCCGACGGGCAGTCTGATGACAAAAAGAACTACACACAACATTGCTTCGTCATGTGCCGCGCCGCGATGCAATTTCGCAAGTTCGCCCGCTTCGATTTTTCGCAGCCAAAACTGGATGCGGAGAAACTGGCCGAGCGCGTGGACCAGCTCTGCCGGCGCGACGTGTGGCGCGATTCCCTGTCCGAATCCGAGCGGATCGTCTTCCCGGGCTACGCCAACCTGAGGGAATTGAGTCGCGATCAGGCAGCATGCCTTCAGGACCACCTTGGAGCTGCCTGGACCACCTATATCCGCGTGGGCAATTTTTGCATGATCGAGACGCCGTCGGATGATCACCAGGCGCGCACGAATGAGGAACTGCAACAATGGATCTCGTCGGGCAACCCCATGATCCTCTGGATTTACAATTTTCCGAAGCGCGACATCAATCACTCGATTCTCGCATACAGTTTTAAGAAGGAAGGCGGGAGGTTTGTTTACACCGTGTACGACCCGAACATCTCGGAACATCCGATGACGCTTGAATACGATCCCGCCACGAAGCTTTTTAGTTTTCCGAAGACCTTTTATTTTGCGGGCGGCAAAGTTTCCGTGCGCCCCGTGTACCTGAGCATGTTCCAGTGACAAACCCCACGCAAGACTCCGTGGTGGTGACCGGCCTTGGATGCGTTACCCCGCTGGGTTGTGATGCCGGAACAACATGGCGGCATCTCATTGACGGCAAGGATCGTGTCGCGCCAATGGAACTCTTCGATGTATCGGGCTGTCGCTGCAAGATCGGGTCCACCGCCGACCTGCCTCCGCTCGATGGCGTGGATAAAAACAAATTGAGGCGCCTGCCCCGCGCGTCGCGCCTCGCGCTTCCGGCTGCGAGAGAGGCGCTGGGACAGGCCGGGCTGCTGGATGCGGGCGGTCGTTGTCTGATCCGTGACCTGCCGCTTTCGGCGAGCACGACCGGGGGCGGGATGGCGCTCGGGGAGAAATTTTTGAGGGGGGCACTGCAAGGACGGAAGCGACCGGGGCTTTTCAACGCTTCGCGATATCTTCCGCACAACCAGATCGTGGACATCCAGGAGCATTTTGGATTTCGAGGGCACTCGATGACAATCGCCAATGCGTGTGCGAGCGGCGGCAACGCGATGGGGCATGCGGCCGATCTGATCCGTGCCGGATTCTGCGACTGCATTCTCACGGGCGGATACGAGGCGCTCACGGAGTTGATCTTTGTCGGCTTCGATTGCCTGCAGGCGTCGTCCACGGACCGGTGCCGTCCGTTCGACGTCAATCGCAGCGGGCTGATGCTGGGTGAAGGCGCAGGTTTTCTCGTTCTCGAATCGGAGGCGCGTGCAAAGAAGCGCGGCGCACGCATCCTCTGCCGCCTCGCGGGTTACGGACATTCCACCGACTTGCATCACCTTACGCAGCCCGAGCCGTCGGGGCAGGCCCTTGTGCGGGCGATGCAAATGGCCACGAAACAGGCCGGTATTTCTCCTCGTGACATCGGCTACATCAACGCGCACGGCACGGCCACGACACGCAACGACGTGGCGGAAGGCAATGCGTATCAGGAATGCTTCAAAGACAATCTGCCGTCCATCCGCATCAGCTCCACCAAGGCGGCCATCGGCCACACGCTTGGCGCCGCGGGTTCCATCGAGGCGGTGTTCGCCGTGATGGCCTTGCTGCGAGGCGAACTACCTCCGCAACTCAATGTGCAAACACCCGAACCCGTCGTCGCGGCGAGCCTGGTGAAGGAAGGTGAGAAACTTCGGGAGGACGCCGCCGTCATGAGCGTGAACCTTGGCTTTGGTGGATCGAACGCCGCGTTGATTTTTGCAAAGGCATGAAACTGGAATTGAACATGGCGGTTTGCGGACAGGGCGCCCTCACTCCCAACGGGACGGGGGTTTCCTCCCTGCTGTCCCGCGAACCGTGGAAAACCACGCAGACTGCGTCCGCTGGAAATCCCGGATCAAGTCACCCGACGTTT
>JAHFSY010000056.1 GCA_023269615.1 Verrucomicrobiota bacterium
CCTCGGGCTTCTTGCGACCACGCTTCCGCGCCTGATGATCAAGCAGGGGAAGGTGATGCGACTGAAAAAGTTTGACCTCCAACTCCTGGACGCACTTCTCAGCATGAGCAACGCGTTGAAGGCGGGGTTCAGCATCATCCAGGCATTCGAGTCCATCGTGGAGGAGGGCAAGAATCCGATCGCGCAGGAGTTTGATCTGCTGCTGAGGGAGACACGCCTCGGCGTGAAGTTTGAAGTGGCATCGGAAAACCTCGCAAAGCGCATGCCCAGCGAGGACCTGAACATCGTCCTGGCCGGGATCGAGGTTGCGCGCCAGACGGGCGGAAATCTCACCGAGGTGTTCGACCGCCTGGCTGTCGTGATCCGCGAACGCATGCGCGTCCAGGGGCGGATCCAGTCGCTCACATCCCAGGGACGTTTGCAGGGCTGGGTCGTGGGCTTGATGCCCTTTGGCCTGGCCGTGGTGCTCTACATGCTGCAGCCGTCCATGATGGAGGGCTTTGTGCGCTCGCCCATCGGCATCATGGCAATCTTTGCCATGCTTTGCCTCCAGGCGCTGGGCTTTTACGCCATCCGGAAAATTGTGGCCATTGACGTTTGACGAATCCAAACAACCGACTTTGATTTAGACCATGCCGCAAATCATCATCATACTGACCGGAATTTCGATCTTCGGCCTGGTCTATTATTTCTCATGGCTGAGCCAGCAGGCGCAGTACGTGATGCTTGCCGATGGACGACGGCAGGAGCGCTCCATCCCGGTGCTCATCCGTGCGGTGCTGCCCCTCACGGGCATGTTTCCAAAACTCCTGACAGGCCCCGGTGCCCGAAAATTTTGCGAACCTTTGGAACGCAGAATCGTCTCAGCAGGCTTGTCTGGATTGATCAGTGGCCGCGAAATCCTCCTCTCGCAAGCATGGCTTGGCTTGTTGAGCCTGGGGTTTGGAGTCGTGGCCGGGCGGGGTCATGGTTTTTTCCTGAACTCCGTGATGGTGATCCTGGTGCTCTGCATGTTCTTTTATCCGGACATCTGGCTGCGCGGCGCCATGGCCCAGCGCCACCGCATCATCCAAAGAGGCCTGCCCTTCACCCTGGATTTGCTGACGCTGTGCGTCGAAGCCGGACTCGACTTCATGAGCGCATTCTCGAGGATCATCGAGCGGCGCACACTCGATGCCTTGAGCGAGGAAATGCTGCAGGTGTTCCATGGCATCAAGCTCGGGCGCACCCGCAGGCAGGCGCTCAAGGAAATGCGGGACCGGGTGAACCTCGGCGACCTGACGGTGGTGATCAACGCCTTGATCCAGGCGGATGAACTCGGGGTGAGCCTCGGCGCAATCCTTCGCATCCAATCCGACCAGTTGCGGACGAAACGTTTTCAACGGGCGGAAACGCTCGCAAACCAGGCGCCCACCAAGCTGCTCTTTCCACTGATCTTTTGTATTTTTCCAGCCGTGTTCATCATTCTGCTGGGCCCCGTCATCGTCCAGATGTTCCAGCGCGGATTTTAAATGCTCCGGAATGTCACGCGTGATGTCGTCATTGCCCGCCGTCCAAGCGTGGCGTTGCTTGGGTGGGCGCGCGCGCGCGGGATGATCGCCAACGAATTCAGGGATTTTGACGCCATGATTTTTCCGCGCTGCCGCTCCATCCACACCTTTTTCATGGGGCAGGCGCTGGACGTGATTTTTCTCGACGCCTCGGGGCGCGTGCTGGGGGTGCACCCCGGGGTCAGGCCCTGGCGCATTGTCATGGGACCGCCCGGCGCGGCAACCGTTATCGAATTGCCTCCCGGCACATTGTGTGGCATATCGGTGCAACTCGACGACATGGTGTCGTGGTCCGCATGAAATTCCTGATCACATCCGGCAGAAAAAAAGGCTTTTCCTTCACCGTCTCCGACTCCGAATTCAAGATCGGACGTCGCAAGGACAATGACGTCGCGCTGGATGACGAGAGCATTTCAGGACATCACGCCAAGATTGTGATTGAAGATGGCAAGGTGTTCGCCGTGGATTGTGACAGCATCAATGGCATTGAGGTGAACGGCAAGGCGACAAAGAAGGCCCCGCTCGAAAAAGGAGATGTCCTCACGGTGGGCATGACGCAGATCACGGCGGTGGGCGAAGAGGAGGATGTCCCTGCCGCGGATGAAAAAAAGGATGAGGAAGCCGCTCCCGAAAAGAAACTGGAAAAAAAGTCCCGGCCGCCATCGAAGAAAACCGATCTGTCGAAAAACATCCTGGCTGTGGTGCTGGTGCTTGCGGTGGTGGTCGTGGGTTTTCTCATGTTCAAAAACCGCAAGCCATCCGCTCATCCCACGGCCGGGGGGCGGAGTTCTCCGGAGCGCTCCAAGGGAGCCTTCCGCCTCAATTACGAAAAAGTGAAGGCCTCCAAAGAGGACATCTTCCGCTATGAGATGCGGATCGAAAACAACACGCTCTTTGTTTCCGTGGACGATATCAAGCAGGGCCGGTCGGTGCACCGCGACAAGGAGATCACCACCAACCAGGTCGCCGACCTTCGCGACACCATCCGCGACCAGCAGATTCTTGCGCTTCCCACCCAGACCGAGGGAAAATCGCTGGATGTCTGGGAAAGCTCCACCCTGAGTGTGCTGATGGATGGCGAAGCCCACACCGTGCAGGTGGTGAACCGCGTGCCGCCGGAAAATTTAAAGAGCGTCTGCTCGCGTCTTGAAAGCTTCGGAGAAAATGAACTCAACATCAACACCCTGTTCATGCCCCTTGATGAGCTCAAGAAGAAGGCCCAGGAGTCGTGCCAGCGGGCACACAAGCTTTACGAGGAACGCTCCATCAATCCCGACAACCTCTACAATTCCATCAAGGCCTACGCCGATACCATCAACCTGCTCGACAGCGTGGATCCCAAGCCCTCCATCTATGCCGACGCCATCCACGGCAAACAGGTGGCGGCCGATGAATTGGAGAACCAGATCAAGGATCATGAATTTCGAGCCTCGCGAGCCATCCAGTTAAGGGATTGGAAGGTGGCGCGCGACGAACTGTCAATGATCCTCCAGAAATCGCCGGATCCCACGGACAAACACTACCAGGACGCCCGCATCCGGATCCTCGACGTTGAAAAGCGCCTGCAAACGCGATGAAAGCACTCTCCTCATCCATCGTAGCCGCAAGGATGACCGCCATCATCCTGTGCCTCAGCCTCGCCGGCTGCGAGCCGCCAAAGCCCGTGGGGCCGCAGGAAATCCGGATCGAATCCGAACCCGCCGGCGCAACTCTTTCCGTCAACGGCAGGGATGTCGGCAAATCGCCATATACCCTGAAGCAACCAGCCTTCGGGCGTTACCTGGTCCAGGCCACCATGGATGGATTCCTGCCACTCGACCAGATGCTGGAGGTCGGGGAGCAGACGTCGCCGGACCTCACGTTGAAGCTCAAGCGTATCCAGGGACTGGTTCTCTTTGAAACCCAGCCGACAGGTGCCGAGGTCTCCCTGAACGGGGTGGTCAAGGGCAAGACCCCGCTGCTTTCCACGGATCTGCCGACAGGAACCTACAAGGTAAGTTTCTCCCTGGATGGTTACGATCCCCGCGAAATGGAACTCGTCATCACCGACCGCACCCCAAAGCTGTGCCCGATGAACATGAAGTCCAACCTTGCCACCGTGCACGTGGAATCCAAGCCCGCCGGCGCAGCCGTGATCCTTGACGGCATTCACAAGGGACAGACGCCGTGCAATGTGGAGAACGTGATCATCGGCAACCACTCGCTCAAGGTGATCAAGGATGGATTCAAGGAGTATTCCGACGAAATCAAACTTTCCCAGACCGGCACATTCCCCGTCACCGTTTCGCTCGAGGAACAACTGGCCGTCCTCGATGTGACCTCCACGCCCGCCGAGGCCAAGGTGACGGTGAACGACAAGTTCAAGGGGCCGACTCCAATCTCGGTGGCGGGTTTGCGCGATGGAAAATACACGGTGGTCATCGAAAAACCGGGCTATGAAAAAGTGACCAAAATCGTGGAGATCAAGAAATCGGAGGATGCGAAGCTGGATGTCGCCCTTGAAAAGGCAACGGGAACGCTCGCCCTCAACATCACCCCGCAAGGCGCCATGGTGGTGGTGGCCTCCGAGCAAAAGGGTGTTTCGGGCGATGGGCCGTTCACGCTGGAGCTGCTGCCCGGCACCTACAAGGTGGAGGTGAGCAAGGCCCAGCATCGCCCATACTCCTTCAAGGCGGACATCATCATCCGAAAGACAACGAGCCGCGATGTGAGCCTGCAACGCGTCTTTGTAAAGGACACGATCATCCAGCTGAAGGATGGACGGGTCAAGCGGGGCATGATCATCTTTACGGATCCCGATGGAAAAGCGCGGGTTGAAACCGACCCGGGCATCTTCGAGGAATTCACCAAGGACGAAATCCAGTCGGTGAGCCCGATCAAGCCCTGACCGTCCAGAAATTCAGTGGCGCGCAAAGTATTCTTCAAGCTGAAAAACCTCTTTCAGCCTCACGCCCTTTTCCGTGCGCTGCACCGTGCAGCATTCGTGACGGGGATCATGTTCCATGAAAAGAACATGCCCCTCATCCGCCGCCTCGTTTAAAAAAATCTCCTTTTCCTCCAGGGTCACCAACGGCCGCGTGTCGTAGCTCATGATGTAGGGCAAGGGAATGTGGCCCGTGGAGGGAACAAGGTCGGCAACAAAGACCACGGTTTTTCCCTTGTATTGAATGTGCGGCATCATCATGGCATTCGTGTGCCCGTTGGCGATCTTGATGCCCAGGCCGGGAAACACCCCGGAGGCGTCTCCCACAAACTTCAGTTGTCCTGATTCCTTGATCGGCAGAATGTTTTCCTTGAGGAAGGAGGGTCTTTCGCGCGCATTCGGATTCATCGCCCATTTCCAATGCTCCGGGTGGCTCCAATAGGTCGCGTTCTTGAATGCCGGCTCCAGGCGCGTCCGATCGGCATTGTAGCGGATGGCCCCGCCACAATGATCGAAATGCAGGTGCGTCAAAAACACATCGCTCACATCGTCGAAGGTGAACCCGCGCTGCTTCAACGATTTTTCGAGGGAATCGCTGCCATGCAGCGGAAAATGGCTGAAGAACCTCGCATCCTGCTTGGCGCCGATCCCCGTATCCACAAGGAGCAATCTCTTCCCATCCTCGACGAGCATGCAGCGCATCGCCCAATCACAATAATTATTTTCGTCCGCCGGGTTGATTTTATTCCACAGAATTTTTGGAACAACGCCAAACATGGCTCCGCCGTCCAGCTTGAAATACCCGGAGTTGGTTGCGTGAATTTTCATTCTGCTGGCGGTCGGGCGCGTTCGCCGAGCGTACCGTTTTTCACCATCAGACCAACCTAGTTTGCGCGAAGGCCCGGAGTTGCACGGCTCACGGTGACCATCGTGCCGGTCTGGGCATGATATCCGCGCAGAAATTTCACAGGTTGATAGGGCTGGATGTTACGCGGATCGTACTTGCCTCCAAGAACCCGGGGATAGAGCGACTTCGCCTCCGCCGTCCCGCCGAAATCATTATTGATGACACGCCCCACTTCAAAGTGGCAATGGGGAATTGCCTTGAGATAACTCCGGCCGCCTGAGTTCGATGAAGTACGCCCCATCCAGCCGATCCTCTGCCCGCGTTGCACCGTGTCGCCCTCCCCCACCTCGAGCCGATCCAGGTGCGCATACATCGAAATAAATGGCGAGCCGTCCGCAAAATGATGCTCGACCATGATGTAGCGCCCGTAACCGCTGCGACTCTCGTCACGATTGGCCATCACCACCTTGCCATCGAGAATTGTATAAATCTCATCCTTCGGGACAAGGACAGTCTCGTTCTTCGCAAAATCGCGGCCTGTCTTGGGATCGTAATACTCGATGCGCACCGTGTCATCCGTCTTCTCAAAATGAACGGGGAGAATATCCACTCCCTTGTGAAAATGCCCGCCCTGTCCGCGCGTCCAGCCCGGCATGCCATAGGTCTCGTTGGTACGGGTGCGGGCGGCAAAGCCTTCGGTGTCATCGGCAGTCAGCGCCGTGTTGGGCGTCGGCAGGCAGGGGGTCTGCAAAAGCCCGTCAGCGGGCAATTCCCCAAACACATGCAGCAATGCCGCAGACTTTGAACCCGCCATCGCCGGAACAACCCCCATCACACATGAGACGACGAGCGGCAGAAAGGCTTTCATATGTCGCATTGGGAAACGCTACATCATAAACCCCGCAAGTTCAAGCACTTGAGCAGGAAAATACGGTTTAAAACATGCTCTCGACAAAGTCCTCTCTCCACGGTTAATTAAGACCATGGATTTCACGCCCATGAAACCACCCGAGGCTCCCAAGGCGATGGTCGGGGGCAGGAAGCTCGTTACGGTCACGGTCGCCATCCTGGCCATCGCCGCGTCGATCGCCTCCATCATCTACACCCAGATGTCCCATACGCCCAAAGTGGACGGTCGTCACTACATCGCCATCGGCCAGGTGATGGCCGAGGAAACCGCCCGGGTGCTCGAAGACAAGGGCGAGATCCTCCTGATTTGCAATGCGACCGCCCCCAAAGGCTCGATCATGGATCAGCAGATGACCACCTTCAAGGAAACGCTCGGAAAACGAGGCGGAATCTCCATCAAAGCGACTCAAACGCTCGAGGCCGGTGTGGAAGCGCGGGCCGGGCCGGATATGGGACTCTCCCATGACGCATTTTTGAAACTCCTTGAAGCCAACCCGGGAATCTCAGGCATCGTATCGTTCGTCGGCCTGCCCATGCTGCAGGACGCGGACATCGCCAAGCTGGGCACGGAACGCCCAAAGATCGTCGTTTACTCTCAAATGGGAATGGGCATGAAAAAGCTTCTTGAAACCAATGCCATTGATGTCGCCATCATGCCGCGGATGCTCGTCGCCCCGCCCTCCCCGACCTCCAAGCCCTCGACGAAGAAACCCGTCACGCTCCGTGAATGTTTCGATCTCTACTACCAGATCTTTACCTCCGAAAACGCATCCTCGCTCCGATTCTGAGCATCGCCCCGCCAGAGTCCGTGTCCGCCGTCGCATGAAACCCCTGCCCCTTGCCGCACAGCTTTACACCGTGCGGGATGAATGCGCACGCGACTTTGAGGGAACACTCCGGGCAGTCGCAAAAATGGGTTACCGCGCCGTCGAGTTCGCCGGCCTTTATGGCATGCAACCCCACGACCTGCGTAAACTCATCGCTGAAATCGGCCTTCAGGCCGTCTCCGCCCATTTCAGGATTGACCGCCTTGAAACGCAGCTCGATGCCGTCATCCAGGAAAGCCATGTCCTCGGCATCCCTCTCGTCGCCTGCCCCGTCCTCGCCGAACACCTCCGGGCCGACGCAAATGGATGGCGCACCATTGCAGGAACCCTCGACGCCATTGGCGCAAAACTCCGCCAGCGCGGTCTGCAACTCTGCTACCACAATCACGACTTCGAGTTTGCTCGCTTCGAAGGCAAATCAGGATTGGAATGGCTCTACGATTCCTCCTCCAGCAATGTCCACGCTGAACTTGACGTCTTTTGGGTGAAACAAGGCGGCGACGATCCCGTGCATTGGATCCAGCGGCTCCCGGGACGCTGCTCGGCGCTCCACCTCAAGGACATGGCCCCCGATGGCAGTTTCATCGAATTGGGAAAAGGAACCATTGATTTTCCGGGCGTGCTGCGGGCCGCTGAAAAATCCGGCACGATCGCCTATATCGTCGAGCAGGACACCTGCGCCCGTCCCCCCCTGGACAGCCTGGCCATCAGTCTCGAATACATGCGCAAAATCGCCCCCTCGCTGGCCTGAATGCGCGTCCATCTGCGTTGGTCTGCAAAAAAGGGCGCAGGGCCAGTCTGGACTTTCATCTCTCCTTTGCTACAAACCACGCATGCCTACAGCCCTCCTTTCCTTCGATTCTCCCGAACTTAAAAAATTCCGATCCGGTAAAGTTCGCGAGGTCTTTGATCTCGGCGACAAGCTGCTCTTCGTCGCCTCCGATCGCATCTCCGCCTTTGACGTCGTCCTCCCCGATGGCATTCCCGACAAGGGACGCGTCCTCACCGAACTTTCGCTCTTCTGGTTCGACTTCCTCAAGGACGTCACGCGCAACCATTTCCTCAGCAGCGACCTCGGCGCTCTCGGCAAAAAACATCCCGAGCTCAAAGGCCGCTCCATGATCGTCCGTAAAACAAAACCCCTCCCCATCGAGTGCGTCGTCCGCGGCTACCTCGCTGGCTCGGGCTGGAAGGAATACCAGAAAAGCGGAACGGTCTGCGGCATCCGACTTCCCACCGGCCTCAAGGAATCCTCCGAATTGTCCAAACCCATCTTCACGCCATCCACCAAAGCCGAGGAGGGACACGACGAAAACATCAGTTTCGAGGTGGCCGCAAAAACCATCGGACAGGCGAAAGCCGAAAAAGTGCGCGACCTCACTCTCGCCGTGTACACCGCCGCCCGCGATCACGCCCGCACCAAGGGCGTCATCATTGCCGATACCAAATTCGAATTCGGCGAAATGCCCGATGGCTCCATCATCCTCATTGATGAGGTTCTGACGCCCGACTCCTCGCGTTTCTGGCCTGCCGACCAATACCAGCCCGGCAAGGGCCAGCCCAGCTTCGACAAACAATTCGTACGCGACTACCTCGAAACGCTGACGTGGAACAAGCAACCACCCGGCCCAAAACTGTCGCCAGAAATCATCGATCGTACTCGCGCCAAATACCTCGAGGCGTACCAGAAGATTGTCGGAAAACCTCTGCCTTGAATATCAAATGCATCCGATCAAAATCATCTCGTGCCTGTCCCTCGGGTTGATCTTTGCCGCCTGCTCCCGCCAGCAGCCCGCCGTAGAGAACAGCAAGAGTCCCAATCCTGCCGCCACGAATGAGACAGTTTCAGTTCCCAAAGTCCAGGACCAGACTCCCGGCGACATCACATGGAACCAGATTCCCAAGGACATCCAGGATGCGGCTCAAAAGGTTCTCAGCCCCGGCGATGTGAGCCGCATCGAGCGACAGGTTGAAGAAGGCAAAATACGGTTTGTCATTCACGCGTCCAGTCTCGGCATGGAAAGAGTCTTCTCGGCCAATGGTTCGGGGTCCGCTGTCGCTGTAGACCCACTGGTCTCCTGGGCCCAGCTTCCACCTCCGGTCCAGGCCGCGCTCCAAAAACAGATGGCCGTCACGGACCTCCGCAAGATCGATCGCATCGAGGAGGAGGGACACGTGAAGTATTCCGTCCAGTTCGTCGCCCACGGGCTCGAATACAACACGACCCTTGACGCCGCGGGCGCGTCCCTGCCCTCCGCGCCCACCATGGCATGGAGTGAACTGCCAGCGCCACTCCAGGCCGCCTGGCAAAAGGAGGTCAAGTTGCAGGATGTCCGGAAAATTGAAAGGACCGCAGGAGAGGGCCTGACCAACTACGTCGTGGAGGCCTCGGTCAGTGGGATGCAAAAAATCCTCACCGCCTCGGAACCAGCCGTTGCCGAGGCCCCCACCGTCTCATGGAACGAACTTCCAAAACCCGTCCAGGCAGCGTTGCAAAAGGAGCTCAAGCCCGCCGATATCCAGAAATTGGAAAAAGGGGAGGAAGGACGTTTTACAGCACATGCTTTCGTGAATGGCATTGAAAAAACCGTCACGATCCCGTCGGGCACCCCGCTGCCCCGCACCGAGCCGCTCGTCTCATGGAATGAACTTCCCAAGCCGGTTCAAGCCACGTTTCAAAAGGAGCTCAAACCTGCCGATATCCGGCAGATTGACAAGGTGGTGGACGCAGATGGCAAAGCCACCTTCATGGCTCATGCCCGCGTCAATGGGGTCGAGAAGACTCTCTCTGCCGGGCCGTTTGGCGAATGGACGTGGACCGATTCGCTCGTCACGTGGAACCAGCTCCCCAAGGCCGTGCAGGCCGCGCTTCAGAAGGATTTCAAACCCGCCGATATTCGAAGCATGGAAAAGCCCGCGGAAGGTGGCGCCCCTGTTTACACCATCAACCTGACGGATCGCGGCTCCGAAAAATCAGTGCATCTCGGGCTCTATGGAGAACTGCCCCAGACTGATGCAACGATCGCGTGGAACCAGCTTCCTCCCGCTGTTCAAGCCGCTGCACAAAAGGAAACCAACCCGGCTGATGTGCGAAAAATTGAAAAACCCATCGAGGGCGGCGCCGCCTTTTACTCCATCACAAGCACGGTCAACGGCCTGGACAAGGTGTTGAACGTCGCGCCCTCCGGAAGCCTCCCCCCATCGGACAACCTCATCGGGTGGAACCATCTGCCCCCGGTCGTCCAGACTGCGCTCCAAAAGGAGATCGAGCCGGGAAACGTCCAACGAATCGAACGAACCGAGGCGGAATCCGTTGTCAGTTTTGCCGTGCTGGCCATGAACAACCACGGGGAATGCTCGATCACCATGGCATCCGATGGAAAAATCCTTGGCTCAAAAAAATCTCTCCCATGGACCGGGTTGCCCGCCTCCATCCAGTCCGGACTGCAACAACAACAGGTCAAACCCGCCAGCGCCCACCGGATCGAAACATGGTATGAAGCCGACCAGCCTCTCACCTATCACGTGGAGGCCATGTTCAGCGGCGTCAACAAATCCATCATCCTCGATGCGAATGGAAAACTGGTCAGCATCGAGCCCGTCGCGGAATAATGGCCCTGCCAGCCTGGTCACGTTTCACGACGCCCCCTGCCACACCTCGATCAGGGAAGGGTTTTTGACATTGTAAACCGGCAGGTCATCAAACGAGACACCAAAGTCAATTCCCGGAGTCGCTGCTTTTGCCGTCAGGATCCATGTGATGGACGGGTTGCTTTCCGCATCCCGCTCCGGCTTTCCGATAGGAATGTCGAAACGGACGGGGATGGATGAGCCCTCACACCCCGCCGTGGCCATGTCCTGATTCACGGTGATCGTTTCTGTATGGAGAATGGTCGTCGTCGTGGTGCGGCTCTTGCCAGCGCCCGTGGTCAACCGAGAACTGCATTGAAAGGTGCATTCCACCCCCTGCTCCGCCATCAGGTGTGTCTTGATCACCAACAGCGCCATGAAGGGACCCCCAGGCACAAACGGAACTTGGGCCAGCATCAGGCGGGGGTTGCCGTACTTCACATAGCGAAGCGCGAGATAGATCGCATACACCGCAAGAAACACAGGGATCAGCGTGAAAAAGCCCACGATCAAAATGGCAAAAACCGGCACATGAGACTCTGAGGCCATGGCAACAATAAAAATGGACATGAAAATCCCCATGAAGAGCGCAAACAGCGATGTGGCGATCAGTGTGGCGCGGGAGGATCCCTGCATGGAGAAGCCGTCCCACTTCCTTTCAGCAAGCCACGAACGTTCCGGATCACGCTCCAAACACGCCACCTTCCGCCGCGTGGTGACCACGCTCGATATCCCCAAACCCATGATTCCACCGCCGACGAACACGAAAATCATCCCAAACGGCGGCAGCATGTACATGGTGGAACTCGTTCCGCGAAACAGTAACGAATCTTCAGGCTGTTTTGGATTGACGAATGCCATGAAGGGTTTCCCGCCGTCCTTGAATGGTTTCAAGATGTCGTACCGCCCCCGATGCAGGCTTTTGCCGCCTGACGAGCCGGTCTCAACGCCCACACGGTTGCCGGTATATTCCCGATCCCCGTAATGATAGACATAAGTGCAGGACACACTGTAGGTATGGCCGCCCTTGCTCCCAACGTGGTCGTTCCAGTCCAGCGAACGCAGGTCCGCCGGCACTTGTTCCCAAGATGCGCTTTGAAAATAAATCACCCACCACCCTAAGGCCATACCTGCCATGAAAAGGCCGGCTGCCAGAAGCGGCAGGCCAATCACGCACAAACAACCGGAGCCGGAGGCACTCGCCTTGATCTGAATGGTTTTTTGCGACGCATCCATGCAAATGATCCCTCTGGCAGTTTTCCGCAAAACACAACCCTTTTCAACCCTCGGCTTTCCCGCTATACACCAGTTATTCTGTGAGACATTTTCGAGAAAATACACTGGCGGCCATTCTGATTCTATCGCAGGTCGGCGGATGGCTTTTGGCGGCAGAACCACCCAAGTCTGACGACCAAAGCTGGCCACCCGCCCTCCCCGGAGCGATCAACGGCACAGCAACCATCTCCTCGCCCGACTTTCTAAAAATTCCGGATGCCGTAATCAAAGCGATGGAACAACCCGGCGCCGCAACATTCGTGATGGCGAAGGAAGCGCCCACCGTGGACATGGCCTTCCACGGCGATCTCCCCAACCGTGCCCTCAACGGCACCGGCTGGTCCGCCTGGGGCGACATCGGCGTCGCTTCCGACGGCAAGGTTTATTCGGGAGTCGGCGACCACGGTGACGACATCGGCAGCAAGGGACACACCTACATCTACTGCTGGGATCCGACCGCGAAGGTGCTGAAACAAATCGTGGACGCCAACAAGGTGGCCGGCGTCCAGCCCGGCGATCCGAGTTTTTCCAAAGTCCACGCGCGGATCTTTGAAGCGAAGGACAAAAAAATCTATTTCACCTGCACATTCAACGATGGCGGACGATGCTTTGACGTGAAGTGGACCGAGCGAATCCCGGGCGCATTCATCTACCAGTACGATCCGCAGACGGGAAAAACCACAATCGTTGGAAAACTTCCGAAGTCAGCCACAGCCACGACGCTTTTGGATTTCGATCGCAACATCCTCTACTGCTGCATGGAAGGCAGGATGACGCCTGAGGATGTGAAGGCGAAAAAGGAATACCCGAGCGGCGCGGCGCTCGCGGCGTTTTATCTGGGAGGCAAAGTTGGCTGGGTGGATGAACCCGGGCGCATCGTGGCAGGGGCAGACTCCGGCATTGGAAAGCCCTGCTGGGTGTACGAAAGCCCGCTCGACGCCGTGGTAGCCGATCGCAACATAACCTTGGACAAAAATGGCGCGGTCTATTTCAACGGCAAGGAGGACAAGCTGTGGAAGTATGATCCGAAGTCCGGCAAGATCGGGCCAACCCCTGCTGCGTTCCCCAAACAACAGGACGAGGGCAAGGAGTCCCAACCCACCATGCGCTCGTCCACGATCGAATCGAAGGCTGGATGGATCTACGGCACGACCATGGCCCCCGGTCGGCTTTTCCGTTTTCGTCCTTCGGAAAACAAAGTCGAACTGCTCGGCCCGGATTTTCTTATGGGCGAATACACGACCGTGACGGTCCTCTCGCCGGACGAACGATTCGTGTACTACATGCCCGGCAGCCACGGTGGCGCGTTCAAGATCGGCACGCCGGTGGTGCAATACGAAATCGCAACCGGCAAACGCAAGGTGCTCGCATTCCTCCAGCCCGTGATCGAAAAAACCTGCGCCTACGTGCCATCCGGAACCTACGGCGTGAAATTGAGCGCCGACGGCTCCACGCTCTACGTCAACTTCAACGGCCACGCGCGGAACGATGTCCGTCCCAAGGAAATGAACGAAATCGGCTTCGGCCTCACCGCCTTCGCCGCAATCCACATCCCCGCATCTGAGCGGTGATTCACTGCGAAACGGAGGGACACGCTCCGGAGGCTGTCTCAGAACTCGCAAAAAGTTCTGAGACAGGGCGAAATCGACCATCCCAAATGCCTCGTAAAAAATTAAAATGCGTCATAACGTAAATACAAGCTTCGCTTTTTTTGAAACCGGAGTTCTGAGACGGCCTCTCCGTCGTGTCCACGGGACAAAGGGATTGGCCGCAAAAGAGGCACAAATATTCCTGCCCCCTCAAAACCCACCCCGAAGGACACGACGGAGCGTGTCCCTCCGTTCGGATTTATGGTGCACTCTTAAAATTCAAGTTCACCCGCGCCACCGACTCCATTCCCTCAACCCCAAACTGATTCACCGATTTCACCTGAAACTTATTTTCTCCGGCATGCAACTTCCACGGGAACAATGCGGTCTTCGCCTCCCACTTTCCTCCATCCACCGAAACCAGAAACTTGTCAAAGTTCGGGGTCACCGTGTCGAACATCACAGTCAGCGTATCGGCGGCATCCGTGGCTTGCAGGTAGATCGCGGTTTCGTTGAGCGTCCAGTTGTAATCAGCGACGCGACACGTGGATTTTCCGTATTCGGGCGTCGCGGCGGGCACGGCCTGGTCGTTCCACCACAGGTAGGCGTCGCAATAATAATCAGCCTCGCCATGCTCGGGTTCGCCGGGAAAGGGGGTGGTCATGTGGTTGTTTCGAAACGGCTGGCAGAAGCGGCGGTAATTGATGAAGCCGCACTGGTCCTTTTTCGAAAGATCATCGCCCCGAACGCGCCCGCGAGGCGGCGTATAGACAGCCTCGATTTCCTTGAGGCGGTCCGCTTTTAACAACTGATGGATCTCCACGGCGCCGAGCGGGACGCCGTCCTTTTCAAAATGGCAGTTGAGCGTGGGGTCCACCGAGTTGCCCGTGTCCATCACGATCCACTTGTGGAACTGGTTGCTCCAGACCTCGGCGGCGCAATGATGATCCAGGATGAGATGACGCGCGTTGTAACCCAGCGCGTCGGCGCACTGGACGAAGAGCGTGGAGAAGTGCGTGCACATGCAGAGCGCGAGCGGCGCCTTGTTGGTTTCAAGAATCACGAGCGCATCCCACGGCGGAACCCACTGCGTCGCGCCGGCGTCCCATCCCTTCGGCGCGGTGTACCGGCACCAGTCGCGCAGCAGCACGAATTTCTCTAGCTCGGTTTTTCCCTTGGAAACAACGTCGTCGAGCTTGTAGCGCTTGCGCAATAGCTCGACGCGGCTCGATGGTTGCTGATGCGCAAAGGGCCAGGAGCCGCGCTGGATGGTAACTGGCGTGATTTCGAGAATCTGTGCCGCTGCGCCCCCCCCTTCCCCGTTCAGAATGGGTTTGAGTTCCACCTGTTGGAGGCGTTGGTTTTTTGCCGACGGCAGTGCCGCGCGCCATTGAGCCCAACGCCCCGTTTCGGGCGAAGGGATTTTGTTTATCGGCGCGTGGATGTCGCGCCAGGGTGACCACGAGGCATCAGGCGAGGGGGTTGCTCCACTCCGAATTTCGATTATGGCCGGCGACGGTAAGCGATCCGGATTCACGTCGAGTTGGATGTGAGAGATGGTTGTTTTTGGACGCATTGCGGCCTCATTACCGACCAGATCCACCACCTCGCTCGTGATCACGCCTTCCTTCGGATACTGCGCCAGTCGCAATCGCGCCGCGAACTCGCCGTTCTCCACGCCACCAGCCCCCATGCGATCGAAGTCCCACGTTTTCCCTCCATCAAGCGAAAGGGCGGAGCGGTTCGGTGCAAGCGAGGGCTCAATGAGAAGCGAGCCGCCACCGCTGAACACAAACTCGTTGAGTCCACGTTTTAACAGCTTGACCGGGACCTTCCATGCCATCCATGCGGTTGAAGGAATCACATCTCCCTCCTTCAACTCCTGTCCGTTGCATGTGACCTTCGCGCCCTTTCCATAGAACGCCATGATCTCCGCGTGCTCGCACGCGGGGTCGTCCACCATGAATTGTTTCTTCGCCCATGTCGTGGCGTCGAGCGCCTGCGCGTTGTTGTAGTGCGTCATCCCCTGCTCGTCCTGCAGGAGGACGGTTTTCCGGAGATGCACGCCATCATCGCCAATCTCCACATTGCCGTCCGTGGTGCAACGTTCGAAGTCGGCCTTGGTCGCCCAGGTTTTCTTGTCGGCCCTGGTTGCCCAGCGTTCTTTGAGATCGACGGCTTTTGATGGACTTATCAAAAGGGCGGCAAAAAGGAGAAACATGATGATCCTGATCCTCCTCCGCGTGCTCCGTGCCTCCGTGGTTTCATTTCCGCTTTTTCTTTCGAATTGGGAACGAAGACCAAACCACGGAGCAACAGAGTGAGACAGATTTCGAAGCAGACGGCAGGAATCCTCCTTCGCTAAAGCTTTGGCGGACAAGCTTCCAACGTCGAATGAGAAGGGGGAAAACCACGGAGACACGGAGGGCACGGAGTTCGGTGACTTCATTTTGATTTTGCGGCGAGACGCGACTCCACTTCGACCTCCACGCATTTGTAGGCGACGAGCTGCATGATGCCGCTGGGAGGGAGGATCTTGATCGGGTAGCCTTCGATGGGCACGCAGGCGTCGCCGTAGGCGTAGCCCATCTCGATGCGCACGGGGAGATCGGCGGGAGGTTGCCAGTCCTTGTCGGGATGCTCGGCGACGATCAGCATCACGGTCTGTTTCTTTTTCTTATAGAGGGCGATTTCCGTGGTATGCATACCGGCGTAGCCGATTCGGAGCACCAGCGCGCCTTCGCGGGACTGTTCCTCATACGACTTCATCTGGCTTTCAAGGCTGGCGTGAATATCCATGGTCTCCGCCCACTCCTGGTCGCCGTAATGACAGACGAACGTGTAGGGCATGTGTCCGGATGTCGCCACGAGGGTTTTCCGCCCCCTTGCAAACTCGGTGGCAATCATGTCAGCGGCCTTGTTCACTTCCGTCAACTGGGTGTCACGAAAACGCTCCACGAGGCCTCGGATATGCCCCAGAAAATCGCGGGCAAGCTTGCCGTCGGGAATCGGCGCAATCTTGTAGTCGTCGTGAAATTGCTTCTTGAGGAAATACTTGTCACCCCATTCGCGCCCGCCCGGGGTCACGTACGACTTGTACATCGTCGGCATTTTTCCCTGGCGCGTCAGCGCCGAGACAAACTCGCCGATGAGCGCCCACGATTGCAGTGTCTCGACGACGAGATTGCCGTCACCGCTCATCTTCTGATGCGGAAGATGAATCACAAGATCATCGGCGCCGAAACCGGTGTCAAACCAGACATCACAGGTCTTCACGATCTCCGCGAGCTGGGGCATCGCCTTCGGACCAAAGCCGATGATCATGCAGCCGGAACCCTTCAGCGTCTTGAGGGCGGCGAGCTCGGTGTCGGCGGGAGGGCGCACCCAGCTTGCAAAGGCGATGTCATTTTTTTTCTCGGCGTCCGTGCGATCCGTTTTGAACGGTCGGTCAAAGCCGAGATGCACCACGCCCCCGCTGCGTCCGCAGATTTCCTCGGGGAGCGGGTTGCCGTTGATGTGAAGCCCAAGCTGGCCGCCGGCGAGGTGACGCTTTGCCATCGTCTCGGCGGTCTGCGTGATTTTTTCCATTTCGCCCTCGACGCGGTCGCAGCTTTTGAGCACGAACCCGACGTACTCCCGCGATGGCGTCTCGGCGGCAGCAAAAAGGGAGGAGGAGGCTTGGAGGACAGCCAGGGCGAGAAAGATCCGAAGGACAATTCGCATCAACCACGATCCTTACCTCAACTTTCATGCAAGTAAACTTATTTTGATTGCCTCACCCCCATTCTTGGAGGCATGAGACCACTTGTGTCCCGCATGAACACGTTACGAATATTTGTGTGGTTGCTGGCCATTCACACCGCGTGCGGTTCGCTGCGGGCAGTTGACAGATCGGAGATCGAGACGCAGACGCTGGATCCCGATCCGATTGAGATCCGCTTGAAAGACCTGCCCAGACCCCGGCACTCCGAAAACGCGAATAAATCTCCGGATGTCGTTCGAATTCCGGACCACCCCACGCTGAACGTCCCCAAGGGATTTCGCGTGAAAATCTTTGCCGACAAGCTCACCCATCCGCGATGGCTCGCTCTCACGCCGGAAGGCGATGTTCTTGTGACAGAAACACCGAAGAACCGGATCCGGATTTTGCGGGACAAGGATGGAGACGGTGTGGCGGACGAGACAGCCGTCTTCGCCTCCGAGGCGGAGGGATTGAATATTCCATTCGGGATGGCGTTCAGCGAAGGATTTTTTTATCTGGCCAACTCGGATGCCGTGTTGCGTTGGGCTTTTCAAAAGGGCCAGCTCCAGCTTCGTGGACGGGGAGAAAAAGTGGCCGCCCTGCCGGAGGGCGGGTATCACCAGCATTGGACGCGCAACGTGCGCGTGGGGCCGGACGGCCACCTGTTTGTCACGATTGGCTCCGAAAGCAATTGCAGCGTGGAGCCATCTCCGCGGGCCTCCGTTCAGCGCATGGACCTGGATGGAGCGCACATGGAGACATTTGCTTCCGGCCTGCGCAACCCGGTGGGGCTGGATTTTCATCCGGTCAGCCATGAGGCTTATGTGACCGTCAATGAGCGCGATGGATTGGGCGACGACCTTCCTCCCGATTACTTCACGAGGATCCGTTCCGGCGAATTCTTCGGATGGCCCTACGTCTATCTGTCCCCCGATCTTGCCGATCCACGCTTCACAAAGAGAAAAGAGGACAATCTGCCGGAAGAACTCATTCGAAAGACCCGGACGCCCGATGTCCTGATCCAGGCGCACTCCGCGGCGCTTGGCCTGGCCTTCTATCAGGGAAAAACTTTTCCAGCACACTACCAGAACGGCGCATTCGTGGCGCTCCGGGGCAGTTGGAATCGGAGCAACGGCACGGGCTACAAGATCATCTTCATCCCATTCGGCGATGACAACCGTCCGAGGGGGTATTACGAAGACTTCGTGACCGGATTTCTACTTGATCCCAAAACTCCGACAACATGGGGGCGCCCGGTTGGAATGCTCTGCCTGCCGGATGGCAGCATTCTTTTTACCGAGGAAAGCAACAACCGGATTTATCGGGTCCAGTTTGACGCGGCAAATCCTGCTCCATAGAGCCAGTATTTAGTTCGGAATGTAGGAGCCGATGCCATCGGCGACCGGCTGGGACGGCGCGGGAATCGCCGATGGCATCGGCTCCTACAGAAATCTCTCAGGCAGTCATCCAGTAAAGCTTCTGATTTGTCGCACTCACACGGGCCGAGGGGAATGCCGCATCACGATTGAGAATTCTCTGGATGACCGACTCCTTCTCGCGTCCGCTCACGAGAAACCAAATCTCCCTCGCGCGGTTCAGTGCGGGGAAAGTCAGCGTCATTCGCGTGGATTTCATCTGGGGAACTTCGTTTGCCACGGCATTGCGCGTCTTTTCCTCCAAAGCGGCGGTCCCGGGGAAAAGCGACGCGGTGTGGCCATCCCCTCCGATTCCCAGCAGAACCAGATCGAACACCGGCTGATCTCCCATCTGTTGCTTGAGATGATCTTCAAACTTTCGTGCCGCTTCACTTGGATCATCATCCAGATGCCATGTGTGAAAATGTTCGGCGAACTCATCGCGCCCGGGCCCCAGCGTTTCGCGCACCATCCGTTCGTTGCTCTGCGGGTCGGTCGGCAAAACCCAGCGCTCGTCCCCCAGCCACCACTCGATCCGATTCCATGGCAACGGTTCCACATTCAGACGCTGATAGAACGGTTTCGGAGTCGAGCCGCCCGAGAGTGCAACATGCGCGCGGCCGCGTGATGCGATCGCGGCATCCACACAACCACGACAATCTCCGACCAAGGCTCGAAGCCACGCCTGTTCGTCCGGAAATCGAAGCGTCTCAATCATCGGTGACGGGCAACCAGTAGCGTCCATCCTTCGAGAGCAGATCGTCCGCTTCCAAGGGCCCCATCGTCCCACACGGATACGTCGGGAGCGCCTTCAAGTTCTCCGAGGCCCATGCGTCGCGCAGGCTGTCCACGAGCTTCCATGCCTGCTCCACTTCGTCATGACGCGTGAAGAGCGTGGACTCGCCCGCCAGCGCGTCCACCATGAGCGTCTCGTATGCCTCGGGGAGATAGGAACCAAAGTCCTCACGGTAACGGAAATCCATGTCCACGAGCTGGATCTGCGACCGGCCTGGGACCTTGGCGTTGAAATTCAGGTGAATCCCCTCGTTGGGCTGGATTCGCATCCGCAGGCAATTGCGACGGAGCTGCGCGCCGGCCACCGCGGCGAAGAGCACGCTGGGTGGACGATTGAACACGATGTTGATTTCCGTGAACTGCTTCGTCAGGGACTTGCCCGTGCGCAGGTAAAACGGAACGCCCGACCAACGCCAGTTGTCCACCTCCAGTTTAAGCGCCACGTAGGTTTCCGTAAGCGAGGTGGGCGACACCTTCGGCTCGCTCCGGTAAGCCACATAGGATTTTCCGTCAAAATCCCCCGCCCCGTACTGCGCACGCGCCGAGCGCTGCAGCGTCTTCTCCGGTGACAGGATGGGAATGGACTTCAGCACCTTCACCTTCTCGTCGTGGATGGACTCGGCCTCGAGTGAAGCGGGTGGTTCCATCGCAATGGTCGTGAGCAATTGGAGCAGGTGGTTCTGAAGCATGTCACGCGACGCTCCCGCGCCGTCGTAGTACCCGCCGCGTGCCTCCACGCCCACGCGCTCGGCCACGGTGATCTGGACGTGGTCAATGTAGCGGCGATTCCAAAGCGGCTCGTAAATGGAATTGCCGAAACGGAAATACATCAGGTTTTGGACGGTCTCCTTGCCAAGGTAATGGTCAATGCGATAGATCGTGTTCTCGGGAAAGAAACGGTGCATGTTTTTATTGAGCGCGCGGGCACTGGAGAGGTTTTCCCCGAAAGGTTTTTCCACGATCAGGCGCCTCACGTCGGACGAATTCTCATCAGGCGCAAGGCCGGCCTTGGAAAGATTTTCGGCGATCGCGCCAAAATAGGTGGGTGCCGTGGCAAGATAGAAAAGATAATTGCGCTGGTATGATTTGCTCTCGGGCAGCGTCCGCAGCTTTGCCTCCAGGGAAGCGTAGTCGGCCGGAGTCTCCAGGTCGCCCTGATGATAGTACATGCGCGCGGCAAGCTTGTTCCACGCCGCCTCATTGATCGGCTTGGTGTGGGAAAATTGTCCCACCGCCTCGCGCAGCTCGGCGCGAAATTCCACGTCCGACTTGGGACGCCGCGCAAACCCGATGATCACGCAGCCGTCAGGCAACCGCCCGTTTTTCATCAGGTGATAAAAAGCCGGCACGATCTTGCGATGCGTGAGATCGCCCGTCGCGCCAAAGATCACGATCGCCGTGGGCTTCACCTTTTCCAGCGCGGGATCAAGGATGCAAACTTCTGCCGTGGAATCGCTCATCGTCCGACGAAAATAAGGATTCGATGAGCCTTTGGCGAGACGAAATCTCAAAGGGTTTCCGTAAAGCCCGAATTCCGAGGGTAGGGCGCGATCGCCGAGCGCGCCGAAACGGTTGTCCGTGGAAAGCAGTGTGTGATTTCGAAAGCGAACGACGGCGCGCTCGGCGATCGCGCCCTACCCTCGGCAAAGACGGATGACTTGCGCTTTTTGGGAAGCACATCCATGCTTCGCCCATGAATGCGTTTCGATTCATTCCCAGCCCCCGGGTCCCATACGCGGATGTGACCCGGCGCCTGAAGAAAATCCGGTGGGGAACGCTCTCCCGTCTCGGGATCGTTTCCGGGTTTCCAATTTTGCTCTGGAGTCACACTCCACCCCGCCCGAGAGGGAATGTCGTGATCTCCGCCGGCATTCATGGCGACGAACCCGCCGGGGTGGAATGCGTGCTCCAGCTTCTTGAGAAACGGCCCCGGTGGCTGGACCACTTCCACCTGTCCATTTTCCCCTGTCTCAACCCGTGGGGCTACGAGCACAACTCACGCGTCAATGAAAGCGGCCTCGACCTGAACCGCCAATGGCGCGGGGCATGCGTTTCCGAAGTGGCCCTCGCGCGCCGCGCCCTTGGCGACCGTCAATTCGATTTCACGATCTGCCTGCACGAGGACTATGACGCCACGGGATTTTACATTTACGAGCTTGCCGCGACGGGCGTGTCCAGGGTCGGCCCGGCGATTGTGAAAACCGTTTCCAAATTTCTCCCCATCGAGCGGCGAGCCATCATCGAGGGACGCCGTGCGAACGACGGGGTCGTCACCCGCCCAATGGAGTCACTCCGCCGCCGCCGTCACTGGCCCGAGGCGATCCTCCATTTCATGCGCCATACGCATCACTCGATGACCTCGGAAACACCGACTCATTTTCCGATTGAGAAACGTGCGCGCGCCCATGCGGAAACAATCCGCGTGGCGGCGGCGCGTTTCTTGACATCGTCTCGTCCCGGGAGTAAGTGTTGAGAATCCATCTCATGAGAAGGGCCATCCAAAGGAACTGTGTCTGGTTTGTTGTGTGCCTGCTTTGTATCCGCTCCGCGACATGCGAAACGTTCCAGTGCACGCAGAAGATCGAGGCGTACGATGTCAAGCAACCCGACCGCATCATCGGGTATTTCGAGCCGTCCACTACGTTGGAAATCGAGGAGTTTGTCCCGGAGACGAAAATGTACCGGGTCCTGCTCAAGGCTCCCGACGGCTCCGAAGTCCGCGCCCTGTGCCGTCCCGACGGCCTTGGGAAAAAAGCTGCCGACGCTGAGGAAAAGAAACCTTTGCCGGCTCCCGCTTCCAAGACGTCGGATGGGAATGCCCCTTCGCCTGACAAATCTCCGCCGGTTGGATTCGGAAAAGCCGCCAGCGGCACACCGCCCATTTTTGCCTCACTCAAGGAATTCGAGAGTTCAATCTGGGAAACACCCGCTTCCAAGTTCGCCCTTCAACAGTCGAGCTTGGGGTTCAAATGGGTTTCGGCTGCCGAAAACAAGGAGTCGCGCTGTGGCACCCCCCTCGACTTCCTCGACCAGCCCGTGGTTGAAACCATCGCCCGGTTCCAGGATGGCCGCCTGGACGAGGTTCGCCTCCTGATGTTCGGTCGTGGCGACAGTCGCACCGAGATGGGCGAGGAGGCCTATGCAAGTGCCATGAAAACCCTCGAAACACAACTCAACACCTGGACTGCCGGCAAGGGGCTCGACGCCTGGGTGCAAGGCAACGCCGCCGATACCAAACGCAAGTCGTGGTTCAAATTTCCGTTGCGCATTGACCTGGAGTCCAATGTGACTCGCAACGTAAAGGAGAAAGTTGGATTCAAGGAACAGGACCGGACCATCCGCTTTCGCACTGAGTTCATCCGTATCGTGATCTCGCCCTACGATGGCAAGTCCGATGTCACCCAGCTCGTCAAACCCAATTTCCAATCCGGCCAGACGGCCACGGTCCACAAGGCCGATCTCAAGGAGCACATCAAGACGGAGGCCAAGGGCGACGTCTATCTTGATGGTGTCCCCATGGTGGACCAGGGGCAGAAAGGGTACTGCGTCTGCGCCTCCATGGAACGCGTGATGCGCTACTACGGGATCGACGTGGACCAGAATGAGATGGCCAAGGCGGCGAACACCATGGCGAGTGGCACAAATCCCGAGGCGATGTTCAAGGCGCTGAAGAAGCTCGGCGGCCAGTTTTCAATGAACGTTCGGGAGCACATCGACTTCGACTTTAAAGATTTTTTGAAGGAGATCGAGGTGTACAATCGCGTGGCCAAGAAAAACAAGGTGCAGGAGGTGTTCCTGCCCAAGGCGGGCAACTACGTGGTTGATATCGGCGCAGTGTACGAGAGCATGGATGCCGCCACCCTCAAGGAAGTCCGACTCAAGCACGCCAATGAGAAAACCAAATTCGTGAAGGATGTGAGCGACCTCATTGACAAAGGCTCCCCCGCCCTGTGGGGCGTGGAACTCGGGTTCGCGGACGAAACCCCGGCCCTGCCCCAGAAGCGCGGCGGCCACATGCGCCTCATCATCGGCTACAATTCCAAAACCTCCGAAATCATTTACACCGATTCCTGGGGCGCAGGACACGAATTCAAGCACATGTCCGTGGACGACGCCTTCTCCATCACCCAGGGTCTCTACTCCGTCACGCCCAGCAGTTGAGATGTAGCCGCGGTCGCAAGAACGCGGAGCCCCCTGAGACCACGCTCTGGCGGGCGTAGCTACAGGATGAAGCGCCCTCTACTCGAAAGCAGCTTGCGAATTTTGCTCGAATGACGCTTAATTCTGCCTCATGCACCCACCCGATTCCCCCCTTCCCCGGCTCGCATGAAATACATCTTCGTCACCGGCGGCGTCATCTCCTCTCTCGGCAAGGGCCTCACCGCGGCCGCGCTCGGCACGCTCCTCGAACATCGCGGCCTCAAGGTCGTCATCCAGAAATTCGACCCCTACCTCAACGTGGACCCCGGCACGATGAACCCCTACCAGCACGGCGAGGTGTACGTGCTCGATGATGGCGCGGAAACCGATCTGGACCTCGGGCACTACGAGCGTTTCACGCATTGCCGCCTCTCTCGAAAAAATAATCTCACCTCGGGACAGATCTACGAAACCATCATCGCCCAGGAACGGCGCGGCGATTATCTCGGCAAGACGGTGCAGGTTGTCCCCCACGTCACCAACGAAATCAAAAAACGCATCCGCGCCGTCGCCGACGACGTGGGCAAGGGCGTCCTCATCACCGAGATCGGCGGCACCACGGGCGATATCGAGGGGCTGCCCTTCCTGGAAGCGATCCGACAATTCTCGCTCGAAGTCGGACACGACAACGTCTTCTTCATGCACGTCACCCTCGTTCCCTACATCAGCGTGGCGGGTGAGCTCAAGACCAAGCCCACGCAGCAAAGCGTGGCGAAGTTGCGCGAAATCGGCATCATGCCGCACGCCCTCATCTGCCGCACGGAACAACCGCTCTCCCGCGAGGTCCGACAGAAGATTTCCATGTTCTGCAATGTCCCCATCGAGGCCGTGATTGAGGAGATGGACGTCGCCCACTCGATCTACGAGGTGCCCCTCATGCTGCAGAAGGAAAAGCTCGATGACATCGTCTGCCGTCATCTTCGTCTCCACCAGAGGCCCTTGAAAATGAACGCATGGCACGGCTTCGTGAAGCGCGTCATCAAGCCGAAATACAAGACCACCATCGCCGTCGTCGGCAAATACATGGACCTGCAGGACGCCTACAAGAGCATCTACGAGTCGCTCACGCACGCAGGCGCGCACCACGACTGCGCCGTGGAAGTCGTGAACGTGGACGCCGAGCACATCGAGCGCGACGGCGCTGCGAACAAACTGAAAAATGTGGACGGCATCCTCGTGCCGGGCGGATTCGGCGACCGGGGCACCGAGGGGAAAATCGCCGCCGCCGCCTACGCGCGCAAATCCAAAAAACCCTACCTCGGCCTCTGCCTCGGAATGCAGATCGCCGTCATTGATTTCGCGCGGCACGTCGCAAAGCTGTCCAAAGCCAACAGCACCGAGTTCAACGTTTACACGCCCCACCCGGTGATCTCGCTTTTGGAGGAACAGAAAACCATCCAGCATAAGGGCGCCTCCATGCGACTCGGCGCATGGCCCTGCAGGATCATCAAGGGAACACGCACCGCCGAGCTCTACCGCCAGACCATGATCAGCGAGCGCCACCGCCATCGCTACGAATTCAACAACCTCTATCGCCGTCAGTTTGAAGATTTGGGAATGATTTTTTCAGGCGGCTCGCCGCGCGGCGACCTCATCGAGATTGTCGAGTTGCGCAACCACCCATGGTTCATCGGTTGCCAGTTTCACCCCGAATTCCAGTCCAAGCCCAACCGCCCACACCCGCTCTTCCGCGGTTTCATCGGCGCGACTTTAAACGCACGCCGCAAAAGGTAGCCGAATCCCGTAGCCGAACTCGCAAGAGTTTGGCCTTTCTGTCCCAGTGCTGGAGGTAGGGCGTGCTCGCCGAGCGCGCCGTCGTTGCCTTGCGCTCACAAATCAAAGCCTCCCCATTGCCCACGGAGGCGTGCTCGCCGAGCACGCCCTACCATGTGAATCAGGCCTTGCCCAACCGCGCAAGCACCCGCTCGCGCCCCAAGACTTCGAGCATGTGATACAAACTCGGCCCCACCGAGCGCCCGCTGCATGCCACGCGGCAAGGATGAATAAATTCTCCGGTCTTGACACCCTTCTCCACCGCCAGCGCCTTCAAGTCCGCCTCCAACTGTGTCGCCGTCCATGCCGGCGTCTTCTCGTAATGTGCTTTCAATTCCTTGAGCCGGTCCGCCGCGCCCGGTTTCTTCATCGTTTTTTCCACCGCCTCGGCGTCGACTGGAAAATCATCCTTGAAAAAATAAGCCGTCCACGCCGGCAGCTCTGACAATATCTTGATCTTCTCCTTCACGGTCGAAAGCGCGTTCCGCAAATACGCCGCGTCGGTCTGCGCCGAAACCAGCTTCTCTTTTTCCAGAATCGGACGCGCCAGCTCCACGAAACGATCCAGCGTCATGTGCGCAATGTACTGGCCGTTGACCCAAAACAACTTGTCCATGTCGAACCGCGCGTTGTGACGGTTGACCATCGGCAGATCGAACAACGCCACAGTCTCCTCGATGGAAAGCACTTCGCGGTTGTCCTTGGGCGACCACCCGAGAAGGCAGAGATAATTTCGAACCGCCTCGGGCACATATCCCTTTGCCGAGTAATCCGCAACTGCAGCGCCCTCATCACTTTTGCTCATCTTGCTGCCATTGGGATTCAAAATCAGCGGAATGTGCGCGTATGCAGGCGGAGTCGCGCCAAATGCCTCGATCAGCGCAAGATGCTTCGGCGTGTTCGAGAGATGATCCTCGCCGCGGATCACATGCGTGATCTTCATTTCAATGTCATCCACCACGTTGACCAGATGAAAAATAAACGAGCCGTCCGGCCGCACGATGGTCATGTCCGGCTCCGGCGTGAGGTCAAAATCAATCTCGCCGCAGATGAGGTCCTTCACCCGCACAATCTTCTTCGGCAGCTTGAA
>JAHFSY010000057.1 GCA_023269615.1 Verrucomicrobiota bacterium
ATTGCTGGTCTCCTTTCAATGTGCAGTCTCTCGACTGCCGTTTATCTATCATTGAGCGTGATTTTATATCACAGCTCGCTTCTGAAGGGGGACCAGCCTTCTCATCCTACCTTTGCGTGAGACTCTCCGTTCGCCCGATCTTTGAATTGTTGCTGGCATTTCGAAATCGAAATCCGGAATCGAAATCCGCATTGACGAATCACCTCTTGCCAGTCTCAATGCATGTTTACTTTCATGAGCATGCCTCCCTTTTCAACCCTGGATGGCCAGGTGGCCGAGATTGTGGCCCGTTATCCGGTCAGCAAGCGCTCGGCCGCGATGCCGGTGCTTCACCTGATCCAGGAAACCTATGGCTTCATTTCAGGCGAATCCATCGAGTGGGCTGCAAACAAACTCGAACTCCAGCCGATCAACCTGCTTGAGCTCGTCACGTTCTACCCGATGTACCGCCAGAAGCCCGTGGGCAAATACCACATCAAGCTTTGCCGCACGCTTTCCTGCGCGCTCAATGGCGGCGAGGCGCTCTGCGAGCATGTTTTAAAAAAACTCAACGTGAAGCTCAATGAAACCACGCCCGACGGACGTTTCACCGTCTCGCACGTTGAATGCATCGCCTCATGCGGCACCGCCCCCGTGGCGCAGGTCAACGAGGACTTCCACGAAGGACTCACGCCACAGAAAATGGATGAGCTGATTGCGAAGAGTGTCTGAATCCCCCCATGCAACCCACCTCCAATCTCCACGTCAAACAATCGGTCCGCCTGATGCCGCCCCGGGCCATCAAGGCGGAATTTCCGATGACGGAGGTGGCCAACGCCACGGTGGTGCAGGGGCGCGACACGGTGATGAGGATCCTTGCGCGTGAAGACCCGCGTTTTCTCGTGATCGTCGGCCCGTGCTCGATCCATGACACGAAGGGCGCGATCGAGTACGCGCGCAAGCTCAACGCGTTGCGCAAACAAATCGAGGATCGAATCTGCGTCGTCATGCGCGTCTATTTCGAAAAACCGCGCACCACGATTGGATGGAAAGGGCTGATCAACGACCCGCACCTCGACGAATCCTACGACATCGAAACCGGCCTCAAGACCGCGCGCCATCTCCTGCTTGAGATCAACGACATGGGGTTGCCGGCCGCGACGGAATTCCTTGACCCCATCACGCCGCAGTACATCGCCGATCTTATTTCGTGGGCGGCCATTGGAGCGCGCACCACCGAGTCGCAAACCCATCGTGAAATGGCCAGCGGCCTTTCCATGCCCGTCGGATTCAAGAACGGAACCGATGGAAGCCTGCAGGTGGCCATTGACGCCATGCATGCCGCGATGCGTCCCCACAGTTTTCTTGGCATTGACCAGGAGGGCGTCACCAGCATTGTCCGCACCACCGGAAATCCCATCGGCCATGTTGTCCTGCGGGGCGGGCGGGTGCGCACCAATTACGATCTTGAAAGCATCCAGGAGGCAACCACCCAGATTGCCAAGGCCGCTCTGCCGCCCATCGTGATGGTGGATTGCAGCCACGCCAATTCCGGAAAAAAGCATGCGCGACAGGAGGAAGTGTGGCGCAGCGTCGTGGACCAGCGGGCGCATGGCAACACGTCGCTGATCGGCATGATGGTCGAGAGCTATCTCAAGGAGGGAACCCAGCCGATGAAGAAAAATCTGGCGGAACTCCAGTACGGTATTTCCATCACCGACGAGTGCATCTCCTGGGAAACCACCGAGCGCATGCTGCGACACGGCCACGACGCGCTGGCGAAAAAAGCCAAAAAGTCTGCGGTTTCCGCTTGAGGCGACGCGGATTTTCGGAGGTCTCGCGCAAAGACGCAAAGTCGCAAAGGTCGGAAGATCCGAAAGGCATGAAACCCCGCCATCCCGGTCGAAAACCAGGTTTTCGACCGGGATGGCGGGGTTGGGATCAAGGGCTAGTCCGACGCAGGAAAACTTTGCGGCTTTGCGCCTTTGCGCGAAACTTTCCGAATTCTCACCGCCCATGCCCGCGCCTTCCCCAGCGCAAAACATTGGGCCGCTGCAGCATCCAGAGCAAAACCAACAGCACCACCCATCCGATGGCCAGCGCAACGGCAATGCCCCAGATGGGTTGCGTGACCCGTATCATCACAATCATCGGCATGAGCGTCAGTATCAAAATGGGCATCTGGCGGCTCACCGTCCACAAACTGTGACGCGCCTCGTACGCCGCCACCACGCCGACCATCGGGAACACCGTGGTAAAACCCTTCAAGCCGCTCTTGATGAGAACAAGAAGGCAGATCACGGACATGATGCACGGCATCTTGATCCAGACTGGGAGAGGACTGCGATGTCCCGGCTCCTCGCGATGCGGGCTGAATCGCAGCAGGATCATTCCCAGGAGCGCCGTCACGCCACAGGCGATCCAGAACGCCGCATCACCCTGGGGCAGCACTTGTGCCAGTGTCCAACCCAACACGCAGTACATCACCACTGAAACCGCGATTGCGGCAATGATTGGCACTCGGAACCGGAGATGGAGGATGCGCACGGCGTGGGTGAAGATCGCCAGAAGAATCAGGCCGGTGACATTCGTCGCATCCACGGGACGCCCCACCGCGATGATCGCCACGCTGAATGGCACGGGCAGCGATATCATCAGCGCCTTCCATCGGGGGTGATGCACGTAAGCGAGAATGGTCGTCTGCACGGATACCACAAGCACCAGCAGGGCGTCCCAAGGCCCAAGTGTCGGAATCTCAAAAGGCATATTCACGGATTCACATTTTCATCAAAACCTGCATGATGGCTGTGAAGCAGCTTCAATGTCGAAAATATTCCACCGCCGTCCACCTTCTTGCTGATCGTGAAACTCTTTCCTTTCATCATCTTTATGGGGATGATCCTTGCAACCACTCATGTCATGACGGCCTCCGCCCAATCTTCAGCGAAAGAAGCTCCAAGGAAAACCGCCGCGATTGTCACCGCCTATTACCACAACTCGCACGCCGATGTGCTGGTCAGCCGTCTGCTGCAGACGCAGACCCTCGATGGAAAGGGCGAGACCCCGCAGCTCGCGCTGGTGTCGCTCTACACCGACCAGGTTCCCACCACCGACATCAGCCGCAAGCTTGCAGCCGAATATCACGTTCCGATTTGCAAGACGGTGGAGGACGCGCTCACGCTTGGCACGGGCAAACTCGCGGTGGACGGCGTGATGCTTGTTGCGGAGCACGGCGATTACCCGCGCTCCGAGACCACGCAGATCCAATATCCCAAGCGCCGCCTGTTCGAGCAGGTCGTGAAGGTTTTCGAAAAAAGCAATCGCGTTGTCCCGGTGTTCATCGACAAGCATCTTTCGGATAACTGGGAGGATGCGAAATGGATTTACGACACCGCGCAGCGCATGAAGATCCCGCTCATGGCCGGCTCATCGCTTCCTACGCTCTGGAGACGTCCCGCCGCCGATGTGAAACCGGACGACGAGCTCAAGGAAATGGTGGCCGTTTCGTATCACACGCTGGACGCCTACGGCTTTCACGCGCTTGAGATGGCGCAATGCCTCGCCGAGCATCGTCACGGGGGGGAGACCGGGATCGTGGCGGTGCAATGTTTCAGCGATGACGCCGTCTGGAAGGCGGGCGAGAAAAAAGTGTACAGCGTGGAGTTGATGCAGGCGGCGCTCAGCCGTCTGGGGCGTCCCGTGCCCGCGGACAAAAAACTTTCCGAAATAGTACCTCACCCCGACCTGTTCGTGTTGGAATACGCCGACGGACTGCGCGTGAGCGTTCTCACATTGAATGGCGCGGTGGGCGAATGGAGCGTGGCGTGGCGCACGAAAAAGAATCCAAGTGTAGAGTCCACGCTCTTTTACACGCAGGAGGCGCGTCCCTTCATGCATTTTGGACTTCAGTTGAAGGGGATTGAAAAAATGATGCTGACCGGCAAGGCCGTCTGGCCGGTGGAACGCACCCTGATGACGAGCGGCGCGTTGGACGCCCTGCTCGTGTCAAAGAAGCAAGGCGGCAAGCGAATCGAAACCCCGCAGTTGAAATTTGGCTACGAGTCCGATTGGAAATGGCAGCAGCCACCCGCTCCTCCACCGGATCGGCCGATTGACGCGCAATAGCTCTTCGTGTTTTGTGTAGGAGCGACTGTCAGTCGCGACCGGGGCCCGGGGAGGTTCTTCCCAACCTCTTGCCGATTAAAAACGGAGGGACACGCTCCGTCGTGTCCGCACGGTGCCCCGGGAGGTTCTCCGCAGATTTCGCAGAAAGACGCAGATTTTCGGAAGGTTTCTCGCAAAGACGCGAAGGCGCAAAGGTTTATCCGCCACGGCGGACGGATTTTCACGCAGCGCGGCGCGCTGCGTGAAAAGACTTCATTTTCAGAAATCTGCGTCGTTCCACTCCCCCCTTGGACGTTCGATGTTGGAAGTTCCTGTCGTTGTCCCATTCCTTCCTCCGCAGGTTGACATTTACCGCGAAGCAGGTCAGCTTTTGGCAAGCCATTCATCGTTGCGAGGAACGCGGGATAAGTGCTGGTTTTCCATATTGAATATTTTTCATTTCGTCTAAATCTCTGGCACTCATGGTCTCAACAATCATGGCGTGGGTCATCATTCCTTTTGTGCCAGGCATCCTGACGTGCCTTCTGTTGCAGCGGCGCGGATTCCAAACACGGCATCTCAAGTATGCGGGCTTACTTCTTCTGATCCAGGTTTTGCTGTCACTTTTGTTTATATTCTGGCAGGCGCAACCGGATCCGCCGGACAGAGATCAGTACTTCGGCGTGTTCGCACTGATGCTTTCAGCCCCCATCTTTCTCGCGTGCTACATTGCCCTTCTTCTTCGAGCACGCAAGCAACCATGAAACAAAGAGTTTTCATCCCGCCCCAGCACCACCGGCACCTGCAGCGCGGCTGATGGTCGCTGAATTCGCCTCGGTCATGAAACCATACCCGGTATGATTCAACATATTTCATTCGCCCCCTGGGTTGAATCGGTTCAGGCTCGCCTTCCGTTCCGTATTCCCGGGCGATTTTTGAGGTTCATCAACGCATACGAGTTCATTGATTTTTCGTTTCCCGATCTTCGTCTCTACAATAACACCGGTGCAGAGGATCGTTGGTCATGGCCCGTTGCACTCTTTTGCGACGAGACGATTTTCGCTGTTACCACCCGCTATCGCTTTCTGCCCATCGGCCAACCGGACGAAGCGAATTATGACAGAATTTGTTTGGACCTCAATCGTCTCAAGAATGGCGATTGCCCCGTGGTTCAGCTCGATCACGAAGAGATCCTCATCAACGAGCGAATCAAGATCGTTTCCGATCGCTTTGCCACATTCGAAGCCCTCGAACAAAAAATCTTGAAGAAAGAATGAGAATTTAAATGGCAAATGGCATTCCAGGAAAGCGTAAGGGTTGTGCATTTCGCCTGGGATTGCCGTTCATCCTTGCGATGGCCGTGGCAGCGGTTGGTATTTTATATTACCGTCATAAGTTCGATTCTTATCCCTGCTGTCACAAGGCACTCGATAATGCGTTTGATCAATGGATGATGGAGAGCAAGACCAATGCTTATCCCAATCTCAATGGTGACAGTGTGAAGTCGCTTGCAGCCGTTATGCCATGGGTTGGTCGGGTAAAAGAGCGTGTCTCTGAGCAATACGCATACATCCCCGGACTCAAGCCCGATGACCAGAATCAGGCGCCTGATTTGGTTCTTTTGTACATGAAAAAGAAAACGAGGTTCTACTGGCATGAGCCGCGCGCTGTGGCTCCTGAGCCCATGTGGATGGTCATCGCCCCCGGATTTTATTCTGGTGATCCTCAAGCCAACGAGGAGCACAACAGGGTCTATGCCGAACCTGGCTGTCTTTGGGATACAGCTGAATTCAAGAGACGCTTCAGAAGGACATTGGATTATTTACGGGAAAACAAGCGTCCTCACTGGGAATCAATCGTCAAGGAACAAGAAAAAATTCTGGACGCCATTCACGATTGAGGTTGCCTCACCCCATCACCGCATCCGGCGGATGAACTCGATGAAACCGGCTGCCTGTTTGCGCAGGCGGGCGTGAATCTCGGGGTCTTTCAGCATGCCGGACTCGTCCAGCAGGTTGTTGATTTGCGGGAGAAAGACGCGCTCGGGATAAAGGTGCGCGTTGCGGTAGGCGAAAATCAGCTGGAGCTGTTCCACCGGTCGCAGGGCGCCCCACACGCCTGCCGACAGGCCGACGAAGCAGACGGGGCGACGCTCGAAGCTTTCCGGAAACTTCAGCATGTCGATGAAGTACTTCAACACGCCGGGCATCCCGCCGTTGTATTCGGGGGTGACCACCACCACCCCGTGCGAATCCAGGATGGACTGCGAAAACGGGGCGAATGACGCCGGCTTTTCCGCGTACGAAGTCGGGGCGAAAATTTCCCGGGGCAGCTCCGCAAGGTCGAGCAGGCGGACCGGGACTTTCAGTTCGGAGTAAATGGCGAGGACCTGGCCCGCGATGCGACGCGTGTTGCTGCCCGGACGATTGGTTCCAGCGAGAATCGTGATCATCACGGATTGTTTCCCTGAATCCTCTCAATTGCCAACCATTTCTTGATTCCACGGCACCGCCCCGGTAACGTGATCTTCATGCGCTTCCAACTCTCTCTTCTCCTCGGCATCGCCTCGCTGTTTTTTCTGACAGGCTTTGACGAGGACGACTTGCAGCGCGAGCAGGTCAGCCAGCGCGAGGACATCCGCCAGATGAAGGAGAAGATTTCGCAGGTCGAAAATGACATGCGCGCAGCGCAGGCGCAGACCGAGGCGTTGAAGACCGAACTCAAGGCCGTCAAGGCTGACCTCGCCGGGCTTCAGGAAATGCGCAAGGAAATTGACCGCCTGGATGGCCTGATCAAGAAACTCGATGCCGCGCGCGAGCAGGACAAAAAGATCATCGTGGACGAAGTGGGCAAGGCCATTGCCCAGCTCAAAAAAGACTCCTCCCCGTCTGGCGGAAAACCCAAGACACCCAAAGTCCAGAAACCGGGTGTCGAGGAAGGCGTGGAGCATGTGGTTCAGAAGGGTGAATATCTCGCCGTGATCGCGGAGGCGTATGGCGTCACCGTCCCGGCGATCAAGGAAGCCAACCAGCTCAAATCCAACGAGCTCAAGGTTGGGCAAAAGCTTTTTATTCCGGCCAAGAAGTAGGCGTGGCTGCGTTCGCCAGAATTTGATCCGGGGTCCACGCTCTTGCGAGCGCGGCTACACAGTTCAGGCTACAAAATTCATGCAACGACGCGAACAGACCACATTCTTTCACGAGCGATGGCGGGCAGTCGCGTCGGGCGTTATTGAAACAGCCGGCACCACGTTCCTGATCCTGATCGCGGTGCGCGCCTTCGAGGCGGGTGCCACGGCGAAGGCTTTGATTGCGGGCGCTGGGAGTTTCGGGCTTTTGCTGAGTCCCGTGACGGTCGCATGCGTGGCGGCGGGACAGTGGCGCATCTCGAAGGCGGCGGCCTTCCTCAGCGGGATGGGCGCCGCATGTTTCCTGCTGGCCGCCGCAGTCCCCATCCTCTCCATGTTTGTTGCATGCAGCGTGGTGGGCATGGCGGTGATGGCCTCGATGATTCCGCTGCTGACGCAGATGTATCACGAAAATTATCCCGAGAGCGATCGCGGCGGACTTTTCAGCAAGACGATGATGATCCGAATGGGCATGGCAGTGGTCTTCGCCCAGCTGGCGGGCAGCGCGCTCACAGGCCGCATAGGTCACTTCCCGTGGCTTCTGCTTGTGTACGCCGCCGCATTCGCGTGGTCCGCCTACTGCCTTGCGCGATGCCCCACGCGCCCCCTCCGCGAATCCGACAGCGCGAACCCATTTCATGCGTTGCGGTTCGTCAAGGAGGACCGCCTCTTCCGCTGGACGCTCATTACCTGGATGCTCATGGGATTTGCGAACCTGATGATGCTCCCCATGCGGGTGGAATACCTTGCGAACCCACGATACGGTTTGCATCTCGACGCCGCGAAGGTCGCGATGTTTACCAGCGTGATTCCGAACATCGCGCGCCTCATCATGAGCCCGATGTGGGGATGGCTTTTCGACCGCATGAATTTTTTTGTGCTGCGCGTGGTGCTGAACCTGGGTTTTGCCGCGGGCATCCTCGCCTTCTTCACGGGCGACACCACGACGGGGTTTGTCCTTGGCGCCGTGATCTTTGGCGTCTCCAACGCGGGAGGCGACGTGGCGTGGAGTTTATGGGTCACGAAATTCGCCCCGCCGGGGCGTGTCGCCGATTACATGTCGGTGCACACCTTCCTGACCGGCATCCGGGGCGTGCTTGCCCCGATGCTGGCGTTCCACATCGTGGCCCATCTCTCGATGGGGGCGTTGGCCGCCGTGAGCGCCGTGATGATCGTGGTCGCATCCCTCCTGCTCCTGCGCGAGGTGAAACACGGAAAATCCGCGCCGCGTCGCGCCGCCCTCGTGGAGGAAATCTCCGAATGACACGCGCAAAATTCTCATCTATAAACGCCCGATGATCGAACCCACCACCCAGCTCACCCTGATGCAGGCCATCTTTGCCGTGGCACTTTCAGATATCAGCCTGGCGTTCGACAACGCGCTCGCGAACGCACAAATGGCGATTCACCTGCCGGCGAGACAGCAGCGTCGCGCGCTTCTGTTCGGCATGCTCTTCTCCTGCTTCACGATGGTCATTCTCACGTTCATCGTTGTGCAGATCCGCACCCACTTCGACTGGGTGCGCTATCCTGCCGGGCTCTGGCTGATTTACGTCGTGTTCAAGCTCTGGTTTGAAAAGGAGAAAAAATACGAGCCACATCAACTGGGCGGCGCAATGATGAAGGCCGTGCTGCTGATCTCCATCACCAACCTGACGATGTCCGCCGACAACGCCATCGCCAACTCCGAGTTTGCCACCCGCGCAGGGACGGGAAACTTGTGGACCGTCCTGATCTTTGGCCTCCTGATTTCGTGCGCCTTCATGGTCATGTGCACCTACGCGATCGTCTGGGTGCGACGGTATGCCGACTGGGTCAAATATCCCGCCGGACTGTGGCTCCTGGTCGTCGCCGCACTCATCCTCATTGGAAAAGGCGCCCATCACTGAGGTCCCGCTGCCTTCAGCCTTGACCCTCGGCTTTTGCGCCCTATTATTGGCCGCCCTCAACCTTCAACTCTCAACTCTAAAATATTATGGCACTCTCTGTTGGATCCAAAGCACCCGATTTCAGCCTCAAAACCAAAAACGCCAGTGGCCTTGCGGACGTGAAGCTCAGCGACAATTTCGGCAAGAAGAACAGCGTGCTGCTCTTCTACCCGCTTGCCTTCACCGGCGTCTGCACCCAGGAAATGTGCGACATCACCACCGGCCTCAACGCGTACAAAAGCCTCGGCGCGGAAGTCTATGGCATCTCCGTGGACAGCCCCTTCGCCCAGGAAGCCTGGGCGCAGAAGGAAAAGATCGGCATCACGCTCCTGAGCGATCTCAACAAAAAAGTGGCGAAGGATTACGATGTTCTGCTCTCCGATCTCATCGGCCTCGGAAGCGTCTCGGCCCGCGCCGCATTCGTCGTGGACAAGCAGGGCGTCGTCCAATACTCCGAAGTTACGCCGACCCCGAAGGAACTTCCCAATTTCGGCGCTGTGAAAGCTGCGCTCGAAAAGATCAAGTGATCTGAGGTCTGCAAAGAATTTCGGATTTTTGACAGGATTAACGGGATTTTCAGGATTGAATCTCCGCAGGATTCTGCCTTCTGACATCCGTCCTCCGGCGTCTGGCTTCTTCGCGCATCTCACTCCCCGCGATATTCCGCCCTGGCCGTGCAGGTTTCGGCGACGGTCACGGTGGTGAGCAGGGGGAGGGCGGGCTTGAGTTTGTCCCAGATCCATTTCGCAAGGACTTCTGATGTGGGATTTTCGAGACCCGGGACTTCGTTAAGGCAGTTGTGGTCGAGCTGTTCGTGGAGCGGATGGAATGCGGCCTTGATGTCGGCGTAATCCATCAGCCAGCCGAGTTTCGGGTCGCACTCGCCCTCGACGCGCACCTCGACCTGAAAACTGTGGCCGTGCATGCGTTCGCATTTGTGGCCCTTGGGCAGGCGTGGAAGACGGTGCGCCGCCTCAATCTGGAATGTTCGCGTGAGAGCCGCCTTCATGGGGGATTTTTTCGGCGATCCCTACGGGCGCTGGCGGTAGCTGATGTCAGTGATCGTCCGGTCTTCCGAGAGACGGTACGCCACCTCGATGGGAATGTCGCCGCTCGTCTTGCTCCACACGATGAGGTTTCCCTTGTAGAACATGTCTGCAAGGGAAACGTTCAGGGTTTGCGCCGCATGGGTGTCGGACATTCCGATGTATAAACGCTGCACGCGTTTCCAATCCACGACTGGGATGCGGGCAAGAGCCTGAGAATCGCCCGCAGGCGAGATGTGCCAGGACTTGTAAGGCAGCACATATCGCGAAGATGAGGCGCAGCTCGCGAGCGCGATGGCCGCCAGCAGGATCACAACGGAAAACAAGCGACGTGTCATACCCTCTTGTCTCACGCCAAGGCGCAAAGATGCAAAGATTTTCTACTTCCCCATCCGCAAGGCGGAATGTTCTGCGCTTGCAAAGACGGACGCCGCAGATTATGCAAGGTGGAGTTAAAGGTTTCGGGAGGTTTCCCCCATGCAAGTCATTCGGCATCATTGTTCACGGGCTTTTACGCTGATCGAGCTGCTTGTCATCGTCGTGATTGTGGCGATCCTTGTCGCGCTCCTGATACCGAGCCTGAAAAATGCCCGGGAGTCGGCGAAGTCTGCTTCGTGCATGAACAATCTGAGGCAGATTTCCGTCAGCCTTCACCTGTTTGCCCAGGATAACCAGGAGCATTTCCCCCCGGTTTATTACTGGTGGAAGGAACTCGGCAATGGCGGCTACGCGGGAGCAGGGCAAATGCATGGAGGCTTGACCACCTCCAATCCCGCGGGATCGTGGGGTTCGGCCGGTTACCATGAGATCCGATGGCCCATCTTTGGATGTCCCGCTGAGAAGCCGGCTCCCTTTCTGCCGTCGAGCTCTGACAACAACTTCACGCAGCCCAACGCTTCAACGACGTCGTTTGACAGCGACCTGGAGCATTGCAGTTACGCGCTTAACTATTACGTGAATGGAAGCGCGGGTTACTTTGACGTCAACAAGACACGGACTGTTTCCGCGCCGGTAAGCATTGCCGGAGGCCCCTCCGACGCCATTGTCGTGACGGATAAATACGGCCCGATCTCGGGATGGCAGAACAACAGCCAGTATTCACTGCTCATCAATGAGCTGCCCATCAACACCACCGTCAACTGGTCGCAGGGATTTCGTCATCCTGGCAACCGGATCAACGTGCTCTACCTGGATGGGCACGTGGGAACGCGGCAGCACAAAAACGTGACCGGCCAGGATATCGTCATCGCCGCGTGGAGCGCTGATCCGTAAGGGCGGTTTGAGGTAGGGACGGACCGCCGGGCCGTCCGTTCCGCAGCGGCGCGCCCGGCGGTCGCGCCCTACCTCGGAATTCGGACTTACCGGCCTTGACGCGCTTGCTTTCGAAGCTCCTCGGTTTTTCGACGGCATGCGGCGCGCGCCTCGGCGAGTGCCTTCAGGTCGCGGCTCCCGGATTTGATGAATTGAAGGATGTGCCCCTCGGCCTCGATGAAGCCGGCGCAAAGACGCGCCACCTGTTTCGCAATTGAATTTGGAATGGTAGTGACGCCGTTGCAATCGCCATGCAGGAGGTCGCCGGGAAGAATGGAAATGCCGCCGACGTGGACTTGAACATGGGCGTCCACGATCTGGCAATAACCGTGGGCGCAGATGGTCCCGCTGGTGAAGACGGGGAAGTTGAGCGCACGAACCTGCTGGAGATCGCGTCCCGCCCCGCTTGTGATGAGTCCCGCGCAACCGAAAGAGCGGTAGATTCCGCACATCAACTCTCCGAAAGTCGCGGCAGCAGGCGGGTTGTCGAGGTCCTGATATACCGCGACGCGGGGTTCTGGAATTTTCAAGAGCGCTTCGAGGTGTCCATCGAGTCCGGCGTAGGCACCTCCCTTTACGGGTGGCGCGGCCGAGCGAAACGTGGCGGTGGAAGCATACCCGACCATGGGGGGCATTTCCGGGTAGGCGGCGGTGATCCGCTCATCCATGTAGCCCGTATTGTGGGGACGGATGTCGAACAGCTCGATCACGTTGCAGACGGTGGGCGTGTCCACCTGCCGGAGCATGTTGAGTTCCTCGGTGGTGAGAAGTTGGCTGGTTTCCATTTTATTGGGAGTTCACTTTGTGTGCAGGGCAGGGTGACACGCCACGTCGGCGCGGTACTTGCGATTGCCCCGGCGAAAATTGGATTTGTCCGTGGCCAAGCCCTGGCTCTGGTACGCCGCAAGGATGATCTCCACTGCGGCCCGTCCATCGGCAACCGTAATGGGAGGCGTCTTGCGTTTGCGGATGGATTCCAGGAAGGCGGTGGTTTCCCTCTGGTACACGTCGAAAAATCCCGGGTACACCTTGAAGAGTGACGCGGGAAATTTTGCCTTGATCGGATGAACCTTGGCATCGGGCACGAAAATGCTTTTGCCGCCGTCGAGTGTCATCGTGGCCGAGTTCATCGAACGCTGGTACGGGTAGATGGTGAAATCAATCCGCCCCTTCTGTCCAATGATCCGCCCGCGCAACATGCCCTGGCGCGTGGTGCGATGATTGGCGCTCACAAGGAGCGAGGCCACGGCGTTGGACTCGAATTGCAGCAGCGCGTGCGTGTAGTCCTCCGTGACGCGGCGCGAATTCAGCCGCAGCGTGTTGGCCTGCACGTGGCGCACTTCGCCCATGAGGTGGCGCGCGAGGTCGGCGAGGTGACATCCGAGCTCCATGAAAAAACCGCCCGAGCGGTAATCCGCCCAGCAACGTCCCTTGTCCGCGCCAATGCGGAAGGTCCATTCGTAATCCGCATGGTACACCGGCCCGAGTTTGGGCATGTCGCGGCGGATGGCTTCGACGATCGGATGAAAGCGGAGCTGGTGGGCCACCATCACCACGCGGCGGCTGCGCGATGCGGCCTTTTCAATGGCGTCCATCTCTCGCGGCGTGAGAGCGAGGGGTTTTTCGCAGAGCACATGCTTGCCCGCGCGCAACGCGGCAATGAGCTGCTCCGCATGGACCTGCTGCGAACTCGTGATGCTGACGGCGTCCACATGCGGATCTGCCAGCAGTTGTTTGACGGATCCATAAACCTTGCCGCCAAATTTTTTTGAAAGCGCCTCCGCTTTCTCACGCGAGCGGTTCTGGAAGCCGACGATCCGGCACCCGCGTTCCCGTGCATAACATTCCGCATGAATTCCGCCCATGAGACCGCATCCGATGATTCCGACGCCAAGTATTTTCATATTTTGTCAAAATTCCGAGGTAGGGCGCGCTCGCCGAGCGCGCCGTTGGTGTAATCCATATTGCGGGTCCAACTCCACACATAAGGCCATTCATCCGGGTCAGCCGTCAATCCCGCACGCACGGGATTCATGCGAATATAATCGGCCTTCTGTCCAAACGATTCATCCTGACGGATTCGATGTTCAAAGAAATCCCGTTGCCACGCGATCCCATGCTGTCTGGCAACGTATCGCTTCCAGTCGGTTACCACCTTCGTCAATCCCGGGTCGGTTGGGAAACCTGCGAGCAGGTGAACGTGGTCGGGCATGAGAAGACAAAAATGCACCCACCACTGGTGCTGCTCATGCCTATAAACAATGCTTTCCAAAATACGCTGGGCAATTTGGGGGTGGCAAAGCTGGTTGACACCTCGTGGCTGTGCACAAAGGGTCAGAAAATAGATGGCTTGGTCACCAACCCAGGGTGGAACGTCGTGAGGTAGTTTTGACCGCTCCAACGCAGACGGCGCGCTCGGCGAGCGCGCCCTACCTTTCCTCAATTGGATTGTCATGGCTTGAGATGCACAGTTTTTCCTGTCCGAGCCGATTCGCGCATCGCCATTGCGGCCTGCACGGCGGCGCGGCCATCTTGCAGGGTCACCGCGGGCTTTGATCCATTTGCCAGGGATTTCAAGATGGAGGCGTTCTGGTCGCGCAGGGAAAGATTTTCCTTCGTCCGGGCGTTCTGCCAGCTCTCTGTCGTGAAGATCACGGGCTGCCTGCCTGGGCGATGAAGGGCCACTTCAGTCACGCGTGCATCGTCAAAAAACAGGCTGCCTTCCTCGCCCTCGACGCCGCGCTGCCACAGGTAACGCGGATTCGCCCAGCTGATGTCCAGACGAGCCACCACGCCGCCCGTCATCTTGCCGATGGACACAAGCGAGTCCTGGAATTTTCCCGGCACAAGGATCCGCGAGGATCCGACGGCTGACACGTTTTGGAAATCTCCAGCGATCCAGCGCATGAAATCGATCTCGTGGACACCCAGCTCGATCACCGTGCCGCCGCCCAGTTTGTCATCGAGACGCCATGGCGCGCTCGTTTTCGGATCGAGATAACCGAGGCGCGTGGACCAAACCATCGTGGGCTTTCCGATCGCGCCTTTTTTCACGAGTTCCTTCATCTTTACAAAAAACGACGAGTAGCGTCCGCTCTGGCCCATGAAAAACGGGATGCGCGCCTTTCGGACCTCGTGTTCAACGAAGTCGAGTTCCTTCCCATCGAGACCGAGGGGCTTTTCACAAAAGATGGGTTTGCGCGCACGGCAGGCTTCGAGGATGGCTTCGCGGCGTCCAAACGGCGGAGTGCAAATCCAGATCACATCGCTCTCCGACACGAGCGCGCGGATGGACCGGGCCACGCGGGAGCCATCACGCGCTGCGAGATCGGCTGCGCGTTTCGCGTCGGTGTCAAAGACCGTGATGCCACGAACATTGGAAAATCGCTTCAGGGAATTGGCATGATCGCGCGCGATGCCGCCGGCGCCAACGAGGCCGATATGAAATTTTTTCATGGGAAAGGGGAGTTAAACGCGGGTCAGGGTGAAAGCAAGACATTAGCGGGCGACGGAATGGACGGGAACTTGTATGAAATGGGTTGCGGCAGGGTGAGTGAAAGCGTAATTTATCTCATCTGCGCAGGAATCGATATTGACCATCTCTGGGCTTTGGGCATTCAACCTCCAAAGTCTTTGAAGTAATTCCCGCGGATTTATTCCGACCAGAAATCCTGCGATGCCTTTTCCCATGTCCGCTCGCTCATGCGCTTGCGGGCGGCTTCACTCATCTGTTTCAGCAGGGGGCGATTGGTGACGAGGTTGTGCATGGCTTTGTACAATGCGTCGGCGCTTCTTGCCTCGGTCACGAAACCGGTTTCGCCGTGCTTCACCAGCTCGCGCGGGCCGCCCTTGTCGGAGACGATGGCGGGTAATCCCGAGGCCTGGGCTTCTAATACCACATTGCCGAAGGTGTCGGTCGTGCTTGGAAAAATGAAAACGTCGGCGGATGCGTAGGCGCGGGTCAAGGCTTCGCCTGAGAGAAAACCGGTACAGATGGTCGAGCCTTTCGGCATCCGACTTTTCCATTCGTTGAGATAGGGGCCGTCGCCGACGAGGGAGAGGATGGTTTCGGGATGCTCTGCGTGCAGGCGTTGCCAGGCGTCGGCGAGGACGTCGAGGTCCTTTTCCTTCGAAATGCGGCCGACGTAGAGGAATTTCACCTGTCCGTTCGAGCCGAACATTTCCCAGAAGCGTGGGTCGCGTTTTTCGGGGCTGAACACCTGGCAGTCAATGCCGCGCGGCATGATGCGGAGTTTCTCGGCGGGGAAGCCGCGGTCCATCAGCATCACGCGGTAAGCTTCGCTTGGGGCGAGGACGGTGTCGAGCATCCCGTAAAACCATTCCATGTATTTCCAGGTGAGGGAGCCCATCTTGTCATCGCCCGTGAGCACGCGAACGTATTCGGGGAAATCGGTGTGGTAGATGCCGATGGACTTGAGCCCGAGCAGCCGCGCCGCGAGGATTCCCATGAGGCCGACAGGTCCTGGCGTGCTGATCACCACCTCGGTAAATCTCTCCCGCCAGCAATGCTCCATGATGTCGAGCACCGGCGGGAACGCCACCTCCAGCCCATCGTACTCCTCGAGCTTGAACTCGCCCATCGGCGGGAAGTTGCGGATGGGGAGATCGCTCGGTTCCATCCGCGATTTCGAGGTGATGACCTGGATGTCCCTGCCTTCGCGCTTTGCAACCTCGCAGATTTTTTGGATCGTGTGCGACACACCGTTGACGTCCTGGAGCGTGTCGGTGAACCACGCGCGCTTGCGCCCGACAAGCTCGGGCGGGGCCTTGCCGAGGAATTTCAGCGCTGCGTCCGCCATGAGCTTTTTGTCCTTTGTGTGATAGCTGAACGCGACGAAATAGGGCGCGGCTCCGAGCGCGATGGGGCCGAGCGCGCTCACGGCTTGCAGGCAGTCGAGGATGTTGCCCTCGGTGAACTTCTGGATGAGCCTTTGGACGAACGTGTAGGAGAGTTCATTGACGATGCGGCTGGCGATGCGGAATGACCGCACTTCCACGTCCTCATTCTTCGCGACTTCGCCGGCCATGTGATCCTTGAAGGCATCCTCCTTGAACAGCTTCGAGAACTGTGCGCTGAGCGAAAGCTCCTTTTCCTCCTCCGTCCTGGATTTTTTGGTCGCCTTGCGCGCGACGTGTCGCACGCGTTCGCCCAGGCTGAACTTGGTGGGATCCTGCCCTGACACAAAATTTTCAAACACCTTCACCATCAGCTCGTGACCGCTCTTCGAGCCGCGCTTGAGTTTGTCGGCGTAGTAAAGATACGCGATGTTGTAGAGGCTGTGTGAGAGGACGAGCGCGGACCCGGGTTTTCCCTCGTAACCACAGCGTCCTTCGCGCACATGCTTCAGAAACTCCGCGCAGGTTTTTGCGCGCGGGGTCACGGTGCGAGCGCGGGTGATGAAAACGCTGGAGTGGTCGTCGGAACCGCCTGTGAAAAACTTGACGTGCGGCTCGGCGACCTGCGGTGCGAGACTGTGGCGGTCGGCGAGCTGCGCGATGACTTCCGGCGTGAGCTGCCGGTAGATGTCCACCGCGAGCGAATTCATGAGCGCGTCGCGTGCGCCATTGAGCCCCTCGAAATGCTTGAACATGAGGATCAGCTTCTCGAACTGGTCCAGCGTGAGGCAACCGTTGTTCTGGTAGAAGGGGTGCGCGACGGAATGAAGGATGTTCTGCTGTTGGAGGTAGGCGGCGAGGTCCTTGATATCACCGCGCACGTCCTGGATTTCGCGGTGCTGCTGCTCGGTGAAATCCCACGCGAGGATGTGCATCTTGCAACCGTTGTCGGGAAAATAGGTGGTGATTTCCTGGCTGACGAAAACCTCGCCGGGATATTTCGCCTTGAGCTCGAGCGCGCCGCCGATTTCGTTGTGGTCGCTGATCGTCACGAAATCCATTCCGGCCGCCTTTGCCCGGTCGTAAATCATCTGCGGATCCGTGAAGCATTCCGGTGCCCCGACGCGGCGCAGGATCCACTCGGAGGGGCGGTTCGAGAAACGCGAATGGACGTGCATGTCCACCCGGGACACGGGTTCGTTCGCGAATGGATGCGCCCGGGTCATGTAAAAATTTGTAGCTGAAAAATCCAACTTGTTTGAAAACCTGTAAATTTTGTCAATCCTGTCAATAAATCTGCCCGTCCCCGATGGGGTCAACGACCCCATCTACATCCAAAGCCAAAATCATCCAGCATGATTGGAGATCCAGTCGGCATAAGTCACGGGCTTGCGAAGTCGGCAAGCAGACTGGATCAGGCCCTTAATCTGCCTCCAAACGGCCGGATATTCAAGGTCGGAGGGATGGAGGCTGATCCGCAACGGTTCCACGTCGTGAAGACGCCGAAAGAGCAGTGCGTTCCATGCGAGCGAACACTCCCGCCGCCATGCGGCCCGCGTGCTCCAGACACAGCTGCGCGTGGCGTGGCGTTTTCCCCCGGGCAGCCGAACCAGCTCGGAAATCGTGTTGGTGTAGGCGAGCCCCTGGTCCGCGGCAGCGCGCTCGACTTCCGGATTCATGAGCCAGGCCGGGGCGATGAAGCCGCGGGCGCGCAGCCCAAGTTCGTTGAACATCGCAAGCCCGTGCCCGATGAGCGCGCGTGCCTCGCCGTGATTCAAAGTCAGAAATTCCGCCTCCCCCGCCGTGTAAAGATTCCGGTAGAACCAGGAGAGGGGGGAGGGGGAGGGATTTGAGATTTGATCGCCGCCTCGGCGGGACAGGGATTTGAGATTTGAGATTTGATGAAGCCAGCCGTGCAAGACGACTTCGTGTCCCTCGGACTGGCGGGCGCACAGCCATTTCACCAGCGCGGGATCATCTCCGAGTTTTTCGTTCCCGTGGTAACATGGCACGGCGAGGAGGCTGGTTCGTGTGACCCCAAACGACGCAAGCTCGTCCACCTGGCGTCGCACCCGGTCGAAGGTGGAGGGGGTGACGTCGTGCAGCGAAACGATGAGGGAAGGCTGGGGCACGGGCTGATCATGCCGTGAAATGGACAATTTCTCGAAACTTTTTTCAGGGGTTGGGTATCATAATCCTATCAAGCAACCAAACCAATGAAAGTCACTCATATGAAAACCCCCACACTCGTCAAAATTCTCGGCCTTTCCGCCCTCTGCGCCATGGCGCTCAATACGGCCCGCGCCGAAGACACTGAAAATGGAAGCGACCAAAACAGCAAGCGTGCCCTGACGGAGGCCAGGCCGGGTGCCCAGCATGAAGGCGGGAAAGGGTGCAAAAATGGAGAGCGCAAGGCCAAGATGCTCGCCCGGTTCGACAAGAACGGCGATGGCAAGCTCGATGACACTGAAAAGGCGGCAGCCAAGACCGCCATGAAGGAGCATCGCAAGGCCAGGCTGGCCAAGTTTGACAAGAACGGCGACGGCAAACTCGACGGCGATGAAAAGGCGGCAGCCAAGGCCGCCATGAAGGAGCACCACAAGCATCACAAGGATGGGGGCGGCAGCCCGACCGGTTCGAGCGGACAGTAATCACACACGGCGCCACATGCCGGTGAAAATCAGGTGGGGCGGCGCTTGAAAAGGCGCCGCCCCGTTTTTTTAAAATGCCTGGACGCTTGCCAGCCGGTAGCGCGAGCCGGAGGAGCGGCGGGAGAGCAGCAACGCCTTGGCCCGCGACAGGGTGTCCACCGAGAGCGTGGCCGGATTTGGTGTTGAAAGCACCTGGCGTGCCCAGCGACGGGGTGTTTCAATGGGCGGATGGATGAGAGGGTTCTGCGGATCCTCGAGATTGAGGGCGATTTCTGCCCCGAACCGGACCGCTTCCAAAAATTCGCGGGCCGTGCATTGAAAGCCGCCCGAGTTGATTGCCCTCCACGCCTCCACAAATCCCACAGGCGCCGACTTGCCGCGGAACCATTCCTTGATGCGGGCAATCACGCGCTCCTGCTCGGGTGTTCGATACGCCGCGGGCGTCTGTCCTATGGGCCACACCGACAGGCTGGGCTCCATCCAGCCGAGCAGGCGGATGTAAAAGGTCAGCACATGCTGGGGCCGACGCGTGGACGGGCCGATCATCTTCCCCAGGAGCGCAGGCGTCAGCGGCCACACGTTGTGGCTGAGCTCGTTCTTGAAGTCCCCGATGGCTTGCGCGAGTGGCGGGCCGCCGTGGCGCAAGGCCTTCTCGGTGAGCATGCTGATGATCTGGCGAACGCGTTCGCGCGTCATCTTGTACTTGCGTCCCACGCTCATGAGCGTGACGGGATCTCCCGACGCACCGATTCGCTCCATGAAGATGGCACGATGCTGCAATGGCAGGCTGGCCACAAACTCGTCAATCTTCCCCACGATGAAAGCCGTCGTCGTTTCGTTCGTGGTTTCACGCGACCTGCCAAAATCGCCCCGTTGAACGCGCGCCACGAAATCGCGCAGCTCCGTCTGCGTTCTCGCCCCGCAATCCGGCATCTCGGTGAGGATCCCGTAAGAAAGGCCGTGAAGGTCGCCCAACACCGTGCAGTTGAGCCGCTGCAGTGCATGGTGCAGGCGGACAGAGAGTGGCAGCAGGTCAATGGACCAGGCTCGCGCCTTCTCGGGAATAACAATCGTGCGATGACTGGGTGCGACCGTGTGCCCGCCGTTACGATCGCCGGTGGCAGCCTGTTCGAAGGCCTCCGCCACGCGGACGATCTCCTCGTAGCTTTTGTAACCGCAATTCTTCGCTTCCAAAATCTGCCGGTGGGTCGCACCGTCGAGCTCTCCCAGGGTCTTGATGCCCAGCGTGTTTAGGATGTTGCGTGCGCGTGTCGAGAGCGACAGGTTCGCAACTGCGCGCTGCCTATTGGAAGAATGGATCTGGATGACCTTCTGCGGCACGTCGGGAAGCGCCTCGGGCGCCGTCGGTGTCTCCATCGCGACACGGGGGCGATTCCGTGTGGAAGGGTTGGGAGGCTTTGCATTGCGTTGAATGCGATTCGTCAGTTTCATATGAACAGGTGCAAGCTTGGTGTTTCGTCACGTACCATCGCGTACGCCTGATTAATGAGCTGAATTCCTGCGATTGCAGCAACAATTAGTCTGAATTTCCTGTAGGATGTGGGCGTCCGAAGTCATCGGTGTTTGTCCTACAAATTCATGGACAACGTGCGACGGGCTTTCAGGGGTTTTTTATTCGCCGCATTTTTTCACGGGCGAAACCAGGATTCATGCGCGCATAATGGAACAGGTATTGCTGGGCATGTCCCCCGAACGGGCCGAAATGGACGGCGGCAAATTGAACAAGCCTTTTCGCCGTGACCTTCCGCTTTCCGCGAAAATAAACGTGACGCAGAACTTTTAGAATCCATGTGTCCACGGGAAACGCCTCGGATTTGCCCAGGCTGAACAGCAACACGCAGTCCGCGATCTTGCGTCCCACGCCATGGAGTGCCATCAACCGCCCGCGCGCCTCCCCGGTTGACAAACTCCGCAGCGTCTCAAGGTTGAGCGTTCCTCCATCCACCGCGCGAGCTGCTTCCAGCAAATACGGGGCGCGAAAACCCATCGCACAACCCCGCAGCTCCGCCTCCGTCCGACGCGCGAGGGTGGATGGCCCCGGAAACGAGTGGATGATCGGGGATGAATCCCCACCGCATGGCTTCATGGGCGTCCCCCAGCGAAGCGCCACGTTGCGCCAGATTTGCTGGATGTGGGCGATCTGCTTTGTCGAGGAGAGGATGAATCCCGCAAGGCATTCCCAAGGATCCTGGCGCAGGACGCGCAACCCGCCGCAACACCGCACGGCTTTCATCAAAAATGGATCGCGGGGAAACTGCCGCACGATCGTGGGGTGATCCTCCCCCAGTGCCAGATAATGCTGCAATTGCATGGACGCCTGTCCCGCGGGCCCTGACGCATCCCATTCCAATCCGTTCGGGACGCCCCGCAACAAAAACGCCGTCTGGCCGATCGCCCCCGCCCATGCGCCATCCACCTTCCGCCATCCGAAGGCCTGTCCCGATTCAAGGCACAGATCAAGGGAGAAGGGGGGAGTGGAAGCCAGCAGCGGCATCGTGTTTTTTGGGGAGTTCTCAGCGGGTCGCCATCGCGAGCGATCGCATGTGACGGCTGAAATGTCCCTTGAGCAAATCCGAGTACAACTCCTCGTTGTCGCGCAGGACCTGAAAGATGCGGTCCTTGAACTTCAGCCTTCCATCCGATGACTTTTCATTGAGCACCGAGCCGAACGTGACGTGCAGCAGCTGGCGCCCGTGGTCGTTGTCGAATATTTTTTCGAGATCGCCGTCGGCCATCGCATCCATGGAGGGCAGACGATCCAGTTTCTCGGCCACGTGGTACGTCGCGCGATCGGTGTCGTACCGCTGGAGCGCGAACGCGCAGATTTCGCGGAAGAGGCCGGGCTGGACCTTTGCCACGGCGCGAAGCGCTTCAAGGTAGCTCGTGCCCGCGGTCTTCTCGTGCACGAGCGGGCCAGCGATGCGACCGATGATCGGAAAGATCGAGAACTTGTCGCTGCCCGAGTGGATGCTCATCTTGTAGGGGCCGCAGAATGTTGCGATCGCAAACTGGCGGGCAAAACTCTTTTCGAATTCCTTGAGGTCACCGATGTAATCAATCCCCTTTTGAAATTCGCCAATGAAACGAAGCGCGAGGCTGTGCACGGTGATTTTGCGACGCCTCAATTCGAGTCCCACGAAGAGGTGTTCCACCGGCGTCGTGGGATTGTCTGTTTCATCCACCGACATTTCGAGATCGTACGGCCTGCCCGCCATCACCTTCGCAATGTGGCGCGCCATCCGCTCCGTGTGCGCCACGGCGCGGCCGTACTTCACGATGGCGCGCTTCACCTCGAGCGCCGACGGCTCCATTTTTCCCATCCCGGGAATGTCAAACGCCCTGCCCGAATAGAGCGCCGTCAGTTCCGCCACGGGAACGGGCAGCTCCTTTGAGTCCCCCTTCACAAGGCTGGCATCCAGGTCCTTCTCCGTCGCCGCGTCCGCCGCGCGATCCACGAACTCGGATGGATCAATCGTGAACATGGTGAAGCCGACCGCGGCCGTGGTCTCGATGTCCTGGAATGTCTTCAAGTGGTCGGCGTCTGATCCGAACCCTTCCGTGTAGCCCTCCTGGAACACGCCCCACATCGCGTCATCCATCACCTGGGTTGGCGTGCGTTGCGTTCGCGCCATTTCACGGATGGATTGTTGCGCGAGGAGCACGTTCACGCCGCACGCCCGCGCCGCGTGAATGTGCCCCGGCGTGGCAAGCCCCAGGCGGTCGCCGCATCCGAAAGTTGGCTTCAAGCCGAACGTCCTCGGCTTCAACCAGCCGAACAATCCCCGCAGGGCGTTGGCATTGCGGGGGGTGAGCGGACACACGGTGAGGCAGCGCGCGCCGTCGGGCGGCGCCGTTTCCCCCTCAAAATTCTGGGCCACGCTTTTGTCCCCGAACACAACCAGCCAGCGTGTGCCATGGCTGCGAACCATGAAAAAGAGCGTGCCGAATGCAACCTGGGCGCTGTGCGGATAAATGTGCAGCGCGCCGTTCTGGCCTCCCGCGAGATCAGCGAGTTTGCCGCGCAGCTTCTGCACGTCGAGGCCGGCGTGGGGGGACAGTTGATTGTGGAGGGAGGAAAGAAGATCGCTCATGCCCAACTTGTAGCGGTGATGAGGGATTCCTGCAAGATGGGTTTGGAGTCGCCCGGTGGCAGGGCTTTCGCATTTGGGTTTGGGAATGCAGAACGGCTCGTCATTCTTGCGCTTCTTGTGCATCTTCGCGGCCATATTTCCAAGCACCGAACGCAGAGATTGGCCGCGAAGAGGCGCAAAACGTACAAGGCTGCCAACAGCAACTCCATGCCCACTCCAAGTGCGTAAGCCCTGGTGCGGTGGTGATTCATTTTCACGCGTGACCCAAGCCCGCGTACAAATCGAAGAGGCCCTTGAAGACGGTTTTCCACGGGTACCGCTCGATGACGGCTTCGCGGGTGTGGGCGCCGATCGCGCGCAAGTCGCCTTGATAGGAGCGCAGGATCGCCTTGGCGAGGGATTCCGCAGTGGGCTCGTCCGCAAGAAATTCCGGGCCGCCGAAGATGAGGTCATCCATGCCGCTTCCCTTGAAGGCGATGGCGGGCGTGCCGCACGATTGCGCCTCGAGCACGACAAGCCCGAAGGTCTCGCACAAGCTGGCGTGCGTGAGCAGATCCCCGGAGGCGTAAATGGCGGCGAGCTTGCGCGCGTCGCCCTCGTAGGGCAGCCAGTGCAAATCGGGTGTCGTCTTGCGCGCCTCGTCAATCTTTCCGCGCTCCGCGCCCTCGCCCACGATCAACATCGCAAAGCGGTCGCCTGCATATTTTCGCACGATGGAAAATGCTTCAAGCAGACAGCTGATCCTTTTTTCGCGCGCGAGGCGTCCCACGAAGAGCAAAAGCACCTGGCGGTCCTTCACGCCAAGCTGACGGCGTAATTCCATGCTGCGGCCCGAGGGTTCGAAGACATCAGTCTCCACGCCGAGCGGGACGAGGCGGGTGTTGTCCACGCCGAGCTGCTGCAGCACGCCCTGAAGCTTGGGCGATGCAACGAGCGTGTGGGCGAATTGTCCGTAGAGACGCTTGATATAAGAATGCGAGTAGGTCTCCACGATCGAAGCGATGCCCTTCCCGCAAAAGCGCGTGAACGTGCGCAGATAGCTTTCGGGAAAATGCGAGTGATAAAATCCGACCACGGGCCTCTTCAAATCCCTGCCGGCGCGAAGGCATGCCCAGGCGAGCTGGTAGGGCTCCCCGGCTTCAATCACATCCGGTTTCTCCTCGCGAATGATCCGCTCCACGCGGCTCACGTTGAACACGAGCCGGTAGTGGGAGGAAAGCGAGACGCGCGGTGATGCAATGAAATGCGTGGTAAGGCGCCCGTCGCGCTCAACGGTGTCATGCGGGCCGGGAACAATCAGAACGTGCTCGTGCTCCGTGTACGCGGCGATGTAGTCGCGCTTCTCGGTGAGGTAGCGTTTCACGCCACCGCTGACCGGCGAATAAAACTGGGTGACGTCGCAGATCTTCACGGAAAGGATGAAGGATGAAGGATGAAGGATGAAGAATCTGCGAAGAAAAACTTTGCGCCTTTGCGCCTTTGCGCGAGGCCTCTGCAAATCCTTCCCTGTTGGAGACACTTCATGTTTATAACCGGGCCACCTTCACCCAGAAAATGTCCGGGTCGCTGGTGATTTCGGCGAGCACTTTTTCGTCGGGAACGCTGTCGAGGTTCAGCACGGTGAGGGCGCGGCCGCCCTGGTTTTCGCGCGAGAGCGACATGCCGGCGATGTTGACCTTGTGTTTGCCAAGGATGGTGCCGATCCAGCCCACGATGCCGGGACGGTCCTTGTTCGCCATGAGGAAAAGAATGCCATTCGGGCTGGCTTCGATGGGGATGCCATTGATGCGAACGATGCGCGGGTTGTTGCTTGATCCAAAGAATGTGGCCGCAAGCGAGAATTCCTCCGCCCCTTTTCTCGCGGTCACCTCGATGAGCTCCGTGTAATCGGTGGCCGAGGCGGTGCGGTTTTCATCGACCTTCAGCCCGAGGCTCTCGGCGGCAAGCATGGCGTTCACCTGGTTGACTTCCCGCCCGGAACTCCGCTCGAGAAATCCTTTCACGGCCAGGCGCGTCACGGGCTGGGTGTTCACCTCGCTGATGGGGCCGCTATAACTGATCGAGAGCTGGTCCATGCGTTTTGGCGCGAGCTGCGAAAGGGCGCGGCCGAGTTTCTCGGAAAGCATGAGATAAGGGCGAAGCACGGCCAGCGTGCGGGCGTCCACATTGGGAACGTTCACGGCGTTCTGCACCTCGCCGCGCGCAAGATAGTTGCGGATGGCCTCGGCGATCTCGATGCCGACGCTTTCCTGCGCCTCGGCGGTGGACGCGCCGAGATGGGGGGTCATCACCACCTGCGGAAACTTTCGAAGCGCGAAGTCGGCAGGCGGCGGTTCCTGCTCGTACACGTCGAACGCTGCGCCCGCAACCTTCCCGGACTCCAGCTCCTCCGCGAGCGCGATCTCGTCCACGATGCCGCCACGCGCGCAATTCAGGATGCGCACTCCCTTCTTCATCTTCGCAAATGCCGCGCGGTTGATCATCCCCTTCGTCTCGTCGGAAAGCGGCATGTGCACGGTGATGATGTCGGACTGTTCGAACAGGTCGCCCAATTCGACAAGCTCCACCTGCAGGCTCTTGGCGCGGGCGAGCGAGAGAAAGGGATCGTAGGCGAGCACGCGCATTCCAAACGCAATGGCGCGGCGCGCCACTTCGCCGCCAATGCGGCCAAGGCCGACGATGCCCAGGCTTTTGTTGTAGAGTTCGATCCCCTGAAAACTTTTGCGGTCCCACTGGCCCGCCTTCATGGAGGCGTTGGCCTGCGGGATGTTGCGCGCCATGGAAAGCATCATCGAAAACGTGTGCTCCGCCGTGGAGATCGTGTTGCCGCCGGGGGTGTTCATCACGATGATGCCCCTCTGCGTGGCCGCATCCACATCCACGTTGTCCACTCCCACGCCCGCCCGTCCGATCACGCGCAGCCGCGACGCGGCCTCGATGGCGGCTCGGCCCACCTTGGTCTGGCTGCGCACCACCAGCGCGTCGTAACCAGGGATTTCGGCGAGAAGCTGCACGTCGGTCATGGGCGGCTTGACCTCCACCTCGAAGCCGGGTTCGGATTTCAAAACGTCAACACCGCGCGGGGAAACATGGTCGAGAACGAGAATTTTGAAGGGATCGGATGCCATAAAGAACGGAAATACTAGCGCGGCGGAAATCACAAGTCATGCGAATTTGCGGCTGCGTCCTAACTTGGAGGGCGTGGCTCCGTCCACGCCTCGGGGTCGCCGACAGCGTCGCCTCCCACATCATCCTGCACAGGCTCGCACGGAGGCAAGCCCTCCACTCACGGTCTTCTCGCCGCCAAAAAATGGATCGGCCGCCCCTCCTTCACAAAGTCGCGT
>JAHFSY010000058.1 GCA_023269615.1 Verrucomicrobiota bacterium
ATCATCAGGCGCGGAAGCGTGGTCGCAAGAAGCCCGAGGATGGTCGCGAATCCAAGCGAAAGCACGGCACTCGTCGTGGAGTCAAAACGCCCGACCGCCAGCAATGTCAGGACAAACATCACGCCGAAGCAGCCGAGCGACCATTGCAGCACACGCTGGGGTGAGAGGCTGCTGAACATGCTGAAGAGGTCATCCTCCGTCCGCTGCACGTAATCCTCCTCGTACGAGGAATACCATTTCAGGAATATCTGGGAGCCGCTGTAGAATGCCGCACCCCCGGCCACGGCTCCGAGCACCAGCGCTGGGACCGCAAAAATAGAACCATCCATCAGCGCCCGCCTTCCATGTTCTCCCGCCTGTTGAAGATGGCGGGATCGAGCGACAGGCCGCGCACCTTCACGTCCTCCATGAACGTGGGCACACCTCCCGTCGCCGTGAAATATCCCACCACGCTGCCCTTGTCATCAATGCCCGTCTGCACATACTTGAAAAGTTCCTGCATCGTGATGATGTCGTTTTCCATGCCGACGATTTCAGTCACGCTGGTGATCTTGCGCGTGCCGTCGCTGAAACGGTCCTGCTGGATGATGAGGTCCAGCGCCGAGGCGACCTGTTCGCGGATGGCGCGCACCGGCAGGTCCATGCCCGCCATCAACACCATCGTTTCCATGCGCGAGAGGGCATCCCTCGGTGAATTGGCGTGGGCTGTCGTCAGCGAGCCGTCATGGCCGGTGTTCATCGCCTGCAACATGTCCAGCGCCTCGCCGCCGCGGCACTCGCCCACGACAATGCGGTCGGGCCTCATGCGCAGCGCGTTTCGCACGAGGTCGCGGATGACGATCGCCCCCTTGCCCTCGATGTTGGGAGGGCGGGATTCCAGGCTGAGGACATGGTGCTGGTTGAGCCGCAATTCCGCGGCATCCTCGATGGTGACGATGCGATCGGTGGGTGGAATGAAACTGCTCATCACGTTCAGCAGCGTCGTCTTGCCGGAGCCGGTGCCGCCCGAGATCAAGATGTTCTTGCGGAGCTGGACGCAGATCTGAAAAAACTCCGCCATCTCGGTGGTCATCGAGGCGAAGCGGATCAGGTCCGTGACCTTGTAGGGGATCTTTGAAAATTTCCGGATTGTGACGCAAGGCCCCTTCAGCGACAGCGGCGCGATGATCGCGTTCACGCGGGAGCCGTCCTTCAGGCGCGCATCCACCATCGGCTGGCTTTCGTCGATGCGCCGCCCGATCGGGGCCACGATGCGTTCGATGATTCCGAGAAGCTGCTGCTCATCGAGGAACTGGCTTTCTGAGAGCGTGAGCCTCCCCTTTTTTTCAATGTAGATTGAATCCGGCCCATTCACCATCACCTCGGTGACATCCGGGTCCGCGAGGAAAGGCTCGAGCGGCCCGAGGCCCATGGCCTCGTCAAATACATCGCTCGCGAGCTGCCCCTTGGAAATCCCCTTCGGTATGCGCTCATCGAAATGTTCAATGATTTGATCAATCGTCACCCGCGCCTTGTCGGTGAGGTCATTGTCCTTGATGCCGGTCATGACCATGCGCTTGAGGTCCATGCGCTTGAACAGTTCCTGGTGGATTTCCGCGCGGATGGCGCGGTAGGCGTCGCGCTTGCGCTTTTGCGCGTCGGTGAAGGGCTTGTCCAGCGCGGCATCGAGCTCTGCGGGTGGAACCTTTTGCTGTGCATTGGGCGAAGGTGAAATGGCAGGATCTGGCTTGAAAAAAACCTGCTTGGTCTTGAAGAGGCCGGGTGGTGGCTCGGGCTCGGCCGTGCCATTGACAGGGGGCGGCTCCAACCTCAACCAGAGCGTGTAATCGCCGATGCGGACCATGCGGTCCGCTGTCAGCTTCAACGGACGGGTCAACCGGGTGTCATCCACGTACGTCCCGTTGGTGCTGCCCTGGTCCTCGACCATGACGGTCGAGTTTTCGCAACGCAGCAGGGCGTGGGTCGAGGAAACCGAGGGATCGTCGAGTTGAATTTCACAGGAGCGCGAACGCCCGATGCGGTAATTGCCGTCCTTCAAGGTCACATTCCTGACCTGCTTTTCTCCGCGTAGAATTTCAATTTGCAGGGGCATGGTGATCGAAAACCAGGGGCTGAAATTTTCAATGGGGAGCGTCCCCTTTCAACCGATCCTGACGTGCGTCGTTGAACTCGCCCACCTTCTTCTCAAGATAGTTGAAATTGATGTTGGAAAGGTCGCGCGCCGAACCGATGTCCGACGGGTTGCGCAGGGTCAGAGTGAGACGTCCCTTCTGCATGGCGAACACCAGCATCTCCGCTTCCTTGGGCGTGACGAGGAGGGTGACCGTGGAGTAGCTCGGAGGTCTGCGCCCGCCGCTGCGCCCGGCGACATCCCTCAGGCTCAGTGTCGTTTCCTTGCCCGTCGCCAGAACGGTCACGTTTTGCAAAATCGTGAGCGTCACGGTGTCCAGCTGCGGGTCCCCCTTGGAGGAGGGAAAGGTGAATGTTCCCAAAATGTCCACATGGTCGCTCGGTTCGACGAGCCCGGTCACCGACGACGTCATGTCCACGGGGATGGAAACCGCCCGCTCGTTTTCACGCACCATGGTTGCGAGGCCGCCTCCCCTCTGCTCGTCGCCATTGATGTCCGACCAGAGGAGGGGGCTGTTCTTGAGGACGGTCCTCTGGAATTTGCGTCCAACCAGGTTGTCAAGCTGGTCGTACGTGATGTTGTAGGTGGTGACACTTTTCTTGGGAACACCGGTCAATTTCAACGACTTGAGGATCATCTCCTTTTCCAGCACGGTGCCGAGGGGGATGTCCACATCGGCGGCGATCACGTTGACCATTTCGAATTGGTCGCGAATGCGTTTCAATTCGTTTTTGAGGTACATTTTGACGAGCAGCATCGCGGCAACGCCGCAGATGATGGCAAACAAGAGAGTCAGTTTTTGTTTCATTGAAATTAGTCCTTTGCCCGGCACAGCAGGGTGACAAGCACCTTGTTGTCTGTCGAGCCTGCTTTCGCCTCAACCCAGCAAGTCTTGGCATTTTTATGGAGAACTGCAAACCCGGAATCCGATGTCCCGGCGATTGTCTCGCTTGTCAGAGGCTCAACCGCCCAGCCTGCGCCCGAAAGCCGCTCGCGGCATTCCTGCAGGGCGGAATCCACGCGCACTCCCGGCACGCTCACGCAGGCGAACACGAAATGCGTGTCCAGGTGCTCCACCACGAGGAGCGGCTGCTGCAGGGCATTCATCTCGGGCAGGGACTCGGGCCACGGGATCGCCGCCGCCGGGTCAAAAAGCCCCTCGCTGCTCTTGAGAACGAACACGAGGCAGGAATGGGCGGAGCCCACCGACGAAATCAGGAAGCGCTTTTCATCGCCGCCGCGACCCACGGCGCCCACCACGGTTCCCGCGGAGGAGCGATAACGAAGGTCTTTCGGCGTGGAGCCATCCTGGGCATGAAACAGGCGGATCGTGTCGGTTGCGGAAACGGAGCCGGCCAGCACCCGCATTTCCGCAAGCTGCCCGTTGATCCGGAATCGGCCCCCGTAAATTTCACGGGCCTTGAACGATTGCGGATTTTCCAGCGACGCCGGGCCGCCGGGCCGCGTCGTGAACACACGCCCATGCGCGGACATGGCCAGCAGCGCAAATGCCAGCAACATCGCCGGGCAGGTTTTCGCGCTTCCGATGCGCCTCATTGAAAGCCCTTCAGGATCGGCAGGCATGTCCGTTGCAGGACCGTGATCTTAGCCTGCCCGACCTTCATGTTCACCATGAACTCCGAGTTTGTGACGTACTGCGTCTGCTCGTTCAGTGTCAGGCTGAACGCCGCGATCATCGTCCCGTTGGGATTATACAGCGGCGCGACCAGGTTTTTTGTCATGTAGGGATAGTTCGGGGTGGTGTACTGCGAATAGGTGATCGTTTCGTCCATCGGCGCCATCACCTCCGACTGCAGGCGCGCAGAGGGGTCGGCCCCGCCATAAAAGACGGGTGATCCCGAGAGCAGTCCGGCGATGGCATCGCTTCCCGCCTCCTTCCTCGACTCGAGGAGCGTGGTCATGCGCGCGCGGCCAAGGTCGCCCACCAGGAGGACTGCCAGGAACACCACGGCGAACACGATCAGTCCCACCGTCATTTCCAGCAGTGCCTGGCCGGATTGGCGTTGAAGTCTGGATCTTGCTGGTGGTAGGGCGTGCTCGCCGAGCGCGCCGTCGTTCTCCATTGGGATCACACGCTCACTTTCCACGAGCCAGCGCTGCGGCGCGTTCGGCGAACGCGCCCTACCTCGGACTTTGCAAATTTGGAACATGATCTTAGTGTGCAAAAGGAACTCCTCCCGTGCCGGGTCCGCCGCCAGGGCCACCGACCTGGATGCAGTCGTGAATTTTGATGCCCGTGACCGGGTCCGTGGCAGTCAGCCAGTCAATCCCCTGCTGGCGAAAGGCTGAATTCTCCCACGTCTTCAATTGCTGGCAATAATAGCAATCGTCCGGGAGCGAGCTCGGACCGAACCGCGTGTAGGCGACCGTGTCGCCGGGGCCATTGTAAGGCAGATGTTCGAGGCGATGGACCAGCCATTGCGGGTCGGAATTTCCGTACGCGGAGGCGAGCGCGACCGGGATCAGCCGCACCTCCTGGTACACCGGCAGGACGATGCGGAAGGTGTAGGCGGGGTCGGCTATGCCCGGCAGCTGGCCGAATGCCTTCGCGGCCGCGTTGGCCTTCACATCCAGCTCGCTGCTGTTTTGCAAGCCCTCGATGCGCGACACGCTGTTGGCAAACGCGGCCTGGTTGCCACCGCCCACCAGCCAGCCCGTCCAGCCGGAACTGCGATTGGTGAGTGCCAGCGAGACCTGGTTGCGCACGCTGATGGCCGTCACCGCGTCGCAGCCTGAATAATTGTACTCGGCGCGTGGCAGTGCCACAAGCGAGGAGGAGTAGGTGGTGGCCTTGTCCCAGGGACCCCAGCTTGAACCGGAATAAACACTCCAGTTGATCGCGGGGACAAATTGCGGCCAGTCGGTGTGGAGGGGCAGGTTGCGCGAGGTCAGCTCGGTCACAAAATAGGCGCGAAGCTGCTGGATTTGTGTGTCGCTCAATCCACCCACTCCCAGCAGGCTGTCCGAGCTGGCCAGTTCGAGCCCCAGGCCGAAGAATTCGCTGCCCGTGACGTTCTGGGCCAGCGGGATGATGTCGCCCCAGTATGTGTAATCGTCGTAACCGCCGAGCAGGAGATCCTCGAGGAAGCACCAGTTTTGCACCGAGATGGCATGGTAGAACGATTTGGAAAGCAGATATTTTTGGGCCTGCGCGCTGGCTGAAAGGCTGCCGTAGTAATAGTTGGCATTGTCGGCGGCGGCGGCGACCCCCTCGTCTGCCAGATAATTCAGCATCTTCGAATAGCTGTCCGCCCACTGGTAGGTCCCGCCCCAGCCACCTGCGGAAAAATTATTCTGGTACGCCACGGAAACCAGGTTGGCATGGCCCCTCATGTCGCTCGTGAAAAGATCGTTTGAGGGGATCCCGTTGTTCTTCGCGGCCTGCTGCGCGGCCACCATCGCGAGGATGGGGCCCACGAAACCGATGCGCGACTGCAGGCTGTCGAGGGAGGTCTGGATCGTGGCGTATGCCTGGCTCGGCGGCTGACCGTTGAGCTGGGATTGCAACGTGTTGCCCGGCGGGACATTTTCAAGCAGCGTGTTGATTGCCTTTACCAGGTTGATCTCGCCCACTGCGTTCAAGGATCTCGCCTGCCACTGCGCCGCCGCCAGCGCCGATCCGTCGGCCGCGTTCTGGGCGCCCACGCGCGAGGTCGCCGCCGTGTTGTAGTCGAAGAGCCACAACGCCAGCAGCACCAGCACCGCCAGCACCGTCACGAAATAAATCATCGTCTGCCCGTTTTCGGAATTCCGAACACACCCGAAATTCCTGGCAGGGTGGTAGGGCGCGACCGCCGGGCGCGCCGCTGCGCAACGGACGGCCCGGCGGTCCGTCCCTACCTTGATTTGGCTTCGCAGCATAAGGTTTTAACAATCCGCTGTCATTGCACCTGCAAATAGAAAGGAAAATGATTCTCCAAGGTCACGGTGGACTGCATCACGAGGTTTGTCCTTCCAAAGGATGCGGCCAGGAATGGGAAAAGCTGGGCGACGCGCATGGGATGGTTTTCCTGGATCTCGGCCGTGTACAGGTCCATGTCGGTGAACGGCGGCAGCGATGGAAGATGCCGCCAATCCGCGTAATCGAACTGCGGAGACAACTCGTCCACCGTGCCTGCGGATTGCAGGAACAGCGGGATCGAATCCACTTCCACCCCCGTTTGCGCGATCTCCGTCAACCCCTGCTGCGGCGTGAGCATCGCGCCCGAGTTCAGGATGTTGCCGATCACCCAGGACTTCTGCACCACCGCGTCATTGAACCCCACCACGCGCGACCGGGCGGCGGCAAAGACCGCCCAATGCTGCACCTGTTCCGCGTGAAGCATGAGCACGACCTGAAACATTCCGAACAGGACCAGCGAAAGCATCATGATCACAAACGCCGACTCGACCATGGACTGGCCCCGTTCCCCGCGACAAAGGCAGGGGGGCGGACCGGCCCCCCGTGATGCGGATGTGGAATGGAAACATGGTTTCATGGCAGTTCACATCGCGATTCGCCGCGACTGAAGCGTTTCACCCCAACCGCCGCAACAACCCGCATTCCTGTGCGGTTAATTGCTGGTGCCGTCCTGCTTCAGTTTCTGGTAGTCGCTCTTCGAGTCCCCGGCGGTCACATCGGTTCCCGTTGTGCTGGTCGCCGCGCCTCCCATGGCTGCGATTACACCGTTCATCTTGGCCCGGATCGTGTCGCCAAACAGCCCGAACACCGTCAGGGCCGCCAGCGCCACCACCGCCACGATGATGATGTACTCGGTCATCGCCTGCCCGCTTTTTGTTTTGTGCAGTTTCATCTTGGTTCCTTTCAAATGATGTTTCTGAAAATCGCCTTTACGGATACTCCATCGAGATCAGGCGCAAGGTTCGATACCCATGGTCCATGAATGCGCTGACCAGAAGCCCGAACGCCAGCATCACGCCGACCAGAATGGCCGCCACCAGCATGGTTTCCACCATGGCCTGCCCGCAAGCCTGTTTGCGCTGCAATAAAGGTCGCATAAATGATGCAACACCAAGGTAAGTCCGAAGTTGCGCATCGTCAAGGCCAACCCTTGATTCTACGTCTTGGAGGCGGCGGGCTTGTTCTTCAGCAGGTGCGCGACATGGTCGAGGCGTTCCTCGGCCTCTCCCTTCCATGCAGAGGAAGGATGGGTGGTGATCAAATCCTCGTACGCTTTCCGCGCCTCCTGCAACTTGCCGCCTTCCTCAAGAAGCCGCGCGGCCGCGAACTGCGCCTGGGCCGCCTGGAATCCGTTCGGGAAACTCGATGCGACGGCTTGGTACGTTTTGATCGCCTCGGCCGTCTTGCCGGTCGATTCCGCGATTGCCGCCAGCCCGATCATGGCGGAGGGGGCCATGGGTGAGGATGGGTATCGGAGCGCGATTTCCTGGTAGCACGCCCCGGCCTTGTCCCACTGCCGCTGCTGAAACCAGGCGTCTCCCATCGCCAGCGAAGCGATCATCGCGGCATCGGTTCCTGCGTACTCACCGGCGATCGCCTGAAGGGCCTCCGTGGAGTGTGCCTGGGCGAGTTTCGTGTTCGCCTCCTGGCGCAACTTGTCCTCCTGATACCGCGAGAGCATCATCCATCCCGCAACCAGGATGAGTGCCACGCACAAGGCCACGATCCACCTCATGTTGCGGTTGAAATAATTGTGAACGTGCTCGTAGGAAATCTCCTGCTCGTTCGGGAGGAGATCGGCGGGACGCGGGCGCGGATTGCTGGATGTTTTTTCGTCAGGCATAAGCATGTTGGCCGGAAATCAATCCGGCAGTTCCTTCATCGCAACCTGCCAGAGGGCAATGAGAATAATGAGGTTGAACACCCCGTAGGCGATCGCGTTCGATCTCTTTTCCTCGTCCGTCCATTGGCTCACGTACTCGATTTTCGCGGTGGCCTCCGCGGCCTTCAGCGTCGCCTCGCGCTCCAGCCGCTTCCGCTCCGCCTCGGCCAGCTCGGCGTCCTTGATGGCTTTCAACTCTTTTTCACCTTCAGCCACCAGCGCGGTGCCATCCGCGATGGCGCGGCTGCCCGGGCTGCCCCCGCCGGCGGCGGCCCCGCCCGCTCCGCCGTCCAGGTGTTGTGCTGAGTTCAGCGTGTTCCCGTGCTCAATCATCTGCTTGCCCCGGTCAATTTTCTCCTGGGGCGAGAGCGATGCATTGGGGTTGGCCGGGTCGGCGGTGGCAATCGAGCCGCCCGCTGCCACGGTGTCCACGCGCCCTCTTCTTAAACTGTCCACTTCCGCCTGTGCCCGGCTCTGGGTGGCTGGCTCCTTGGTTGCGCTCAACCCAAACAATGTGATCGCAGCCAGCTCATTGCCATCCGCCTTGGCCTTTTGTCCCGCCTTGAAAAGTGTGTCCACCTCCTTGTCCATCGAGTACCACATCAGCATGTCCTTCTGGATCGGCACGGTGCCGAATTCCGACTGGTACGACACCGCCGTCTCGCTTTCAACCAGCGTGCCGACCTGCGCATCCTTGGCCTTGGTGAGCAGCGCCCCGCCCCATGCGGGAAGGGATGCGCCCATCCACAGTGCAACCCACAGTGGGCCTTTTCGAAACATAGAACTGAACAATACTCTCATGGCGTCCATGATTTTCGCCAACTCCGCATGGAATGACAAGCCGGAACTCCCCCGAACCCAATCTTGACTTCGCCCCGCCTTTCCCGAAGCATTCGTAGCCGAACTCGCAAGAGTTTGGCCTCCGGCCGCGTTCTTGCGAACGAAGCTACAAACTTCATGGCTGATTCAAAGATCCTTTCCGTCTCGGAACTCACGCGTCGCATCCGCACGACGCTCGAAAAGAACATCGGCCTTGTCTGGGTCGAGGGCGAAATTTCCAACCTCCTCTATCATCCAAGCGGACACGTCTATTTCACGCTGAAGGACGCGCAGTCGCAACTCAGCGCCGTCATGTTCCGCGGCGATGCGGCGAAGCTGCTTTTCCGGATGAAGGATGGCATGCAGGTGCAGGGCTATGGCCGCATCACGGTTTACGAAAAACGCGGCAACTACCAGATCATCCTCGAAAAGGTCCAGCCCGCCGGCCTGGGCAACCTGCAGGCGGCTTTCGAGGCGCTGAAGAAAAAGCTCGAGGCCGAGGGATTGTTCGATCCCGATCGCAAGCGCCCTCTTCCCGCCTTCCCTCAAACCGTTGGCGTCGTCACCTCGCCCAGCGGCGCCGCCATCCGCGATTTCTGCCGCGTGCTGCACCGGCGCTTCCCCGGTGTCCGAATCATCGTCGCGCCCGCGCGCGTGCAGGGCGATGGCGCGGCGCGTGAAATCGTCGCGGCGATTGATTTGTTGAATATTGCCGAGGCGGGTGGGCTCCACGCGCAGATTGACGTCATCGCCATCATCCGCGGCGGGGGCTCATTGGAAGACCTGTGGGCGTTCAACGAGGAGATCGTGGCGCGGGCGGTGGCGCGCTCCAAGATCCCGACGATTTCAGGCATCGGCCACGAGGTGGATTTCTCGATCTGCGATTTTGTGGCCGACGTCCGCGCCGCCACGCCCAGCGCGGCGGCGGAAATGCTCATCCGACCCAGGGCCGATTTTATTTCCGAGGTGCTCGGCCTTGCGCAGTCCCTCCAGCAATCCACGCGCCTCCATGTTTCCGGGCTGCGTCACCGCCTCTCCGAGGCGCGGGAAGGATTGCGCCAGCGCGAGCCGCGACAATTCATCCGCGAATGGCGGCAAAGACTGGACGATGCCGCCACTCAATTGCGCGGAAACACCCACCGCTGCCTTTCGCATTTCCGGGAACGATGGAGCGGCAGCGCACAACGTCTGGCCGCCACCAGCCCGATGCTGATCGTGCAGCGAAAACGCGCCGCATTGCGCGAAGCCCAAAGCAACCTGCACCAGCGCCGCACCGATTTGATGAAGGGACTACGTCACCGCCTCGATCTCGGAACACAGCGTCTGGAATTGCTGAGCCCGAAAGCAACGCTCGGACGTGGCTATTCCATCACGATGGAAGCCGATACCGGCCGCGTCCTGCGATCCGCAGCATCAGTCAAAAAAGGCAAACGCCTGCTGACCAAACTGGCAGATGGCGACGTGGGTAGCGTGGTGGAGTGAAGAGGGGGGCCATTCAGTCAATCCCCAGGTCTTATCCGTCCTGGTGGGTGTCGGCATCACAAGTTTTCTTCGGGTGAAACAATGGCAAGAATCAACCCTGCAACTGCCAACACAATGAGCCCCCAGAAAATGCAGAGCCAACCTTTGGTTGCTGCAGTATGGCTTTCAAATATGGCTTCACACTTGTTGCATTTGAATGGCTGCTTACGACTCAGCGACCATAACAGGGCAAAAATGATTCCACCAACCAACCAGGCAACGGCGCTTGTGTTGTGTCTGGGGAGTGAGATTGTTTTGTGATTCGCCCGCTCTCCACATTTTGTGCAGGAAGTCATTGGCTGGTTGCGACGTGCGGTTCGCCGGAGGGCACTTCGGGGCGTTCCTTCACCCGATAATGCCCGATCACCTGGTATTGAAAAAGGATGTCCTCTTCCTGGGCTCCGCCACCGATATTGTGGATGATCAACGGGGTGGAGCCGGTCATCCGGTCGGAGACGATGCCGATGTGCACGAGGCCGCCCCCGAGATCCCATGTCACGATGTCGCCGGGACGGTACGTTTCCGCTTGTTTGAACTTCTCGTGCATGGCGATCTGGTGACGCTCGAAATATCGCATCAGGTTTGGCACCCGTCGGTGGTCGATGTTTTTGTCCGGACCCTTGAGTCCCCATTTTTGAGGATAGGCGCTGAAATTCTTCTGCATGTCTTCGTGAACTTCCTTTTGCAGATCGATCCCGATTTGCCGGAGCGCCCGAACCACCACGTCGCAGCACACACCCGTGCGAAGAGGAACATCACCGGCGGGATATGCGAGCGCGGTATAGGCCGGGTCATAGCCTTTGGTCACCCCGACCTGCTGACGTGCGGCCGTGACGATGCGCTTGCCCGTTGTGGCGGCTTCCTGGGCGTGACCGCCCGTGACCAGGGCGAGAGCTGTGAGAAGAGCAATGAATGATTGGATTGCCGAATGGGAGCGACGGAAAGGCAAAAGGCAAATTGCAAAAGGCAAATGGCAAAAGTTGAAGTGTGGTGAAGGCACGGAGGGAGGTGGGAATGGGGTTCAGCGTTTGGGAATCAGAGGCTGAAGGCTAAAGGCTGAAGGCTGGACGCTGACAGCCTTCTTTCCGATCCGGTACTTTTCATATTTTGAAGCAAGTTTGGGCGGGAGGATCGCGGTCAATTTGACGTTGTCGCCTTCGTAGGTTTCGGTGATCACCGTGCCGTTTCGCCTTGCAGTGGTGATCAGGTCGTAGCGGGATTGGGGGAGGAGGAAGTCGCCCCGCACCACGTGGGACTCCAATGATTCGGACATCCGGCGGTACAAATTTTCAAGGCCTTCGCCGGTTTGCGCCGAGATGAAAATCGCCTCGGGGAAGTGGCGCTGCAACGAGGCGAGCCATGAGGCGTCCTTTTCCGCGTCCAGCTTGTTGAAAACCGTGATGATCTTTTTCATGTCGGCGCCCAGCTCCTCGAGCACGTTCATGGTGGTGTTGTAGAACTCGACGACGGAACGGTTGCTCACGTCGAGGAGATGGATGAGGAAATCGGCGAGCACGGATTCCTCGAGCGTGGCCTTGAAGGATTCCACGAGGCCGTGCGGGAGGCGCCGGACGAAGCCCACCGTGTCGGTCAGCAGCACATCCTCGCCATCGGGGAGGCGCAGCTTGCGGGTGGTGGTGTCGAGCGTGGCAAAAAGCTTGTCCTCGATGAGCACATCCTCGCCCGTGAGCTTGTGGAAGAGGGAGGATTTGCCGGCGTTGGTGTACCCGACGATCGCGGCGTTGGGCATGGGGCGGCGCTGGCGCTGTTTGCGGCGCGTCGCGCGCTGGCGCCGCACCTCGTCAATCTCCGCCTTGAGGCGCTCGATGCGTTTGCGGACGAGGCGGCGGTCGGTTTCAAGCTGGGTTTCGCCCACGCCCATCGCGCCCATGCCGGCGCCCTGGCGGTCGAGGTGTCCCCACGCGCGGGTGAGGCGGGGGAGCGAATATTGCATGCGGGCCAGGTCCACCTGCAGGCGCGCCTCGCGCGTGCGCGCGCGGCGGGCGAAGATGTCGAGAATCACCTCCTCGCGATCAATCACGGCCATCTTCGCAATCTCCTCCCAGTTGCGTTGCTGGGCGGGCGTGATCGGCTGGTCGAAGACGATCACATCCGCCTTGTGGACGCGCGCCCGCGCGATGATCTCCTCCGCCTTGCCGCTGCCCACGAGGAAGCGCGACTGGGGACGGTTTGATTTCACCAGCAGCCGCTCCACGACCGTCACGCCCATCGTGTCCACCAGTTCGCCCAGTTCGCTGAGAAGGCTGGTGGCATCCATGCTTTCATCCTGTTTCCATGCCACGCCGACGAGGAAGGCGCGGCGCTTGGGCTTGGAGGTGGATTGGAGTTCGAACATGGGGAATCCGGTTTTAACCACGGATGGAACACGGATGAAACACGGATTTTGTCCCGGGAAGGCGGAAGAACAATTTCACTGCACCTCGATCGGGGGGACGATGGTTTGTCCGCGCTGTTGCTTCTGGTTGGGATCGTCCTGCTTGTTTTCGAAGCGGACGACTTTCTTGTCCTGGAAGGACACGATCTTGTGGCCCACGGGGACGTTGCGGAAGAGGGTGGTGGTCCAGCTGTTGGTGCCGTTGACGAGGGACTGCACGGTGTAAGCAACTTTTTTATAGGTGGTGTAGGTCCATTGGTCGAATGATCCATTGATGTCCTTGACCTGGGACTTTTCCCTGGTTGTTCCAAGGATCTTGATCACGTCCTCCTCCGTCATGCCGATTTCGATTTCCCCGCGCGAGATGGCTTCCTTGACCTTCTCGGCCGCGGCGCTCTTCTTTTCGATGTCCTTGAGCAGGGATTCCGGGATTGGCTCCATGCTGGAGGGCAGCACCCATCCCTCCGCGCGGCCATTGGTCACGCGTGCCTGCACGAGGTAACGTTCGGGGCCGATGCCAATCAAGCGCACGCTTTGCCGTGCGCCGATGGTATCAATCACGCCGTTGCCGTCACGGCTGAAGGTGAGGGGCGTTGCCTTCAACGCCTTCAGCTCGATCGGTTTGCTCATGAAGTCGTCGAGGTAAACAACATCATCGAGGCGCAGCTTGTCCGCCGCGAACAGGCACCAGGCCGCGAGCGACAGAAAAAGTCCCAGGAAAATGGCGGCGGACCTGTTGTTCATCAGATCGTCTCAACCGGATGAAAATCCCGCGCCTTCATCTCGTACCGTGTGATCAGGTGGAACACGATGTTGATGCCGAACTTGTAGGCATCGTTGATGCTGCGGGGCGTGACATTGCGAAAGAAGGCGTACCCCTGCTGGCCCCCGCGGTCGTAGTGTGGCCCGGTGCGGTTGTAGTACCCCATGCTGGTCGGGCTCCAATCCACCTGCATGTCGGGCTGGTCCTTTTTGTCGAGCGCGGTTTCCCACAAATCGCTGTAGGCGTTGAGCGTGTAAAACACGGCGATTTCGTCATGGATTTTGATGGCCTCGACCGGCTCCTGGTAATTGTTCATCCCCGCCGGTGTTTCCTTCATTTTGAAATAGGAACCATAGATGGGGTGATCGGTGCCGATCTTGTCGAAGTGACGGTCGGGGAGGATGATTTTCATTTCACGTCGCACAGCCTCATCGAAGCGGCTCTTGCGCCCGGGCAGGGAGTTGTCCACCCAGAGGAATCCGCCGAGCATCAGGTATTCCCGCAGGTTGGCGCGCTCCGCCTCGGTGAAGTGAAAGTTCTTGTGGCCGGTGATGAAAATGAAGGGCGGATGATCCTTTTCGAGCCATTCCCGATCGGCGATCCTGAGAGGCTTTGGCTGCACCTGCGCCTTGACGCGCCCCTGCGTCCAGTCGGCAATTTTATCCGAGAGGTTGACCATGCAATTGCCGTACCAGCGTCCGTCCATGGAAACGCCCAGGTTGCAGTTCCAGTCGCCTTCCTGGTACTGCGCCACGAAGCATTTGAAGGTGGCCCGTGTTTTGGTGATGTCGTGGGGGTCCAAAACAAAGTCCTTCTTTCCTTCGCCCACATAGCGATCGACCTGGTCCAGGCCGGGTCCCGTTGGACCATTGCGCGCACCGGTTTCCCGGGGGCCTGGGAACGGCAGGGGGCCGGGCTGATGGCTATGGATGGGGGGTTTCGAATCCGCCATGTCCGGAAGATTCAATCCCGTTCGCCCCGAAAAGTCGGAAGGTGGCTTGAAGGACGGGGGTGTATTCTTTGTGACATCGGTCAGCTTGTTGGGAGATTGGTTTTTGCGTGGTTGAACCACCGTTTCCTGCTCGACGATTTTTTTGGGTTCGAACGGGGGCCGATCCGGCATGAAAATTCCCACTTCCTTGTGCGGAGGAAGCTGGAAGCTGACATGGGTCCAATATGCGAACAGGACCAGGTGAAGGATCAGCGCGATGAGGAGGAAGCGGGAATTGACGATGGACTGGGCAAGACGTTTGAGGCGCGCGCGCGGCGAACGGTCGAGGAAAGGATCAAACATGTCATTCATGAAGCCTCCGTGCGGGATGCGTGCAAACCATCATTGAACGGTAACATAGCACGAAAAGACGGAAAGGCAAAATGCAAAATGAAAAATGCAAACGGGGAGGGACGGGAAGACGGCGGGAACTTCCAACAGGGGAAGAAAAAAACCACGGAGGCACGGAGAGCTGAAGAGCTTTCGGCAATCAGCATTCAGCGGTCAGCTTTCGGAATCAGAATCATCGAGCTGAAGGCTGAAGGCTCCGCGCTGATCGCTCCGCAAAGCGGTGCCTACCGTTTTATTACCTTGATCAACTTGACGTCGTCCACCCAGGCCTCGCCCTTGCCGTAGAAGGTGAAGTGGAGCCATGCGGAATTGGTTTTGCCGTTGGTGTTGATCTCGCGCGTCTTCGTCCCCTCCAGGCGCCATGTCTTGCGGTACTCCCCCCACGAACTGCTGAAGGAAATCACGTCGTCGTGAGGGTGGGGCGTCTGGCCGGGGGGCCCGGCTTTGGGGCCTTTGGGGTTTTCAACGTATTCCACGTACGAGAGGGAGTACGACATCCTCATGTCCGAACCTTTTCGCCAGAGGCTGAATTCGTAATCTTCGCCCATGGCAAACTCCATCGTGGTCGTGCTCATGTTGTAATAGGCCTCGGCGTAGCCGTTGGGGAGGCTGGCGAATGCGGCGACATTTCCCTGGTTGCACCAGGTCCATCCCCAAAACTTCTCGAACCAGGTCAGGTGAAAGGCGTGGGTTCCCTCCTTGAGTTCCAGGTCCGGGGTCTCCTCCTTGCTCTCCACGGCGGGAAGCGGCGCCGTCCCGTTGTAGGGACTCCCGTACTGGATGGACGAGGTCAGCCAGCTGTTGTCCCACGTGGCGGGCTGCTTGAAATCCTTGGCGACATCCTTTCCCTTGATGGGCGTGGAGTTCGAGAGTTCCACGTCGTCGCGCTTGCCGCTTCCGAGGGCCACCATCACCGTCCCGCTGGATGTCCCGTACACAAGATCGGGAAGGCCGTCGGCATTGTAATCGCAGGCGTACACGCTGATGAGGGAGCCCAGGCGCTCGCGCCCGTCCACGGTGATGAATTGCGTGAATTCGATGGGGGAGATTTTCTTCGGGTCCTTGATGGAATCCGCGGTGCCGAGGTAGAGCGCGACGCGGCCATCGCGGTCGCCGACGAGAAGGTCGGGGATGCCGTCGCCGTTCCAGTCATATACGGAGGGCGTGAGCTGCTCGCGTCCCTCGCCGAAAGCGAGTGAAGTTTCCGTCTTGAACGACGGGTTGCCGCGGCTGCCGGTATTGAGCCAGATGTGGATGCTGTTGGCGGAATAAGATCCTTCGCCCACGAGGAGGTCGGGCAGCCCATCCTTGTTCCAATCCTGGAAGATCGGCGCGGAATAAACGCCGATGGTGATCGATTCCGTGCCGATCTTGACCTTGGGCGCATCGTAGCCGATCTGCGGCCCGGGAAGAAATGGAGGAGGCGCGAACCATCGCGGCTTGCATGAGGTGGTTGTCCATTTGGGATCGCCTGAGCTTCCGGTATTGAGTAGCAAATTGACGTACCCCTCGATGTTGCCGAAAATGATGTCCATCTTTCCGTCGCCATTCCAATCGGCCACGTCGATGCGCGCGGCGGTGCCCACGAAGGTCTGGATGAGATGGCCGTCGCCGAAGGCCGGCTCCTCCTTTTTGCCGATGTTGGCAAACCAGTACAGGTAGCCCAGCGGGCTGGCGACCACGAGGTCGGGCAGGTGGTCGCCGTTGACGTCCACGAAGCAGGGGGATGAGGAGAAGGGGATGTGGCCGAAATCGCCGCCCTCGATGAAAACCGGCCCATTGCTGCGCGGCACGTGGATTTGCTCGAGGGCATCCACGCCATCATAGTAATTCTGGAACGTGGCTGTGTTCTCAAACCCCCCATTGGGAATGAGGTTCACGGGCGCAGCCGGCGCGGCCGGCGGGGCGGGTGCCTGCGCGTGGAGGAATGTGGCCGTCGAGAGCGCCAGAATACAACACAGGGCGGCCAGGATTCCGTGGCACGGAATGAAAAACACATTTCGGAATCTCATGTGTTGTTCGGCAGCGTCTTGAACTGGTCCTGGAAGCGCGTGAGCAGGTGGACGACGATGTTGATCCCGAACTCGTATGCCTGAACAATGCTCTTTTGATTGACGTTGCGGAAAAAATGGTAGCCTTGGCCATTGGGGTCGTAATGTGGACCGTAGCGGCCGATGTGCCCCTGCAAGCTCGGGCTCCAGTCCAGCTCCACGTCGATTTCATTCTTGGGCGTCAGCCCGGTCTCCCACAAGTCGCTGTAGGCGTTCAAGGTGTAGAACACCGAGATCTGGCCGGCGATCTTGATGACCTCGACCGGCTCCTGGTAGAAATTCATGCCCTGTGGAGGCCCGGCATAAGTGTAGAACTCACTGAACACGGGGTGGGTGTTTCGAATGGTTTCAAATTCGCGGTCGGGGAGGACCTTCTTCAACTCGCGGCGCAACGCAACGTCAAACCGGCTTTTGCGGCCGGGCAACGAGTTGTCCACCCACAGGGCGCCCCCCAGCATCAGGTACTCGCGCAGATTTTCCACCTCGGCCTGCGTGAACGTGAAGTTCTTGTGGCCCGTGATGAAAATGAAGGGGGGTTTGATCTTGTCAATCCACTCGCGGTCGGAAAGCTTGAGTGCTTCCGGCTTGAGCTCCGCCTTGAGTCGTCCCTGCGACCAGCGCCCGATCTGCAGCATCAGGTTGTAAATGCAATTGCTGTACCAGCGGTTGTCGGCGATCTGCCCGAAATTGCAGTTCCAGTCCCCGCCCGAATACTGGGCGACGTAGCAGGTGAATTTCGCCACGGTCATCTTCCCCTTGCCGGTCGCCCCTTTCTTGCCATTGGCGCCAACCACACCGCCCTCATGGAACCCGCGCATGGCCTGCAGTTGCGCCACCTGGCCCGCCGCCGCGCGCTCATGAGCCGCCTCGTCCGTCTTGATCTCGAAATTCTCCGAAACCGCCACGGGGATGTCGGGTGGGGGAACGTTGAAATCGGCGGAAAGCTTGCTGGTGGCGATGCGCTGTGTGACGCGATCCATGGGCGCGGCCGACACCTTGACGTCGAAAGACTTCTCCGTGCTGGAGGGGGCGCTGGGCGGGGGCGGGGGCGGCCCGGGCGGCGTCGCCACGAGCACTGCTTCCTCGCTCTGGAATTCGCCCTTCGGAACGATGGCGTCGAAGATCACCTTGCCGCCGAAGATGGCGAGCGCGATCACGTGGATCAGCAGCGCGATCATCAGGTATCGCGTGTTGATCACACGCAGCGCAAACCGCTTCATGCGCGCGCGCGCGGAAGTGTCGAATGCCGGGTCGAGTTCGAGATCAATGTCGGCCATGGCTTATCCTCCAAAAGAAATGTTTTTCACCCCCACGTCGGAACATGCGTTCAGGACGTCGATCACCCGGCGATGCGGCACGTCGGGCTGGGGGATGATGACAACGGGAATCTTGTCGTTGAAGAGCTTCACCTGTTCCCGGAGCGCGGCGCGGAGGTTGGGAAGATCCCTGTCCTTCGGGTCGCCCTTGGGCTCGCTGTTGAGGGTCACCACTCCCTCCTCGTCAATCCCGATGTTCATGGGCACCTCCTTGTTGGCTTCGCTCTTGCCCACGCCGGTGCCTGGGAGCGTGATGCCCAGCTCATTTTCCACCTGCTGGAGCGCCACCGTGCTCATGAAAAAAACCATGAGCACCAGGATCAGATCGATCATGGGAGCGATCTGAAACCCGACATCGCCATCTGAACCGCCGCCTCCTCCTGCCATAGTGTTTTTGGGTTAAGGGTTAAGGGTTGAAATCAGGATCACCATCAAAACATTCACTTCCCCTGCGCTTGCGCCTTCTTCCGTGTTTCTTCCGAGTTGACGCCGTAATTGTGGGGGGCGTCCTGGGAAAGCACCGAGAACGTGATGTTGTCCACATCCGCATCCGCGCATGCCGAAAGCACCTGCTGGGTGTAGGAATAGGGGACATTTTCGCCCGCGCGGATGAGGGCACGGAAGAATTCCTTGCGGGTGCCCTTGACGCGCATGACGATGTCGGTGACCTTGGAGGGTTCATCCACCGATTTTTCCGCGATCTCGATCCATCCCTTTTTGAGATTCGAGTTCCAGCCGACGTTGACGATGACCTCGGCGACCTTGTCCTTTTTGGGTTTGCTTTCCTTGGCGACAGCGAGTTCGAGGGTCAGCTTGGTCTTCGTCTTGAGAATTTCGGTGGAGGTGATGCTCATGAAGAAGGTCATCAGCACGAGGAGAATATCGATCATGGGCGCGACCTGGAACTCCGGATCCTCTTCCGGAAACGTCTTTTCGCTGGAACGCTTGATCATGCGGAGAATTAAAAATTAAAAATGAAGAATGAAGAAAGAGGAATGGGAGCCAGGCAGCAGGAGCGGGCTCCTTTCAATTTACGCCGGAACGCCCCGATTCTCAATTCAGGATTCATCATTTTACATTTTACATTTTTAATTTTCATCAGGTCCACTGCAATTCCGTGCCGCAGCTGTTGCAGCGGGGCGAACCCGTCGTGATCGGGGAGTTGCATTGCGGGCAGGCGATGGTGACGCCGCTGATGGCCTGGCTCACGCCGCGCCCGGCGGCTGCACCCGGGGCCGCGACACCTCCCGCGCCGTGGGGGGCCGCCGCGCCACCCGCCAGCTCGGCCTCGAGTGACTCGCCGATCTTGATCCCCTGCAGTTCCTCGTACTTCACGTCCACCATCAACTGGTTCATCACGTCCTCGGCCAGGACGATGACAAACTGGAGTTTGTTGCGGAAGAAGTAGTACATGAAGAACGCAGGGATGGCGACGACCAGTCCCGTGGCTGTCGCGATGAGCACTTCGCCGATGGCTGCGGCGAGCAGGCCCGGGTCGCCGATGCCGCCGTGGCCCAGCGTGGCGAAGGCCTTGATCATGCCCGTGACCGTGCCCAGCAACCCGACCATGGGCGAGATGACCCCGATGGTGGAGAGGTAGGAGATCTTCGTCTTGTAAGTCATGCTTTCCTTGAGGCTGTGCTCGGCGAGCGCAGCCTCGCATGCGGAGCGTCCCCGCCCGATGCGCTCCAGTCCGTATCTCAGGATGTTGGTGAGGAACGTGGACTTGGCCTTGCAGACGCGCCAGGCCTGCTGGTAATTCTCCTCGGCAAACGCGGCCTTGAGCTGGCGAACGGTCTCGGCCGGCGCGAAATTTGACAGGCGGATGCGGACAAACCCCTCGATGATCAGCGCCAGGCACCACATGGAGATGGCAAAAAGAGGAAACATGATCCAGCCGCCATCCTTGATTGTCTTCCAAAAGGTCTTGCTTTCCGTGCCTCCGGCCGCCGCGGCTCCTTCCGCAGGCGTGCCTGGAGCGACCGGTGTGGTTACGGGCGGCGGAGGAGGAGGCTCGTTCTGCGCGTGGGCGCGGGGGATGGCGGCATTTCCCATCCATAGGACAAGGCCCAGGATCAGGGCGGTGCAGAGTGGGCGTGTGTGGAAGAGGATGGCGTCAACAGGTTTCATAGGTTTCATCTATTTCACGGCATTCAAGGAATCGAGCTTCTTTTTTGCGTCCGCAGCGAGCGGGCCGCCTGGAAAATCCCTCATGTAATCCTCCAGCTGCCCCTTGGCACGGGGAAGGTTTTCCATTTTTTCAAACACCAGCGCGCTTTCGTAGAGCGCCTCGGAAGTGGCGACAGGATCCTTGTAGTAGATCGTGGTGGTGCTGAGGAACGCGTTGAGGGCCTGGTCGTTGTTCTTCGACGCCGCATAGCAGCGGCCGAGCGTGACGTACGCCTTGCCGAGCGCGCGGTTCTGCTCGTCGCCCACGGATTCGTCCTTCTCGCGTTCCAGCACCATGGGCTCAAGCAGTTTCAGGGCGTCCTCCGGCTTGCTCATGCCGTACAGCGCCTGTGCCAGGCCGCTGGTCATCAGGTCCTTGAACTCGCTCTGGGGATAAAATTTTCGCATGCCCAAAAAAAGGTCCCTGGCCTTGGCCCAATCCTTCACGGCCAGGTAGGAGTCGCCGAGCCGCGCCGTGGCCTCCTCGACCCATGGCTCGGGCAGGCCGCGATACTTCACGTGGTATGGCTCAAGCGTTTTTACAGCGTCCGCAAATTTTCCATCCTTCGACGCTTTCAACCCCGCCGCGAGGTCCGCAGGCCTTGGGATTTCGACGCGTTCGATTTTGGCCCGTTGCAACGAGGTGCCGCCCACGCCCGAGAGATCGATGTACACGGCGTTGTCGTCCACCTTGGTGATCGTGCCGACCGTGGGCGTGGAATTGCCCTTGACGAAAATCTTCTCGGCCGCGGGGAGCCCCGGCATGATCAGCGTTTGCGCAACGATAACCATCGCAAGCAATTGCAAACGTCTCACGGGATGCATAAGATTTTGTAAGTAACAGAGAAAACGTCGGATCGTCAACCAACATCCACCATTTACGTTCCAAAAACAAGTCCTTGAAAGGTTTGAGGTAGGGACGGACCGCCGGGCCGTCCGTTGCGCAACGGCGCGCCCGGCGGTCGCGCCCTACCATCTGCAAGGTGTGAGGCAAATTAATGGGCGGCCTGATCCGGTGCAAAAAAACATTGTTTCGGTCCTGGAGTGAATCCATCCTCGCCGCCCTGTGGTTTTCATTCTTTTCTTTTTTTCAGGAGCGACCGCCCTGGTTTATGAGGTGGTCTGGTCGAAGTATTTGTCGCTGATGTTCGGCAGCACCATCCAGGCGCAGACCGCCGTCCTCGCCGTCTTCATGTCCGGGCTGGCGCTTGGGAGCTGGATTTTCGGGCGAGTCGCTTCGTCCCTCGCCAATCCACTTCGCGCGTATGGATGGATGGAGCTCGGAATCGGCGTGTACGGTTTTCTTTTCGTCACGGCGTACCTGGATGCCGACATGCTTTTTGTCTTTCTCGGGTCCCCGCTTCTCGGGCACACGTCGTTGCTTTTCCTGCTCAAGTTTGCGCTCAGCGTCTGCCTGCTGGTGATTCCCACGCTCCTCATGGGTGGCACGCTTCCCCTGATTGCAGAATGGCTCAGGCGTCGCGGCGTCGAGGCGGGCTCGTGGTCCACGGGCTTTTATGCGGTCAATACGCTGGGCGCGGTGGTCGGCGCGGGGCTCGCGGGTTTCGCGCTCGTCCAGCTCCTCGGCCTCGAGCGCACGCTGTGGCTCACGGGTGCCGTCAACGGGGCGATCGGCGTTGCGGCGATCCGCCTCTCGAATCGCAAACCATGGCACACGGATTCCCCCGCCCAGGCATCAGCCAAGGACCCGCATTCATTCGCGGCGGGCCCCGGTTTCCCCATGGCAGGCTTTGCGCTGGTCGGCCTCTCGGGAGCGATGTCCATGGGGCTGGAGGTGATGGCGTCGCGCACGCTGGCGCTTGTTTTTGGAGCGTCGCTGCAGGCATTCGCCACGGTGCTGATGGCATTCATCCTCGGGATCGGGATCGGCAGCATCGTGGTCGCGTCGCCTCTCCTCAAGTCGCGTTCGCCTTATGACACAAGCTGCGCCCTGTTTCTCGCCGCGTCCGCGTGGCTGGGCGCGTTCCTGCTGGGGATCGAGCGCGTCGCCACGCTGTACCACCAGGCGCTGTCGGGACTTGCGCGCAACGAGGTCGGATACAATTTTCAGCTGGCGCTGACAGCCCTGATTTCCATCGTCGTGCTGGGCGTGCCTGCGTCGATGCTGGGGGCGGTGTTGCCGACCTGGATCCGCCACGCGGCCCGGCACGTTGCCACGCTGAGCCACCAGGTCGGCCGCCTTTTGTTTTGGAACACCGTGGGAAGCGTTGCCGGGGTCCTCCTCGCCGGTTTTGTGCTGATGCCGCTTCTGGGTTTGCGCGGCGCCTTCGCCTGCACGGCGATCGCGCTCAGCCTTGCCGCGCTGGCCATCGCGTGGCGCGGACAGCGGCCCGGGTGGATGACGCTGGGCCTCGGGGTGGTGACGATGACCCTGGTTGCTGCGGCGCTTGGCGGGGATGACTGGCGTTTGGTCATGAGCGCGGGAGTTTATCGCATGCGGCACGTGGACGCACGCACCGACATCAAGGCCTACCGCAGGGAGCACACACGGCTGCTGTTTTACGAGGACGCGGCCGACGCCACCGTCTCGGTGGAGAAGGATGGCGAACACGGCCCCGATGATCCGTCGAGCCAGGTCCTGCTGCGCATCAATGGAAAAATTGACGCCAGTTCGCACACCGATCTCTCCACGCAATATCTTCTGGCCCATCTTCCGATGTGCGCGCGGCCGGGGAGCAGGGATGTATTCATGTTTGGCCTTGGGAGCGGCATCACGGCGCGGGCGCTCCTGGGCCATCCGATCCAGCATCTTTCCATCGCCGAAAACTGCGAGCCTGTCCTCCGCGCCGCAAAATGGTTCGAGCCATGGAACGGCGGCGCGCTCAACAATTCGCGAACCCACGTGTGGGGCGAGGACGCGCGCACGGTGCTGAAGCTCAGCCCGCAGCTCTACGACGTCATCATCAGCGAGCCCTCCAACCCGTGGACCGTTGGCATTGGCAGCGTCTTCAGCATGGAATTCTACGACCTCGCCGCCAGCCGCCTGAAGGATGGTGGAATCTTCGTCCAGTGGTTTCATGTTTACGAGATGAATGCCGACCTTGCCGCCATGGTGACGCGCACCTTCTCCCTCGCCTTCTCCCATGTGGAGATTTGGGACACGTTCGCGGGAGACGTGGTTCTGATGGGGTCGAACAAGAAATGGGCCTCCAATCCCTCGGTTTACCGCACGGTCTTCGAGAGGGAGCTTCCCCGCAAGGACCTGGAGCAGATCGGAATCCCCACCCCCGAGTTGTTGTGGGCCCGCCAGCTCGCATCCCAGCGTACCGCGGGCGCGATTCCCGGCGGGGGCGTGATCCAATCGGACGGCTTTCCCGTCCTGGAGTACGACGCGCCGCGTGCATTTTACATCGGGGAAAATTCGGATTTCTTTTCGCGTTTCGACGAGCGCACATGGCAGTCGGACCTGGCCTCCGCCAACAAGCGCAAGACCCTGGCCGCCCTCGACGACCTCGCGGTGTTTCGCATGTTCCAGAAGAATTCCTCCTTGAACCCGTCGCTGATGAAGGGGCTGGTCCAGACATCCAGGTCGCAGGATTCCGACTGGCTTGCGGGTTTCGGCCAGATGCCCTTCGCGTTGCGTCCCGCAAACAGAGTCCCTCCGAAATTAAATTTTCCTCCCGGGATGAACGACCGCCTCATGCACCTGCTGCGGGCATGCGCGACGATCCAAGGCAAACCCGCCGCGACTCGCGAGGCGTCGCAGGAAATTGCGAGGATCCTGGAGACGATCAAGGTCGTTCCACTGCCGGACCGTACGCCGTGGACCCCCGAGTTTTTTGCCGGCCAGGCCGCGCGGGGCTGCATCCGCGCCGGCGACTTCAAGCAGGCGGGCGAACTCGTCATGCTGGGAATGTATTTTTCCCCCGATTCCCCCGACCTTCACTACCTCAGCCGCATCGTGAATCGAGCGATCCAGATGCCACCGCCGGAAGATTCGTAGTAGCATTTCCGGTGGGAAAAGAACGGAGGGACACGCTCCGTCGTGTCCAGTCACTGCCGTGAACGCGTGCACCAACGGACACGACGGAGCGTGTCCCTCCGTTAACCTGAGAGCCATCCCAAGTCACTGGTGAGGCGGCGGAGTGTCGGCTGATGTGGTGAGCTTGGATGATGGGACGGTCCAGTGGGAGTACGATTCCACGATGGCTTCGGTGACGGCATCGGCGTACTCGCGGAAGATGCTGCGGTAGGTGCCGCAGGAGAGCTGCCTGGTGCCGTCGTAATCGCCGGCAGCGAGGCGTTCGGCAGTCCATGCGTTGTTCATGTAAAAGGGCTCAAGGATGACGCATGGACCGGGGTATTGGCGGCTGACGGCGAGGTTCCGTGCGTAGAGATAAGGGTTGTCGTTCACGCGGCACTGGTATTTTTCCACTCCATATTTGACCGGCGGGAGGTCGGCGATCTTCCGCATTTTTTTGGTGAGTGCGTCGCCCACGGCCATCTCGATCTGCAGCGGTTGCTCGAGCAGCTTGGAGAACATGAAGTAGCGCGTCATCGGGTTGGTCACCTCGTCGGGGCCGTAGCAGCCGTTGATGAAAAAGGCGTGGCGGTTGTCCTTGACGATTTCGCCCGAGCCGCTTTTTTCCGTGGCGTTGAAGTGGTTGCAGATGTTGAGGTCGGGGAGGAATTTGGCGCGGATGTTGTCGGCGCGCTGCGCGATCTCGGCGCGGCGGTAGAAATACAGCTCGGCCCGCCAGTTGATGAGTTTCTGGAAAAAGGCGCGCCGCCCGGCTGCTGCCGCCTCATCCACTTTGTTTTCCTCGTAAACCTTCTGCCGCGCCTCCTCGACGTAGTCCTTGGGGCGGGTGGATGTCACGGGCTCCGGTTTTTCATGCGTCATGTAAATCTCGGCGCCGGCGGCCTCAAGGCTGGTTTTGAGAAATCGCGCCACCTGGAGATTTTTGTCGCCCTCGCGGATGACCGGGTTGTTGTTCCAGATGACGGAGCGTTCCTCCATGCTGGCCCACTTGCCGCCGATGTGGCCGGGGTCGATGACGATGCGCACGCCCTGCAGCGGCTTGGAAGCGGGATTGCCAAGATCCTTGAGCTGGGGGATGGTCTTGAAGGTCTGCTTGGCATCGCGGGGTGACTCGCCGGGCTTGGCAAAATAAAGTGTGAAATCCAGCGTGGCCTTTTCCGCGTCATCGAACATTTCCACGTATTCGTCCGTGACGTTGAGGTAGGCATAGACCGCCTTGCTGGGGTTGTACACGCGGTCGAGCAGCCGGCAGAATTCCTTGCGAGTGATGGTTTCCTGGTATTTGTCGAAGTTGTGCCATTCCTGGGCGTCCAGAAGGGTCACGGCACACGCAAAGAAAATGAAGGGGAGCAGCTTGTTCACCAAAACAACCTACACGAAAATCGTCCGGGAGCAACGGTTGATCCGATGGGGTGTTCACCCCACTCCCCCCTCCAAGCGGATGTCCAGCGCCTCCGCCGCTTATGTTGCGCGACGCAACAGGGCGGCTACGGCGCTGGATATCCGCTTGATTTCCCCCGGTTACAACTGGGGTAAAAACGGAGGGACACGCTCCGGAGGCTGTCTCAGAACATAAAGCACTCTAATGGAGCAAGTCCGAGGGAAGGGGAACGTTTTGTAAAAAGTTGGCCCACGCACTGAACCG
>JAHFSY010000111.1 GCA_023269615.1 Verrucomicrobiota bacterium
CTCCACCATTTTTCGTGATGTCAATAAATCGCTTGCATAGACGTATGCAGGTTGGTATTCCCGATGCCCATGAGCTCTGTTGCATCCGTATTGATCGTTGATGATGACGACCTGGTCCGCGCCAGCCTGACGGCCGTCTTCCAGAAAGAGAAGGTGGCCCGGATCACTGCGGTGGCCAGTGCCGAGGAAGCATTCAAGATGTTGGACGTCGAGCCGTTCTCAGTGATCATCTGTGACTACGAACTCCCCGGAATCAACGGCGTGGTTTTCGTGGGGCGCCTCCGCCTCAAGAAGGACATGACCCCTGTCCTCTTCATATCCGGCTCGATTGCCGCAGAGAAAATCACGCAAGCCGCCTCGCGGCTCATGGCGGGATTTCTTCAGAAGCCCTTCTCAGTCCAAGACCTCCTCAGCAGCGTGGAATCGCTTGTCACCCAAAGTGCGACGGCCTGAGGTTTCTGCATGGGTTATGCAATTTCGTCGGCCATCTTGCAAAGCGCCTGGTAGTACTCGTCCTTTGAAATGCCAAGCGCCTGTGAACCGAATGTTTCCGCGTCGTCCGCTGATGCGAAGGGCCCATAGTTGACGGCCACGAGCTGGTAAAGAACGAGGTAAGGAACCCGTGCCGGCTGGGTGGCGAAGTACGGATGCACGAAAATCGTAAACCCATCCTCGGGGCGCTCACCGTTCGGCGATGGAAAGGCCATCTCACCCTTCTGAAGTGGGCCTTCGTCGAAGACAATCCGACATGGGTAACGCACCAGGCTGCGATCCTCCAGAAGCACCAGGAGCTGTTTCCAACCAATGGGAGCACCCTGCTTGTGGCGGATGGCGGCGCCCTTGGCAGCCACATGCATGTTCAGGGACTGTTGAGCATCCTCCAGTGTGAGTTGGTCGGGCATGTGTCGGGTTCAGGTTGAGGTGGCCGTCCGGGATTGAATGGCGGGGCAAACCCGGTTGATTTCCCCGGGTGTCTCGTTTGCCTTGGAAAGTTTTCCCTGCAATATGGGAACCGACATCCTGAGAAAGATGGTGTAGCACATCAGGCCGAAGGCCCAGATCCCAAGACAGATCAGGGTCTCGTTCAGCGTGGGGGTGTATTCAACCAGCTCACCCAGGGGCGTCGGGACAAATCCAGGCACGACGAGCCCCATCCCCTTTTCAATCCAGATTCCCACAATGGCGAGGACGCAGGCCAGGTCGAGCCACCTCAAACTCCGGCTAAGAGGAAGCAGCAACAGCGTCATGGAGATCAGGTTGAACGCGATCGCGGTCCAGATCCATGGGACGAGCGCATGATGTCCATGAAGGCCAAGGAACAAATACCTCGCCGAGGACGCATGAAGATCCCCGGTATAAAATTCCTTGAACACCTCGTTCAACAGCAAGAAGACGTTGACCAACATCGAAACCTGGACGATGGAGCGCAGTGTCAGGAGTGCCCGGTCGGTGACGTGATAATCCGTCGTCCGACGGATGATCTGGAGTGCCAGGATGATCAGCGCGGGACCGGCGGTGAATGCAGAGGCGAGGAATCGCGGGCCAACGATCGCTGAATTCCAGAAAGGGCGGCCGCCCAGCCCGACATACAGGAACGCGGTGACCGTGTGGATCGAGACCGCCCAGACAATTCCGACGAAGACAAACGGGATGTAAAACCATTTTGAAGGCGCGCGTCCCTGATACTGTGTGTAGAGCAGGTAACCGCAGATGTGAAGGTTCAGGATCAGATAGCCGTTCAACACAATCACATCCCAGCTGAGCATGGAGCCTGGAAAATTGAATTTCCCGATCACCGGGATCATGTGCCAGAAGCGGTCGGGCCGCCCGAGATCGACGGTGACAAAGAGGAGGCACATGATGATGGCGGACACCGCGAGCAACTCCCCGAAGATGACCAGGTCGTGCAGCTCCTTGTTTTTGTAAACATAAACCGGGATCACCAGCATCACGGCAGCGGCGGCGACCCCGACCAGGAATGTGAAATTGGCAATGTAAACTCCCCACGACACCTGGTCGCTCATGCCGGTGATGATCAGGCCGTGGACCAGCTGCTTGCACCAGGCGTTCAATCCGAGGAGGCAGATGACCGCAAGCCATCCAAGCCAGAGATGATATCTCCAGTCACCGACGAGGGCGATCCGCGCGCAGCGAAGGAGGAACCTGAAATAGTTTTTGATCATCGGCATCAAACGTCAAAGTAATAAAAAAAACGCGGCAAGGTCCCCACTTCCTCCTTGAGAACAAACACCCGCTTGTTTTTCAGGATCTGGGAAATCTCGCTGTTCGGGTCCAGGACATTGCCGAATTTCCTGGCGCCGGTGGGACACACCTCGAGGCAGGCCGGGTATTTTCCCTCGCGCGTCCGCTGGATGCAAAAATGGCATTTTTCCATCACCCCCTGATGCCGCGGGCGGTTTCCGAGATAGGCCATGTTCGGATTGACCTGGTCCCTGGGGATCGAGGGCTCGGTGAAATTGAAGCGCCGTGCCCAGTACGGGCAGGCCGCCTCACAATACCGGCAGCCGATGCACCAGTCGTAATCAATCACCGTGATCCCATCGCTCTCCTGCCAGGTCGCCTCGACGGGACAGACCTTGACGCAGGGAGGGTTGTGGCACTGATGACATTGAACCGGCATGTAAAAGAACCCCTTCTCCGGGACTGACTCCGTCGCGTAGTTGTGGTCCCCCTTCTCCATGTCCAGCGTCCCATTCGGCATTTTCAGGACACGGATATATTGGATTTCCGGATTTCGCGACTGGTTGTTTTCCGCCACGCACGCGTGCACGCACTTGCGGCAGCCGATGCATCGGGTCAGGTTGAGGGCGTAGGCAAACTCCACGCCATCCATGGGTTTCAAGTCGCGCACATGGGGACGCAAGCCATACTGCCGCTCCACCTCCCTGGAAATCCGTTCCAGCGCCTGCTTCATTTCCTCCGGCGTGAGTTCCTTGTAGTGCTTTTGCAGAAACTCCTCGACCGACTCGAAATTTTTAAGGTCACGCAGCGGCGCCAGCCCGGCCGCGATGGCTGCGATTCCCGCAGCCACGACGGCGGATGTCCGCAGAAAACTGCGGCGATCCATCCTGCCATCCTCCGAAGATGAAGCAGGACTGGTTTTTACGATGGGACTGTCAGCCATGGAATTTTCCTTTTTCCTGTTTCTGATGAAGGCCATGCGGCCCCGGCGCTGTCTTGACCGATGGGAAGGCGGGGGCGTGGGGATCGTGGCAGTCCGCACAATCCTTTCGGACGATCGGGCCGAGATCGCGTTTCCAAAAGCCGCTGGTTCGCCCGTGAATTCCCGATTCCCAATCCCGGTAGGTGGGTCCATGGCAACTGGCGCAAAGCATCGTGCTCTCTTCCAGCTTCAGCATGCGCCCGTCGCGCGTCCGCAGCATTTCGCGGTTGGCTTCGTCATGACAGTTGAAACAGTTGTCATTCCGATTGCTGCGGCCGTGCCTCATGACCAGCTCGCTGTGTGCATCCGGCAGGATCACACTGCCTTTTTCATCTAGGCGCAGCTTTCTGGCATGGTCGCCCACTTCATGGCATGCGTTACAGGCAAACTCCGAGGTGTCACCGCCGGTGCGCTTCAATTCGGCGAGCGAGGTTCGAACCGTGGATGTGTTGGTAAACGACGGATCCACCCGTGGCAGCGCGGGAGGCGGTTCGTATCGTCCCCAGATCTCAAGATGAAATGCCATGGCGAGTGCAAGGAAAGCGACTGCCAGCCCGGTCAGCGCCAGGCTTGCTTTGGATGGGCATTCCATAAATCAGGGGGTTCATTTTCAGACACGCCTCCTACTTCTTGAATGAGCGGATGCAAGCAACCAGGCTTTTGATCTCCTCGTCGGAATACTTGTCGCCAGATCCCTTCATGGTCGTCTTCCCGTCCTTCTTGATACCTTCCTTGATCGCCTTGATCATCTCCTCATCCTTCATGGCTTCCTGGACCTTGGAATCGGTAAAGTCGCGGATTTCCAGCTTCTTGCCCATTTTGGTATCGCCACTGCCATCCTTGCCATGGCAGGCCGCGCAATTTTTTTCCCAAATTACTTTTGCTTCCTCGGCGGCAAGGGGTGCTGCGAGTGCAATGGAGGTCATGCTGGTGATGATCAGGGAGGCTTTGGTTTTCATGGTTTTCATTTTCAGGTTGAGTTGGGTTGTTAAAGTCGGGTCTTTTAAAAAGCCACTCGCAGGCTGGTGTAGATCACATGGGCATCATAATTGTTGTGGTCGCCGGATGTTTCATCGCGATTGGTGAAGAATCCGTATTTGACGCTCCAGTGAATGGTGTCGGAAATGCGACGCAGGAGTGTGAGTGTGATCCCCTGCTCCTCGGCGCCGGCCCCATAGGGCACGCTGGACACGGAGTTGTTGTAGAAGTTGTCAGCCCGGTAATAACTGTACTGCATCTGGATGTCGGTTTTTGCATCCCAGGCATAACCGCTGGCAAGGCCCAGGTTGATGTAGTCGTTTTTCGACTCCAGCACGCTGCCGTTGAAACCGTTGACCGGCGTCTCAGTCCGCCCGATGACATAGTTGGCGTTTCCCTGAAGATAAAGGCGCTGGATGGGATTCCACGTGAGAGTCTCGCCCCAGACATGACGGGTGCTCCGCCCGCTCTCCTCCCCCTTGAGTGTTCCCTCCCTGCTGTCCACCCTGATTTCCTGGAAATCGTAACGGCTCACAGCCGTCACGTTGTTCAATGGCCTCCACGTCACACGAAAATTTGCGTCGTCGGTCAAAACATTCCGCTCGGTGACAAATCCGGGATAGGCATCCGTGCCGGTATCAACCTGCCTGTCGTTGCGGTGGGTGTAGGAAACTCCGTTGATCTTGTGGTAGAATTGGCCGCCGAGATTGAGATTCGGGAGAGGGTACCAGTTGGCGCCGACCGTGTATTTTTGATTCAAACGTTCCATGTCCGTGTCCCGGTGAACGGAGACAGTTCCCGTGTCGGGACGGCCGAGGTTTTCTCCCGTGGCGCCATTCCCCTCCTCCCAGCCACTCCGCGCGTAAAAGGCCCAGTCCTGGATTCCCTTGTAGCGGGCCTCCAGGCTTTCCGAAACATTCAGGAACTCGTCGTGAACCATGGCCTCCGCCGGTGTCTGGACGGTTGAGCCACCTGCAGCAGCACTTGATGTGAGAGTGTAGTTGCTCACGCCACCGACATCCTGGTGTTCGGATCGGAGGCCGGCAATCAAAGTCAGATTTTCCAATGGAATCAGCATCAGATTCAAAGCCACCGTGGCTTCCTTGCTCTGCGCCCCGCCGCTGAGGTCAATGAATCCGGTATCATTCGCCTGCTTGTTGGCGAAACGGGCGTCGAAGGGGGAGTCGTAGCTGCCGCCATAGATGAAGCTTCCTCCAATGTCCGTATCGAGTGCGCTCAACGAATAACCGGTGGTGAATAGAAGTTTTTCCGAAAACCAGGTTTCTGTGGATCCATGAAAATTGAAAAGACTCGAAGACTGGGTTTCCCGGGTGGTGATGGTCCGGTCGCGGCCGGATTCAAATGGATTTCGACGCACGTAGAGCGCGTTCGCGTCGGCAGTGGTCTCATATTTGAGTCCCATGTTCACCGTTGTCTCGTCCATCGTGTGTTTCAATGTCCCCTCGAAGGTATCCCGGCACTCATTAATCTTGCGAAAGGAGGGGACGATCTTTCGTGTTCCCAACCCTCCGGTCAGTGCGGTGTCCCCCCAGTGCAGGGAGTCTTTCGTTCCCTCCCTGAACTCGTATTCGTATTTGAATCCGATGACAGGAAGATCGGGCAGGCTCAATTCCCCTTCAAACCATGCCGAGCCGCGGTCAATGGCAAGCTCTGCATCATACAATGAAAACCACTGTCCATTTTGCGGAAAAAATCCGCCACTCCCGTCGTACCAAGTGCGGAATTGCTTGTAACCCACGCTGAACTTTCCAACCTTGGTCTTTTCCACTTCCAGTTTCAGGCGATAATCATGGGCGTCAAAAAGCCCCCGCCCTTCAACACGGGTGATGACGTCCTTGGTGGTCTGCTCCATGAAAAAATCCTCGATGCCGCCGGAGAAATCCTTCGCCATCCCATGACGCTGCATGAACCGGGCCTTGTCACCATCAATGGAGATTGCCGACATGGAGGCATCGACGTGGCCGAGTCCGTCGCTTTTCTCCTCCTTAGGTTTTTGCTCTCCGTCGGATTTCTCCGCAGGCTTGACCGCGGACGGGTCATCTGCAGCCAGCACGAAGTTGCTCCAGAAAACAAAAGACAGCGCGCAGATCATCCAGGGAATTCGGAAGGCACGGAGACCCTGTCCGCCCACAAGCATTAATCTTGGATGATCACAGCGATGCTCATTGCTTGCTGAGGGTAGGGCGCGCTCGCCGAGCGCGCCGTCGTGTGCCATCGAATTCACAAATCCAACTCGACACGGTCCACCGCCTCGGCGCGCTCGGCGAGCGCGCCCTACCTCGGACCCTGAATGTGTTGGGGGTTTCATCGTCTGAGCGAGGAATTGACCTG
>JAHFSY010000059.1 GCA_023269615.1 Verrucomicrobiota bacterium
TTCGGCTACATCTTACAACAGAACCCAACACGGACTCATCACCATGAAAAAAATCGAAGCCATCATCAAGCCCTTCAAGCTCGAGGAGGTGAAGGAGGCGCTCTCGGAAATCGGCGTCGAGGGCATGACCGTCACCGAGGTCAAGGGATTCGGACGCCAGAAAGGACACACTGAAATCTATCGCGGCAGCGAGTACACGGTGGATTTTCTCCCAAAAATAAAAATCGAAGTCGTTCTGCCCGACTCACTTGTGGCAAAAGCCGTGGACGCCGTGGTGAAATCGGCGCGCACCGGCAAGATCGGCGACGGGAAGGTGTTCATCCTTCCCATCGGGGAATCCATCCGGATTCGCACGGAGGAAAAGGGTGAAAAAGCCATTCGCGCCGCGAGTTTGTGATGGACTTCACCAAACTCAATTCATAGAAACGACGAGCCGTTTTCGAGAACCCCATTCCATGACGAGCGTATGAAAAAAATCGAAGCCATCATCAAGCCTTTCAAACTCGACGAAGTGAAGCACGCGCTCGGTGAAATCAACGTCGAGGGCATGACTGTCTCGGAGGTGAAGGGTTTTGGGCGCCAGAAAGGCCATACCGAGATCTATCGCGGCAGCGAATACACGGTGGATTTTCTCCCGAAGGTGAAAATTGAGCTCGTGCTGCCCGACGCGCAGATCCAGGCGGCGGCGGACGCGATCGTGAAGGCGGCGCGCACCGGCAAGATTGGCGATGGGAAGGTGTTCATCCTTCCCGTGGACGACGCCGTGCGCATCCGCACCGACGAGCGTGGTGACAAGGCCGTGTGACGACTTTTAAAGGCGCTCTTCCGCGCCGACTGAAATCCAAAAAATAAAATCCAAATCAACATGACACCCAAAGATGTACTGGCGCTCTGCAAGAGCAAGGATGTGAAGCTCGTGGACGTGAAGTTCTGCGACTTCCTCGGAACATGGCAACATTTCACGATGCCCCTGAGGGAACTCGAGGAGGAGGTTTTTGAAGAAGGTCTTGGCTTTGACGGCTCCTCGATCCGCGGATGGAAATCCATTGAGGCCAGCGACATGGTCCTCATCCTTGACCCAAAGACGGCGATCCTCGATCCCTTTCCCGCCGTGCCCACGCTCAGCATCGTGGCCGACGCCGTGGACCCGCTCACCAAGGAACCTTACTCGCGCGACCCGCGAAACATCGCGCGCAAGGCCGACGCCTATCTGAAGCAGACCGGCATCGCCGACACGGCGTTCTTCGGTCCCGAGGCGGAATTCTTCATCTTCGACGACATCCGTTATGACCAGACATCGCACAGCGGCTTTTACTACATTGATTCCAACGAAGGCATCTGGAATTCAGGCCGCGAGGAATTGCCGAACCTCGGCAACAAGCTCCGCCACAAGGAAGGCTATTTCCCCGTGGCGCCCGCCGACACCCAGATTGATATCCGAAACGATATGATCATGGTGATGAAGGACTGCGGCCTGCGCGTCGAGCGCGAGCACCACGAAGTCGCCACCGCCGGCCAGGCGGAGATTGACCTCCGCTTCAACGACCTGGTCGCCATGGCGGACGACATGATGCTCTACAAGTACATCGTCAAGAACGTCGCCAAGAAGCACAACAAGACGGTGACCTTCATGCCGAAGCCGCTTTTCGGCGACAACGGCTCGGGGATGCACGTGCACCAGAGCCTCTGGAAAAAGGGCAAGCCTCTCTTCGCCGGCAATGAGTACGCCGGACTGAGCCAGATGGCGCTGCACTACATCGGCGGGATTCTCAAGCATGCGAAGGCGCTCTGCGCAATCTGCAACCCGACCGTCAACAGCTACAAGCGGTTGACTCCCGGTTTCGAGGCGCCCGTGAACCTGGCGTATTCGAGCCGGAACCGTTCGGCGTCGATCCGCATCCCGACCTACTCGCCGAGCCCGAAAGCCAAGCGCATCGAGTATCGTCCGCCCGACCCTGCGGCGAATCCCTACCTCGCCTTCTCGGCGCTGCTGATGGCTGGGCTCGATGGAATCCAGAACCGGATTGATCCGGGCGATCCGCTCGACAAAAACATCTACGAACTGCCGCCCGCCGAGCTGAAGAAGGTGCCCTCGGTCCCCGGCAGCCTCGCCGAATCATGCGACCACCTCGCGAAAGACCACGAGTTCCTGTTGAAAGGCGACGTCTTCACCGAGGACGTGATCGAGACATGGATCGAGATGAAGCGCAAGGAGCAGGACCAGATCCGCCTTCGCCCGCATCCCTACGAATTCCACATGTACTACGACTGCTGAAACACAGATCTCAAAAAAACTTCAACTTCCAAAGGGCGGCCTCGAAAAGGCCGCCCTTTGTGTTTGGCGGTGGAGGCGGAATCCAGAAGCCGCTTCCAACTTCTGCTGTAGATGAGGTCGCTGACCCCGTCGGGCTGTGACAATCCCATTCAGGTGTCAATTCAGGTGTCAGGCCACAATCCAATAAGATGGGAACATAACTTAACGGATTGTGGCCTGACACCGGACATGATTTTCCCATTGCACCCAGGCCTGGAAAAGTTGACAACCCACCATTCATGCCTCCCCGAAAAAAGATCCCAACAAAAGCTTCCTCCAAACGACAATATATCGAAACTTTCGACGATGGTCCATCCGGGTGGATTTCCAACCGCTACCACCCATTGCTTGTTCGTGACGGGGTTGCCTATTGCCATAGCCCATGGTGGGTTGATGGCAATCATGCGCCTCCAGGAGCAGGCTATCTGAGTCTGGTCATGTACCTCATCACCAACCTCGGCAACTTTCCCAAGGAAACCAGACAGAGCCGGTTGTGTGAGAACAACCGTTTTGCGTCCGGGGGCTACAGCCGGAACCTGACCCATGCGAAACTGACCGTGCGGCTCCGAGGCGAACTGGACGCCCAGGGAGCCCAGCTGCTTTTGCTGGTCCAGGGAACCGCGGGAAAGGTGACGGCCAATTATGTATCGAGTGCTTATGTATTAAGCGCCCAACCCATAAAAATAACGCCGGATTGGAGCGAGCAATCCCTCACCCTGACCCCAGACCCTTCCCAATGGACATGCATCGGTGCACGTCACAACCTGACGCAGGTCTATGGAAACGGTGACATCGCGAAGCTTCTGGCCGATGTGGACTTTGATCTGATTTTCGTCCTCTTTCCCATCAACGTGGTCCCCCTCAATGCCGATCCGTCAAAACGCGACCAGCTCTGGGTGGGACGGGATTATACCGCCGATCCCGCCTATCTTCCCAACGGATTGTTGATGTTCGACACAGTCACGATTGATTACCCGGAATAGGTTGTAGCTTGTCATGCGAGCATTAGACAGAGCGTCGAAGGGGTGATCCCTTTGACGGACAAAGATATCAGCGCGCTTATTCATCTCAAGCATTAGGAAGAAGAAATTCCGTAATCAATAATCTTATCCCATCCACCCTTCTTAGAGTTCTCTTGCATGCGATGAAGAAGGGTCTCGACCTCCAATTCATTAAGTTTTTCAGAAAACATTTTGTGATCACCAATGAGATCTTTGTATAGCCCACCACCTGCTGCTGGATTCAGCTTGATGGCGTAGTCATGAAGCTCCTCTGCCGCTCGCAATGCAGCTGCATCTTCACCAAAATACTTCTCGAGAAAAATAAGTCCGAGCCATACCCCCATTGGAGTCACACCCTGCGAAATCAGGGACTCTATGTCTTTTCGATATAGATTTCGAAGCTCGCTCGGAGCCACCTTTCGAGGTTGCAGATCCAACAAAGCCTGCTCCCGCATTAATTCACATACATGCTTGTATTTTGCTCCGTGTTCCACATACGAGAGCTCCACCTGCGGCTCCTTATGATCTACCAACGTCCGGTTAACCGTGAAGTCGGAATACGGATCGAGCAAACTCATGGCAATAAAGTTTGGGCGGTATTCAGTATCGCTGAAACGCCCCTTTTCCAACTCGATACCAACAACAATTGGGCCATGACGCTTGAGCAGTCTTCGACCATTGCGAAAACGCTTCAGTCCTGGAAACTCTGCCATCCAATCAGCGCAAATGTCTTTTTCCATTTCACGGGTGGGAGTGATTCTCTTCAATTAGCGTTGCTTAACTTATTTCTCAAGCACTCTCGGTGGTGTTGGAGTATACGGATCTACCATCACACACCGACTCCTTTGAGGCAAGGACATGGTACATGTTGTGTCAGGCAGCTTTTTGTTGAAATGGGTAAAATATCAATAAGAAGTTGCCTGACACCAAACACCAGCCGTGCGTAGCCATGAAAGTCTTTCACCGTGGGGAAGCACTGCTGGCTTGGGCCTATCGAGGGGATTTCATCACAAACAAAACCATGGCAGCGCCGTCACCTTGTCATGCAGGCGGAGCGGATGGGGGCAGCGGCAGATGATATAGCCGTGGTGCGCCCGCTTCGGATTCTCCGCGAGAAAGGCAAGCAGATGCCTTGCGTCGGAGAGTGATGGATGCTCTGTCCATTTGACCTCCACCGGCACAAGACCACTCTGGGACTGAATGATAAAGTCCACCTCCGACCCATCGTAGGTGCGCAGATAATGAAGCGTCCCGGCGCCGAGGTATTGGAGGCGTTTCCACAACTCAAGCCCCACCCATTGCTCGAAGATCGGTCCCGGGTTGGCCATCACGATGTCGGGGCTCGGACGCAGTCCCGCTGCGGCGTGGCGGATACCGAGGTCGAAGAAGAGGAAGCGGTCGGTTGAGAGCAGGTTTTTGCGGGCGCTGCCGGAATAGGCCGGGAGACGGAACCCCAGGAACATGTCTTCCAGCAGCTGGTAGTGGCTCTTGATGGTCGGCACGGAGAGTCCCACCTCCTTGGAAATGTTGTGGTAATTGAGCATCTGCCCGGACTCGACCGCGGCGAAACGCAGGAAACGAACAAAAGCCGGCCAGTCCTTGATGATCGCTTCGCGGCGAATTTCCTCCTCCAGGTGCAGTTGCGCATAGGCGACCAGCATCTCGACGCGGACCGTGTCGCCGGCAGTGACCACCCCCGGAAGCTCTCCATACGCAAGGCGTGTGGCCAGATCCGCTTTCGCAAACCGCTTCGGGTGACCTTGGGCATGGGGCCAGGCAAATGAGAGCACCGGCGGCGCGTCGAATCGCGTGGGAACCTCATCCGTTGGGCGTTCGACCATCGTGAGGGGAAAGAGCCGGTGCAAAAAACTCCGGCCAGGGAGAAGGTTCGCGCCGGTCTTGCGCAGCTTCCGCGCCGAGCTACCGCAAAGGATAAAGCGCCAGCGCTTCTTGTCGCCATCATAAAGGTGCTGGACGGCGTCAAACAGCGCGGGCACGGACTGTGCCTCGTCCACAAACACCCATGACCCACCGGCGCGCTGCGGCAACGCGCGGCAAAGCCGGATCAGGTCGTCGGGATTGTTGAGAAACCGCGCGCGGATTTTCGGCGCGGAAAGATCCAGATGCACCGCGTGGGAAGGCAACAAACCCTGAATCAGCGTGGACTTCCCGGTCTGCCGCGCGCCAAAGACGATGTGCACATAGGGTGCGGCAAACTTCCTTCTCCAAAGAGGTTCGGCCCAACGATTCAACATGCACTTTAAATAACAGCCAGAATTTTAAAGTCAATGTTCAAAAACTGGCAATTATCTGATTTTGCGTCAGGTCACTCCGGGCACCATTTTTGGGAAAATGGACTGAACTGTTACCCTTCTATGACATCTTATTTCCCGGCATTTCCCTTGGGGGTGGGAATCCACAGGATTCGCCCTATATCGAGTTTGGGCAGGCTCACCGATACAAGATCACCGTCCTGCTTGTGAGGAAGGACCTCGCCACTCAAGGGGTCGAGCACCTGGAGGGGGTTTGAACCACCCGCCAGGGATTCCTTGATCCAGGACGGGATGTGGACCGCGGCCGTGACATCGGACTTGCTGTTGCACTTGAAGCGCGGCGCCCGACCCATGTCATCCGGCTTGCGGTCGGTCGAATAGTCCGTGTTTCGCAGGATGACCAGCACCCCATCCTGGCCGGACCAGAGAACGTACTGGCGCACGCCGGTGTCAGGATCCCCGATCGTTTTCCGTGAAATGAACTGCGCGGGTTCGAGCATGGGCCGGAGCCGGGCAATCTCCGCATTCACTTTCTTGATCTCGGCGAGCAAGGATGGATTTTTACTGTAACCAACCACAGTTTTATCATCATACACGTAAAGCCCGATCCCTTTGCATGCATGTCCGAGCGCCGCGTAGGTGAGGGAGCGATATTCATCCGCTTCCAGGAAGCGTTTATCGTCCTTATGGATGAAAACTTCGGGAATCCAAAACCATGGCCGCGGTTGTGCAGCTTCCCGTGCCCAGCGGAAGGTTTGAGCCTCTTCCTCGATGAACTTTTCCCAGGTTGACCAGCCCCGTCGGTATGGATTGACCTGGAGGCCATCCGAACACTGGCCGTAGATGGAATACGTGTTTTGAATCGAGGAGACACACAGATATTGATACGTCGGCTGCGGATCCCCGCCATCATAAGCCGCCTTGCGGGCCGCCACGAGTTGTGGCGCGGATTGCCCCCATTTTTGGGTGGCGAAATCCGCGCACGCAACGTCAAACCCAAGATCCTTCCACTTCGGATGCAAATCCAGGCCGAGATCCTTGCGCGATGCCTCGCCCTCGACCGTCCTGGAGATTCCCAGGTCATCAACAAAAAAATCATTGGTCGCGCGCATCAGGCATTGGGCCGTCGTGTTGTCGGACAACTCGATGTGAACATGAATCAATTCTCCAAACTGCACAGGCTTTGCCACTGCCGCGCAGACCATCCCGGCGGAACCCGCGAACTTTGGGAGATCGTCCGATGAAAATAAAGACTCCTTGGTCCCGGGAATCATATCGCCATTGATCACCATTCTCTTGCAGCTGATCCCCTTCGTGGATGAGGACCAGGATACCTGGATGTGCTTGAAAGCTGAATCGAATGTCACGCCCAAGAGACGGCATTTTGGAATGGGAAACGCTTGAGTGCTATAATCGTCGAGCAGGATTGCATTCTTGGGCATTCCCCCGAAGAAATCCTTGCTTTGATCGGTCCGGGGTTTCGCTGGAAAAGGATCGAGGTTGACCGGTACTTTTTGACCATCACTGGTTTCCACCTCGATTTTTCGCGCGACCTGCGGAGCGTCCTCCAGGCAGATTTGCAACAAGGTGGTTCGTCCAGGCCCCGCCTTTTCATTTGGATAATACTGGGTCCAGACACAATTCGTCCCATTGCCAAGCGCCACTCCATCCATGGTGACGCCGGTCCATTGGACAGCCTTGCCCGTTTGGTTCGAGAGATATATCTCAACCAGCGGATAACGCCACGGGTTTTGAAAGCCCGGTCGGATCTGGATCTCGGATTTCAGCCCGGGTGGCCGATCTTCCGCCCATGACAATCCGCCCGGGCCGGTCGGGCAGCTCGCTGCAAAAGCAAGGCCGGCCAGAAGCATCCATCGGCGAACGGGATGTCGCATCACATTTCTCCTTTCCGCCTTATGCATCGCTCCCATCGCGAGGTTGAGATCATGGGGGTGTCATCGTGCAATGGGTTGTGCCGCCGCCAACACCAAACTGTGGAACGGTCGCCCCAGCCCGCCCGGTCTTCTCAAGTTTCACGTGCCCATCGCCCCACACATCGATCGACGGGCTGAAATCGTCCTCAGCATCATCGGAAACACTCCCCTGTGCATGAGCTGCAATACTGGTCCGTTTAACGCTGCTATGTTTGCCGGTGATGAGAATATCTCCGCTGCACGTGAGCTCCGCCTGGACATGGGCCAATCCGAACGGGGCTGGATCAGGAACCTGGAGCGTGCTTTCCGCGATGGACTTGGCATCCACATGCACATTCGTGGTGAGCGCCAACGGCGAGACCACGGGGGGAATCCCGGTACAATCATTCACCCATTGGAACTTGAAATCAGAAAGGCCGGTGCTTTTGATTTCCGCGTCGGCGTCAATGTTTGACTTTATAGTCGCAAGACATTTCACCGTCTGGCTTCCCACGCTGTTGTCATCACTCATTTCGACCTTATCATTTGTCCCCAGGCCGGAGGGAACTTGCACCAGCACATCCGAGACGGTGTATGTGACTGTCCTGACCCAGTGCCCATAGGAGTCTTCCGCGTCGGCTGGCATTGCATTCAGGAGCATCCAGATGCCAAATGTGAAAAGCACTGCTTGTTTTGATATGTGCATGGTCATGGTTTGTTGATGTGAACTCTGCCGGCTCGGGTTGATCATCCCGTCAATCCTCCCAGTGCGTGCTTTGTCGCGACGTGGTATTTGTTGTTGCGTTTAGTTTTGGATCATTCCAGCGCTTGATGCTTGCCGCCCTTCTGGCCCTGGTCATTTCCACAAGCGCTTTTTGGTAGGCGCCGTCTCTCTGAACTCCCCGATCAAAAAATTGCCCACCCAACATTTTGAAGCCGGTTTCGATGTCCTCCGGTTCGTCTTCGACCTTCGTTTGCTTGCCCGGAGGTTTGGGATCGTCAAAAAAAGTTTTGATGTGGTACAACTCTTGAAACGCCTTCTCCTGCATCGGACCAAACTGGTCCCTGGGAAGGGGTTCCTTGAGTCCGGGGTACAGCTCATCATGTGCCGCATCGAGCGCAATCTGAAGGTACGTATCCCGCCTGGCCAGAATGGACGGATGATCATCCGGCGAGCGCCGCTTTTTGAATGCTTCGGCAAATGCATCCATCAAGTCTTTCAACCCGGCATCCCGCTCCTTGATCTGTTCGGCAGTCAGGGGCTTTCGTTTTGCCAGATCTTCAATGGCCCAACGGTAATGCTCCCGCGTCAACCCGTAGTCGAGATAGTCCAGGGCAATATATTTAAGATCATACCCGACGAGCCTTGAAATGTTGGTGCAAAGAAGCGGTGTCAGGCGCGTTCCCATTTTCTCTTTCAGGAGGGTGACGATGTGGTCCGCCAGCCCCAGCCGCTGGTCGTCCGTCCACACCGGTCGTGCAGTTTGAAGCTGGGTCAAAATCTCCTTCTTGAGCGCGCCCAGATCAGCTGCAGATGCGGGGGCCTCCGTGGCTTGGGGCTCCATCGCGGCCGGCTCCACGGCCTGGATGGTGGATGATGCCAGAAGGTGCAGGCACATCAACAGGCAGGTCCACCGCGCGAGTGCCGGGGTGGTCTCCACGCAGAGATTTGGATGAATACTATTGTTGTCTATATTATGCACACCATGGTTACTATGGATACAACGGATGCAAGACAAGTAAAATCTCGCTTTTTTTAAAAAACACCGGCTCCCGACAAAATCGGCGACTCCTCTTGGCGCGGGGTGCGCGACGAAAAGGTTGGTTTTCCCCGGTCGCCGCTGACAGCGGCTCCTACAAAACGCAGAACCGTGCAGGGAACAATGCAGGAGCCGCTGTCAGCGGCGACCGGGGTGCGAATTGAAGGGCGCCCAGCAAATTTGTCGCACTCCTCTCAGCGCAAGAGGGAATCAGCATTCTTGACGATGAAATCGTAGGCCCACCAGCAACCGAGAATGTAAGCGGCGCCCAGGATAAGCGAGACGGAACTGAGGACGGGGCGGCGGCGGATCTGGGCCAGGCTTCCGATCACGACCATGATGGCGAAACCAGGCACGAAACTGCAGAGGACGATCCAACCCGTGCGCAGCATCTGCAGCTGGTCCTGCTGCGTCCAGTGGTAAGACAGCAATCCTCCCACACCGAGGGGGATGAGGATCGCCAGGAGAATTGGCCATGGAAACGGGCGTCGCGCCTGCACGGGCGCAGGCGCGGCCGTTTCTGTCTTGGCCAACGCATCCACCTTCACACCCTTGTTTTTTGATTCCAATTTTTCCGGTGGAAGCACGACCGTTTTCATTGCGGCATCACCGGGGGGCTTCGACGCGGGGGAGGCTTTCGAATCGGGGGAAGGCTTGGGCGGTTCCTTTGCATCCTTCTTTTCCGCATGCTTTTTCGGTTCCAGCATTTCCGGCGGGAGAACGACAGTTTTCATCGCAGGATCCTGCTTCTTTTCGGGTGCGTCCGCCATAGGCTTCCATCAAGCAAAGACAGCCCGCGAATTGCAAGAACGAACCGGGCAGGGCAAGCGGGGAGATGACAGAAAGAGAAAGCGGAGAGTCTCGCGCACCCGCGCTACGCCTCCCCAAACTCTTGCGGGTTCGGTTACGGAACAAGTCTGGACTTCCAAATAACCGGGTGCGTTTTCATTTGTGTCCTGACCCCAACGCGCCTTGATTATTGCCGCACATGACGACGCAACCACGATTCAAGGCGCACAACCTGCTGGGGATCCTTGCCTTCCTTGGGAAGTACCCGTGGCAGGTGACGATTTCGGTTTCGATGCTGCTCTCGACCATCGCAATTGACATGGCTCTGCCGCGGCTCCTGGGACATGCCATCAATGCGCTGGAGTCAACAGCCCGTCAGATATTCCATCCGTGGCGGTTCGCGGGATTTTTTTTCTGCCTCGTCCTGGTGAAGGAAATCATCCGCATCACGATGGGGCCCGTGCGCAACCGCCTGATCCATGGGACGCTCGGGGACATTCGCGCGGCGATTTATGATGCGATCCAGCGCCTTGCGTTCACGTATCACGACCAGTCGAACACCGGGGAGCTCATCTCGCGTTCCACCAGCGACATTTCGCGGCTGCAGGAATTTCTCTTCGCCTGCCTTTTTCTGAGCATGGACATCATCGTGTGCCTCATCGTGACGGTGACCCTGATTTTTTTGAGCAGCCCGGCGATCGGCTGGGCAACGCTGGCGACCATGGTCCCGACGGTGGGGCTCATCGCGTTTTATGCGGAGAAGCTGCGACCGCAATGGCGCAAGGTGCACGACCTGCACGGGGAGATGACGGCGGTGATCCAGGAGAACATCGCCGGGGTGCGCGTGGTCAAGGCGTTTGCGCGCGAGCAGGATGAGGTGCTCAAGTTCCGGGCCAAGCGTGATGTGTTTCTGGGAACGCTCACCGCCACGGTGGATTACTGGGTCACGCGCGTGCCGTTCGCGCAGTTCATTTTTGGGTTGAGCGTGCCCATGGCGCTCTGGATCGGGGGTCGCGAGGTCATCTCGGGGAAAATGCAGGTGGGCGACCTCGCGGCGGTGATTTTTTACCTGATGGCGATGGGCTATCGCGTGGCGGCAGTGGGGCAGTTCACGAATATTTTGCAGAATGCAAGCGCCAGCGCGGAGCGGGTGCTCGAGGTCATCGAGGCGCCGCGCGAAATCCGCGGCGGATCGCGCGCGCTGCCTGCGGGCCGGGGCGCAGTCCGCTTTGACCATGTGAGCTTTGAGTACCATGCGGGCCGGGCGTCGCTCACGGATGTGAGTTTCGTGGCCGAGCCCGGCCAGACGATCGCGGTCGTGGGCCCGACGGGTTCCGGTAAAAGCACTCTCGTGCACCTGATCCCCAGATTTTATGAGGCGAGCGCCGGGCACGTGATGCTGGAAGGCGTGGACGTGCGCGAGCTGAACCTGCTCGAGCTCCGTCGAAGCGTGGGCGTGATTTTTCAGGAAACATTTCTCTTCAGCGCAAGCGTGGCCGAGAACATCTCCTACGGTCGTCCCGGGGCGAGCCGTGCGGAAATCGAGACCTGCGCGCGCGCGGCGCAGGCGCATGAGTTCATCGAGGACCTGCCGAAGGGGTATGATACCGTGATTGGCGAGCGCGGCGTGTCGCTCAGCGGCGGACAGAAACAGCGCATCGCCATCGCGCGGGCGTTCATCCTCAACCCCCGCATCCTCATCCTCGACGACGCCACGGCGAGCGTGGATTCGAAGACCGAGCGGATGCTCCAGGAGGCCATGCGCCGCCTGTGCGAGGGGCGGACGACATTCGTGATCGCGCACCGTTTCTCAACCGTGCAACACGCGGATCGGATTCTTGTGTTGAAGGAAGGGCGCATCGCGGAGAGCGGACGTCACGCGGAGTTGATCGGGAGGAAGGGGTTTTACGCCGAGATTTTCAACCAGCAGATCCAGATGGATTGACCATGAGCGAGAACAATGATTTTTTACTGGAGGAATCGCTATCGCAGCAGCGCATGAGCCGTGCGATGTTTGTCCGCCTCGCCGGTTATCTGCGTCCTTATCGTCGCCAGGTCATCCTGAACTTGTTATTGACCGTGCTCGCCACGGCGCTGGGACTTGCCGGGCCCCGGCTGATCCAGATGGGAATTGACCGTCATCTCACACGGGGCGTCACGACCGGAAATACCGGCCGGGGCATCCTCATCATCAGCCTGCTCTATCTCGGCACACTCCTGTCTTCATGGTTTGTCTCGGTGGCGCAGGTCAAGAGCGTGGTCCGCATCGGGCAGAACGCCATGAACGACCTGAGGCTGGCGGTGTTCGAGCACATCCAGCGCCTTTCGCTGAATTACTTCGACAAGACGCACCAGGGGCGGATCATCAGCCGGGCGGACACGGACATTGACGCGCTGGACCAGATGCTGACATGGGGCGCGTACCAGTTGCTTGGGAGCGCGCTGACGCTGGTCGGCGTGATGGCGGTGATGGCGCAGTACGACTGGCGCCTGTGCCTGGCGGTGTGCGTGGTGCTGCCGCCGCTCGTCATGGCAACAAGGTTGTTTCAAATTCACGGCATGGAGGCGCATCGCAATGTGCGGCGCCATTCCTCCCGCATCACCTCCGCGCTGGCGGAGAACATCTCCGGCGTCCGCGTGGTCCAGGCGCTGTCGCGCGAGGACGAGAATCTTTTGCGCTTTGGGAACATTCACCGCGAGCTGATCCGGAGCGTGGTTCGTTCCTCCCGGATCTTCCACACGTACATGCCATTCCTGGGATTGATGGCGGGCGTGGGCACGACGATCATTCTTGGCTATGGCGGGACGCTCGTGCAGGCGCGGGAGATCACGGTGGGCGAGCTGGCGGCATTCATCATGTACCTGGGCATGTTCTTCGGGCCGATCCAGACGATGGGCGACCTGTACAACGCGATGCTTTCGACGGGAGCGAGCGTGGAAAGGATTTTTCAGCTGCTCGACACGGTGCCGCAGGTGGTGGACCGCGCCGGCGCGCAGCCGCTTCCAAGAATCCAGGGGCGCGTGGAGTTCGACCACGTATTCTTCCGCTATGACACAACCACCTTGGATTCCTGGGTGTTGCGGGACATCCGCCTCGAATCAAAGCCCGGCGAAACCATCGCGCTGGTCGGGGCCACGGGTTCCGGCAAGACGAGCATCATCAGCCTGCTGGCGCGCTTTTACGAGCCCCAGAAGGGATGCATCCGGATGGACGGGCGGGATCTTTTCGCGAGCACAATCGAGTCGCTCCACACCCAGATCGGGATCGTCACCCAGGAGAATTTTCTGTTCAACGGGACGGTGATGGACAACTTGAAATTTGGCCGTCCCGGGGCCGCGGACGCGGAGGTGATGGAGGCGGCGCGGATGCTGGGAACGCATGCGATCATCGAGGGCTTGAAGGACGGGTACCAGACGAAGGTGGCGGAGCGCGGGTCAAATTTCAGCGCGGGCGAGCGCCAGTTGATCTGCATCACGCGGGCGCTGGTGGCGCAGCCGAGAATCCTGATCCTGGACGAGGCGACGAGCGCGGTGGATCCACAGGCGGAGCTGGTGATCCAGCAGGCTTTGGGAAAGCTGTTCGAAAGCCGCACCTGTTTCGTGATCGCGCACCGGCTTTCCACGATCCGCCATGCGCACCAGATCCTGGTCTTGAAGGATGGGGAGATCGTGGAACGCGGGCGCCACGAGGAATTGCTGCGGCTGAACGGTCACTATGCCGCGATGCACGGGGAGTTCGCGCGGCATGGGTGATGGCACACGATTCCGCATTTGATTCGACAACGCGGCGGCAAATCAGCATGAGGACAGACCCAACGACACGCGATGATCAACCGACGTAACATGACTTTGATGGTGGCGGGCGAGGCCTTTTGGGGAATGGCCATGGGACTGGTCGCGACCTCCACCGTGCTCACCGTTTTCCTGAAGGAGAACGGGGCGGGCCCGGCAATGATCGGCTCCATCTCGTCCATTGAATCCGGCACGGGAGGAATACTCCAGATCGTGGGATTTTTTCTGTTTGTATCAAGGCGCGAACGCAAACGCCAGGTGGTTGGATGGCATCTCTATACGATGGTTCCGTTCCTGTTTCTAAACGGCATCCTGGCGTGCATGGCTTCCCATCTGCCCCCTTTGATCGTGCGCTGGTCTGCGTTGATTTTCTACGGATGCTACATGATGGCCCTGGGTGTCGTGGGCGCGGCGTTCATGGATTGGCTGGCCCACCTGTTCAGCGAGCATGAACGGGGGACCGTCCTGGGAACGGGCATCTGTTTTGCGGGGCTTATGAGCATGACCGGGAGCATCCTGGCCGGATGGCTGATCGGAATGCATCCCGCACCCAATGCCTATGCGTATCTTTATTTCGGCGCGGGGACGACGGCCGTGATCTCGATGCTCATTTATCGGCGGGTGGATGATTCGCACCTGGAAGGAATTCCCGATGTACCCCGTCCGACACTCGAGGACATCCGTCGCTACCTGCATGCGAGCCTGTCGAATCGAAATTTTCGCCGCTTTCTGGTGTCGAAGATTCTCGCCACGGCCGGCTTTTGCATGGTTCCGTTCATCACCGTGCATTTTACTTCCGCGAACGGCGGTGGCCTGTCGGATGACGTGGTGGTGTCTTATGGCGCAGCCATGGCCCTGGGTTGGGCTTTCAGCAGTTTTGTGTTTGGCCGCCTGGGCGACCGGGCGGGCCATGCCATCGGCCTTTTTCTTGGCATGGTCATCCAGGTGGCCACCCTGGCTGTTTTGCTGTGGGGGAGTGGAAAGTGGGGCTGCCTCGCGGCTTTTGCCGGCGCCGGCGTCTGCCTTGGCGCGGGCATCGTTTCATATTACAACGCCTTGATGGAAACCTGCCCGCATGACAACCGTTTTGCGCACATCACGATCGGGAATCTCATCATCGGTCTCGTCGGCATCGTCGCCCCGCTTCTGGGTGGAATCGCCGCCTCACATTGGGGCGTGAGGACGCTCTTCGAGATCTGTTTCACCATCAGCATGATCGCGCTCGTCTGGCACGCCCTGTTCGTCCGCGAACCCCGGAGGGAACTCAGCCTCGCCGAAATGCTTTTGAAAAAGTGAAGACGGATGTCATCATCATCGGTGGCGGGGCCGCCGGCCTGATGTGCGCCATCGAGGCGGGAAAACGCGGGCGTTCCGTGCGGGTGATCGAGCGCTCGGAAAGGCTCGGTAAAAAAATCCTGGTCTCCGGCGGCGGACGCTGCAACTTCACCAATGTCCATGCTTCGCCCGAAAATTACATTTCCGAAAACCCGGGCTTCTGCAAATCGGCCCTCGCCCGCTACACGCCGGCCGATTTCATCTCCCTCGTGGAGAAACATGGGATCCGGTACCACGAGAAAAAACTGGGGCAGCTTTTTTGCGACGGCAGCTCGCGCCAGGTCGTGGAGCTGCTGGAAAAGGAATGCCGTGCTGCCGGCGTGGAAATCCACCTGGGTTGCGAAGTCCAGCACGTTCACAAAAATGCGGTCTTCCATCTCAAGACAAGCCAGGGCGAACTGGATGCCCGCTCGCTGGTGATCGCCACGGGCGGGCTCTCCTTCCCCAAACTCGGCGCAACGGATTTCGGTTATCGCATTGCAAAGCAATTCGGATTGAAGGTTCTCCCCCCGCGTCCCGGCCTGGTCCCCCTGACGTCCGGACAGGACGAACTGGAAATGTTTCGCGGGCTGAGCGGGGTTTCCGTGGACGTGACGGCGGAGTGCAACGGGGCCGGGTTTCGTGAGAACCTGCTCTTCACACATCACGGCCTGAGCGGGCCTGCGATTCTCCAGGTTTCAAACTACTGGCGCGCAGGGGACACCGTTCGCGTGGATCTTTTGCCGGGCAGATCCGCCCGGGACATTTTGGACGCGGGACGCCAGGGCAACCGGGAACTGGCCGCGGTGCTGGGCGGGCACCTGCCGCGGCGTTTCGCGCAGGCATGGTGCAAGCGGTTTGTTCCCGCCCGTCCGGCAAGCCAGATGAGCGCGCGGGAGCTGGGGGAGATTGCGCAACGGCTGCATCGCTGGGAAATCCACGCGTGCGGCACGGAGGGTTACGGCAAGGCGGAGGTGACGCTGGGAGGGGTGGACACGCGCGAGCTCTCATCGAAAACGATGGAGGCGGGGCGGGTGCCCGGTTTGTTTTTCATCGGCGAAGCGGTGGATGTGACCGGATGGCTCGGCGGCTTCAACTTCCAGTGGGCCTGGGCTTCCGGCCATGCGGCGGGAGTGGCAGTTGCCATTCCTTGATCCTGGTAGGGCGTGCTCGCCGAGCGCGCCGTCGTTCTCCATCGAAATCAAATATTCACTTTCCACGGATCACCGCTTCGGCGCGTTCGGCGAACGCGCCCTACCCCGGACTTTGCAATGTTCGGCTGCGTTCTCAGCTGCGTTTCCACTGATACGGTTTGTGTTCCGGGGGAGGCGGGGCTGGTGGCGGCGTTGCGGGCTCGGGAGTGATTGCCGGTTCGGACGATGTCGGATGACTTTCGGGCTGCGCCTGTTTCTGGGATGGCGTCACGGGAGAGGCGCCGGGCTCGCCCGTGCCGCCATATTGCTTGAGATTGCGAACAACATTGATGTCATCGGAGGTGGCCCATTTTTTGTCGGGTCCCGCAGACTCGATCTGGAAGCCGCCCGGCGCACGCGCAATGCGGAATTGGGTTCCCCACAAGTCCTTGGAAAAATCGCGCTTCTTCTTGCCATCCGCCTCGCGCATGTTCTGCTCGAGGAATTCCGGAAAATTGTTGAGCGGTATGGTGTTCTCGGTGATGTATTCCTGCGCCACGGCATCGGCGATCTGCTGCATCTCGATGCTGGATGTGGCCTCGGTCTGCACGTTTGAAATGACGTCGAAATTTCTCTTCAACACGTCGGCGTTGGCATAGCCAAAATAGCCGATGGCGAGAAGCGGCAGCAGCTTGAGGAGGGCGCTCATGCGGCGGCCCTCCCAAGGCGGGACTCCAGCGCGGTCTCGATGGCGAGGCCCGTGAGAAAATCCTGGCTCACAAATTTCAGGAACTTCTCCTTGCCCAGGCGAAGGCAGCGGCCCGTGCGGGTGGCGGCCACGGTGGCCGTCGCCGGCGTGTCATGCAGCAGGCTGATCTCGCCGCAGAAGTCACCGTGCGCGAGCGCCGCAACCGACGAGCCATCCTTGCGCACTTCGAAGTCGCCCTCGTAGATGACGTAAAACGCGTCGTTCGTGCGCCCTTCCTGAATCACGATGTCGCCGGCGTGGAACTCCTGGAATGTGAATTCGCGGGCAACGCTCATGAGCGCCTGCGGATGCCAGTCGGCAAAAAGGGCGTTGCGCTTGAGAAAGGCGCACACCTGCACGATCGTCTTGATCTTTTCCGCGCCAAGCGCCGAAACCATCAGCCGCTCGAAGTCGGCCTTCGAAAGCGCAAGCAGGCTGGTCTCCTCGATGCCGCGCACGGTGCTCGTGCGCGGCACCTGGTCAAGCAACGCAATTTCTCCAAAAACATCCCCCGCCCCCAGCTTGGTCACCAGGATCGGCTGGCCGGACTCATCCTCCTTCAACACCTCCACGCTGCCGGAAAGAATGACGAACAGGGCATCCCCCATGTCGCGCTCACGGATGATCGTGGTCTGCGGCGGCACGGTGGTGAATTTCATCGCGGCGGCGGCTTGCGACAGCTCCTGCGGCGAAAGCTGGGAGAAGAGGAGGATTTTTTGCAGGTGCCCCACGACCTGGTCGTCCGGCGGGCGCCCACCCGAGCCAGAGCCCTGGATCAGCGCGGATTCCGCATTGAAGAGCATGGGCGCGGCGAGGCGGTGAATGCTCTTGAGAATGAGCCAGAGCAGGAAAACCAGGGGCGCGGCCATGGTAAGGATGAGCAGCGAGAAGCCGAGGAATGCCCCCACGCGACTGCCGGCTTCCGTGGCGGTGCTGAGGTTGCGGATGAGATCATGGCTGTTGTCGGCATTCAGCCGTCCCGCCGCGCGGAACACCACGCCCATCCAGCAGATGGCGTAGGTCGAAAAGAGCAGCAGATATTTCTCCTCGCTCAGCTTTTCCTTCCAGTCGAATAATTGCGTGATGGCCTTGGTGCTCAGGAATTTCGAGGCGTACTTCGGAAGCTGGTATTCGCGTCGGAAAAGCGCGTAGAGCAGGTCGTGCGCCGGCGTGTTGCCGAAGGGTGAGGTGAGGATGAAAATGGCCACGCAACTGCCAAAGAGCGCCGCGCCCGAAGACTCAAAGCTGGCCAATCCCGCGACCAGGAATGCGCCCGCGATTTTCTGCAACGCCACACTCGCCTCGCATGCGCGACCGCCCATGAACGCGTCGCGCGCATCCACTGAAAAATGCGGGATGATCCGGTTCCAGCAGATGCCCGCGCCATACACCTGCCGCCCAAACCCGCTCAGGACGCACCCTGCAAGGAAATGACCTTCGCTCCATGCGACAATGAGGGCGGCAAGCGCGAGGAGGCAGCTCGCCGGGGAACTTGGGAGGACAATGGTCGAGGTGAGGATCGCCCTCGCGCCGAAACCCAGCATGATCAGGGAAATAATGATGGAAGGAATCAATCCCCAGCCGATCGGCCATCTCACGCCGCGCACCGCGTCGCGCGAAAGATCCTCAGACCCCTCAACAAGAAACCCCTTGTGCGAAGCCTGCAGGACGAGATCGTAAAAACTGCGGATGCGCGGGCGGACGCCCTCGGTGAGGAAGGAGTGAAGCACCTCCTGGACATTTCGTTTGCCGTCGAACCGGTCGAGAATGCGCTGCTGCTCCGGGTTGAGCGCCAGGTACTCGGCGCGCGACGTCTGCTTCACAAGCCGCCCGCCATCGGGAAGGGAACGCGCCTCGATCGCCTTCGAGATGCAAAACCGGCTCTCATTCAGCGAATGCATGGTCGTTTCCCATAGCAGATGAATGCGTAGCCGGCAACACGCTTCATGCCGCTTCACGGAAATTTGGCTGACACCTGTTGCCTTGGCAAAGGACATGGGGTACACTGCCGCTGAGCCAAAGCAGATCCACCGCAGTGGCGGCTTGAACGTGTGATTGTCACGCAGCTGTCGAACACGGGATAGCGGCAGGGTGCGGGTATGGCGGACAAGGGGGGGTAGGTGGAAAATAATTTATGAATGACGAAAATCAGGAAAGAGAACAGTGGGAATGGAGTTACAGTATGCTGACGGGAATTATGTATGGCCCCATCCCTGTTGGGATCATTGTTGTGGTAATACTTTTTGCGGTGTATTACATGTTTTTTAAATAAAAAGCCTTCGGCCTACGCCGCAGACTTCGGCGAGGCGAGAGCGCTCTGGCGTAGTCGGAAAGGCGCGGTCGCCAGCTCACAGCGGCTCCTACACATCAGTGCTCAATTCGGCCAGGTGCTGACGTAAATCACCCCACTCGATTCATCCACCGTGAGATTCATGACCCGTTTGTGGCTGAAGATGTCGGAAAGAAATTCCGGTTTGCCGATTTTGCCCTGGGCGTCGGGCTTGTAGCGGGCCACCCGCGAGCTGACGAAGACCGGCTCCTTGGCGCCTTTGGGATGGTCGAATTCGCCGAGGACCACGTAGAGCGAGGACTGCACGCCGTTCATGACGCGCAGGGCCGGGATGTCGGCGTGAACGACGGGCTTTCCGACGGGATGCCAATCCTTGTCGAGGGTCCAGGACCACAACTTGTTGTCGAGAGCGAAGAAGAGGGTGTGATCCACCCGCGTGGCGGCCAGCCATGCCTTGGGCTCACCGACATTGAACATCAAATCATCCTTGGATTCCAAGCCGCCCGAAGCGCCGACCGTCACCAACTGAACGCGGGATGGATAACCCGGGACGAGCAGCTTGTCGAAAGTATCATTCGGGATCAGCTGGTAGTTGTAAACGGACCCGATGGCGAAGTTGGTAGCGGTCATGGACGGCTCGCCATCGACGAGCGGAATGGAACAGATTCCCTCCGTGCTGCTCGCCACGGTGTAGATGACGTTTCCCTTGGGATGAAGGAGGAGGGACTGGATATTCTTGAGGCCCTTGGCGATCTCGTACGAGCGGGGCTTTCCAGTGGGTTCCCCCTTTTCATCGAGATCGTACACCACAAGAGGCTTGGCTTCACTGTTACGGCAACCGCACAGGCCGAGATAGAGTTTGCGTCCATCCGGAGAGACGGCAATGCCATAGACCACCCGGAAATAATATGTCGGCCCGCCACCGGGAGGAGGAGGTTGAACTGGATCAGGGGAATTGGGAAGGATGCGTTCATCGGTGCCGGTAATTTCGCCGTCCGCGGAAATGTCGTACACATAAAGCCCCTGATCATATTCGCCGTCCGAATAGCCGCGCCCGCAATAGAGTTTTTTTGCCTTGGAGTTGACGAGCATGGGGCCGTCGTAGAACGGGCTGTAGTTGACGTTGTATCCCTCGACCGTGATGACGCGTTCCGCTGCGTGGAGCGAGGGAAGCGGAACAAGAAACAGCAACCCCGCCAGCGGAATGAAAAAGAGCCTTCGCATCATCCAGCCAGTAAACGAATGTTTGGGCATCTTCAACGGTGATAATTTGGAGTGCTCCATATTTTGCTTATGGCTTGAAGCCGCCTCGGCCCGTTGGTACGCCTTATCCATGGGAGCACAATGGAAACACGCACCTCGGCTGGCCTCTTCCTCCAAGCGGGCGGCGATCATCGGAAAATTGGTAAAGGAAATCCAGGTCGCAGCCAAAATGGGCGGGCCCAGCGCCGACGCCAACCCGCGCCTCTGGGCCGCGCTCGAATTGGCGCGTAAACAATCGGTCCCGCGTGACACCATCGAACGCGCCGTCAAAAAAGGCGCGGGTCTCCTCGATGAAAAGGTGGAGTATGAACTCGTCACCTACGAAGGCTTCGCACCGCACAAGGTTCCCGTCATCATCGAATGCCTCACCGACAACAAAAACCGCACGGCCCCCGACATCCGCAACCTTTTCAAGAATGGGCATTTTGGAACGATCGGAAGCGTGACGTGGATGTTCGATCATTGCGGAGTGGTGGAGGCAACACATACGGACAAGGCCCTGGACATTGAGACCGTGGCGATTGAGGCGGGCGCTCAAAACGTCGAGCCTCTCGAGAAGGAAGCCGTCACGGAAGGGCACATTGGCGCACGATTTATTTGCGATGCCACCGATCTCGGGGCTGTTTCCAAGTTTCTTGCAAAGGCGGGATGGTCGGTGACGACGGCCGAGATGAGCTATATTGCGAAGACTTCCATGGAACTTCCCGAGGCCCAGAAAAAGCAGGTGGTCGACTTTTTGAGCGAAATGGATGACCACGATGATGTCCACCGCATTTATACGGCGTTGAAGTAGGCGGCACTGTCATGGAGCCTTGATGGTCAGGAGATTTACAAAGGCCCTGAGATTTGGTGGTCTTCTGGAGCTTTAGGACCAGAACGGCCCAGATGACTCCAGATGGCACGAGGATCCATAGGGCCGAAGAAGTTGCATGGGTCCACATGTTTGCATCGCATCTTCCAGGTCCCTCTTGTTGCTGGCCAGTGCCTGACGCATTTGCTTCGTCGTGACGGGGCGACCTCGAAGAAGCGGAGCAAGTCCCGGATAAATTCACGCGCGTTGTTTCTGACTGGTAACGAGGGCCGGAATGATTCATGGAGTCCCGGATGGAACTGCCGTGGACCGAGCACTTTATCCGTCACGGATTCGCCGTGCGAAAGGGATTGGTGGATCGCGATTATTGCGCCGAAGCCCTTGCGCGGGTGAAAACCATCGTGGGAAATGATCGCCCCCTGCGCGAATGGAGCACGGACAACACGCCGGTCCTGCACCGTCCCTTTTTCCAGGGCGCGACGCAAGCTGATCCGGTTTTGGAAAAGATTTATGGGCAATCCCGGTTGCTCGCAGCCATCGAGGAACTTTTTGGCGGGACGGGACACTGGGATGGGGAGCGGAATTATTATCTCTTCGTCAAGCCATACAACCCCGCCGCGTCAGCCACCCTCACACCGCGGGGACACATTGATTTTCCAGGCCAGGAAGTTCCAATCCTCTACCGCGGGTTCACATGGCAGGTGGCATTGTCCGACACCGAGCCGTTCAGCGGCAACCTGACCGTACATCCCGGCACACACCGGGTGATCCAGAGGGCGCTGATGGCCGACCCGTCACTTCAGCTTCCCAAGGGCACGAGTGACCTGCCCATGACCGATCCATTTGAATTTGTCGCCGGCGCGGGCGACGTCCTGTTCATGCACCACCTGGTTTTTCATTCCGGCAACGAATCGCATTCGACGGGCAGGCTTCCTCGCGTGGCGCTGCACGGGGAAGCTTTCCGAAAAAAGTGGCTCGCCCGCATTGATCCATCCCGTCCCAGCCTCAGCCCATGGGAGCAAAGCCTCGCATTGAACGGCCCGCACGCAACGCAGACGGATGTCGAACATGAGAACATGAAAAAGCGGAGGGCCTACGTGGATGATTTGCGACTGAAGGAAGCGAAAACGTAATCGACAGGCCGGCAGGGCGGGTATAGCGTGAATTCGTGACCCCCAAGCCTGATTCCGTGCTCGTGATTGATGATGATGATTCCGCACGCCGGGTCGTTGTGACGATCCTGAAAAGCGAAGGCATCCCCAATGTGCGGGAAGCCGCGAGCGCCGAGGAGGTTGCGGAAAAACTCAAGGCGGAGAGTTTTTCCATCATCGTCTCGGATTACCGCCTCGGCGGCGCCAGCGGCGTGGACATGCTGGAGGAACTGCGGAAGAACGGAAACAAGACGCCGGTGCTGCTGATCTCGGGCGCGCCCAACCTCAGCGGCGTGGTCCGCGCTGCAGTCCATGAGCGCGTGGATTTCATCGCCAAGCCTTTCAAGATCGACGAGCTCGTCACCGCCGTGGAACGTCTGCTGGCGCCATGAGACCCGCCGGCGGCAAGGCAGCCGCCCTTCCAGACACCCCCCTCATCCCTTTTTCACCGGCCGGCTGCCTTCGATCCATGATCGGGACAATTCCCTCAGCGATTGCCTGTCGCCCTCCGTCAGCCCCTTTGGGTCGAAACGGTACCGGCAGTGAAGCGACAGGATGGGTTCCAGCGGCGGCGCGGCGGCGATCATGCGCGGGCTCGCCTCGACCCGTCGCAGCCAATGGCGGAGAGTTTCCTCCGGTGAACGGCCCAGGTCCTGGGCGGCAAGATGTTTCTCAACCAGGTAGAACTCGGAGTCGGATCCCGGATGTGAGGATGCCGACGGCGGCTCGTCCAGCTTCGACTTGAAAAACCATCCCTTGTGACGAGGGAAATATTTCCACGCAAGCGCCGCGACCGCCACGAGGAGCAGGACGGTTACCACACGGTTGAATCCCTCCTTTTCACCCAGCCAGCGCCATTCCGAAAACTTGTACCAGATGGCCGAGAAAAAATCGGCGATCGGTCGCCACGGCGTGGAGTTTGCCGAGGCTTCCTCGTCCGCCCATGATGCGGGCGTCGTGTCCACATCGCGCCACGCACCACCCACATGCGCCAGGCACCATGCGTGGGCGTGGCGCGAGCGGACGATATAAAGCCCCTTGCCGCCATTTTCCTGCACTGAGTAACCCGTCGCGTAACGCGCGTGGATCCCCGCCGCACGCAGGAGGAGGACGGTTGCCGTGGCAAAATATTCGCAGTGTCCCGAACGCGACCGCTCCAGGAAGTGGCTGACGGGGGAGCTTTTTCCCCACGCATCCGATCCATCGTCCTTGAGGTAGCGGGTGTAGGTGAACTTGGCCTGGAAAAATTTTGTGATGGTTTCAAGATTTTGTTCGGGCGACTGCCCCGGGAGGCCAAGCTCCGACGCGACCTTCTCGATTCCGGGCCTTTCCCCCTCGGGAATTTGCAGGTCGTGGTCGTCAGGCGGGGCGTCCATGGATTCGCCGGGGCCGTAGCGCACCGTGTAGTGGACGAGCTCGGGCCCGCCCTCCACCCGCACGATCCCGAATCCGCTGCGCGACAGCACGGTCACGGGAAGGCGTTCCACGCGCCACGCGCCGGTCGGAAGCGCCAGCACGCCCGTGCCGTAATGCAGCCACGCGGCGATGGAAATGGAGGTGTCCGCGTCCTTTTTCGCAATGAAATTCCAGCTGTTGGCACGCTCGGGATCGGACGCGATGCTGTGAAAGTTCCTTGCGCTCACAAGCCATCTCGAGTTGCGCGCCGACGATTCGTAGGTGTTGAAGGTTGACTCGCGCAGATGGTCCGGGGGCGCATTTCTGCCGTTCGATCTGACGCGCAGCACCACGCGGTCGGAAAATTTCAATTCCCCGATCGAGCCGATGGATGTCCGGCTCTGCCATCGCTGCAGGTCGGCCATGTCCATGTCAGAAAATAAATTACCCGTCTTGTTCTCCACAATGGCCTGAAGCGCGTGAAGCACGATCTGCCCCCCGTATCCCAACGGGATCACCACGGCAAGGCAAAGCCCCCAGGCGGGCCGTGAAATGGCGCGGTTCCTTGACGGAAAGAGCGCCCATCCCGCGATCACGCAGAACCCCGCGTAAAACGCGGCGTTGCGCACATTGGCCGCGCTCGCAGCCATCAGGCAGATCGCCAGGTAGAAAAAATCAAAAGTCAGGGACGATGGTGGTGGCTCCGCGGCCGAAGGCTTCCTTTTGCGCAACAGCCAGGAAAAGGTGGTGAGCGTGACCACGTTCCTTGCGGCGCATGATTGTGCCACGGTGAAAGGCAGGAAAATCAGCGGAAACCATTTTACAAAACCGATCACGCCATTGTCCACGCGGCCGGAAAGAAAGCTGTAGAACACTCCCGCCGTGCAAACGATCGCCGTGGCATCCCAAAGACGGTTGAAGTCGGCTGCCGAAAATTCCCAGCGGCGGGTGAAAAATCCGGAGGCCTCCATCACCACGGCCATCACCGCCGCCAGATACCAATGCCTGGTTTCCAATCCCCAGAAAAGCAGGGCGGCCCCGAGAAGGAGGCGTGGCGCCTTTCGTGTTTCAGAATTCATGCTCATATCGCCGCCAGCGCCTCCTCCACCCTTCCCACGCGCAGATGATGAAAACATTCCGGCTGGTTCTTCATCGGCCCCGGATCAAGATCCTTTCCACCATCCTCCGTGACCACCAGGACGCGCAGGGGCACCGACAGCGATTTCAGGAATTCAACAAAATGCTTTCTCTCGTCGTCCCAGGCAAGGAGGATGCAAATGCATCCGCTCACCGACGACACGTGCCGCAACACGAGCGTCTTCAACGAATCAAATTTCTTGTCCGCGCACGCGTTGACCGAGGCAAGAATCTCGAGCATCTGGTCGGTGTGCGCCAGGCCGCGGCCAGCCGTGAAGCAATAGGCCTGGTCGCCCACGAACATCAGGTCGAGCAACGAATCCTGTGTCTGGATCGTGCACGCAAACGAAGCGGCAACCGCCACCGCCTCCTCGAATATCTCGTCGCCCACACCCGTCACAAACGTGTCGAGAATCAGCGCGTGACGCACAAAAAATTCGTCCTGGTATTCCTTCACGACCGGCTTGCCCGTCCGCGCCCAGCTCTTCCAGTGGATGCGGCGGAGCGGGTCTCCCGGGCGGTAATC
>JAHFSY010000009.1 GCA_023269615.1 Verrucomicrobiota bacterium
CAAGCAGGCTGATAAGGCCCACCACGATCATGATTTCCACGAGGGTGAAGGCCGCCCTTCTGGACTGGATTATTCTGAGCATGGTATGACCCCTTGAGGCATGGTGGATGCCAGTGATCAGCGTTTTCGGAGTTGCGGAGTGCTTCCTGGCAATCAGGAATATGGGCCCCAGAAACTGCCGCCGTTGGTCGCCGCCGAGAGTGAACTTTGCGTGGTCGGACTGACCTGGATGCTTATGCTTACGGTATTGAGGTTGAACGAATTGCCCAGCAGGTCAGTTCCCCCGCTGTTGACCAGACGGCTGCCCGCTTTCAGGTAGGGTGTGAGGTCGTCCCACGCTGGAGCCAACGTTCCCGTCTTGTTATTTTCCAAGGCATACTGGTCCTTTGCTCCGTCCAACTGTCTTGCTTCGTTGAGTATTCCGCTTGCCTGGGCGCGTTGACGTGCACGAATGAAGCTCGGCACGGCGATGGCTGCAAGCAGACCGATGATGGCCACCACGATCATGATTTCCACGAGCGTGAAGGCCTCCTTTCTAGACTGGATTTCCTTGAGCATATTATGACTCCTTTTAGATGTTTATGTATAATTCCACCCATCCCGTCCATGTTTGCTGACATGATCATATGCTTCTCCAAGGTAGCATGTTGAATGCCAAGGTTCAACGTTTTTCGCCAACGTGACCGCGTTCGCCAAAATCCTTCGCTAGAACGCGGATGGAGTGCCGTATTCGGACGAACGTGGCTACAGGGACAACCCCATGGCCTTGATCACGCGATCGCGGCTGGGCCAGACGGTCACCGGCTTGAGATGGTGTAGATCCACCACATCGGGGTCCTTCAGCCCATGTCCCGTGACGGTGCAGACGATGGTGACGGCTTTGGGAAGCAGCGAGGCCCGCAGTTCGGCGGCGAGCGGGCATTTTCGGCATGAAGCCTTGCCCAAGCACTTGATGAGCCCTGCGATGGACGCCGCGGAGGCAGGTTCCACAAAGATGCCGTCGTTCATCGCGAGCCATTTTTGGGCGGCAAGGATTTCGTCGTCCGTGACGATATCCATGAGGCCATGGGACTGGGAGATTGCCATTTCCGCCTGCTTCCAGCTGGCGGGATTGCCGATGCGGATGGCCGTGGCGACGGTGTCGGGCTTTTTGATCACCTTCTCATGGAAGATCGGCGCGGCGCCCGCCGCTTCGAAGCCCATCATTTTAGGCAGCTTTTTGGAGCGCCCGGCCTCCCTCCATTCCCGGTAACCCTTCCAGTATGCAGTGATGTTTCCCGCATTTCCCACGGGCAGAAAGTGGTAGTCGGGCGCCTCGCCCAGGACATCAACAATCTCGAACGCTGCGGTCTTCTGCCCCTCGATCCGGTCCTGGTTGGTGGAATTGACGATGGCGACCGGGTAATTCTCCCCGATATCGCGGACCAGCCTCAGGGCGTCATCGAAATTCCCGCGCAACGCGATCACCTTGGCGCCGCACATGAGCGCCTGGGCCAGCTTGCCCCTCGCAATCTTGCCCTTGGGCAGCAGCACGAAACAATCAATGCCCGCGCGGGCCGCATACGCCGCCGCCGCCGCCGAGGTGTTTCCCGTCGATGCGCAGATCACGGCGCGCGAGCCTTTCTCGATCGCGCGGGAGATGGCCACCGTCATGCCGCGGTCCTTGAACGATCCGGTCGGATTCAAGCCCTCATACTTGATGTACACGCTCGCCTCGCGGCCCACCATCTCGCTCAGCCGCGGGGAAAAAATCAGCGGCGTGTTCCCCTCGTTCAACGTGACGACGGGCGTCTTGTTGCTGACGGGCAGGAAAGGCCGGTAGGCCTCGATGATGCCGCGCCAGCTCATGACTCGAATGTCTCCACTCGGAACATCACGGGGCGGGCCTTCACGCATCCGAGCCGACGGATCCGCTCCATCGCCTGGAACATCGCGTCATGCCGCGCGTCGTGAATCATGAAAATCAGTGGCACGGCCTTTCCCTGGTGTCCCTCGGGCTGGATGATCGAGGAGATGCCGATGCGGGCCTTGCCGAGGATGGAGGTGATTTGTGCCATCACGCCGGGACGGTCCGCAACCGAGAGGCGCAGGTAAAAGCGGGAAACCACCGAGGCGATGTCCACCACGCGTGGGCCGCGCGCGCAGAGCCACGGCGTGGCGGTGGAGGGATCACAGCACGCGCGGGTTTCGCGGGAACGCGCCAGGTGCGCGGCCGCCTGGACAATGTCGCCCAATACCGCGCTCGCCGTGGCATCGCCGCCCGCACCAGGACCGGAAAACTCGATGTCGCCCACCACATCTCCGCGCACCACGAGGGCGTTGGTCACCCCCCCGATGGATGCGAGGCGGTTGGCCTTGGGAATGAGCGTGGGATGCACGCGCACCTCCACGCGCGAGGCGTCGAGGGACCGGATGATGGCCAGAAGCTTGATTTCATAGCCGAGCTGGTGGGCAAATTCAACGTCCGCGCCCGACACGTGGCGGATGCCCTCGACATGCACCTGGCGGAAATCCACGCAACCGCCGTAGGCCAGCGAGGCAAGCACCGTGGCCTTGTGCGCGGCGTCCACGCCGTCAATGTCGAATGAGGGATCGGCCTCGGCATAGCCGAGCGCCTGCGCCTGCTTCAGCATGTCGTCGAAGGCGGCGCCTTCCTGCGACATGCGGGTGAGGATGTAATTGCAGGTTCCGTTGACAATTCCGTAGATGAGGCGGAAGCGATTGGCCACGAGTCCTTCGCGCAGGGACTTGATGATCGGGATTCCGCCCGCCACGCTTGCCTCAAAAAAAATGGGAACGCCCCTTCGGTTGGATTCGTCGAAAATCCTTCGCCCATGCTCTGCAAGGAGGGCCTTGTTGGCGGTGACCACGGGCTTGCCGTGGCGCAGCGCGGAGAGGATTAATTCCCGGGCGGTGGTGCATCCACCCATGAGTTCCACCACGATGTCCGTGCGGTCGCTTGCGGCGATCTGCGCGGGATTGCCGACCAGGAGCGAGCGGGGAAGGGGAACGCATCGCGCGCGGCGCGGATTGCGAACCGCCACAGCCGTCACGACCAGGCGGACGCCGCAGCGTTCGAACAGCAAGCCGGCCTCGCGCTGGAGGTGGCGGAAGACCGCGCTCCCCACGGTGCCGAATCCGGCAATGCCTATTCGAACAGTTTGCATGTGAATTTTTACTATGGCCAAATGTTTTCAGCCAAGGCAAGCTCGATAGGTGCTCCCCCGTTCAACGTTCAACGTTCGATGTTCGATGTTGGAAGTTCCCGCGGCCCGTTTCATCCTTCTGCATTTTTCATTCTTCATTTTGCCTTTTGCCTTTATTTCCTGCTCCTTCTCCCCTCCCGCGTCCCCGGCCGGATCGAAGCTTCCTCCGATGTACATCATCAAGTTTGTGCCGTACGCGCAGGACGATTCACTCAAGGCTTATTTCACGATGGCTGATTCCCGCACAAACCAGGTTGCGGCGGATGGACGCTTGAAAATCCAGGTGTACACGACGACGAGCCTCAGCCTGGGCGCGGCGCCGCCGTCCGAGCCGACGCCCGGCGGCATGACCATCAAAAATGTGCTCTACGACAACACCTTTGCCATCGGCGCCACGAATTTCCATTGGGAATCCTATGGCACGTTTCTCACCGTGAAGGACCTGTCATTTCATTTCGTGATCCCGTACGCCCATTTCAAAAAACCCGTCCGACGCGGGCGCGTGGCCACCCTGATGATTGAGTTTCACCCTGATGGCACGACCAATGTGCTCGCCTTCGCCAAAAACGTCTCGCTCTACTGATGGCTTCGTGTTTGCATTTTCCATGTAGCCGCGCCCGCAAGAGCGTGGCCCAACCGCTCATCCGCGTTCTGGCGAGCGCGGCTACTTCATGAAATGAACAAACCCACTCCCTCCTACTGTGCGCGGGTCGCGCGGGTGCTCGCGAAAACCTATCCTGCTGCGAAGTGCGAGCTGGACTACAGGACGCCGCTGCAGCTTCTTGTTGCCGTGATCCTTTCCGCGCAATGCACCGACAAGCGCGTGAACATGGTCGTGCCGGGGCTTTTTAAGAAATATCCCGACGCCCGCCATTTTTCCGAAGTGAGCCAGGAGGACTTGGAGCGTGAGATCCGCAGCACGGGGTTTTACCGCAACAAGGCGAAGAACATCCGCCTGTGCTGCCAGGCGATCGAAGAACGTTTCGGCGGGCGCGTGCCCGACACCATGGAGGAACTGCTCACGCTCGACGGCGTGGGGCGCAAGACGGCCAACGTGATCCTCAACGTGGCGTTTGGGAAGAACGAGGGCGTGTGCGTGGACACCCATGTGCTGCGCCTCTCGGGGCGACTGGGGTTGTCCCGGGAGACCACTCCCGAGGGAGTGGAGCGCGACCTGATGAAGCTTTTTCCACGGAACCAGTGGGGCGACATCACGACCTGGCTGATCTGGCATGGCCGCCGCCGCTGCAACGCCAGGAAGCCCGATTGCGCTGCCTGCGAGCTGAAACCATCCTGCCCGTCAGCCGGGAAATTCGCATAAGCCGAGGAGGAAGAGGCAGAAAAACATTCGGAAGAGTTTCACGCAAAGACGCGAAGGCGCAAAGTTCTGAAAAGACATCAAAGCGTGCCATTCCGTTTGAAAGCGGCTTTCAAACGGAATGGCACGCTTGGGACCATGGTTCCGTACGATGCAGAACCTTTGCGCCTTCGCGTCTTTGCGTGAAACTCTCTGATTTCTGCGCAGCTGCCTCTCTCCTTCATGAAATCCGTGGTTCATTCTCCTCGAGAATCAAGGTAAAAAATCTTCATTTTCAGAGAAGAAACAGTTGTCAGACGCCCGTGGATTTGGCAGACGAGACACATGCATCCCGATACCCTGGGCGTCGAGCCCGGGATTTCGGGGATCAGAACATCAAACCCATCAAAGGAGATCATCATCTATGGCACGCAAGCCGAACGCAGCATTCATGAAACCCGTACACCCTGACGCCAAGCTCGCCTTGGTTGTCGGATCCAAACCCCTGCCCCGCACCGAGCTCACCAAGAAGCTCTGGGTCTACATCAAGAAGCACGGGCTGCAGGACAAGAAAAACCGCCGCAACATCAACGCCGACGCCGCCCTGCTGGCTGTCTTTGGCGGCAAGAAGACCGTCAGCATGTTTGAGATGACCAAGCTCGTCTCCAAGCACGTGTCCTGAGCGACCCCCTCGTCAAAAATCTTTTTTGACTTCAGAGAAGCCCCGTCCGGGATCACATCCCGGGCGGGGTTTTTTGCTGTTGAGACAAAAGAGCGGGCAGTGGTCTCTGGGGTCTACCTCACTGGGGGGGTACCCAATTCGGTGATCTGGGAATGGTCTGAATCCGCAGTCACAATCATGAAGTTTGCCTCAAACGCAGATCTTGGGGAAATCCGACCGTCCGGATCGTATGTGACTTTGGGAGGATTTGACAGTGATTGGAGTGTTGGGGGCGGCCGTCGCACAATGGCAACATCGAGAATTCCCTGGTCAAACAATTTTTTGACTCCAATGCCGGATGGAGCGTTGGCGAGGAACTTGGGGCGGTGTTCACCCAATGTGGGCAAATCTTCAGGTTTTAAATCGGGCAACAGCCCCAGAAATGACACGACGGCGTCGGCATTTGAATGCTTCCGCAGCAGGTCAAAAAAAAGCGCGGATTCCAGCCGCCCATGCCCTTTTCTGAGCTGCTCCACCTTGACCCTTTCCACTGCTTTCAACTGCATGTTTTTCTGCTGCTGGATGATCTTTTCAAACGCGGCGAGGTAGAGATTGGCATCTTCCGTATCGGGGGCGAGCACAACAACCGTCCCCTTGTTTGCAAGCAATCGAGCCGTTTCGTCCGCCAGGGCATCACCGGCTTCATAGAGCGGCCTGGGATCCGGTGGAGGCGGTGCCGGTTCGTGCAGGTTCCAGAAGATGGATGCAAGCGCCGCAATCAGAACAACCACCAAGACCGTAATGAAAACGGGTTTTTTGGAACGGGTCATTGGCATTGCTCTTAGGGTAATATCGAGTCCGTCCAGTAAGATCGGTACACGTAATTACTGCCATTGAGGTTGCCATTATTCAGCGTGGTAAAGTGGTAGGACGAACCGACATGGCCATCTAAAAAAAGAATGTTCGCCTTGCCCAAGGGTCGCCTGTTCGCGGTGGCCATATTTGTGCTGGTGCGAGCGACTGTTTTCGCTCCGTGTCTGAACGAGTGATAAAACATGCCCTCGTAGCCGATGTCAAACCATGGGTTGTACGCCGGGGCGCCTGCGCCAGGGCCATTATTGGGGCAATCGAGACTGCCATCGAAAAAGCAGGACCACACTGGAGAATTAACATTGCTGACCGCTTCGCAATCCATGACAAACGGTGATTCCCCGCGGTTGTCAGTGTTATATGCTAGAGTAACAAAGCTCTTGGTACATGGTTGATTGATGTCGCGCGAGTGGGTCAGCATGGGGTTTCCATTATCTCCAACGCTCGCTGAAACAGTGTAGATATTAATCACATAGCTGGAACCATTACCATAAATGCCATACCGTGTCGTTTGTACGATCGGATCCGTAGGAAAGAAAGTCGGCCAATACGGGAAGGTTTGTTCTGAAGGGCATTTGAGTACCGGCCATCGATACGTGTCGTCCGTGTAGGATGGGTCCGTATTTTTGAACCCGTTTGTCCCCACAGCCGCACCCAGATAGCCCTGGCGCAGTGGGGACCCCGAAACTTGGGCGCCGGCGCTGGTACATTGTTGCCCATAGCCCAAGGTTTTGTACCAGTAGTAGTAGAACGGCAGCCTGCCGTTATTGTCCCTTGCGTATGCAAAAAGCGCTATTCCGATCTGGCGCAGGTTGCTGGCACACACGGCGGAGTTTGCCGTTTCGCGGGCCCTCTTCAAGGCAGGCATCAGAAGGCTGATGAGGATCGCGATAATGGTGACTACGACCAGAAGTTCTGTCAGCGTGAAGGACGATCTGAATTTCGCAACGCGTTCCAAGGTTTTCCCCAAGGCCGTCGGGCAATTCGTATTTGGTGTAATCATCGGATGGTTCACGGGAGGCGCTGTTGTCGATTTTATACGTGCTGACTTCATCCACTTGTCATCGCAATCTAGCGTTGGTTTTCCGCATCCGCAAGGAGAATTTGGGTGTGAGACGAGAATTGCATGGGTCCGAATTTCATTGACCCTCGATGGGGCTGATGGTATGCTGGCCTATAGTGAACATGGGAATTGCCGGCATGCCAGAACATTTATTATTATCATGTAGGAAAGTTTTTTTGGGATCAAGGATGAGACAGCGTGCTTCTTGCCATGCTGATTCTTCCTTCACGCGCCTTGCCGGGGCGAAGCAGTGCTGCCGTGGTAGCTTTACCTTGATTGAGCTCCTCGCCGTGATCGCCATCATTCTCCTCTTGAGTGGTATCATCCTGACGGCCGTAGGGTATGCGCACACCAAGGCAAGTCGTGATGCATGCAGGACTTGGATTCAAGCGATTGACGGTGCCCTTGAGAGCTATAAACTAGACAATGGAGGTTATCCCCCCTTGGATGCCCTGGCCTTTAGCGGTCTCACCAACGGTGGTAGTCCGAGCGGTTTCATCTGGGACTTTTTCCCCAACGGCTCCCGATATTACGGTGATGTCTCGCGAGAGACAGTCCTCTGGATTGGGACCACAGATTTCGGCTGGGCCGGTGCGGGGGATATGACTAAAAATTTGCCAACCAATGGGTGGGGCAATTCCCAGTTCATCTATCGAGCACTCGCCACAGGGCCGAAGGTCTATATGAATTTCTCCTCGAACCAGCTACAGCTGACTCAGCGACAGCCGTTTCCTAATAATATATTCTGCAATATTGCCACTAATTGCGGAATGTGGGTCACAGGGGTATGGTATAACGGTAGGGGAACTTGGGTGATTGTTGACAGTTGGGGGATGCCTCTGGGATACAACCCGCTATCCCCGAGGGCGAATCCTGGGCGTTTTGACCTCTGGTCGGCTGGGCCTGACCAAATTAGCAGCAACGCCTTTTATTGGGACAATATTTGGTACCCCGCGCCAGGGTGGGACCTAGACTATGGTAAAAATGGAGACCAGTGGTCGGGTGGGCCGGGTTACTCGGATGACGACATCGGAAACTGGCCCAAGTCGAACTAATCAGTCTTCCAGTTTTTCAAGGAACCCATCCGGCACGGCTGCTAGGTACGCTTGGGCGAGGCCGGTGCGGTCGGAATTGTACACCACCCACTTGTTGTCGCTCGTGATGTAGGGGTGCGCATGGGTGTACTGGCCGCCGCCGCCGGTCGTGAGTGCTTCGCACAGGATCCGCGTCTTCCCGGTCTTGATGCATCCCAGAAGGATCGGCACGCCAGGGAGCCCGTAGGCGTCGGTCACAAAAAATTTCCCGCACCGCGACACGGACATGTGATTCCAGATGTTCGTGGACTCGAACACGACGCGCGCTTTCGGACGGTCGTGCGACACTTCGAGAACGTTGCCGCGCTTTTCGCCGTCGTCGTGAATGCCGCCCAGGGTCACCATCGCGCGGTCGGTGTCGCCTATCCAGCATTCGTGGCCGGTGGTGGAAGGGGTGTGCGGGGGGCCGACGGGAAAATCCTTGCGGTCACTGCCATCGGCGGCGATGGAATATAATCCTACGCCTCGCGCATCGCAACTGCGCACCGAGTATCCCTCCGCGTCGAGCAGGCCACCCCGGTTTTCCTGGATCATGATCCGTTTTGCGTTATGAAGGCGGAACTGGAGATGGGGGTTGATGATGTCGGGGGATTGATGGATGAGCGTCGTTTTTCGCGTTTGCAGGTCCATCGTGTAAATGCGGAAATCCTGCGGGGGTTTCTGGGTGTAGAGCAGCCCGGTGCGCTGGTCGGCGCTGATGGCGCCCAGCCCCGAGCCGGGCAGGTCGCCCCACGGGAAAAGTTCCTCGCGCTCAAGTGTGTTCAGATCTATTTTTACCAGCCTTTTTTGTTGATCCCGTCCCATGGTCACGTAAAGCACTCCGCTCCACGCATGACAGCAGACACCAGTCACCTCGCGTTCCAGGCGCGCGATGCGATAGGTCTTGATGTCGTAGAGCAGGAGATCGCCCATGCAATCGGGGCCGAGTTCGTGGTGGCGCAGGAGGGCAAGGCGGTTGCCATCGGCCGAACAGTAGGGCTGTTCGCAATAAATGTTGTGGGTGATCGCGGGGGCGGAGGTGAGCATGCGGATGCGGGAGCCCGACGCGGGGTACACGTCGAGGTCGCAGCTTTCGAACCAGGGCTGGAGCTTGATTTTTGTCATGAGTGGGGCGGGGGGGGAGGAGCCACGGATGGACACGGATGAAACACGGATTTCAGAATGTTGGCAGGGGCAAAGGGTATCCGTGAAAATCCGTGTTTCATCTGTGGCTCTTTCCCTGCGGGGTCAATGGGAGCGGGGATCGCCGATGGCATCGGCTCCTACATCGGAAGTGAAGGAAATCACGGCAGGGAGTAGTAGTCGCTTCCCTGGTAACGACCGGAAAATTCCTTGCCGATCTGCATCAGCACATCGTTGGCCAGCGTGCTGGCGCCGAAGCGGAACAAATCCGGGGTGAGCCATCGGTCGCCGAGTGTTTCCTTCACCATCACGAGATAGGCGAGGGCCTGCTTCGAGGTGCGGATGCCGCCGGCGGGCTTCATTCCCACGACGATCCCGGTTTCGTAAAAGTAATCGCGAATGGCCTCGAGCATCACGAGCGTGACTTGCGGGGTGGCGGCGGGCGTGACTTTGCCCGTGCTGGTCTTGATGAAATCGCCGCCGGCACGCATGGCGATCTCGCTGGCGATACGGACGTTGTCGAGCGTGACGAGCTCGCCGGTTTCGAGGATGACTTTGAGATGGGCTTCACCGCAGGCTTCGCGCGTGGCTGCGATTTCGTCGGCGACCCTTGCGTGCTCCCCTGCGAGGAATGCGCCACGGTCGATCACCATGTCAATCTCGTCGGCGCCATCCGCCACGGCGGAGCGCACGTCGGCAAGCCTGATTTTGAGCGGCACGAGCCCGCTGGGAAACGAGGTGGCGACCGAGGCGACCTTGACGCTGGAGTTGCGGAGAAAATGTCTGGCGTGCCGGACGAGGTTGGGATAGACGCAGACGGCGGCGCAACTGGGGAGGTCGGGATGTTCGGGGAAAGGGCGTATCGCCTTGCGACAGAGGTGGGCGACCTTGCCCGGGGTGTCTTTTCCCTCAAGCGTGGTGAGATCCATCATCGAGAGCGCGAGCTTGAGCCCGGCCATCTTGGATTCCTTCTTGATGCTGCGTTTGGCGAAGGAGGCGCAGCGCTCGTTCACCATTACTTCATCCACGGTGGGACAGCGGAGTTGCATGGGGGGAGTATCGTAAGATTCGGCGACTTTGCAAGACGGGAAGCGGCGGCAAGAACTTCCAACATCGAACATCGAAGATTGAACGTTCAACAGGGGAGGGGGAAAACCACGGAGGCACGGAGGACACGGAGAGAGGAGAGGGAATCAGGGACCTGACGGAGGGACACGCTCTGGAGGCTGTCTCAGAACTCGCAAAAAGTTCTGAGACAGGGCGAAATCGACCATCCCAAATGCCTCGTAAAAAATTAAAATGCGTCATAACGTAAATACAAGCTTCGCTTTTTTTGAAACCGGAGTTCTGAGACGGCCTCTCTGTCGTGTCCGCTGATGACTGAGCGCTGAAAGCTGACTGCTCCGCATTCCCCGGCTTTCTTATTCCAGAGCCTTGAAGCCTTCGACTTTTTCCATGTGATCGAAGAAGGTCTTGTCGTCCTCGAAAAGGCGTCCCTTCTCGATGTAGCTGTCGGAGGTGAAGGGGCTGAGGCCCTTCGGGAAAATCATGTAACGGTTCTTGTGGTAGTCGCGCGCGTGGCCAAGCTCATCCATCATGCCCGTGCTGAGCGGCGGACGCTCCAGGTAGGGATGCACCGCCACGGTGGAATCGGTCTTGCCGACGAACCAGTGAAGGTCGCGATGCACGGTAAAGGAATAGATCGCCTCCTTGTCGCGGAAGTTTTCAAAGTGCGTGCCGATCTCGATGGTCTGGGGATCCACCACCACGCCGTAGGTGGCCAGGCGCTTGATCACCGTGTCCACCTGCTTGCGGACCGCCGGCTCGGCGTGCGTCATCGAATAGCTTGCGTAGAAGGTATGGACGTTTGGATAGCGGATCAACATGTAGAGCGACTCGGGTGTCTGCTTGGTGGCGAGCACGATATGGCGGATGCCCATCATCTTCGCCCAATCCTCGCTCAAGCTCACCTCCTCGTTCATCCAGGAGAGAATTTCGTAAATGGTGTGGTTCTTTTCCTTGATGGTTTTGAAAAACGGATCGTTCTTGGGCGGATTCTCGAGGCGTTCCTGGATGAGCCACTCGGCGTCAATGAGCGTGACGATTAAATCGGGGCGGACGTACTGCTGGATGTATTTTGCATCCTTGCATTTTCGGTTGATGCGGTTCCACTCGATGGTGGCGGGGGCGCGGACGATGACGTTTTCGGAGTGGCCCTTTTCGATTTCGTAACCGATGCGGATCCATTCGCGTTCGCGCGTGAGTTCGAAGATGTAGTCGGTGGTGCCCAGCATTTTCTCCAGGGGCTTGCGCCCGTCGTTGGTGACCATGTCAAGCAGGTTGAACACGCCGACCTTGAGACCCTTGGAGGCGCAAAGCTTGACGACTTTTTCGAGGTATTCGCGGTCATCAAGACCGGCGATCATGCCTGTAACAAGAACTCGCATGGGTTGTTCCTAGCATGGTTGGAAGGCAAAAGGCAAAGGGCAAAAGTTGAAGTGTGCGGGATGTAGAGGGAGCGGGGACGCGGAAGGGGAGAAACCACGGAGGCACGGAGGGCACGGAGCGGGAAGAGACGAAATGGCATCGGAAGCTGAGGACTGAATGCTGACAGCTGATTGCTCCGGCGCTTTCACCCCAGCGACCAATCGGGTTCGATGTCCCATTCGGCGGGCGGCTTGAAACCGGCCTCAATTTTTCTTTCCGCAAGCAGGCCGATCATGGCGGCATTGTCGGTGCAGAGCGCCCGCTCGGCGACGGCGAGGTGGATGTTTTCCGCCTTGCAGCGGCGATCGAGTTCCGCGCGCAGGAATCCGTTGCAGGCCACGCCGCCGCTCAGCGCAACCTGGCGGACGCGATGTTCCCTGGCTGCACGCATTGTTTTTTCAACGAGCACCTCCACCGCGGCCGTTTGAAAGCTCGCGCACAGGTCCGCAACTTGTGATGGCGTGAGCGAGGATCCGGAAGTTTTGGGATTGTGTTCGTGGTAGGGCGCGACCGCCGGGCGCGCCGCTGCGGAGCGGACGGCCCGGCGGTCCGTCCCTACCTTGACTTGCTTATCTTCCAGGCATGGGCCGAGGGAGGCAACGGTCCGCCGCAGCGCGGTTTTCAGCCCGCTGAAACTGAAATTCCAATCCGGTGAATGCAGCATCGGGCGCGGGAAATCGAAGGCGCGTGGATTTCCCTTTGCGGCCTCGCGCTCGATCTGCGGGCCCCCTGGATAGCCGAGCCCGATGAGTTGCGCGGCCTTGTCGAATGCCTCCCCCGCAGCGTCATCCACGGTCTGGCCGAGCACGCGATGCCCGCCGAATTCGCCGGCGTGAATGAGCATGGTGTGTCCGCCGGAAACGACGAGCGCCACGAATGGCCCGGGATCGAGATGGGGGGAATAGAGATGCGCCTCCATGTGATGAATGGGGAAGAGCGGTTTTCCCAGGCGCAACGCAAGCCCGCGCGCGGCGGAAACGCCGACCAGCAGCGCGCTGGGCAATCCGGGACCGCGCGTGACAGCAAGGGCGTCCAGCTGCCGCGCCTCGATTCCGGCGCGTTCGCATGCCTGGCGGATGACGGCGTCCACCATGCGGAGATGCTGGCGCGAAGCCACTTCCGGCACCACGCCGCCGTACACGGCGTGAAGGTCCACCTGGGATGAGACGATGTTGGAGAGCGTTTTTCCGCCGCGCACCACGGCCGCGGAAGTTTCGTCGCAGGAGGTTTCGATGGCGAGAAGAAGCATGGGGGAGGAGCTGCTGGCTTCTAGCCACTAGCTTCTGGTTTTATGAACCCGAACCGTGAATGCCCATCGGCTTGATCCATGGCAAGGCGGTCACCAGCAACATCACGAAAATCGGTTTTCATTTTCCAGTGGCCAGCAGCTAGAAGCCAGCAGCCTCCCTCCCCGGTTACTTCGACGCCGCCCGGAGCTGGAGGTAGCTGTTGATGCCTTTGAGCAGGTCAATCGCACGCTCGAGCTGGATGTCATGCGACTGCCCTTTTTCCGAAGGCGGGGATTTTTCCTTCGGCTCCTTGTCGGTCGAAGGGGTTGCGTCGGGCTTGGGAGCTTCCTTGTCCTCGACAGCCTCGAGTGCCGACTGCCTTCGCTGGGTCAGGATCTGCTCCCAGTCCTCCTCGCTCATGGGCACGGTGATATCCGGGGTGATGCCGTGCTCGTGGATCACTTTTTTGCTGGGCGTGTAATACTTCGCGGTGGTGAGACGGATGGCGGAGCCGTCCGGCAGCGGGAGCACGCTCTGCACGGAACCCTTGCCAAAGCTGGTTTCGCCCACAATCACGGCGCGCTTGGTGTCCTGCAGCGCGCCGGCCACGATTTCGGAGCCGCTGGCGCTTCCCTCGTTGATGAGGACGGCGATGGGGTACTTGGGATGCGTGCGGCTTTCCCGCACCTTGTACTCGCTGTGCACCGAGGCATTGCGACCCTCCGTGAAGACCACCAGCTCGCCCTTGGGCAGGAACTTGCCGACCACGTCCACGGCCGATTCAAGAAGGCCGCCTGGATTGTTGCGCAGGTCAATCACCAGCCCGTTCATTCCATCCTTCTCCAGCTTGAGCAGCGCCTTTTCCAATTCGTCCGAAGTGGGCTCGTTGAACTGGGTGATGCGCACATAGCCAATTTTATCCGAGACAAGCTTCACATCCTTCACGCTGTCCACCTTGATCGTGGTGCGCGTGATGGAGATGTCCTTGATCTCGCGCGTCTTGGGGCGAAGGATCGTGAGGCCGACCTTGCTGCCGGGCGGGCCTCGCAACATCTTGACGACCTCGGGCAGGGCCATTTTTTCCGTGGACTTGCCATCAATGCGGATGATCTTGTCGCCGGGGAGGAGTCCCGCCTTGAAACCGGGCGTGTCTTCCATGGGGGAGATGATGGTGATGATTCCATCCTTCATGCCGATGACCACGCCGATGCCTCCAAACTGGCCGCCGGTCTCCTGTTTCATGTCGTCGAAATTGGAGGGGGGCATGAACTGGCTGTGAGGATCGAGCTCGTTGAGCATGCCCTTGAGCGCCCCGTACGTGAGATCCTGGTACGAGAGGTGGGAGTCGTCCACGTAATCCTTGCGGATGATTTCCATGACGCGCGTGAGCAGCTCGATGTTCTTGTACGCGTTGTCCTTTTCCTTGTCGTCGCCTGCCGCTGTAAGGCTCTGGATGCGCAACCCCAGGAAGAGGTTGGCGATCAACAATCCCGCGATCAAGGTGACCAAAACCCGTCGTTTCATGGGGAAAGGATGCGAAGGCTGGTTCATCTTGTCGAACCTATTCTACCACGGAAATACGCGATGGTCTTTTCCAGCCCTTCATCGAGCTTCACCTTCGGTTCCCATCCCAGAAGCTGCCTTGCGCGGGAAATGTCGGGGCGCCTCTGCTTCGGATCATCCACGGGCAGCGGTTTGAACACGATGGGGTTGCGGCTGTCGGTGATGCGAAGGATGGCCTCCGCAAATTGTTTCACCGTCATCTCCGTGGGATTGCCGATGTTGATGGGGCCATGCTCCTTCGACGTCGCGAGCCGGTAGATGCCGTCAATGAGATCGCTCACGTAACAGAAACTGCGCGTCTGCGTGCCGTCGCCAAAAACCGTGAGTGGTTCGCCCTGCAACGCCTGGCCGATGAACGCCGGCACGACGCGCCCGTCTTTCAAGCGCATGCGCGGGCCATACGTGTTGAAGATGCGCACGATCTTCGTGTCCACATTGTGGGAGCGATGATAGGCGAAGGTGATCGCCTCGGCGAAACGCTTGGCCTCGTCATACACGCCCCGCGGCCCGATGGGGTTGACGTTTCCCCAGTAATCCTCGGTCTGCGGATGCACCAGCGGATCGCCGTACACTTCCGAGGTGGAGGCGAGGACGAAGCGGGCCTTCTTCGAGCGGGCAAGGCCCAGCGCATTGTGCGTGCCCAGCGCGCCCACCTTCAGCGTGGGGATGGGAAATTCCAGGTAATCAATCGGGCTGGCCGGCGAGGCAAAATGAAAGATGAAATCCACCGGCCCCTCGTAGAAAAGATACTCGGTGACGTCCTGCTTGATGAAACGAAATTTTTCGTTGGCAGCCAGGTGCGCAATGTTGTCCATGTTCCCCGTCAGCAGGTTGTCGAGTGCCACCACCGAATGGCCCTCCGACAGCAGGCGGTCGCAGAGATGCGACCCGAGAAATCCGGCGCCGCCAGTCACGATGGAAACAGGAGAGCTCAAGACGTCATGGGAGTTGGAATGGATGCAAACCCGCATTCAAGCACAGGAGGCGGCCGATGCGCCACAGGAAATGTGGGCGCTAATTTGCATCCGGATGTTCCGACTGCATTTTCTTGAGCCGTTCCTCGGCCTCCTTGCGGCAGGGAAGGTTGTATTCGATCATCCGCTTGAGAATCTTCGCGGCGCTTTTCCACTCCTTTTGTTTTTCACGGACACCCACCGCCTCCATGCCGCCGCGGCAGATCCAGGTGTACTCGCGGTTCTCGGGCTGGTCGTTCTTGAGCTGGCCGTAGAGCGGTTTGACGTAACTCTCCAGCGCGTGCTTGAGGTCGCCCATCTTTTCATAGGTCTTGCCGGTTTCGACCCATGACTGGTTGATGAGCGAGGCGTCGGCCTTGGGCGAGTCGATGATGATCTTGAATGCTGCCAGCGCGTCGGGAAAACGTCCAAGCTGGCGCAGGCATTCACCGCGCCGCCCCTGCGCCTCCAGGATGCGTCCCGCGAGCTCGGGGGATTTCACGGGATCGTTCTTCTTCGTGAGGTCGTCAAATATCAGCAGCGCGTCGTCGAATTTTCCGCGCTCGGAGAGGATGTCGCCGTAAAGAAAGTGTCCATCAAACACCCATGGCGAGTTGGGATAATCCTTCACGAGGCCTTCGATGATGTGCGGAGCGTCATCCTTGTTCTGTCCGAGACGATAGGCGGCGAAGGCGGCGAAGTAGGTGGACTCGGGCGCCAGGGGGTGGGTGGGATAGAATTTTTTCAACAGCTGGAACTGCTCCTGCGCCTTGGCGTAATTCTTCTTGCCGAGGTAGTACGAGCCGAGCCAGAACTGCGCCTCGGGGGCGGCTGCGGACTTGGGGTAGGTCTTCACGATCAGGTCGCAATCCGCCTGCGCCTTCTCCAGCTGGTCGAAACGTTCCTCGGCGCGCGCGCGGATGAGCAGGGCGCGCGGCAGCAGGGCGTCATCCTTCGCGCCTTTGTCGACAACGAGATTGATGGCCTCGATGCATTCCTTGAATTTGCCGGAGGCGAGGAGCGCCTCCGCATAATCCACGCGCGCCTTGGGAACGAGTGGCGAGAGGGGGAATTTATCAAGCAGGGTCTTGTAGGAGTCGGCAACCTTCGCCATGTCCCCGCCCTTGCGGTTGGTTTCGGCCATGATCAGCAGGAATTCCGCGGCGAGCCGCCCGCTGGGAAACTGCGCCGCATGCAATGCCTGGAGGCGGGTGACCTCGGGCATGTTGCCCGCGCGGAAAAATGAATTTGCGGCCTGGTAGATCGCCTGCTCGGTTTTTGCCGCGTCAGCGTCCTTCACCTGCGATGACTTGAGGTAGGCGGCCGCGGCGGAATCGAATTGCTGGCGTTCGAAATTGAGGTCGCCCAGTTTTTGAAAGGCGTCAGCCTGGAGCTGGGGCGTGTGCGCCCGATCCGCGGCTTTCTGGAAGCGGGCGGCCGCGGATTCGTATTTCTTGTCATCGAGAAAAACCCATCCGAGCTGAAATTGCGCGCGGTCGTTGAGCGGGCCGTCGGGATATTTCTCGAGAAAGTTCTGGTACGCCTGGATCGCCTGGTCGCGCTTTCCAGCCCGCTGCCAGAGCGTCCCCACTTCGAGTAGGAGCGTCTCTCCCATGTGTGATTTGGCGTTCTCCTCCGACCACTCGCGGAGTTTGTCGGCCAGCGGATCCACCTTCTCGGTCTTGAGATAAACCTCCTCAAGCGCGTCAATGCACTTCATGCGGAACGTGGGATCGTCGCTCTTGCGGAAGGCCTGCTCGTAATTTCCGCCGGCGCCGGCAAGGTTGCTGGCCGCCGCCTCGATCTGGCCGAGACGGTAGAATGCCGTGGAGGTCACGCTCCGTGCCTCGGGATGATCGGACTTCGTGATGGTTTCAAATTGCGCGCGCGCGGCGGCGGGCTGTTTGCGCTCGATCTCCATTTCGCCGAGGGCATAGACGGCCTGGAAGCCGATGTTGCGCTTCGCCTCATCCTTTGCGAGTTTTGAGAGCAGCTCGGACGCCTTGTCGTATTTTTTTTGCAGGAAGAAGGAAATCCCCAGTTGCAAGGTGGCCTTGTTGGCGAGGTCGCGTCGTCCCTCCTTTTGCAGGGTGCGAAACATCTCCTGCGCCTCGTCAAATTTCAACTGCTGGAGAAGTGCGCGCGCCATGCCATATTTCGCGTCCTGCACGTACTTGCTTTTTGGGAAGCGGGAGAGGAGGTCGCCGTAGGTCTGGAATGCCGCGTCCGCAAGTTCGCCCTTCAATTGCGCCTCGCCGATCAGGAAGATGTAGTTGTCATGCCACTCGGGGGACGCATTGGGCAGACGCGCTGAAAGTGTCTCGATCGCCTCCCTCCATCGCCCCTGGTTGAGGCGCGAGCGGGAAAGCTGCCAGGCCGCCTCGTCGCGATACTCGGTCTGCGGATATTGCGTGAGCAGCGCTTGAAATTGCGCCTCGGCCAGTTCGTCAAGATGGTCCTCCATCGCCTTCTGCGCAAAATTGAAAATCTTCTTCTCCTCCTTCGTGGTCTCGGCAAGGGCGACAACCGCCGACAGGATCAGAACGCACCCGAGGGTGCAATTTGAAATTTGAAATTTGAAATTTGAGATGATCGGCATGGGGCATTCCTGTCGGCAGAAGAGATTATCCGAGGATTTGGAGGGTGTCAGGGCTCCAGAACAAGAATTTTAGGCAGTTTGCGCGAGGCCCGTTCAAAGGTTGCCACCGCGTCGGTCTTCTCAAGATATTGCTGGATCACGATCCGGTCAACAAAACCAGGTTTGGCGGATTCCAGATGCGGAGTGGCCATGACCCGTGCGGCCACGCCGGAATTTTCAATGCCATGGGATGTCAGAAATTGTCGTAACAGGGCCAACGCCTCGGCCTTGGGTGTCTTGTAGTGGTATTGAAGGGCAAAATACGTCTCGGCAACCACCAGGTCCGAGACGACGGCGCACCCGCCCTTCTGCTGGATCTGGATCAAGTATTCCACCGCCACGCGTGCGAGGTCGGCAGGCTCTCCCACCAAAAGACGCAGAACCACGGAGGTGTCGAGCCCCACCTTCATTTGCGGGGTTTCCCCCCCCGCGCACGCGCCACGCTCATGCGGACGGAATCCATGTCATGACGCCCCCGTGCGTTGCCCGCGTACTTGCGGAGGGCGCCAAACCACGTGGGGTATGCCACCTTGGCGTCCGCCTTGGGATGAGCGATCACAGCATTGCCCGCCCTGGCTCCCTCCACCCAATGATGAAAAAGCTCGATCGCCACCTCGCGAACAGGCCGCCCCTCCAGGGCGCTCTTGGCCTTCACCTGGCGGTAAAGATCATCCGGAATATCCATGGTTGCCTTCATGCGAGCAAGATAACCGTATTCCTGTATTCCTGTCAATATTCGATGGTTGAATTCGAAGCGCCATCCGTCGCAAACGCACAAACGCCTCCACGACCGCCACGCTCATCCGTACCGTGCCTGGACTGTTGAGCACGTTGGCCGCCATGAGCGCGCCATGTTCGGTGAAGGCGTGGGGGAGGTGACGGATGTTCGGGTCTCCCCGGTTGTCTTTGATTTTAGAAGAACGGAGGGACACGCTCCGTCGTGTCCATGGGTGGACGTGTCTGTAACGGGGTAATCCATCATGGACACGGATCGCATGGATTCGTCGTGCTTGTGCTTCATGCGCATCTTCGCGGCCAACCCCGCCGCTCCGAAAGCAGAGATTGGCCGCAAAGCAAGAAGCGCAAGAGGCACAAGCTTGAAATGATCGTTTATCGGATTTTTTCAAGCAAGACAGTCTGGGCGCGTCATGATAGGGTGGCTTCAGAATGAAAACATGGCAGATCCAACAGGCTAGGAACCGCCTCGGCGAGTTGATTGACGATGCACTTCAGGGCTTCCACCAGACGATCACGCGTCGCGGGGAACCCGTGGCCGTGGTGCTTTCGATGGAACAATACCAACGCTTGCGGACACCCCGTAAGAACCTGGTGGATTTTCTGGCTTCGTCACCATTCAAGGGGGTTGAGTTGAATGTCACTCGTGAGAAGGATTGCCAAAGGGAGACAGTCCTTTGAGCTGACATGCGATTGAAACCATTCGATGGACTTTGGAAAAGAACATTATTTTCAAAGGATTCCACGTTCTGGATGGTCATATCAGGTAAACCCATGAGATCAGCCCCAGCCATTCTGCTCGCCGTCGCCATCGCTTGCTCACTCACGTCATGCGCCTCGACATCCGACAAGGCGGCTGCGGATTCCAGCAACAGTACTGAAGACAAGAAAATCGTTGATGCTCTCAACGAGGCATTCAGCAAAGCAATCGTTACCCCATTTTCCAGATTGTTCGGAATTTCAATGCTGGCTCGGTTGTTTTATGAAAAAAATCATCGCTGGCCGTCCACCTTCAAGGAAATTCAGAACATGAGCAAGGAGGCAGGCTTCAAGGTGGATTTATCCGATTATCGCAATGTCACCTTTCGGCCCAAGCCGAACGGTGACTTGTTGATGGATTTCAGCCATTGCCCGGGCATGGGCGAAAGCAGCGTGACGATTGCACGGGAAACGGCTGAGCAGTCAGGAAAAATGGATGAGACTACAAAAAAATGGGTTGAGAAATCGCTCCGGGCAAAGCCATCCAACCAGACGAAGAAGCATCCCTGAGGTCGTGCAACACCCACCATGCCTTCCATGAATTCCAAAAAGCTTACGCATGCGGCTTCGTTGAGGGCAACGGGCAAGCTGGCTTTGCTGGCGAGCTTGGGTGTCCTGGTGGGTTGCTCCACAACGGACATGGATGAGAGCAAGTCGGTGACCTCGTCCGCGTTGGCGGCTGCCAGTGAGGTCCATCAGAATTTTGTTGAGCCACTTCTCAACACGGGGCTTGCGAATCATGACCGGGTGGACCGGTCGGACCGATCTCCATTGGCTCTCGACTCCACTGCTTTGGACAGCGAGGAAGAACGCTTTAGGAAGGTCGCCGAGGGCGACCGCAAGGCGGCGGAAGAAGGGGATGCTGTCGGTCAGTTTCGTCTTGGCAGGGAATATGAAAATGGAAAAGGTGTGGCAAAAGATGAAGAAGAGGCTGTGAAATGGTACCGCAAATCAGCCGAGCAGGGTTACGCGAAAGCGCAAACCAGTCTCGGACGCATGTATTCCAACGGGAAGGGTGTGAAGAGAGACCTGGTGGAAGCGACCAAATGGTATCGCAAGGCTGCTGAGCAGGGTGATGTGGATGCGAAGAAGTGGCTCGGCTTGTAGGATGGCGCCGGGTGAGGCATATGGGGAAATGGTGCGATTGCCACTCAAGCGAGGCTTGCAGGAAACCGCATTGCGAATTATGTTCTAAGCATGAGCAATGCTGAAATCCTTGCCGAACTACCAAAATTGACGTCGGACGAACGGGATGTGGTTTTCCACAAGCTCTGCGAACTCCAGGAGCAGGAGCTTCTTCACGGCGCCGCCCCTTCGCAGTCCGAACGAGCCATCCTCGATCAAGCGCTGGCTGAATATCAAAAGGATGGAAAGGTCGGCACCCCTTGGCGTGAGTCGTTGCAGCGCATCCGTCGTCCGTCCCAATGACACGGAGTGTTTCCCTCCGCGACGTTGCGGAAAATGATCTGGCCAGGGCCCGGGATTGGTACGACAAGCAGCGACCCGGTTTGGGAGACGAGTTGCTCTCCGTGGTGGCTGAATGCCTGCTGTCGCTCGAATCAACTCCCGAGCTTCATCCGATTTATTATCGGGGTTTTCGGCGGGTGTTGACCCGCCGTTTCCCCTACAAACTCTTTTTTCGTATTGAGGGCGAAGCCGTTGTTGTTTTCCGAATCCTGCACGCCAGCCGCGATCACACCCGTCAGCTCGGGGAACGATGAATGGTGATCTCAAATCTCAAATTTCAAATTCATCCGCCGCGGATGACCCCCAGTTTCCTCGCCAGATATTGACCGGTGTACGACGCCCCGCAAGTCGCCACTTTCTCGGGCGTTCCCTCCGCCACCACCCGCCCGCCCGCTTCGCCTCCCTCTGGGCCAAGATCAATCACCCAGTCGGCGCACTGGATCACATCGAGATTATGCTCGATCACCAGGACCGTGTTGCCGCTTGATCTCAATTTGAGAAGCACCTCGAGCAGCTTCTCGATGTCGGCGAAATGCAATCCCGTCGTCGGCTCGTCGAGGATGTAGAGCGTTCGACCGGTCGAACGTCTCGCCAGCTCGGCGGAGAGTTTCACCCGCTGCGCTTCGCCGCCCGACAGCGTGGTGGCCTGTTGTCCGAGCTTGATGTACCCCAAACCCACCTGCGCCAGCATTTCCAATGAATCCTTGATCGCGGGGATACTCCGAAAAAATTCCACGCCCTCGTCCACCGTCATGTTCAGCACGTCGGCGATGTTCTTTCCCTTGTACGTGATCTCCAAGGTCTCGCGGTTGTAACGCAGCCCACGGCATGTTTCGCATTCCACATACACGTCGGGCAGGAAATGCATCTCGATTTTCAGGATGCCGTCGCCTTCGCATTTTTCGCAGCGTCCGCCTTTCACATTGAAACTGTAGCGTCCCGGTCCGTAGCCGCGAACCTTCGACGCGGGCAGTCCCGCGAAGAGATCGCGGATCGTCGCAAACGCGCCGGTGTACGTGAGCGGGTTTGAGCGCGGCGTGCGTCCGATCGGCGATTGATCGATCACGATCAATTTGTCGAGATGCTCGATTCCCTCGATGCCCCCGTGTTTGCCGGGCTTTTCCTTTGACCCATGCAGCTTGCGCTGGATCGCGCGGCGCAAAATATCGTCCACCAGCGTGCTTTTGCCGGAGCCGCTCACGCCCGTCACGCACGTGAAGAGGCCGATGGGGATGTTCACCAGGATGTTCTTGAGGTTGTTTTCTGTCGCGCTGAGGACGCTCAGCATTTCCTCCTGCGGGGCCACTCGACGGCGGGGCGGCTTGATTTGCAGTTCGTGCGTGAGATAGCGCCCTGTGAGCGATTTGGGCTCGGCGCAGATTTCCTCCACGGTTCCCTGTGCGACGAGTTCACCGCCGCGCACTCCCGCGCCGGGGCCGAGGTCCACCACATGGTCGGCCGCACGGATCGTCTCCTCGTCGTGCTCCACCACGATCACCGTGTTGCCAAGGTCGCGCAATTGGGTGAGCGTCCCGAGCAGCCGCGTGTTGTCGCGCTGGTGCAGTCCGATGCTCGGTTCGTCGAGCACGTAGATGACGCCGGAAAGTTTCGAGCCGATTTGCGTGGCGAGGCGGATGCGCTGCGCTTCTCCGCCCGAGAGCGTGCCGCTTTCCCGGTCAAGCGTGAGATAGCCAAGCCCCACCTCGGAAAGAAAACCGAGACGTGCACGGACCTCGCGCAACGCCTGGCGCCCGATCATCTCCTGCTGCGGCGTGAGGTCGAGCGTTTCCACGAAGCGGATGGATTCGTCCACCGAGAGCCGCGTGGCGGCGATGATGGAAAGGTCCTTGAGCGTCACTGCCAGGCTTTCCTTCTTGAGCCTCGCCCCGTGGCACGCGGTGCAATGCTGGAAGGTCTGGTAATTGCGCAGCCGCTTGCGCGTGAACTCGCTCGCCGTTTCGACATAAAGACGCTGGAGCTGCGGGATTACGCCTTCGAACGGTTTCACGAGTGAGTGGGGATGCCCGTCACGGGTCATGCGGAAGGTCACATCTTCCCCGCCGGTGCCGTAAAGGATCGCGTCACGCGCGGCCTTGGGCAGGTCTTTCCACGGTGTGTCCATGTTCGCCTTCACGTGCGCGCACACGTTGCGCAGGAGCATCTTGTAATAGACGATCAGCCGCCGGCCACCGCGCCGCCACGGGGTGACCGCGCCATCGTTCACGCTTTTATCGGGATCATTGATCACGAGGTCGGGATCAAAAATCATCTCCTGCCCGATGCCGTGACATGTGGAGCATGCGCCGTACGGGCTGTTGAAGGAAAAATGGCGCGGCGTGAATTCGCCGAGGCTGATTCCGCAATCCACGCAGGCGTTCATCGTGCTGTAAAGCGTCTCGGTCCAGCCCTCCTCGTTTCCCGTGGGAGCGGCTCCCGTGGCCGGGGCCTTGCGCGTGAGCGCGAGCAGGATTCCCTGGCCCCATTTTAGCGCAGTCTCCACGGAGTCGGCGATGCGCGAACGAAATTTTGCGTCCACGTGAAGTCGGTCCACCACGGCCTCGATGTCATGATTGCGATTTTTGTCGAGACGGATGCCGGGCCCCGTTTTTTCGGAAAGTCGGTCCACCTCGAGAAATTCACCGTCCACGCGGATGCGGACGAACCCCTGGTTGCGGACCTTCTCCAGCACGTCACGAAACTCGCCCTTGCGGCTGCGAACGAGCGGGGCAAGGAGAAGAAGTTGCGTTCCCGCGGGCGATGCAAGCAGTCGGTCTACGATGTCCTGCACGCTCTGGGTGGAAATGGGCTTGCGGCACTTGGGGCAGTGGGGTTGGCCGATGTGTGCGTAGAGCAGGCGAAGGTAATCGAAGATTTCCGTCGTGGTGGCGATGGTCGAGCGCGGGTTGGACGCGGCGGAGCGCTGTTCGATGGCGATGGCAGGGGAGAGCCCGTCAATAAAATCCACATCGGGCTTTTGCATCTGGTCGAGAAACTGACGCGCATAAGCGGAAAGACTTTCCACGTACTTGCGTTGTCCCTCCGCATAAATGGTGTCAAAGGCGAGCGACGATTTCCCGCTGCCGCTGAGGCCGGTGATGACGACGAGCTTGTTCCGCGGAATTTTCAGCGAAATATTCTGAAGGTTATGCTGTCGCGCTCCGCCAATGCTGATGAACTCTTCTCCCATAAATAAATTTCCCCATCATCCCACGTTTTCGAGCGAAAGCAAACACGTAGCCGAATTCGCAAGAATTTGGCCTCCCATGTAGAGGCGCTTCTGTGAAGCGCTGCATCCGGTCCGCAGCAGAGATGAGCCACAGATTCACACGGATGAAACACGGATGGAAGATTCCTAATCAACGGCGCTGGGAGGGATTCGCATCAACCTTCCCCGGAATTTTCTTCTCAAACGTCCCATTTGCCCCCAGTGCCTTCTTAAAATCTCCATCGGCAAGCCACGCTTTCTCGCTCGCATCGCCATTTAAATACGCGTTCCAGAACGCTGTCGTGCTCTTCAGTATCAATTCGTGGAAGACCGGATCTTTTGGACGTCTTCCCATGAGATCCTTCATTCCCGCGAACACCATGTGGTCGCCATCCTGGAAGATGAGGAGATACTGGTCGGCTTTGTTGATGTGGTCGAATGCGAGTCGGCGGTCTTCGGCTTTGGTTTTGAGAAGCATCACAAAGTCTTCCGTGCCGGTCATGTGAAGGCACGGGATGGCGATGTTTCCGAACGCCTCGTCGAGGCGATCCTTGCGCACGGGGATCGGCGCGCTCATGGGAATCGCCGCCTTCACGCGTGGGTCGGTCATCGCAAACCCGCTGGCCTCCGTCAAAACCCACCCCGCAACCGCCATCGTCGTGTAACCTCCGTAGGAATGTCCCGCCATTCCGATGTGATCCAGATCAAGGCGCCCCTTGAATGCCGGGTCCTCCTTGTTTAACCGGGTCACCTGGTCGATCACGAACCGAATGTCGAGCGGACGCTGGATGAGGTTGCTTGGGTCGAAGATTGCCTTCTGCATGTCAAACGCGGCTGCGCCCGGGCCCTTGCCGCGCCACACCGAGTCGTCGCTGCCGGAATGTTGCGGATGGACGGAAACAAATCCATGGCCGGCCCAGTATTGGCCGAGATACTCGTAACCCTCCCGCGTGCCACCCAACCCATGTGAAAAGATGATGACGGGAAACGGTCCCGACCCGGTCTTTGGATAATAAATTTTCACCGGCACTTCGCGATGACGCTTCGCATCCGTCCAGTCGTAGCGCGCGATTTCCACCCCATTTTTTTCATTCGTGGGCGACGGCGTGTTTTCGCCGGCAAAGATTCCCGTCGGAAAACCAAGCAGCAGCAGGGTGGCTGTCAGGCAGTGCGCTCTCATGCTTTCCCCATGCGTAGTGGAACATGGCTTCGCCCACAAGACGGAAAGGGCGGGTTTGGCATGCAGGAGCCCCGACTGGTCCTGATCGTTATACACATCTCCCTGCAGGATGTAGGAGCGGTTGCCAACCGCGACCGGGACCGAGGGAAAGACGGGCGGAACCCTGATTCCCGGTCGTCGATGGCATCGGCTCCTACAAACCGTCTTCCCAATGAAAAAGGGGAGATGTGTATAACGATCAGAACTGGTCGGGGCTCCACATTCCAAATAAAAATTTCTTGTTGACACCTTTGCGAGATTCCATAAAGTCCGCGTCTTCTGACATACATACAAGAATATGCTAAATCATATAATGATATTGTTTAACTCGAAACGCGTGCTGCGACTGTTCGCGCCGTGCGTGATGTTTGCCGCGTCGTTCTGCTGTGCGGCGGATTTTGATGGTGACGGGCTCGACGATGCCTGGGAGGCGGCGCATGGCTTTTCGACAAACGGTCATGCCTCCGCGCATATGCTCGGCTGGTGGCAGATGGATGAGGCCGCGTCGGAGCAGGTGTCCGACCGCTCCGCGAATCACTGGATGGGAACCCGCTTTCATTTTCCCTCGACGGCGTCCGTCCCCGGGCTTTTCAGCAATGCGCTGTCGTTCACGGAAAGCTCGTGCGTCCGGTTTTCATCCAACCAGGCGGCCCGCCTGCAGCATGGCTTCACCCTGTCCGTCTGGTTTACGGGAACCGGCACGAATGCGCCGTCCACGCTGGCTCGATGGGAGGGGGCCAATTCAAATTCATGGCGGCTCGACGTGAGTCGTGAGGGCGCCGCGCAACTTGAATTCATGGATTCCCACTCGACCACGCAAACCGTGGCGGGAACCAGCGGCGCGCTCCGCGTCACGGATAACCAGTGGCATCACCTGGCGGGCGTCTATGATTCCGGAACTTCCAACGCCACGATGTATGTGGATGGATTCGCAGAACGTTCAGCTGTCATCACCAACTGGACAACATCCGCCACGGCAAGCTTCGTGCTGGGTGAAATGCAGTCAGCGTTCAGCGATCACCTCTCAGCCTGCAGCCCGCAGCCTTCAGTTCCCAGTCCTCAGCCTCCCATCACCAATTCCGCAATCCGCAATCCGAACTCCGAAATCCCCCCTTCATCCCTCATCCTTCATCCTTCATCCTTTCTCTCGTCCTTTCTCCTGGACGAGCTCCGCCTCTACGATACCGCTCTCTCGTCCGACGCCATCGCGCAGTTGCCGGCCACATACGATGATCCCGATGGCGATGGTCTCACCAATCTGCAGGAATTTCTCCTCGGCACCGATCCGCTCAAGGCGGACACCGATGGGGACCGGGTGGCCGATGGAGATGACCCGGAACCGTTGAAGCCCGCGCGTTTCAGCGGGGCAAACGAATCCGGTGTGATTTACGTCGATGGCACGGCCGGTGACGACCAGCATGATGGACGCCGCCGTCGGGCGGAAGCCGGCCACGGGCCGAAGCGGAGGATTCACTCGGCCCTGTCCATCGCGCGGGGAGGGGACCGCGTCATCATCGCCCCGGGAACCTACGCATCCACCAATTGGAACGCACGCTCCAGCATCATCATTTTGCAACCCGAAGGAAACGTCGTCCTTCGATAACCCAAAACAACACACCATGAAAAATTCATTCCAACCTTTAAATCCCAAAACTCCGTGCTCTCCGTGTCTCCGTGGTTTCAATTTCCGATTCATCTTCCGGACTCAGCGGGGAAAAGACAAAACCACGGAGGCACGGAGAACACGGAGTTTGAGTGGGAAAATCGCGTGGGCATTGGTGTTCGTTGCCTTGGTTTTTCCCATTCGCGCGGGCGATCTTATTGTGGACGGCAACCTGAATGTCCTCAGCAACAGCACCGTGTCGTGTGGCTTGCAGGTGAGTTCCAACGCGGTGTTCCGGAGTTCCGTTCTCACCCAGGGCAGCGTCGGCATCAGCACCAATGCGCCCAGCGCCCGTTTGCATGTCAACGGCGATGCCCGCTTCGAGGGCCCGGTGCTGATCCGTCGTCTGGTTCCGCAAGGCGACCTCTCGATGGGCTCCTATACCAACGCGCCGCCTGCACCGTGAGCGGGGTGCAAGGCACAAGGCTCAAGACGCATCATGGAAACCATTGTGAAAAAGATCGCCAGGCATCAGCGAAATCTCGTTGTGCTTGTTCTCGCCCTGCCGCTTCTCACAGCCGCCTCGTATCCGGGTTGGTGGACCCGCCGCACTGTGATCGACCCTGTTTCCGTCACCAATGATTTCGCAGTCGTCAACCAGGGCCAGGCGAAACACATCGCCTCACGCGCGTACGATGAATTCCAGGCCGGATTGGCCGGTGGCGCGGGATCCAACCTCACCGCCGCCATGCAGCCGATTTTGCTCAACCCCCTGGGCGGGACCAACGATGCGCCCATGAATGTGGGGCAGCTCAAGAACCTGGCTCTGCCCTTTTACGATCGCCTCATCGCCATCGGCTACACCAACGCTTATCCTTGGACGTCATTCACGGAAGACGACCAGGATTTCGCGCCTGCCAACGTGGGACAGTTGAAAAATCTGTTCGGTTTCGAACTTGATGCGGACAACGATGGGCTTCCCGATTTTTGGGAGCGAAATCATTTCGGCGGCATCGCGGCAAACCCGAACGACGATGACGATCACGATGGACTGACCAACACGCAGGAGTGCGCGCTGGGCACTGATCCGCGATCCACCGATTCGGATGGCGATGGCGCGCTGGATGGCGACGAGATCAACTTCCTGCATACCGATCCGCTGGCGGCTGACACGGATGGCGATGGCATTGCCGACGGGTGGGAGGTGCGTTACGGCCTCAATCCCACCAACAGTTTCGATTCGCTTGGAGATCGCGACGGTGATGGCATTCCCGACGTCGTGGAATACGCGCTCCACACGTCGCCGATGGATTGTGACAGCGATGACGACGGCCTGCCCGACGACTGGGAATCTGTCTATTCATCCTCCATGGGAGGGGGCGGTTTCGATCCCGCCACCGGTCTTCGCGATCTTGTCGGCTGGTGGCGATTTGATTCTCCCGGCGTCTGGTACACGAACGTTGTGTCGGGCCCGGTCACCAACACCATGGTGCGCGCCATCTACGAATGGGACAGCGGCCCCTATGCCCTCCATGCCAGCCTTCATCCCTCATCCCTCATCCCTCAGCCCTTTCCGACCTCCATCACCAACTCCCTCGCCGCGGGCAATCCCACGTGGGGAACGCCTTCAGGCGACGCGCAACGCTCCTGGAAAACCACCGGGCTCACGACCAACCCGGTGCTCTCCATCCCCGCCCATCCCATTCTCTCGGGATCGAGCAATGGCTGGAGCGCGGCGTTCTGGATCAAGTTTGCAAATGCTTCTTCGCAGCCCTTGATGGATTTGTTGTGCTTCGCCGAAACCAATTCCGCGATCCGCGATCCGCAATCCGCAATCAGCCCCCAGGCCCCCTTTCGCGTGCAGATGGATTCCGCGCAGAGAATTCTCGCGAACATCAATCTGCTTGGAACCAACTCCCAGCCGTTTGTCCCCACTCTGTCTTCCGGGATGCCTCTCCCGGCCACCATCTGGACTCATGTAGCCGTTACTCACGCCGCCTCCTCCGGAATTTCCTGTCTCTACGTGAACACGAATCTTGTGGTCGCCGTCACCAACTCCTGGCTCGGAAACTCCGCACTCCGCACTCCGAATTCCGCACTCAAAATCCTTCCGCAGCTCGATGCCCGCACTCCGCAATTGGACAGCCTGCGCCTCTACGGTCACGCCCTCTCCACGAATGAACTTTCCGAGATCATCGCGCCTTCCGAGCCCGTGGGTGACGCCGATGGCGACGGCCTCACCAACTGGCAGGAACGTGTCAATTATTCCAACCCGCTCATCGTCGACACCGATGGCGATGGACTCGGTGATTCCAATGAAGTGTTCGTCACCCATACGCTGCCTTATGCGGCAGACAGCGATGGTGACGGCATCAGCGATTTTACGGAGACCTCCACGTACATCAGCAACTTTGGTTCCGCGCATTACACGAGTCCGATCATGGCTGATACGGATGGTGACGGCCTTTTCGATTCCGAGGAAATCAACACGCACCATTCCAATCCGTTGCGCGGCGACACCGATGGCGACGGAATGACGGATGGATGGGAAATCCGATTTGGCCTGAACCCCAACGATTCCACGGACGGAGCGCAGGATGCCGACGGCGATGGCATTGCCAACTCCCTGGAATATCAGCGTGGAACAAGCCCTCTCATCCGGGATTCCAACAGCAACGGAATAGGCGACAAGGAGGAATCCACGCTCGCCGCCGCGGTTCCTGCCGACCTGCCTGTCACCGATCACGGTGGCGCAGACTGGATCATCAGCGCATCCGCCAAACTGACCGGCCGCCACATCAACGTCGGCCTGTTCCAGGTTTCCTCCAATGTGACGGTTTCGATTCCGACCAACAGCGTCGGGCGGCTTTGGGTCGAGGCGCAAAACATTTCCGTGTTCGGCACGATCAATGCTGATGGCGCAGGCCATCCCGGGGCAACTGCCGTCGGGGCGGGCGGCACGCGCGGGCGCATCGTGCGCAATGGAGTGGGCGGCGCTCTCGTATCCACCAACCGGGCCACCGCCGGCCAACGCGGATTTGCGGCGCCCGCGAGCCCGGATTTCAACAGTGCCACCAATGGCGGCTACGCCGGAATATCCGGCAACGTCCAGACCGGCGTCTCCGGTGGCGTCCCCATCTTCCCCACCAACGTCACCGTTCGCAGTGGCGGCCAGGGAAATTACAACGATACGGTTGGAGGACGAATCCACGGAGGCTACAGCGCCCCGGGCACACTCTCGAATGGTGACACCACCACCGATTACTCTCTCAAACGCGGTGGTGGCGGCGGTTCGGGCGGAGGAGGAGGGGGAGCCGAAACACTCGATGTCACCACCAACACCAACAACCTCTATTATGCCGTGACGGGTGGAAAAGGAGGGGATGGACAACCCGGCGGCAACGGTGGCGGTGCCATCTGGCTCTTCGCCGTCCATACCAACCTGGTCCAGGGACCGATCAGCGCCAGGGGATTGTACCCCACCCAGCCAATCAAGATGGGAACCGAAATCACCTACGGCCCCGGCGCCGGCTCTTACTACACCTCAGGCCAGAAGCCCGGAGCCTCGGCCGGCCCGGGCGGCGTGGGCGGTGGCGGCGGTGGTGGCGGCATTCTGCTCCGCGGAAAACGAGTGGAAATTACCAGCTACATGCAGGTCACGGGTAGCGGCGGCTCTGGTACCATCAAGCTGTTCGGCCAGACCGTCATCACCAACTCCGCTGCACTCGCCTATGGACGCCTCCTGATCCTCGCCCCGCCGGACCTTGATAGTGACGGCGACGGCATTCCCGATTCCCAGGAAACCATCAACGGCACCAATCCCAATATCAACGACACTGACGGTGACGGTGTGAGTGACAGACAGGAACAGATCGATGGCACCAATCCGCTCCTTGCCGACACCGATGGCGATGGGATGGACGATGGCTTTGAAAGAATCTACGGCCTCAATCCAAACTCAGCTGCCGACGCCAATCTTGACACCGACGGTGACGGGAAGAGCAACCTGATCGAAGCCCAAAACGGCACCAGTCCCATCGATGCCCTGGATGGGAGCGTCAATCTCTTCAATGCCTACATCATCGACAACAGGCTCAAGACGATGCTGCCGACCGAGCCACCCGGCACGGAGGAGGAGGTAAAGACCGTAAACTCCAGGAAGGTGAAAGTGCCCCCCGGCTCCCGGATCTATCTCACCAGCGCCACAAATAAAATGGATTGGATTGGTGACACCGCGGTGAATCTCAACGGGGTCCGTCACGGCGGCGTGGGAACCGTCCACGCCGATCCATGGTTCCTTTTTGGATATCCCGTGGACACGGCATACGACCCTGTGCCCGCAATAGACGTGACAAGCGAGTTCTCAGTCGGTACAGATGGGTATGTGAATATCTCAGCAAAACTCCTGGCGCGCATGCTGACGCCAACGTCGCCCGCGGGCCAGGCTGCGCCTCCCGGGCAGGTCTGGGGATGGATCCCCGTCCCCGGCGGTGGTGGAAGTGGAAATTGGGGTTGGTACACCCCGACCAGCACCGGCGGTGGAGGTGGAGGCGGAACAGGAACCGGCGGCAGCGCTGCATATCCCCAGCCCAACCAGGGAACCAGAAGCGGTTCCGGCACAGCCACCCCCAGCCAACCATCCCCACCCACCCATGCTTCTACCCCCACAGGCAAAACCAAAGGCAGCCGCGAAGTCTGGATCAATGTCCTCCCCCCACCCAAAATCCAAATCGCCGTCGATGCCAATCGCGATGGCGCTGTCAAGTTCGACAACACGGACCAGACGGATTCCACCAATCGATTCACTTTTTGGGTGAATGACGATGTGGATGTGGCCCATGTGGTGGATGGCACGGATTGGGATGAGGATGATGTCGAGACGGGGCCATCCGATTTCAAGGACGGTCTCATTCTCTGCCGCCGTGACCTGGAAGATTTCCAGCGGATATGGATCAAGGTGGACCAGGATCTCCAGGCGGACGACCAGGTGGTTTTGAAATGGGAGGATGTGCCCCCCAGCACGCCGCAGCCTTCCATCAATATCTATCCCGCGGCGGAAGCGAATGGCGGCGCAAAATACCTCACGGATGACAGTGTGAAGCAGATCTTTTTCGGTTCCCACAATGTGAATCCCGACAAATATTGCAGCAAATCCATTGCGACCATTTCGGATTCAACCGAAGTCGTGGTTCCGCTCCCGCCGGGCGGCGCGTGGAAAAAGGATCAACCGCGATATTATCTCTTTGAAGGCGCGGCAAAGGGAAAGGGAACTTTGCACGCCAGCATTCGTCGCGGAACCCAGCCTATCCCGCAGGATCCGCAAATTTCCAGCTGCAAAGCCTGCGTGGAACTCAAGGACGTCAAGGACATGTATGAACGATGGACGGTGGGGGACCAAAGCGGCGGGGAGCCAGGTGGTCTGAAACAGGAGGGAACGGCATACGGTCCGCCCACGGCAACCGGGGAGTCTTCCTACATTCTCCTCGTCCACGGCTGGAACATGGAGCCGTGGGAGAAGGAGCGATTCGCCGAAACGGCGTTCAAGCGTCTTTATTGGCAGGGTTACAAGGGACGCTTCGGGTTGTTCAAGTGGCCGACGACAAACCGCTTCGCCGCAACCGCGGCAAAGGAGATCCTGGACCCGGTTCTTGATCCCCAAAACTACAACGAAGGCGAGTTCACGGCCTGGCGGTCCGCCGAAGGCTTGAAGCAGCTGTTCGTCAAGCTGAACATCCGGGATGCTGCGGCCTATCGCGGAAAGGTCTATGTGGTGGCGCACAGCATGGGCAACGTGGTGACCGGCGAGGCGTTGCGCCGTGCCGCCCAAGCCCAACTCGGCGTGCTGGTGAACACCTACGTCGCCAGCCAGGCCGCCGTGCCAGCCCATGCCTACCAGGGGGACGGTCCCGACAGCATGGACGCGGTCAAACTTATAAACGGCCGGCTTCGACTCTATTACAACAACCCAAAAATTCCGGATCTGGCGGAGTCGCAGGCGCTGATCGACCTGGGCAACGGACTCTTTGATTACGGGCCCGAGACTCCGAACGTTTACAGGAACTGGCTCCAGCCCAATGCGGCGGCCGTCGGCAAACGGGTGAATTTTTACAACGCAAACGACTTCGCCCTGTCGGCGCCCGCATGGGAGTTCAACCAGATCATGAAACCCAAGTTGATGGGTGACGGGCATGTGTACTACTGTGACGGCGATCCGCAGGACGAGACCGGCTGGGAACAAAGGTTTTTCTATCTGGTCTCGGCGATGAACGGGATCGATTTGAGGTTCACCCTCGACGGCGGAAGCCAGTCCGACCCCAAAGACCGCTACCGCATCATGGCCTTCGGCAGTGAAGCAAGATCCAAAGCCCTCGGGTCAACCGAAGGAAATGCCGGGATGACAGGCTCGGTGAATCTTCGGACTGTGTGGGGAACTGATCCGGCAGGGAACGAGTTTGCGGATCATAAGTGGCACAGCGCGCAGTTTCGTTCGACGAATGCAGCTCAGAAAACGTATTGGAAGGCACTGCTTGGAACCGATGGTTTTCAGATTCAATGAAACGTCGAAATATCATTTTTCTGGTTTTGCTGGGGCTGGCTGCATTGTTGGCACTTTTCTCACTGATGGATGGAAAATTGCCTTGGACCTCCAAAACTGTCGATGGGGGATCGTCCACCATCGGAAAAGGTGACCCAAAAGCGGGATCGGCAAAGTCGGGTGATGCAGTCAATTCAACGCCCAAGACGGCATCCTCGCCTGACATGATGCGTGATGGATTGCTGGCGCTGAACCACCAGCCGATCGAGTTCTATGGAAAAGCTGTGGATCAGTATGGAAATCCGGTGATTGATGCGGAAATAACCGGAAGTGTGATCGTACGGGATGGTTTCAGGGAGACTGTTGAAAAGTATTCAACGCGCACAGATGCGCAAGGGGGGTTCGAGTTGAAAGGTTTCTATGGAGAACGCTTGGGGATTAGAATTGTGCGAACCGGGTATGAGCAAGACCTTCATGAAGGGAGCAGTTTTAAGTATTCCAAAATGTATCGCCATGTACATCAGCCAGACCCTAAAAATCCGGTGATCTTCGTAATGTGGAAATTGGTTGGGGCGGAGACGATGATTTGTTGCGACATGCCCCATCTCCACATTCCCTACGATGGAACTTCTGCGGCGATCGATCTCACGACGGGAAAGATCGTCAAGCAGGGGGGGGATCTCCGTCTTACGTTGCGACGTGATCCCGTCCAACTGAAGTTTCAACAGCGCAACTTCGATTGGTCGGTCACGATCGAAGGCGTCAATGGTGGGGTGTTGGAATCAACAAACTACTGGATGTATTCGGCGCCTGAGAAGGGATACCAACCGCAATTGAAAATCTCGATGCCTTCCACGTCCACCAATTGGGATCACGCGGTTGAGCGACTGTTGTATGTGAAAAGCAGGGGCGGGCGGCACCACGCACGGGTTTCGATCAGGATTTTTAGCGACGTCGATCGTCCCGGCGAGGGGACGGGGGTTGTGATGGAATCGTGGTTGAATCCAAACGGTTCCCGCAACCTGGAGTTTGATTCGAACAAAGCGGTTGAGCCGGAAAGGATCCAGGAAGTGGGGCTGGAAAAAGCTCTCGAAGAAGCGCGTGTGTCAAATCAGTCCGTTCAATGAAACCTGGCATGTCAACCTGGTTTTCAACGAGCCCACCCTTGGCCCCGATTTTATCCACAGCATGCCCCGATGCCCACCGTTTTTCGAATCTTGAATTCCATGGACAACACTGAAACCACCTTGACGACTGCGGCGTTGCGTTGCTGGGTTGAGGGCCGTCGCATCTGGTTCGAACTGGCCGATCAACGGCTGTTGAGTTTCCCGGCAGCCAAATATCCTCTCCTGGCTGAGGCTCCCTAAGAACTGTTGGCGAAGGTCCGTCTGCGCGTCCAGGGACGGGCTTTGCGATGGGAGGAACTCGACGAGGACATCTGGGTGGAGGACGTCGTCCATGGCCGCTTTCCCTCCTCACGCGTTGCGGCTGCATGAGCCGGGTTCGCCGCTTCAGTTCGGCCCGGGAGCCAGGATCCAGAAGTCGGAGGCGAAAAAAAACCACGGAGTCACGGAGGGCACGGAGATACGACGGAAGATTCGATCACCGCAGCAGGCGCTGAAACCTTCGGATGGTCTGTCCCTGATTTCGACGGGTGAGATCATGCTCCCACAACCGCACCACCCGCCATCCCCCGCGCCGCAACCTCCGGTTCACCAGCCGGTCCCGTTCCTTGTTCGCCGCGAACTTTCTTCGCCAGAAGGCCGCGTTGTTCTTCGGCTTCGTGGCATGACGTGGACAGCTGTGCCAAAAGCACCCATCCACGAACACCACGACCTGTTCCTTCCGAAACACAAAATCAGGTTTGCCGAACATCACAGGATGACGACGCCATCCGGTGATGCCATGCCGCCGGAGCAGTTTCACCAAGGCCAGTTCCGTGTCGCGGTTCCCACGCCCGCGGATGCGGGACATCACCACCGAGCGCTTGGTCTTGGTGAAGACGTCTGCCATAGCCTCAGACTTCTACCGTTTCCACAGTCTGATAGAGTGTGGAGATGTTTTTGGATGCAACCCGGAACTGGCTGCGTTTCTTGAAAGATGGCTTCGTCGAAGATATCTGCTCAAGTTTGATGCCCGGGTCGTAATACACCGCGCCGGAGGCCATCGCTTTGAGCAAAAGCAGCGGATCCGTCTTCTCAGCCAGCCGGATCTTTTGGCCGTAGCAATACTGCCGTACCGGTTCCTTACGGCAACGTGACGGCACATAAGCCGATTTCATGTGCTTGTGTGACCAATGCTCCAAAACTTTATTGAAACTCCAAGTGGCAGCGACCTCACCAGTCACACTCACCAAGGCGATGCAACCGCCGGCATCCGTGATTCGATTTGATACGGCATCGTAGCCACGCAGCTGCATCGTCAGGTCCGTCGCTGCGCAGGCGTAGCCGACAAAATGCCGTCCGCCAAAGTTCATCCGGTCGGGCCGTCCAGCCTTATCAGCATAGCCAAATTTGCGTACGAATGCCTCAACATCATGCTCCTTGTAAAAGCCGCCTGTTGGCTCAGGTGTCATCAGCGTGATGGGTTTCGCAGACTCGATTCGTTCGAAATTTTCCACATCGTATTGCTTCACCTCCCAGCCTAGGAAATCCGGTTCCGCGACGCTGTTCTTGGGAATACCTAACTCAGCTTCCAAAGTGAATCCGCCACACTGTGCCGCATTACAGGGATTCAATTTTCCATCGGAACCGAGCTGCTTGGAAACAATCCATCCCAGACGGTTTATTCGACGCAGTTCAGCAAGTAATTTGATGCGCGATTCAGCTTCGTTGGCAACTCGGGGCAGGGAAAGCTCACAGAAGACACCTGCGGTAGATTTTACTGTGCGAGCACAAAACTCTGCGGCGATTGGAGAATCGCCCGCCACAACAAATCCTACGACCTGTCGTTGTCCAGTAACCCCCAGGAAAAGAACGCGCCCCCGCCGTCTTCCAGTCATCAATTTCGACGGACCCGCTAAGCAGCCACGCAAAAATCCGGAGAATCGGACTTCTGGGTACTGTGGGTAGAGGATTAACTGTGCCCCGGGCACTTCTGCCACGGTGCCGTTTGGAAGGAGCCAACCAAATCGCAGTTTCGCCTTGAAAATGGAATTTTTTGAACTGCTTTCTGCTGTGATGCCTTCGTTCGGAAATAGATTCAGAACCTGAAAGTCTGGCCCGAAATAAACTTGGTTCTTCGAGTTGTCGTTTTCAGCAAGCGGCTTCGCGTAGAGTTTTTTGCAGCCTGCGGCTGCAAGAAGGGTGCTTAATCGTGCCAAGGTCATAGACGATCGAGGTTCTCCCTTGTAACTGGCTGAAACTCAGCCTTTGGAATGCAAACAACCCTGCTTGCTCCACCGCCCATGCCCGGGCCGCCTGCTAGTGAGACCCAAGATGCAAATTTTGCCAGTTCCTCGAACTTGATGAACCACCAATTGACAAGTCGACGCGTTTCTACGTTGTCGATCTCGCGCACAACGAAGAGCGAATGGAGGTTGCCCCTTTTCGCGGCGTAGTACGCAAGTTTGACAAATGGACCTGTATCCAGTCCGAAGAACTCTCCGAGCCTATTGTCTTGTGCCGCTGTCTTCTCCTTGATCTCCAGCGGATAAGTAAATTGCTGACCCCAGAGAATGCCATCGATATCTGAAACCTCGGCCATGAAAGGTGTCTGAAATGCAATTCGCAGATTCTCTTTTGAGAACTCCTCGGCTACTGCGTCGGACGGAATCACCTCAGCATTGGTTTTGTGCCTCAGGTATTTGTATTTCCGAGTTCGTTGACTAAACAGATGAGTCACTGAGCCAGGAAATTGCTGGTAGGTTTGCGCCGTCGGCAGACCGAGTTGGATCGCATTCCAACCTACGCTCTCACCGACATTAGTTTGTTCTATAGTTGCTGCACAGAAAAACGCAGCTATTCCCGATTGGTGGAAAGTGGCGCAGATGGTGTGCAGTCCTACATCCGGTTGGGGCAGGGTGCGGGAGCTTGGATATGGGTTGGCAGGTGTGATGGTTTCCGGAAAAAACACCGCCGTCTTACGGGCGAACTCTCCTGCTCCCACCTTTCTTGCAATCCAGCCTCCTCTCGAAACGCGGTCGCCAAACCCCAAGGAGGCAAGATGAGCACGAAAGTCGACCTCGGCCAACAGCCCATTGAGCTTGTTGCGATTCAAGCTGGCGATACTGCGAGACAGGTACGCTCGCATTGCTTCCTTGCTCAAGCTACTCATTTATTTGTTCGGCTGATTTTATAGCGCGCCATCTTTTTCGGTGGGTTTGGGGCATGGACATTCTCCCGTGTTCTCTCAGCGCATCGAAGTACCAAATCGGGTTGATAATCCGCCGGTCGTTGTAGGCTTTTAATGACGCTCTCAGCTATGCGTTTGACGACAGGCACGACCACCGAGTTGCCGAATTGGCGATAGGCCTGAGTATCGGAGACGGTGATTTTGAAATTGGCTGGATAGCCCATGAGCCGGGCGCATTCATTCGGTGTCAGTCGACGCGGATTTTTGTGCGGACCTTGTGAGATAAGTATCTCAGAACCGTCTTTGTGATAGCGTGCGCTCAAGGTGCGCGTTGTGTCCCGTTCCGTGACCATCCCAAAACCGAAACCGTTGCCAGCGGCGCGATGCTTTTCCGCGTAGTTTTGGAGGTATTGCCACAGGTGATCCGTGAGCGTGTATTTCGGAAGCGGGTTCGATTCAAGGATGCTACCAAGCTTTGGGCCTTCGGAAGAAAATTCAGGGAATTCGAAATAACGGTAATCGCGGAAGCCGACGAGGAATATCCGTTCACGGTGCTGTGGAACGACGGACTTGGCATCAATGATCTTGTGATACACGGTGTATCCCAGTGAGTCAGTAAGAGTGCGGTGGATGATGTCGAAGGTTCGGCCTTTGTCGTGATTCTTGAGGTTCTTGACGTTTTCCAGTACGAATGCAGCTGGTTTGTGGTATTCGAGAATGTCGGCGATGGAAAAGAAAAGGTTGCCTTGTCTCTCATCATCGAATCCGTGCTTTCGCCCGAGGCTGTTCTTCTTGGATACGCCTGCGATACTGAACGGTTGGCATGGAAAACCAGCGCAAAGAATGTCGTGCTTCGGGATATCGGCGACTGCCACGGTATGGATGTCACCGTGCGGTTCCTCTCCAAAGTTGGCTTTGTACGTGATCCGGGAGTATTTATCCCAATCTGATGAAAACACACACTCTCCACCGGCGCGTTCAAATGCGATGCGGAAGCCGCCAATGCCACAGAAAAGGTCAATGAAGCGGACTTTGTGGGGAGAGCCGTTTCCGTTGATCCGGTATGGAGCCGAATCCTCGCCCGTCTTCTGGATTTTGATCTGATTGCGACGTTTCATGCTCCCACCCCTTTGCAGAGTTGGTCGGTGGTCACGCCAAGTGCGCGGGCCAGCTTTATGACAACGGTGATGCTGGGATTGCGGACCCCGCGCTCGATGCCGCTCACGTAGGTGCGGTCCAAGTTTGCCTTTTCAGCGAGCTTGTCCTGGGAAAAGCCTTTCTGGGTGCGGAACCGGCAGACGTTTTTTCCAAAGGTGGTGAGGGTTCGGTCACGGCGGGGCATGGGGTGTATCATGCGCCTGACCATGCCATTCCGTCTGCGGACGATCGGCTACAATGTTTCACCATGGTCGGCGGTGGAAATCAGTGTTCGGAATCGGAATCCGACGGAGGTGGACAAGTCCGCAAGGGGCGACAAGTCCGTGGCTGAAGGCTGGGAGCTGACGGCTTCGCCGGGCGGCGGGAACGTCGAACATCGAACTTTAAACTTCCAACGTCGAACAAGCGGAAGAAAACACGGAGGCACGGAGAGCGCGGAGAGAGGAGGGGGGAGGCACCACGGATTTCACGGATGCCCTGGGTCCCGATGGTCTCCGCAGATCGACGCAGACGGACGCAGATTTCATGCGCCTGAGTGCCTTTTCACGCAGCAATGCTGCGTGAAAAATCTTGTGAATCCCCCTACCGGAGGGGGACAAGTCCTGACCAAATCCCTGCCGTTCCGGAAATCCTGTTCATCCTGTAAATCCTGTCAAAAATCCGGAAGCGAAGCGGGGCTTTTGCCACGCAGTAAACCCGTGTCGTGCCACTGCTATTTTGCGACCGGGTCGGCGGGTGCGGATCGAAACCGGGCGTGGGACCAGTCAATGCCGGGAGCGCTGACATGGGCGGTTTCCAGCAGCTTTCTCACTTCCAGCTGTCGTCCCCCGATCGCCTCGATGCCGACGACCTCGCCGCGTGCGTCCAGGTCCACGTTCAGGATCATCGTCTTGCTGGGAATCTCGACTGTTTTCGCCACCTTGCAGCGCTTGAAATAGACGTACACGGCGTCCACTTCGGAATCCACCGTGATCACGGGAGCCATCTTCGAATGGACAACGAACATCTGGCGTTCACTTTTCATAGGTCGTAATGAACCAACTTTCCTCTCTTTTCGTCTCCACCACAACCACCAAAGTGGTTGAGCCAACGGTTTTATGAAACTTGAAAATCCTTCCTCCGTGCCTGGGCATCCCGGGGGCTGTTTCCTTCTGCCCGTACTGTACCACGGATTCACATCCTCCTGCGAAATGCCCCGCAGTTCAAGCCTCTCGGCGTGGTGGCGTGAGATGTGAAAGCGCATCGCCATCCATCGTGGAAGGAAGGGGGGGCTTCATCAAGGAAGATGAGAAGCATTGATATAGGTTTATGTGGAATGGAATCAGGGGCTGAAGGCTGACAGCGCTGCCATGCGGCAGGCAAGCCGTCGGATGAACTTCCAACATTGAACGTCGAACTTCCAACGTCCAACAAGCGGAGAAAAAGTAATCCTGTAAATCTTGTTAATCCTGTCCGAAATCCCACAGACCACGTGGCAAGGGCTGACTTTATTCCTTTTCCTTGGACTGTTTGAATTCCGGAAAAAGGATCGGGGGGTGGATGCTCAGGTCCTTGATCTTGAATGAGTCCTCTGATGGCGGAACAGTCGCTGGCCTGGGCGCTTTTGAATCATCGGCGGGTTGGGCCACGAGTCCGGGGATGGATCCGTAGCCGATGAATCGCGCGCCCGGCTGGCCTTGACGGGCAAGGTTCCAGGTGGAAACCGTGACGGCTTCGTGAGGGGTTCCCTTGAAGGATTGGGAGCTGCTTGCGCCCATCATGAGCCTTTCATGGGTGACGGCGTGTGTTCCCAGGTACAACATGACATGGCTGATGGGGGGATCGCGTTTTACGTCGTAGGTGCCGATCCAGAACAAAAGATCACCTGGCCGAAGATGCTTGAATTCAAAGCTTGCCGGATCAGTGCTGATCACGGAATGGAATCTGTCCTGTTTCCATGACCACTCATAAAAGCCGCTGGCATCCCGGGGAACTCCGGTCAGGCCGACTTCCTTCAGAAGATAATGGATGGTGCCCGAGCAATCGACGCCCCCGTTGGCCGGATCGGCCGACCCGTAGAGATATTTCAATTTCAATGTGGCGAGGCGCAGGGCTTCCCGGATCAGCTTTTTAACTTCCGGCGGAGATTCGTGGAATTCTTTCAGATCTGCTTCAGTGATCGAAGTCAGCGGTATGGGCGCAGGGGGCTCCGCCTGAATGGACAGAAAGCTTCCCGTCCAGAGAAGCAGCGCGCACAGAAGTTTTTTCATGGGAGGGTGAGGACCATCATGCATGAGGAATGGCGGAATAACTACGAATTAAGAGCCGCGATCCCAGGTTTAAGGCTGATGGCTGACGGCGCTCCAATGCAGACGGTCGCGGCCGGGGAATGAATTGTCTGGCATCGATGAGGCTGGATTTTTATGATTGGGCCCAGGCCAGTCATCGCCGTGGCGGCATTCATTTCATTTCCAATGACCAGTTCCTCCACTTCCGGAAAGTTCCCTTGCGGGCCGTGGAATGGCTGTGTTTTCATGCGGATGGATTGGCGGATGTGGCTGGTCATCTTGCTGGGGTGGATCTTGAACTGGGTGGCGTTTGCCCCATTGGAGGTGGCGGTGCACGATGAATACCACTACGCAACCTACTGCAGATTTCTGAGTCATGACGGTCTGGGGAAGTATCCTTTTTTGACCTCGTATTACCTCGAGGAAATGTACAGTGGAGCGGCGGTTTCGGCGCCACCCACGCGATTTGCCCATCTCGCCACAGCCGCCCTTTGTCATGTCGTGACGGGCATCGAGGAACACCGCTCGCTCGCGGTTGTATCCATGGTTTCCTCGATGTTGCTGCTGGCATGGTGTGCATTTTTTGCGAGCCGCATTCTTCCGTCGCGCGAGGCGATCGCCGTTGTGCTTCTGATGGCGTGCGCCCCGCTGCGGCTTCATCTTGGGGGCAAGGGGCTGAACGATGGTTTTTTCACGCTGTGGGCCATGGTCAGCCTGGGCAGCCTCTGGTTTTATCTTCAGCCACCGAATTCGCGAAAGTGGCTCGCCTTGTACGCGGCTTCCCTGCTCATCCTGGTGATGACGAAGGAGAATTCTGTGTTCATCTGGTTTGCCATGGTGGTGCTTCTCGTGATCGCCCCGTGGATCGGTCTTTCGCGGCCGACTGCCGCCGCCTGGCGGACAACCATCCTGGCGCCCATGGTCGCGGTGACGCTCCTGGTTCTTTTGGCTGGGGGATGGGGGCGTTTTGTGGAGATTTACACTGCGTTTGTGGTCAAGGGGAACCGCAACGCGTTTACGGTTCTGACCGGAGACGGCCCCTGGTATCGTTACTGGCTTGATCTCTTCATGCTAAGCCCGCTGGTCGTGCTGCTCTGTTTTGCGGGATTGGGAGGATTGCGTTTGCATCAACGTCCCCTGGTTTACCTGGCATGCTTCATGGCGGCCACATGGCTTGGTATGTTGCAGTTGAAATATGGGGGCAACCTTCGTTACACCGCCGTATGGGATTTCCCGATGAGAGTGTTCGTGGTCGTGGCCCTGGCCGGGTGGGCGGCGCGTTTTGGATCAAGGCAGCGGGTCTTGTTTCTGGTTGCCGTGTTGGCCGTGAGCGTTCAGGACCTGAGCCAGTATTACCGGATTTTTATGAAACATCATGTCTATGAACCGACGCCCGAATACATGCTTCGCGCGATGGATGTGATCAAATCCGTGGATGACGCGCGCGAGGAGCTAAAATCGCGTTAGCGTGTCCGGAAAATAACCGCGTCGAGGTAGGGACGGACCGCCGGGCCGTCCGTGGCGCAGCGGCGCGCCCGGCGGTCGCGCCCTACCACAAGCCAGGCGGTTTCACCGTGGCTTGGCAAGCACATCATCCAACCCCTCACGCCGCTGGGCCACGACAAGGATCTGGTAGGCGAACAGGGATGGCCAGCAAGCTGCGGCTGCAGCGGCAAGGCGGTCAAGCAAGCGGAGGATGGGGGAACGCCCGATCAGGTCGGCGATCGGGGGGCCGAAGCCGCGCCATTGCTCCGGGCGGAACGCCGCATCCTTGAGAAGACGGCCCAGGGATTTGAGGGTAAAGAGGCGGCGATGGGTCATGTCCAGGATGCCGCGCCTTCCGTAATTAAACAGGCCGAACGCAAGCATGAGGCGGATGGGCAGGTAGGCAATGTTCGCGGTGCTGAGAAGGAGCACACCCTCGGGCTTGAGCAATTTCCAGACCTGTTCCATCAGGCGCTCGGGATCGGCCATGTGTTCCACCACGTCGAGCATGATCACACAGTCACAGGGCCCGTGCTCCCTGACAAATGCATCGGCAAATGGCTGCTCGAGATCGCATGCGGAATAGGGGAACGGGAAATCGCCGCAAGGACGTTTTTGGTCCATGGCAACGACGCGCGCTCCCCTGCTGGAAAAGAATCGGCTGATGTGTCCCTGTCCCGCGCCGAGTTCGACGACAAGGTTGTTGGGGGCGATGGGGTGTTTGAGCACGTGCTGGTGGAGCGACGTCGGTTCCTTTTTAAAAATGTAGCGGTCCTCATCCTTCAGGAAGTCAAACTTGCGGTGGTAGATCAGTGAGAGCCGGTTCGCGCGATACTGGGCGATCGAGACGAGCGAGTGGATCGAGGTGAGGTTTTTGAAGAATGGACTGCAGCCCGGATGCGCGTGCCACGGGACCTTCACGGCGGCGATGGATTTCCCCGCCGCTTTCGCCTGGAGCAACAGTTCGATGTCGAAATGCTCCCTGTCGGTGTTGTGGCGGAATGGGAGATCCCGCAGCGCGCCCAGCCGGCAGGCCCGCACTCCGCTGCTGAAGTCTGACAGGGGAATCTTGGTGAGCCAGCGCAGGATGGACGAGAAAGGATGAAGCAGAACAGAAGGGGGGGGGCGGCACGCGACGATGATGTCGCTTGGTGAATCCAGCAAGGCATCCAGCATGGGCGAAATGGCCTGGCTCCCGGCAAGGCCGTGGCCCGAAATCACCAGCGCAACATCGCCCCTTGATTTTTCGACACATGCCAGTCCGATGCGGAATCGGATTCCGGGACCCTCGCGTGGGTCCACGCGAAGAACCGTGGTTCGCGGGTGGATGTCCAAGCCTGGTCCGGCGGCCGACGAATCGGGATCGGATGGCAGCACGACGACGATTTCCGCAAACCTTTCGAGCGTGGGGCGGGGGATGGCCTTCAGCGCGTCATGCGCTTCATCCGCCTCGTGTGCGAGCACGACAAGAAAAATGTGTTGGGGTTTTTCATCCATGACGGGGGATCACGGGTGCTTGCGGGAGAACTCCCTTATTTCAAAAACCGTTTCATGCGCTCGACAGCTTTTTCGATTTCGGTCATGGCGGCGGCGAACGAGCAGCGGACATGGCCTTCGCCGCTTGGGCCGAATGCGTTGCCGGGGACCACGGCCACTTTTTGATCCTCGAGCAGTTTCATGGAGAAATCGCGGCTGCCCATGTTGGTGTTGCGGATGGATGGGAAGGCGTAAAAGGCCCCGCGAGGCGCCTGGCATTCGAGGCCCATTTCGTTGAGGTGCCCGACGAGAAAATTACGCCGAAGGAGATATTCCTCGCGCATGCGTTCCACGTCGGAATCGCCATTCTTGAGCGCCTCGATGCCGGCTTCCTGGCTGAGGATGGGGGCGCAGAGCATTGAATACTGGTGGACGCGCATCATGGCCTCGATGATCGGCGCCGGGGCGCACGCGTAGCCGAGGCGGAAACCGGTCATGGCCCATGCCTTGGAAAACCCGTGGAAGAAGATCGTGCGGTCGCGCATGCCGGGCAGCGTGGCAATCGAGAGGTGTTTTCCCTCATAGGTGAGCTCCGCGTAGATTTCGTCGGAGAGCACGAGCAGGTTTTTGTCAACGGCCACCCGGGCGAGCGACTCGAGTTGCTGGCGGGTGACCGTGGCGCCCGTGGGGTTGGTTGGAAAGTTGAGCATGATCGCGCGCGTGCGCGGTGAGACTTTTGCGGCGAAATCGGCGGCATCCGGCGCAAATTGATTTTTCGATGTGCAGGCCACGCCGACCGGAACGCCGTGTGCGAGTTGCACGCCGGGGTGGTACGAGACGTAGCAGGGCTCGTGGTAGATGACCTCCTCGCCCGGGTTGAGGATGGAGCGCAGGGCAATGTCCATGCCTTCCGAGACGCCGACGGTGATGATGATTTCGGTTTCAGGATTGTAGGAAAGCTGGAATTTGCGCTCGACGTAAATGGCGATCGCCTTGCGGAGCTTGAGGAGCCCGAGATTGGAGGTGTATCCCGTGCGGCCCTTTTCCAGCGCGTAGATGGCTGCCTCGCGGATGTGCCATGGCGTGACAAAGTCCGGTTCGCCGATGCCAAGAGAAACGACATCGGGAACATTCTGCACCACTTCAAAGAAGTCGCGGATCCCCGACCGCGGGATGTCGCGCACGTGACGGGCTATGATTTCTCTGGAAGGCATCCGGCCTTTTTAGCCCCGATGCAGCGGGAAAGCAAACCGAAGGATTGAGAGGGCGGGGCAAACGCGTTAAAATGTCAGCAAAGGTATCCACTTGTCCAAGCGGCTGTTCAGCCCCTCCGCCGCTTATGTTGCGCAGCGCAACAGGGCGGCTGCGGTGCTGAACAGCCGCCTGCTCTTCCCTCCGCCCATCGGGATGCCGAGGAATCGGTCGGCCAGTTTGCGGTGGGCGGCGGTGAAGGGGAGGTTCCGGGTTTCGGCCATGGGGACCCATTGGGCGCTGGAATTTTTTTGAAGTTTGAAATGACGGAGGCGATGGAGATCAAGATGGATGCGGTGATGAGTGACGGAGTAGCCGAGGCTGAAAATGAGTTCGGACACGTCGAACTTTCCAAACGTGGTTTTCCATGAGTCCATCCAGCGGCGGGTGCGACGGGGGAGCATGATGGATGGGAACTGCCACAACGCCTCCATGCGCTGGCCGCCCTTGCGCTGGCAAAGCAGCACGCGGCGGTTGCGGATGACGAGGCCGGCGTATTCAAATTGCCTGATGGTCGCGGGACGGGGTGTCGCGCGCGGGAGCGATTCCTGTTCGCCCCGCGCGAAGGCGTGGCAGCCGTTGCGGATGGGGCAGAGCAGGCAGAAGGGCTTGTGCGGCGTGCAGACCGTCGCCCCAAGCTCCATCATCGCCTGGTTGAAATCGCCGGGCGTTTCCGTCGGGATCAGTTTTTCGGCGAGATCCCAGAGTTGCTTGCGCGTGGCGGCCTTGCGGGTGTCATCGCGGATGCCGAACCAGCGGCAGAGGACGCGGATGACGTTGCCATCGAGAACCGGCAGGGGCAACCCGAAGGCGATGCTGGCGACCGCGCCGAGAGTGTAGCGTCCCACGCCCGGGAGCGAGGCGAGGCGTTCGACCGTGTCGGGGAAACGTCCGTCGAAATCGGCGACGATGGAACGCGCGGCGGCGTGGAGGAAGCGGGCGCGACGATAATAGCCGAGGCCCTCCCACGATTTGAGGACATCCTTTTCAGAAGCGGCGGCGAGGGAACGGGCGTTGGGGAAGCGTTTCAGCCAGCGCAGGTAGTAGGGGATGACGGTCTTGACCTGTGTTTGCTGCAGCATGATTTCCGAGACGAGAATGGAATAAGGATCACGCGTGCGCCGCCATGGGAGGTCGCGATGGCTCCGGCGGTACCACGGGAGCAGGGGGGATGAGAAGGAAGAGGACACGGGGGTGGAATTTGAGATTTGAAATTTGAGATTTGAAATTGAAGCAGCCGCGGCTGATCGCTAAGGAAAGGGAACTGATTTCAGAATCCAGATGGGTCCACTCCACATTTATACCACCAAGCTTACGGAAGCCCAAGCCTTGCTGGTGAAGGAGTATCTGGACACGCACGGGTTCAAGGTCCAGGAAGTGCCCTACGCGAAATTCGCCGGCAAGCGCGAGAACGTGGGCGTGGTGTTTTACGAGAGTGGAAAGCTGGTGGTGCAGGGAAAGGGGACGGAGGAATTCGTCCAGTTTTTTCTTGAGCCGGACGTGCTGCAGGAGGCGCGGCTTGGTTATGACGAGGTGCTCAACCCGCAGGCGTACGAGCCGCACATCGGGGTGGACGAGAGCGGCAAGGGCGATTATTTCGGGCCGCTGGTGATCAGCTCCGTGTTTGCGTCGAGGGAGGCATTTCCAAAATTCAAGGAGTTGAACGTGCGCGATTCCAAGGCGATTTCATCGGACCGGAAGGCGGTGGACATGGCAAAGGAGATCCTTGCGATGCGTGAGTGTGCGGTGAAGGTGGTGAGGCTTTTGCCCGAGACTTACAACCGCCTGCACGCCAAGATGCGCAACGTGAATGACATGCTGGGTTGGGGGCACGCGCGGGCGATCGAGGACATGATGTCCTATATCGACCCACAGAAGACCGGGAAAATCTGCCAGCGCGCGATTTCCGACCAGTTCGGCAACAAGCGGATCATTGAGCGGGCATTGATGGAGCGGGGGAAGGGGATCAAGCTCGAGCAGCGCCATCGGGCGGAGGAAGACCTCGCGGTCGCGGCGGCATCCATCGTCGCGCGCGCCGGGTTTGTGCAGGGCATCGGCCGTCTTTCGAAACAATGGGGCGTGGAGTTTCCCAAGGGGGCGTCGGAGGCGGTGATCGAGGCTGGAAGACAATTTGTCGCCAGGCACGGGCGGGAGGAACTGGGCAAGGTGGCCAAGCTGCATTTCCGGACGACGGAAAGAGTTTTGCAGTGAAGAACCTGCCGGCGACCACGATCCAACTGGATCATGAGACGGCACTTGCCGAGGTGCGGGCCATGATGCGCGAGCACGATCGTGAACCCACGCATGTCGAGCACGTGTCGCAACTCGCCCTTCAGCTTTTCGACCAGCTGGCGCCGCTTCACCAGCTCGGCGCCAACGATCGCTTCATCCTCCTGGCCGCCGCGTTGTTGCACGACATCGGATGGCCAGCATCGGAAGGTGGGCGCAAGCATCACAAGATTGCCGCGCGGATGATCCGTCAACAGCGTTGGAAATCCGTTCCGGACGATTGGATTCCCCTCATCGCCTGCGTGGCGCGTTACCACCGCCGCACGCCACCCCGTGAACATCACCGCAAGTTGCTTGCCCTTGCCAGGGCAGACGAAACCCGGGTGCGTCTCCTCGTCCCGCTCCTGCGCCTTGCCGACGCCCTTGACCGCACCCACCTTTGCCGCGTCACCAGGGTTCATGCGTCACTCAAGCCCGGCGCCATTGAAATCCGACTCGAGGGATTGGGGGAAATGGACGCCGAAATCAAAACCGCGCTTCGGAAATCCGATGCGTTCCCAGCCGCGTATGGGCACCACATCCAGATTGTAAACGGACCTGCGTGCAGCTGATCAGCTGTATTCCTGCAGGAACTTTCGCAAGTTATCGATCGTCGGGCTTTTGGCGGTGCGGACATAATAGCCCGAGGTTGACACCCCGAGTTGCAGCCGTTGTTCCAGCTCACCGCCCAGCATGAAACCAAGGCAATATCCCGCGTTGAAGTGATCGCCGGCGCCGGTGGAGATCACGGGCCTGGGGTCGTAGGGCCCTTCTGCGATTGCGCTGCCGGTGGCGGAAGCGGCGATGGCGTATTTCGTGGCATGCACCACCATGCCCTCGACGCCCAGTTTGGCCTGCAAGAGCCCGGCGCGTTTGAGAATATCCTCACGGGTCGTTCCCACGGAAGAAATTCCCAGGGCCTCGCATACCTCCTCCGACTCCTTCTGGTTCAGGCCGAGCGTGACGTCGAACCATTTCTGGAATCGGCCGACCAGATCCATCGCCATCGCAACGTCCTCCTTCAGGCGGAATTCCGGGTCAGCGATGTCGAAAAAGATTTTGCGCCGGCGGCCTGCCGCAAGCGGCGAGAGTTTGGGGCAGATTTCCGCCTGCATCTGGCGCCAGATATCCGACATGCCGGGCAGGGCGGTCCAGTTGTTCAGGGCGATGAAGGTTGCCTGGTCGAACAAGGCGAGGAGTTTTTCCTTCCCGATCACGCGTTGGAGTGTTTCCCACGTGACATCCCTCGCCGAATCCTGGCGGGAGAGCATGATTTTGCCGTCTTCAAACTCGATGGCGTCGGTGTAACTGGCATCGGCGACCGTGATGACACTGCATTCTTTTTTCATCGGCTGGAAGATGGCGTGCAGGTCGGGGAATCCCATGTTGCCGACGCAGGTGAGCGGCAGGCCGAAGTTGATGAGGGCATGGGCCATGATGGGGCCATTGCCACCGAGCTTGAGTTGCTGGACCGAGAGCTCGAACTTGGTGCTCTTGCCGGCTGCGGCATCGACGCGCTCGGCCCACTTGGAGATTTTTTCGATGTGCGTGGCGGTGCCATCCGCCTGGCGCTTGTCCACGATGCGGATGATGGAATCCACGAATCCATCGAGCCCCACCACGGCGCGTTCGCGCGCGATCTTCGCCTCGGCTCCCTCGAGCAGTTTCAAGGCATTTTCGGTCGAGATGCTCATGCGGTCCTTATTCGTCGGGCTGGCTGGCCCCGCTCGTCGCGCCCTTGGGCAAGTTTTTCATCATTTCCTCCATGTTCACACCGTCGCCCTTGCCATTCATCATCGCTTTCATCAACTCCTGTGCCTGCAGGGCGGCGACATCGTCCACCTTTTTGAAACTGGGCGGGATCTCAAACTGGTTTGCATTGATCTTGTCGGCGGTGAGGGAAAGCACTTCGTAGAGGGTGGATTTTTTGGATGTTTCCCCCTTGGGGGCGGTGGGCGCACGATCAGCCATCGTGTCCATGACCGCAGTTTCCATGGAGGACTCGCCCTCCATCGCAAGAGTGTAGCCCTTTGAAAGATCACTGCTTGCCTGGGCTGGCAGCTGCCCTTTCACCATTCCGGCCATCATGGACATGCCCACCTCCATTTCCTTGCGCTCGGCAGCGGGATAGTTTTTGTAAAGTTCCCTGGTGTGCGCTTCGCCAAACTCACGCGTCTCCTTGTCCATCTGCTCGAGCATGGGTGTGTACGGTGTAAGCCAGAGCTCGGCGCTGTGCTTGCCGTCGGCTTTCACTTCATAGCTCGTGGCGCTGAACCCTGCGATCATTCGTGTCCGATCCGTCTTGCGGATTTCCAGCTTGGGCGCTTTCTCCGCGTTACCCTGTTTTGCGGAGTTGATCATCTCCGCCTCCGTGGAGTTTTTCTGGTAGGGAAGAGCAATCGGCTTTTCGTCATAAACCTTCAGCTGGAGGTCGATGGTCCACTGCACGCCCTTGTCCACGCGGGTGATGGTGACAATCGTGCCGCCGGTCATGGGGTTCGGAATCTCGTTGCGCTGCTTGAGCCCCGCTGTCCATGTCTTGATCTTCATCCCCATCATGGTCTTGGCCTCGACCATGCCATCGGCGCGGACCCCGACCAGGGGTGACAGAATGAAAAAAAGGAGAACCAGTCTTTTCATGCCCCATTTGAAGCGGTTTTTTTGCGCGCGATCAAGGATTTGATACGCGGGTCGAATTCTATTGCTGCAAGCATCAATCTCAGGCTGCAAGGCGCCGCGAGGAGGCATCTTCAAGCAACACTTCCGGCTTGCGTCGTACAAGGTCCAAGAGGCGCAACGCCGCTCCTGTGGGACGCCTTCTCCCCTTCTCCCAACTGCGCTCAGTCGCGGGCGGCACATTGAGCATGGCTGCAAACACGGCCTGGCTCATGTTCAGACGGCGTCGGATGGCTCCGATTTCGCGCGGTTTCATCGGCTTGACCGGCTCAGGAATCGTGATGGTGGTTACGCGCAATGTCAGTTTGCGCCGACCTTGAAGATGTTCGACGAACTCTTCAACACTGCGCACGAGAGTCTCCGCATCAAATTTGATTTCCTTGTGTTTTTTCATTTTGAAACTCCTTTTTCGCAAGAACGGCCAGTTCGGATAGCCGCTTCAATTGTTCGTGAGTCAAGTTTTCACAACGCCCCTTGGGGTAGCAATGAAACAGCATGATCATTCGTGTGTCGGGATTGTACCAATAAATCACCCGGGCGCCCCCGCTCTTCCCTCTCCCAGGCAATGCCAACCGTGCTTTACGCAACCCTCCGCTCCCCGGGATGACCGGGCCCTGATTCGGGTTTCGCACAAGACAGAGTTGGAATTTACGGTAGGCCTCATCGTCCACTAAATGTGTGATTTGCTCTGTAAACCTGTGGTGTTCAATAAATCGGATTTTCATAAAGCTATTACAGAGTCATACTGTTTGCAAGTGTCGATTCACATCCGTCCAATCCCGCTTGTCAGATCAAACACGGCCATCACCACGCTGAAGACGATGCTCCCTACGAATGCGGCCATGGCCACGATCAGGATGGGTTCCACGAGTGATGTAAACGTGAGAAGCGCCCGGTCCAGGTCGCGCTCGCATGACTCGGCTGCGTGACGCAAGGCGCCACCCAGGTCTCCGGTGCGCTCGCCCACGGCCAGCATGTCGAGCAGCATGCCTGATAAAAGATTCCGCGACTTCAACGACTCGTGAAGGCTTCTCCCATCCCGCACCTGGGCCCGCGCTTCCCGGACCACCTCCCGCAGCGCGGCATTTCCGAGTGTTGCTTCGGACACGCCCAATGCCTCCACCAGTGTCACCCCGCTTTGCAGCAGGGTGGAAAGTGTCTGGGCGAAGCGGCTGAATTCCTCGAGCGAGTGAAGTCGTCCCGCCAGCGGCCACGCCAGGCGGCGCCGGTCCCAGCTCAGGCGGTGCTGGGGGGTTCGCATCCATTTGCGGAACAGCATCCAGCCCGCGCCGCACGCCAGCGGAATCATCCACCCGTATTGCATGAGCGTGTCACTCGTCCACACCAGCACCTGCGTGGAAAAGGGCAGCGCCTGGCCCATGTCCTTGAACATCCCCGAGAGGCGCGGAAGCATCACCAGCATGAAAAAGGCGACGGTCATCGCGCCTGCCGCAAGCACGATGCATGGATAAACCAGCGCTCCGACTACGCGCTGGCGGATGGCCTCGCGCTGGCGCAGGTGCCGCGCGAGCCGCTCAAGCATCCCGACCAGGTGCCCGCCTGCCTCGCCGGCTGACACCATGGAGCGATAAAGTCCGTCGAAGAGTGACGGATGTGCCGCCATGGATTGCGAGAGCGATCTGCCCTCGATGACACTGGATTTCAATCCTTCAAACACCGCGCCCCAGGCGCGATCCGTGCATCGTGTTGCCATCGAATCCAGGGCCTCGCTCAACCTCATTCCCGCCCCCAGCAACTGGGCCAGCTGCTCCGTGCGAATTGGCACATCGCGGCGACGAGCCTTGGAGGGATCCACAGGATTTTTCGCAACGAATTTTGCGCAAACCTCGGGTGTGAGGCGGATCACAAACAAGTCGCGGGACGAAATCATCTGGTGCGCCTGGCGCGCATCCGCCGCCTCGATACGTTCGCGGTGAAGGCGACCAGCCCGGTCGCGTGCTTCCAGTTGAAAATTCACTCCCATGATTCCGTCCCTTCCTTTTCTGACTGCCGACAGCTGACAGCTGACAGCTTCTTCATTCCCTCTCCTCCGTGACCCGCATCACTTCATCCACCGTGGTGATTCCCTGCGCGGCCTTGATCCATCCATCCTGTCGCAGCGTGAGCATTCCCTCCTTCACGGATGCGTCGCGCAGCGTCGCGGCAGACGCGTGGTTCAACACGAGCGGACGCAGCGTCTCGCTCAACTCCATGAATTCATGGATCGCCGTGCGACCGAGATAACCCTGGCTACCGCATCGCTCACAACCAGCGCCCTGTCGGAACCGGAAATCCCCACTGCGACCACACAACCACTCAAAATCAGCGGGCGGGAGCGCCGATGGCGTTCCGCATGGTTTCGCACAATGCGGGCAGACTGTGCGCACGAGGCGTTGCGCGATCACGAGCTGGAGCGATGACGAGACAAGAAACGGTTCCACGCCCATGTCGAGCAGCCGCGTCACGGCTCCCGGCGCATCATTGGTGTGCAGCGTGCTGAAGACGAGATGTCCCGTAAGCGAGGCGCGGATCGCAATCTCCGCCGTCTCGTGGTCGCGAATTTCGCCAACCATGATGACATCCGGATCCTGGCGGAGCACGTGACGAAGACAGCGCGCAAAATCGAATTGAATATCCGTCCGCACCTGCACCTGGTTCACGCCCGCCAGCGTGTACTCGATGGGATCCTCGATCGTGATGATCCGCAACTCCTCGCGATTGATCTCACTCAAGGCGGTGTAGAGGGTCGTGCTCTTGCCGCAGCCGGTCGGCCCCGTGAGCAGGATGATTCCATGTGGGCGGCGGATGAGCCCGCGCAGGCGCGTGCAGTTTTCAATGCTGAAACCGACATGTTCAAGGCTCATCACCGCGCTCCGGCGCGCCAGCAATCGCAGGCTCACGCTTTCGCCATGCGCCGTGGGAATGGTCGAGACGCGAACATCGAGTTCTTCCCCATCCATGCGTGTCTGAAGGCGTCCATCCTGCGGGAGGCGGCGTTCGGCGATGTCCATCCCCGACATCACTTTCACGCGTGAGATGATGCTGTTCTCGAAGCGCTTGATATCCGGGGGAAGTGGCACCGGGCGAAGCACGCCATCCACTCGAAATCGGATGCGCAGCGAGTCCTCCATCGGCTCGAAATGGATGTCCGTGGCCCGTTCGCGACGGGCTTCGCGAATCACCTGGTTGACAAAGCGAACCACCGACGCCTCCTCGTCGTCACAACTGGCATCCAGATCCTGTGCCCCAGCCACGCTGCCGTCCCCATCCTTGTCCATCAATGCGTGCAGCGTGTCGCCGCCGACGCCGTAATGTTTTTGGATGAGTTTCCGGACCAGATTTTCGTCGAGCGCCAGCCAACAGACCTCCTTTTGCAAAAGGTACGTGAGAATGGCCGAGACCATGGGGTCATGGGGGCGCGACGCGGCGATTGTGATCTGCCGTTCGCTTTCTTCCACTGGAAGGATGCATCGCTCGAAAATCATGCGGCGCGGGAATTCCCCGGAGAGTTGGAAGGTCCGCAGTTGTTCCTCGATCCTGCTCATGTCCGTTTGGGCGCGACGATGCGACGGCGGGCTGGCTCGGCCGGAACTTCCGCGACGGGAACGATCGTGTTCGCGGCCGGGGCGGGGGACGTCGTCGGGATCGTTGTTCTCTCCTCCAGCAAATCCAGGCGCAGAGTTTCGTTCCCGGTCACGAGCGTCACATAACCGTCGTGGAGATTGATATCCTGGATGCGAACCCCATCCACGCTTTGTCCCGCGGCCAACAGATAGCTTCTGCACTGCGGCACATTTTCGACGCCCACGCGAACCGTGCCGCCCATCCTGACGAAGCCGGTGAAGCGGAAACTGTTTGTGCCCGTGGCGCTCGCGGGTTGCGCGGCGGTTTCCGTGTGAGCCGGCATGAACGGATTTCGGCGGATCAGTGCCTCGTAGCGTTCCATGCCCGTGGATGGTGACTGTGCCATGCAACACGTGGCGGTCATCCATCCAAAGAGAAGAAGGCAGGTGCAGCCGCGTTTGCCGGAACGCGGATGGGGGGCCACATTCTTGCGAATGCGGCTACATTTTTCGGAACACATCATGATGTTGGCTTGAAGAAAACCGCGAGCGACAGGCGCGCCTGGAGTCGGTCCTCGCCGGATTTCAGGGGTGAAAGCTGGCATGCCTCGATTTGTGGACGAGACTCATCCGTCGCCAGCGCGTGCAGGAAACGGACAACCGGTTCAAAGCCGCCCTGCAGGGAACACTCCACCCGCATGAGTCCCATGCCGCCCTTTTCCGCCGGGGTGATTGCGGCGCGCTGGAGCAACTGGACGCCGGCATCCGTCGCGAGCGACTCGAAATGCTTCATCCACATCTCACGGGTGGCCGCATGGGGGGAGGCGTGCGTGGATTGTCCGGGGATGCGTGAGAGTTCACGGCGCCATTGGCCTGCGCGAGCAATTGTCTTCTCGCGAGTCGCCACTTCAACGCGCAGTTGTTCCAACCCCCTCTCCCGTTCGCGGTTCTCCCGCCACCACGGTGCCACCAGCAGGCCGTTGATGATTACAAAGGCCACCGCCAGCGTGAGCGCAGCCAGTTTCATCTCCCTTGGGTCAAGGTGGAGTTTTTTCACGATCGGGGTGCTGCTTGCAGGGGAGCAATGACCTGCCATGAGACGCCTTTCCCCGAAGCGGCGATGGATTCCACGCGCGTGCCGCGAAAAAGATGATTCTCGCGCAGGCGTGCGACAAAATCGTAAATCGTTTCGCCATCCGAAGCCGTGCCGCGCAACTTCAGTGAATCCTGGAAGTGATAGGTGAAGCTTTCAAGCGTCACACCCTCCGGCATCGGCTCGCCGATCTGGCGCATCATTTCCAGCACATTTCCCGACTCGTTGGCGCCCGCGCCCGCCCGCGCCAGATCGCGCTTCGCGTCCATGGCCGCCACGAACGACTTTTCCTGCTGGTGGAGCGATTGCTGGAGCCGCGTGTTCTCAAATTTCTGGTTCACGGTGGTGGCAGCGAGATAGCATAGAAAGCCAGCGTAGCACGCGGCTGCGAGTCCGATGGCCTGCCGTTGCGTTCGCTGGGTCCGCTCGCGTTGCAAGCGTTCAATCCAGGACGCGGGGTGGCATTCAAAACTCACGAGACTTCCCGCCATGGCCAGTCGCGCGAAGTCTTCAAGGGGGCGTGACAGCCCGTTTTCTTCACAGGCAACACGCCACTGCACCGGCAGCCCGGTCGCGTTCCCAAAGATCTCCCTTGCAAACGAATCCTTCCCCGATGCATCCGCATCCATTCCGTTGTAAATCCGTTGGTGAAAGGTTCGCGCCACACCGCCGTCCACCTTGGCGCTGCAAAGAAGCGCGCGTGATGGAGAGCGCCGCACCACCCATGCCCACGATCCATCCTGTTCGGTTCGCGCACCGGCCAGGGCGTCCATCACAAACCGCGGCTGACCCAGCCCGAGGCGTCCCGCCCATTCCAAAATCGGCTCGACCCGGGCCCGTTTGAAAATTGAGAGGGCGCATACGGAAAAGGAGTCGCCGCGATGCAGCGGTTCGCAGGCAATGCCGTGGAATTCCGACTCGAGTTCAATCATTCCCTGCAGCCGACCATCCGCCATCGCGCGAATTTCCACCGGGTCCACGCTTGGGAATTCCTCGATCCATAGCAACGCATCCTCGGAACGCATCACCACATAACACGGATTCGAACGCGATGCGCGCCAGCCCATGCGACGCAGCCTTGCTTGAATGGCGGCATCCGAAAGAGTCCCGTCCAGCGGAATCTCGTCCACGCGGACGTCCAGGTCCTTCCCATCCAGGAACAACGCGAGGCACAGACTGGCGTGCTGTGCATCATTCAGGTGAATGAGCAGCGCCATCCTCGCCCCGGCTTTGTTGAACCATTTCCTGAGGGTGTGTCCGGAAAGTAAGTTGCCTTGCAGGTGGTAGGGCGCGACCGCCGGGCGCGCCGTTGCGCAGCGGACGGCCCGGCGGTCCGTCCCTACCTCGATGTGCTTATTTTTCGGACACGCTCTGAGATTTGCGATTCGGCTCATCGGGTGCCTTCATCGAATTGCGATCTGGCGGATGCCGCTGCGTGCGACTTCTCCTCCACGGTGTGCGGTTCATCCAGGAGAACAAAGCCCGATCCAATCCATTTTGAAGCGAGTGCTTCCCGCACCACGATCTGCCCCTGGAACTCACCTACGCCGCGCACGCGAAACAAGGTCGAGGACGTGACAACGAAAGCGCCGGCCACGGTGCCCGCAGGAATTCCGGTCCATGTCACATCGTCCGCCGTTCCCTGGATGCCGTCGGGCCCGGATCGCAGGCGCGCCAGTTGCACGGCCCTTTCCATCGGGATCGCGAGCGCCGCAGCGAGCAACGCTGCGGGCGCCGTGTTGATGTTGATTTTTCCATCGCCATGGGTCGTGCTGATCGCCGTGATCGGGACCGGGTCCGCATCCGGCGCCGTTTTAATTTTGATGTCCAATATCGCAGGGCCACCCATGACCCAGCACAACTCGCCCGCGTTTTGGATTGGCGAGTTGCGGGCGCGACGCCGATCTTGCATGACCGTTTCATAATCCGTGGTTTCCGCCCCATTCAGCCTTCGCGCGTCATCGCCATCCTGCCAGTCGGCCAGTGCATCGAGCCACGAATCCGTTTGCTCCGGAGATACGCCCGCATCCGTCAACAGGCGATGCCACACCGGTGACGGTGTTTTCAACCAATGGATGCGCCCCTGTTCATCTTGAAATTCGAGGCGATAGCTTCCGCCCGCCAGCTCGAAAGCTTTGGACCGCCATGTGATGGGGAAGGGCGAGGCATCAGCTTTTGATTCCTTCGATATCCGGTCCATCGAGGCGAGGGCTGAGTCGGCCAGCAGTTGCGCTTGAAAGCGCCGCACCTCGATTGCGGTGTCGCCCATTCGCAACGCAACCTGATGCGACACCATCGCCACGGCGAATGCCAGGATGAGAACAGCCCAGAGGACCACGAGCAGCGCCGAGCCAGTGTGCCGTGAAATATTACGCGTGACGATTTTCATTTTGGTTCCGCAGGAATTCTTGCCACGCACACGTGCTTCCAATCGTCGGGGTTTTCGTCGGCATTTTCATTGGGTGGGACGATTCCCATCCACACCGCCGCGGGAGGATGTTCCCCGTCGCTCCATCCATCCGCCCACTCGTGATTTGCAAGGTTCCAGTAGCGAATGCGAAGCGCCTTCACGTCACGCATCAGCACGGTTTCCCTCGCCCAGTTGCCGTTGCCCATGGTGTACGGGCCGGCATACAAGACCAATGGATGCCTTCCTGGCCCGTCCGCGTGGATTGCAACCAGGATTCGTTCCAAGGGTGAAAAGTCGCCGCGCGCCCCCGTTGCATCCGGCGCCAGGGTCGTGACGCATGACATGCGGTCAGCCTCCTCGATGCCGCGTCCCTCGTCTTTTCCATGCCACGCGTAGAGGCTGTTTGCGTCGCGATGAAACACCGATGCCTCCATGGCCTGCTTGAGGCGCTGCAATACGCGGTCGGGATCGTTTGAGATGAAATGTCTTTGTTCCACGCGGGTCGCCGCATGCAGGCACACGTTCAACATCGAGGCGACCATGAGGACCAGCATGCCGAAAATCACCACCGCCATCATCGCCTCGACCAGCGAGAATGCGCCAAGACCGTGTCCGGAAAGCGAGTTGTTTTGCTCGTGGTAGGGCGCGACCGCCGGGCGCGCCGCTGCGCAGCGGACGGCCCGGCGGTCCGTCCCTACCTCAAAATCGGAAATTTCCAGGCACGCTTCAAGGATGTTTGCTTGAAGATTTTTCATTTTTGAAATGTTGAGGTTTGAGAAACAAGGCTCACAAAAATCCTCTCCTGGTGGTCCCACTGGACAGTGAGTGTGGATTTGAAAATCCCGGCGTCCTGTGTCGTCTCAATCTCATGACGCCACGTAAATTGCTGCGGGCCGTCTGCCTGACGGCCTTCAAACACGCCGGTGTGAATTCCATCCGGGCCCGATGCAGCCGCTCGCCATTCCGCGAGGCGATTGTCGGCCACGCGCACGGCGCCGTTCACATGGTCGGAGTCGGACAAGCCGCGCACGCACCGCCCCATCGCGATCCCGAGTGTGATCAACGCAATGCCCAGAATCGCCGTGGCGAACATCAATTCCAGGAGGGCCATCCCGAGCGAGAGTGAATGGCGGAGGATTTTCATGCCATTTTTAGTTTGCCGTGACCGCTTCCAGCACGGGCGAGCCGTCCCACTGGATGCGAATCCGCCATGCGTCCCCATGCGGTCCTTGCACGATCCAGCTCATGGGCTCGGCACGGCCGTTCGGAAGGAAATGGAGGTCGGGTGCGTCGAGGCGCAGGCTGCGATCGAGGGCTGTGATTCGTGCGGAAGCTGGTGAGGTGTCGGAGGCTGGACACGAGAGCAGGGAAGACTCCCTCGCGTTCCACAGGACGAGCCACTCGCGCCCCTCACGCCAGGCATGCGAGCGCGCTTCCGCGCAGGCGAGCGCCACGCGCCCGGCCGCGCGTCGCGCCTGCTCCGTCCGCCACCGCCCGCGCAACGAAACGGTTGCCGCCGTGAAGATCATGCCCATGATGGTCAGCGCAAGCATGACTTCGAGGAGGGAAAACGCGGAAAGCGGGGCGTGGAGTTTCATCATTAGCCTACCAGTTTTGAACATCGTCTTCGCTCTCGATGCCATCCTTGCCCCACGAGAGCAGGTCGTAGCCTTCTGCGTTGTGAGTGCCCGGGCAGGTGTAGATGTAATCGCGCCCCCACGGATCCTTCGGAGGGCTGTTTTTCTCAAGGTACTTTCGCCAGTTGGACGGGACGGGCGCACCCGCGGGTTTTTCGACGAGCGCTTTCAAGCCCTGCTCAGTCGTCGGAAACGCGCCGCTGTCGAGCTCGTACAATCCGAGGGCCGTGCGCAACGAGCCGTCAATGTCGCTCTTCGCGGCCGTCATGCGCGCCTTGTCCGAGCTGCCCTGGATGCGGACCACGGCCACCGTGAGCAACATCCCGATGATCACCACGACGAGCATGATTTCGAGCAGGGTGAACGCCGCCAATTTCGGATTTCGGATTTCGGATTGCGGAATGTGATCCTTACCATTCATGTTCGTTCTCCTTCCATTCGACCGGCTGCGCGGGGATGCTGGACGGACGCTCGATGTCGTCTATGCGCTCGGAAAGATTTTTTCTTCCGAGGATGGATTCCGTGATGCTTCGCTGACGGAAAAGCTCCAGAGCTTTGCGTCGTTGGGAGGCTTCCTCCGACGCCGCCTCGGGAGTACGCAATACCGTCGGTTTCAATAAGACCATCAATTCGGTGCGTGTCTTCCGCTTCGTCGTGGAACCGAACAGATATCCAAGCAGGGGGATGTCGCTCAAGATCGGCACGCCTGCCTTGGTACCCGTCTCGCGATTTTCCACGAGCCCTCCCAGGATCACCATGCTGCCATCCTGCACGGACACCACGGAACTCGCCTCACGACGCGCGATGATCGGGATCTGGTTGTTGTCAATGCTCTGGAACCCGTTGATGTTGTCCACGCGTTGGAGGATGTCGAGCGTCACCAGGCCGTCGGGATTCACCAGCGGACGGATCGTCAACTGCAACCCGATGTCCTTGTACTCGTAATTTGATCGCAGCGTGCCCAGGTTTCCCGTGATGTCCGTGGCGGTTGTCGTCACGATCGGACGGGCCTCCGCCACCACGATCTTCGCCTCCTCGTTGTGGCTCGTCTGGATCACGGGCTGCGAAAGAATCCGCACGTTGCTGTTTTGCGCCAGCGCCTGGATCAAGACGTCCACCTTGGAGTTTTTCAGCGTTGCAAAATAATTCAACCCGAGCGGCAGCCCGGTCGGCAGCGCCGCCGCGGAGGAAATATTCGAGGCATCGAGTGGGTTTGCCGAAAACGTTTTCACCAGCGCCGCCTGCGACACCTGCCCGCCTGACGCGCGCGCCAACACGGACACGCCCAGGTTGTCCTCGCGGTTCAGCGTCACCTCCGCCACCACGCCTTCGATCAACACCTGTGCCAGGAGCACGTCCACGTCCTTGACAAACCCCCGCACCCACTCGATATCCGGGGCCGTCCCCATCACGATCAGCGAGTTGGTGCGCGGATCGGGAGTCACTGACATTTTTTCATCCACGCTATTTTCGGGGGTTGGGGTGACGGCGGACGCGGGCGCGGGTGAAGGCTGGGGAGTGCGCGTGATGGAATACGGGCTTGTGGTTGCCTGGCGCGAAAGACGATCCCGGTTCGCCGTGCCACCCGGGCCCCCGCGTCCAAGCACCTGGTTGATCAATCCCGCGAGCTGGCCCGCTTCCGCGTATTTGAGCGCGATGGATTTCAGTGCCATGGGTGCCGCCGTGTCGGCGTCGAGCTTTTCAATCATCTGGTCAAAAAACGGAAAGTTGACTGCGCGTGTGAGCAGGATGATCTGGTTGGTGCGCTCGTCCGCCGAGACCGTCACCTTCCCCGCCACGATCGCCTCCTCGCTGAAAGTCAACTCGCCTGCCGCGGTCGAGGGTGGGGGAGGGATTCCTTCCGCCGGTGCGGTGGAGGGTTTTGTGGAATTGCTGTCGGCCGAGGAATGAAGCAGCTCCATGATGCGCGCCACCGCGTCCTTGGATTTTGCGTTCTTGAGAGGGTAAAACCTCGTCTTCACCTTCGCCTCGAGGGGGCGGTCGACGTGCTCGATGAGGCGCCCGATCTCGACCAGGTTGGCCGCGGTGTCGGTGATCAGCAGCGTGTTGGTACGGGGAAAAGGAGTGATCTGCCCATACGCATGAATCGCCGGCTGCAGGCTCGCCTGGACGTCCTTCACATCCACAAATTTCAACTGGAAGACACGGCTCACGACCTGGTCCACGACGTCAAGCTTTTCACCGTCGAGCGAAACGTGAACGCCTTCCTGCCTCACCTTTTCCGAGGGCACCACCTTGAAAAACCTCCCGCCCTGGTGAACAACTGAGAAACCGTTGGCTGAGAGGACGTTTTCAATCGCCTGGATCGCATCCTCGCGCGCGAGCGGCCCGTTGCCCTGCAACACAATCCGCCCTTGTAGAGTGCTGGCGCGAATCGCCGTCCGCTGCGTCAGTTCCGCGTAGAGGGAAATCACCTGGTCGAGCGTCCCGTTCGGAAAGTTGATCGTCACCAGGTCGCCGTCTGCCGAAGGGAAGGCGTTCAAAGAAAACGCAAGCCCGGCCGCGCAAATCATCCATAGCGCGCCAAGTCGTCCATTCAAGATATGATGTAAATCCTTCATCGAATCGAACAGCGTCATGCAGGTTTGAAGAAAAATCAAACATAAATGTATGTATATATGCTATATGAATATATGGTTTATCAATTACATTATGCCCTGCTTGCCGCTTCAAGCGATGCTTCGGAACTGATGAGCGAGGATGTCGAGGCGGAAATTTCGAGCGCCATCCAGGCGGCTTGCGATGAAGTGGTTTCGTTTTTCAACCGGGTGTTGAAAACTGAGGGTGGAAGAAAATAAAATTATCATGGGTCCACAGATTTCGCAGAACGGTTTCTTTTCGGAATAAAAATATTGGCGTCATCGACGCAATTTGCGTTAACGGATGAATCCGGGATGTCAAGCATGGGATCAAAAATGTCTTGCCGTGCGTCAAATTTCAATTTATTGTGCGCACAATAAATCATGAAAATTGTTACACAAGCAGACATTGCCCGTCGATTGGGTTGTTCGCAGCAGGCAGTGGGCTTTGCGCTGAACAATTACCGTAATTCCAAAGTGTCGCTTCGGCCGGAGAAGCGACAACTGATCCTGGAGACGGCAACAAAGCTGGGTTACGTGCCGAATCGCGCCGCCCGACGGCTCACCCGGGCGCGATTTCGAAAACCGGTGAATGAAATGGATCTGGTTGGGCTGATTTATTTTGGTTCTGCAGACGTTGATCTTGACCCGGTTTGCATTGCGATGATGAGTGGGGCGGAACACGAACTTTCCAAGTTCCATGCGTCGCTCACTTTTGTTCGGGCGGGTGAATCCAGTGACTGGGAGAAAGTGGAAAGGTTGGAACGGGCGGGCAGCGTGGACGGCTGGCTTCTCGTGGGCCCCGTGACTGACGAGGTGGTGGATCACCTGAAGCCGGGCAAACTCCCGTTTGTCATCCTGGGCGATCACCGATGCACGCAGCCTGTTCATGCCGTCAACGTGGATCACATGGCCGCGGGACGTCTCGCCGTGCAGCATCTGGCTTCGTTGGGTCACCGCCGCATCGCGTGTCTTGGTACCGGCATGCAGTACCTTTATCAGCGTCAGACCCTGGAAGGTTTTCGCTCCGCAATAAAGGAATTTGGTTTGGATGACGATGAGCGATTGTTGGGCGATTGCTCAACATGGAAAAACGTCGTCGGGAAAGATATCATGGATTGGTTGCGGGAGCCTGACCCGAGGCCGACCGCCGTCTTTTTTTCCGAACCTGGCATGGCATTTGAGTTATGTCAGATTTTGAAGGATCTGGGACTGGAAGTGCCCGGGGAAATCAGCGTTCTGGGCTTCGGGTCTCCCTTTCCCGGAGCGAAAAGAGGAAATATCACCTACATCGAATTGCCAATGAACGAGGTGGGATGTCAAGGCGCTCTTTTGCTCCAACGGATCGCCGCCGCCTTGCCCCACAGTTTCGGGACTCAAGTGGAGCCTGGGTTGGATTCACGCATGGGATTCAGCGAAATCAAAATTTCTCCATCCTTGATCGAAGGAAGGAGCACTCAATCAAGGCAAAATGATGAATCGAAAAATTGAAAATCCCATGAATCCTTCCAAAGGGTCGGGTCAGCAAAGGAAAGGGAGATCGTTTACTCTCGTCGAGCTCTTGGTGGTCATTGCCATCATCGCAATTCTGGCGTCACTTTTAATGCCCGCCCTTAAAAATGCCAAAGCCTCGGCAAAATCCGTCCAATGCATGAACAATTTGCATCAACTCTACATCTCGTTTGCCACATACGCAAACGACAACCACGGGGCGGTCCCTCCAACTTGCGTGTATGGGTCTACCAACGGCACCTGGGCCGAATACTGGAAGTTTCTGGGAAACGCATATCTCGGGGCCAGCCAGGCAACCTATCAGACCAGCCCCGGTTACCCTGCCCAGGCGAATGGCCCGCGCTATCCAATCCTCCAATGTCCCGCAGAAACGGGAGCTCCCCTGACCGGCGGTGCCTATACAACCTCAACAAAAATGTATGATAGTCCATGGCTCCCTTCGAGTTATGCGATGAACAACGTGATGAATTATAATAGCGTTGCAATTAACAGCCCCTCCGAAGCGAGATTTGGAGAGTGTACCGGCTGGGACGTGGGCTTGCCTTCCGAGGAGCGAGTCTATGATGCAGCCCAGGTCAGTTTCATGATCGACTGTATGGTTTGGGGTCAGGGATGGTGGTTTCCCGAGTTTAACGGTACTCTTGACATGCCGGGCTATTGGTTGGCATCGGGCGGCAATGATGGATGGTACTACGCTTTTCGGCATCCAGGCAAACGAGCGAATATTCTCTACTTTGACGGCCACGTTGCCGCAATGCGGCCTTCCGCTGTCAGCGGCATGCCGGGTGGCACAGGCACCAATCTATGCACATGGAAGTATCCATGAGATGACTGCTCGGCTCGCCCAAGGTCCCCATGGCTTCGTCAAAATTTGATTGGAAAAGGCTGTCCTTATGACGAAAACTGAAACTTCATCTTGGAAATCTCAACTGGACTCTTTGCCCGTCTCAAAGTGGCTGGTTTTGACTGACCGCTGATGATAACGAGAGAGAGGAGATCCACAATGAAACTGCCACGAACCACGAGTCCCAGGCGGCAACGCGCGACAGCGCCCGCACCGAAAATCCATTACACCATCGCCGGCCTGCCGGACCCGGTTGCCGGAGGCTACAGCTTCGACGTTCACTACGCCAACGGCACACTGGATGTGATCGCGCTGGCAGGGACCATGGGCTACGTCTGTAAGCCCAACGGCAAGATTGATCCCAAACGGCGCTGGGTCTTGATTTCACCGATGTACCTGGGGCTCAATTCCAAGCAGCAGGGCGAGATGGTTTACCGCAATTACATCGAGCCACTTCTGGCCGCAGGGTTTCATGTCGCGGGAATCGACATCGGTACTACCCTTGGCAGCCCGGCCGGGGTTGCGATCTACCAGGCGTTTTACGAATACGTCGTCAAAAAATACAGGCTCAACAAAAGAGTTCGGGCCATCGCCCAAAGCAACGGTGGCTTGCGCGTTTACTGCTGGGCCTACCGCCACCCCAGGGAGATCGAAAGGATATTTGGCATTTTCCCGGCGGTGGATCTGCGCGACTGGCCGGGGTTGGCGCGGATCTTCAGCCCGCTCATTCCCCCCGGAATGGTGTATCCCTTGACGCCGACGGAGTTGGACGCGCGTCTGGCCGAGTTCAACCCGATCGAAAATCTGGCGCCGCTGGCCAAAGCCGGTGTAAAGATATTTCACGTTCACGGCGACAAAGACACGATGGTTCGCCCAGGGCCCAATACCATCGAATGCGGAAGGCGCTACAAGGCGCTGGGGGGATCGTTTGAGCAGGAGATCGTCATAGGCGGCGACCACGACAACTCCCCACCCTTTTATCAATGCAAGCGCGGGTTGGAGTTTTTGTTGGAGGACTGACAAACAGGAATGATCATCCATGACCAATTTACTTAAAAAACTACTCCAGGAAAAAAAACCCGTTTTTGGCGCGCAATTGCGCTTTGGCTCCGCGGCGATCGCCGAGCTTTTTGCCGTCGCAGGGTTTGATTGCATCATTCTGGACGGGGAGCACGCGCCGCAGAGTCCGGAAGGGATTCAACATCAGCTTCAGGCCGCTGCATGCACGCAGACCACCGCGATCGTCAGACTCGGCAAAAACGACCCCGATCTGATTCGTCTTTATCTGGATATGGGCGCCATGGGAGTACTGCTTCCATTCATCAATACCGCCGAAGACGCAAAGCTCGGTGTCTCGGCCTGCCGATATCCGCCGCGCGGAATTCGCGGCTGGGGTCCGGCACGCGCAAGCCGGTACGGTTTTGACAGCCAAAATTTCGCCGAACGCAGCAACGAACAAATCATGTTCATCCCGATGATCGAGACGGCCGAAGCCATCGAGAATATCGACTCGATCCTGGCGGTTGATGGGATCGACACCTTCATCCTGGGGCCCGTTGATTTGACGATCTCCCTGGGAATTCCATTTGAATTTAAAAATCCGAAGTTCATCGCCGCCGTCGACAAGGTGCTGAAGGCCGCCAAACGCGCCGGCGTTTCACCGGGGGGCGCAGTTTACGAAGATTTCTTTGAAAAAGCCTCCATCGAACGGCAAATCCAACTCGGCTTTCAATTTCTCCTGGTCGGCGGGGACGAGTGGATCCTTGCTCACGGCTGCAAGCAGTTGCTCAACAATATTTCAAATTTTAGAAAATAAAGGAACATGCAACGGCTTAAAACTCTCATCATCCCATTTAAAGACCAGCGCACACCCTGGCTCGATGATATTATTGCGCTGGTAAAGCCGCGGCATGACATCGCGCTGCTCGACAAACACAAGCCTCTGGCCCCGCAGTTTAAAGGCGTTCAAGTCGTCATCGATCAAGGCGGCTGGGGCACACGCGAAATGATTGAAGCGGCCGTCGATGCGCGCCTTTGGCAGATTGTTGGAACCGGTTTCGATCATTTCGATCTGGCTTACTGCAAAACCAAAAAGATTCCCATCTGCAACTGTCCCGGCCAGTTTAGCAGCATCCCATTGGCTGAAACAGCGATGATGTTCATCCTGATGCTGTCGCGACAGTTTCGCCGCTCTGAAAATAACTTTTTCTCAAAGGTGTTGTACGAACCCCTGGGCCGGGAACTCTGCGGGCTGAAGCTTGGCATCATCGGTCTTGGGGCCAGCGGGATCGAGTTGGCGTTGCGGGCCAAACCTTTTGGTTTAAGCATTCTGGGGATCGATATTCGTCGTCCTCCGGCGGAAGTCCTTAAACGTTTTGAACCGGAATTCATCGGCGCACCGGACGCCCTGGATCAAGTCATCAGCCAGAGCGATTTTGTGTCGCTCCACTTGCATCTCAACGAAAAAACGCGCCACATCATCGACGCGCGACGTATCGCGCTCATGAAGCCTGACGCATGCCTGATCAATGTGGCTCGCGGCCAGCTCGTCGATGAAACAGCGCTTTATCGCGCCCTTTCCGAAGGTAAAATCGGGGGAGCGGGTCTCGATGTGTTTACCACGGAACCGCCCGATTCCACTCTGCCGGTTTATCGATTGCCCAATGTGGTCGTCACGCCCCATATCGCGGCGATGACCAACGGCACATCCCGTCGCAGAGCGGAATGCACGGCTCAAAACATCGACCGGGTCGCCCAAGGCCAGGAACCCCTTTATCGAGTTGATCAGTAAAACAGACCTGCGATTCCATCCTCATTTTCAAGCGCTCTTTCAATGAAACGAATGGAAAATAAACGTGTTCTTGTGACGGGTTCCGACACGGGAATTGGCCGTGGAGTTGCCCTTGAGTTTGCGCGCGAAGGCGCCGTCGTTTGCCTGCATTACCCCCATCAGCCGGAGGGCGCGGCCACCGCCGTCGATGAGATCCGAAGAGCAGGCGGCAAAGCCGAAGCTTTCAGGGCCGATTTTAATGATGTGACGCAGGCCCAACAGCTTGTGAAGGACGCCGTTGATTTCATGGGCGGGATCGACGTATTGATCAACAACGCGGGGATCACCATGAACATGCCTTTCGAAAAAGTGACCCTTCAACAGTTTGACCTGCTTTATAACGTCAATATTCGTGCCATGTTTTTTGTGAGCCAGGCTGTAGTCCCTTGCATGTTGAAGCAGGGGTCGGGCGCGATCATCAACATGACCTCCGGTCATTCATTTTCTGGGATGACCGAGCACACCGTTTACGCAGGGACCAAGGCGGCAGTCGTTGCTTTTACCCGCGTGCTTGCGCTGGAAATGGCTCCCCGTGGGGTCCGGGTCAACGCGATCGCGCCAGGATGGATCCTGGTGGAGAACCATCTCAAGGTCATGAAGGATCTGGATTTGAAAGCGGCGGCGCGAAGCATTCCCAGCGGCTTCATCGGCCAACCCGCGGACATTGGAAGGCTTGCAATTTTTCTGGCTTCCGATGAGGCCCGTTACATCATCGGTCAGACCATGATCATTGATGGAGGTCAATTGTCGGTCATGCCCAACACGGGTGATTTTCTTCAGTCGCGAGAACATCAGTGGGGACAGGGTTATGTGCCAGGTCTTGAGCCCAGGGACAACTGCCCCCCGTGAGTGTGGGCCGAAGGGGATTCATTCGTGCCGCAATGCCTCAATGACCGGCGTCTTGATCGCCCTGAATCCGGACAGCAACCCGGCCAGCAATGCAGCGGGGAGTGCCAGTACGAAGGCCGTTGCAAGGATGGACGGATCCAGCCGCCACTGGATGCTCCAGCCGAAGTACGCTTTGTTGATCACGAAGGCCAGCAGCCATGAGAGGCCCAGGCCACCCACGCATCCCATGAACCAGCCCAGCGCCCCGAGCAACGAGGCTTCGGTCAATGTCATGCCCAGCACGCCCATGCGGCCCATCCCCAGCGCGCGCACGATCGCCATCTCGCGACCACGCTCGGCAATCAATGTCGCGAGCGTCAGGAATACCGCCAGTGCCGCAACCGCCACGGCCACGGCGCGCAGGCTCATCGTGATCGCAAATGTCTGGTCGAAGACTCGCAGCACTTCATCGTGCAGCTCGCGATTGAGAAAAATCGCAAGGCGACTCTCCTGTCCAAAACGTTTTTCGATTTCAGCTTTCACCTCCGCCGGCGTCCGCGTCCCGTCGAGGTAGATTGCGTAGCTGTAAATTTTCGGATCCTTCCATAACTGCGCGTAAAGCGCATGATCCATCAGGACAAGGCCGCTGTCGGTCGAGTAGTCATAAAAGACCCCCTCGATCTTGAACTCCGTTTTTCCCGATGGCGTTCGCAGCATGATGACATCCCCCTCGCGCTTTCCGTAATGCGTTGAGAAGCTTTCGTTCACGAGCACTCCGTTGGATTGGCGCATGGAGACAAAGTCCTTCGGCATCATTCCCTTGAACGCCAGATGCTGGTGGCGCTGCAACACGGCGAAATCAATGCACGCCAGCTTGATCTTGTGCGACAAACCACCCGGCGAATCCGGAGCGTCCACCCAGATCTCGTGATACGTGTCCACATCCATGACGCCCTTGATCGCGGGAATCTCCTTTGCTGATTGCGCCGGCAACGCCTCCCCGCTGTTCAAGGCAAGATTCGACGCCGTGGTGAGATACACGTCGGCGCGCACGGTCTGGTTCACCCAGTAGTCCACCGTGGATCGAAAACTGTCGATCATCACCGAGGTGCCGAGCATCATCGAGAACGCCGTCATGAATGCCGCCACCGCGATCGTCGAGCGATGCAGCGAGCTTGTCAGGTTCTTGAGCCCGAGATGGACCGGGGCCATGCGGCCGTTCGCCGGCAGGATTTTCAGCAATATTTTTTCTGCGACAAAAGTCCACGATGGAATCCAGCAGGACAAGGCGAGCATCCACAGCAACCCCGCGACGAACCCGAGCCAGTGCCATTCCGAATGCAACGCTCCATGCACGGCCAGGGCGCCGCACCCAAGACAGAGCCACCCCAGCTTGGAGAAGTTTCCGCGCCTTGACCCGACCCAGTGCGAGGGCTGCGCAAATGACAGCGCGTCGGTTGGGGGAATATTCGCTGCTTCGCGCGCGGGACGCCATGCTGCGGCGAGCGTCGCGATCCATCCCAGGCCGCCGATCATCCACAGCGTCCATGCATCCACCGAGAGTCGTTCCACGTGAACAAGAAGGTAGAGCGAGGAAATGGCGGTGTTCATCGAATCCAACGACCAGCGTGCGAGGAGCATTCCGCCGCTGATGCCAAGAACAATGCCAACGCTTCCCACCAGCAACGCTTCCAGCAGGACGACGCGCTGCACTTGGCCGGGGGTGAACCCCATCGCACGCAAAATTCCGATGGAACGGCGTTGCCTCACCACAAAGGTCGTCATCGTGGTGTGCAACAGGTATCCGGCCACGAGCAACGCGATCAGGCTCATCGCCATCAGGTTCAACTGAAAGGCGCCAAGCATGTTCGCAATCTGGCTTCCCCTCCTCACGGGCAGGGCCACGCATGCGTCGGGTGGGACGAGCTTCTCCAGCGCGGGAATCAAATCTGCGGGCTTCCCCCTCACGATCAATTGAATCCGGTCGAGTTTCCCCTCCGCACCCAGCAACTCCTGCGCCGCGGCAATGTCCATCACCGCCAGATGCTCGTCCGCCCCCATGTGGTCGCGGTCGAACCGGATCCAATCGCGAACCCTCAGCGTCCGACGCCGCCCATCCACAAACACCTCCAGCTTCGCACCAGGGGCAAGCCCGAGTTTTTTCCCGAGTTCGGACGTGATCGCCACGCCGTCGGGATCTTTCAGCCAGTCCATGGCGCGGCCCGGCTTTTGCTCGTCCAATCCCATGTCATGGGGCGCATCGTCGCTTGAAAATTCAAAATTCAAGAACGGCCGGTGCGAGAACGGGTCGAGCCCGGTCAACCGGAGATACTGGCCGGGATGGTCCGGCGTCATCAATACCGCCTCCAGGGCGGGCGAAGCGTGAACCACGCCATCCATGAGGCGGACATCACGGAAAACGCGCTCATCAAAGCGCGCGCCATCCGCAGTGATCTCGAGATTGGATTTGCCCGCGACGACATCGAGCGTGGAGCGGAAGGCCGCAAGCGCACTGAGATTGGCAAGCTGGATCGCCAGCACCACGGAAATTCCGACCGCCACTCCCAGCACGTTCAGAAGCGCAAGTCCGGGTGAAGCGGAAAGAAGGCGCCACGCGAGTCCAGCCAGCAGGTTGAAGCCGCGTCCCGCGTTGACATGCCGAGATTTCACAAGGACGCATGTCACCGCTTTTTCGGGCGCCACGCAAGAGTGGGGAATGCAGCCGAACCGGCGAGAATCTGGCGCGTGGCTCCACATTACCCATGACGTCGCCCGCGATCTTTGCTTTCATGAGCACGCATGGATGCCAAAGAAAAGACTGGGGCAGGCTGCCTGATTCTTTTCTGCCTCCCGTTTTGCGCGCTCGGCGGCATCGGAGTCTGGATCATGATATCACGCGCAGCCGCCGGCAACTGGAGGGAGGCTGTCCTCTTTTGTATCTTTGCACTGGCCTTCGGCGGTGCCGGGTTTGGGCTGCTCCTCATGATCCTTGGGGGAATTCGCACCATGAGGGAGTGCGAGAAGCTCAAGGCGATTCGTCCCAATGAGCCATGGCTTTGGCGCGAAGAATGGGCCTCGGGCCGTATCTTCTCCTCTTCGAAATCCACCATGCTCGGCGCAATGGCTTTCGCCGCGCTTTGGAATCTGATCTCGTTTCCCACCCTCCTCGTCATCCCGCGGGAGATCGCAAAGAAGGGAAACTACCTGGTCCTGATCGCACTCATTTTTCCCATCGTCGGTGTCGGTCTCGCCGTTTGGGCAATCCGTTCTTTCATTCATTGGAGAAAATTCGGGAATGCGAAGCTTGAAATGCTCACCCTGCCCGGCGTGGTGGGCGGACGACTGGCCGGCGTGATCCACTGCGACGCCATCCTTGTCCCGGAGGACGATTTTCGTGTGACACTCCGTTGCGTCAACCGGGTCACCACCGGCTCGGGCAATGACCGCTCCACGAGCGAACATATCCTATGGGAACAGGAAAGCATCCTGGCCCGGGAACTCCTCGCCCAGGAGCGGACGAAGACCGAGTTGCCGGTCTATTTTCAAATTCCATTCTCCTGCATCGAGAGCAGAGCAGAACCCTCCGACAATTGCATTGTCTGGCGGCTCCAGGCGGAAGCCAGGGTCCCGGGCGTGGACTTTCAGCCCATCTTCGAAGTGCCGGTGTTCAAGACCCCGGAAAGTTTGGAGACCGCCGAGGATGCCCAGGACCCGTTGGAACACTTCCGCGCAAGGCGCTCGGTCACACAACAACAAAAAGAGGACGGATTTGAGATTCTGGCGCGGGGTCCGGATGATGTGGAGATTGAAATACGAGACGGCGCCACGACGGGTGCCAGACTCTTCACATTCATGATCTGCATCGGTTTGGTGGTCATTGCGGTCGGGCTTGCATTCGCAGACGCCATCAAGGCATTGCCCATTGTGATCGGCTTCGGATTCTTCGCCCTCATTTTTTCATGGTTCGGCTTCAGCATATGGTTTCCACCCCGCCGCATCATCGTCGGTGGCGGCAGGCTTACGGTCGAGCGCAACATCTTGGGAATGGCATCTCGTCGCGACACGCGTCTGGATGAAATCGCCGGGGTTGAGGGTCGTGATGGAAACACGGTCAACGGTCGCCAATACTACGACGTCTGGCTCAAGCGTCGCGACAAAGGCACTGTGCAGCTTGCCAACAGCCTGACATCCAAACTCCGGGCCGATAAACTGGCGGAAGCGGTCCGGAAATCGCTGGGCGGCGGGCCCGCTGGATCCCGAGGCTAAGCTGAAGAGTCTCTGGGAACTACGGGGGTGGATCGATTTCATGCCAGGGCTTACGCTTTTTCAAATGCGTAGCTCTGGTTTTTCATTGAGGCGCGCGACGCTTCCCATTACTCTTTCTTGCAATGCCTACCGATAACAGTGCCAATGAACTCGCCGATCTCAAGAGTCAATTCCGGTCCTTGACTTTCTGTGTCCGCATTTTTCTCGCCCTACTGTTGCTCGTCCTCGCTGCTTTGAACATTCGCATTTGCTTGATGGCACCGCAGTTCGAAATGATATTCGCTGACATGCTCAGCGGCACTTCCATGCCTGCAATAACCAGGTTTACGCTGGATAATTCCCGTGTTTTCTTGGCAACAACCATTCTCCTGCTCCTCGGTGGCCTGGCCGCCCTCTTCTTCCGTGGCAATAAACCGTCCACGTTGGGAGCAGCAGGCGCACTCGCGCTTTTCTTTTTTGTTGAGTGGCAGTTTCTCACAGCTGCGATGTTCCAACCTGTGATTAAAATCATCATGACTCTGGGACAAAATGCCTCGGACAGTTGATTATTTTATGCCCAAAAAAGCGCTTATCACTGGAATCACCGGACAGGACGGCTCTTACCTCGCGGAACTTCTTCTCAGCAAGGGCTATGAGGTCCATGGCATCATCCGCCGCGCGAGCACGTTCAACACCGGGCGCATTGACCACCTCTACCAGGATCCCCACATCAATGGCGTTCACTTTTTTCTCCATTACGGCGACCTGAGTGACAGCGTTCACCTGGTGAAACTCCTTTTCGAATTGAAACCCGACGAGATTTATCACCTCGGCGCGCAAAGCCACGTGCGCGTGAGTTTTGACATTCCCGAATACACGTCGGACATCACGGGCGTCGGCACCATCCGCATCCTTGAAGCCATCCGCGAGACGGGCGTGCGGCCCCGCTTCTACCAGGCGTCGTCGAGCGAGATGTTTGGCAAGGTGCACGAGGTTCCGCAGCGCGAGACCACCCCCTTCCATCCGCGCAGCCCCTATGGTTGCGCGAAGGTGTTTGCGTATTGGGCGACCGTGAATTATCGCGAGGCGTACGGACTCCACGCCTCCAACGGGATCCTCTTCAACCACGAATCGCCGCGCCGCGGCGAGACGTTCGTCACGCGCAAAATCACGCGCGCCGTCGCGGCCATCAAGCTCGGCCTTCAGGAAAAACTCTACCTCGGCAATCTCGACGCGCGGCGCGACTGGGGTTATGCGAAAGAGTACGTCGAGGCCATGTGGCTGATGCTCCAGCAGGAGAAGCCGGACGATTACGTGATCGCCACCGGCGAAACACATTCCGTGCGCGAATTCCTTGAGGAAGCTTTTGGCCACGTCGGCATGGACTGGAAGAAGTACGTCGAACACGACAGCCGCTACGAGCGCCCCAGCGAAGTGGATCTCCTGGTGGGCGATCCTTCCAAGGCTGAAAAACTTCTCGGCTGGAAACCCAAAACTCATTTCCGCGACCTGGTCAGGATCATGGTGGACGCCGATCTCGAATCGTTAAGGCGCTCCAAAACTTCCCATTGACCATTCACGCTGCCATGGGTTTCTGGAATTCCAAACGCGTTCTCGTCACCGGTGGCAACGGTTTTCTCGGAAAGCATCTGCTGGACCGCCTTCGCAAGGAGGGGTGCCGCGAAATCACCGCCCCTCGCAGCCGCGAATACGACCTTCGGGAGAAGGATGCGATCCGCCGCCTGCTCGAGATTTCGCGCCCCGACATTCTGATCCATCTCGCCGCCATTTGCGGGGGGATCGAGGCCAACCGTTCGAAGCCGGCGGAGTTCTTCTACGACAATGCCATCATGGGCATCCAGTTGATCGAGCAGGCGCGACTTGCGGGCATCGCGAAAACCGTCGTCATGGGCACGGTCTGCGCCTATCCGAAGTTTGCGCCGATCCCATTCCGCGAGGACGACCTCTGGAACGGCTACCCCGAGGAAACCAACGCCCCGTACGGACTTGCCAAGAAAATGCTGCTCGTCCAGCTCCAGGCCTACCGCCAGCAATACGATTTTCGCGGCATTTACGTGCTGCCCGTCAACCTCTACGGCCCGCTCGACAATTTCGATCTCACCACGTCACACGTCATCCCCGCGCTGATCCGCAAAATGGAGGAGGCCAGAAAATCGGGGGCAAAGAGCGTCACACTTTGGGGAACCGGAAAGGCGTCGCGCGAATTTCTCTTCGCGGCGGATTGCGTCGAGGGAATCCTCCTCGCTGCGGAGCGTTACGACAAGCCGGAGCCCGTCAACCTAGGCACCGGTCGCGAGATCACCATCCACGACCTTGCCGTGCTGATTCAAAAGGCGGTGGGTTTCGAGGGAAAATTGGAATGGGATTTCACCAAGCCGGACGGCCAGCCCCGCCGCCAGCTCGACACCACGCGCGCCCAAAAGGAATTCGGATTCCAGGCAAAAACTCCATTCGAAGAAGGAATCCGCCAGACGGTGGAATGGTTTCGAAAACAATCCCCATGATTGATGGAAAAAAAATCGTGGTGGTTCTTCCCGCATACCAGGCAGGGAAGACCCTCGAGCGCACGGTCGCGGAAATTCCTCGCTCCGTTGTGGATGAGATCCTCCTGGTGGATGATGCGAGCAAGGATGACACGGCCGAGGTTGGGCGTCGGCTCGGACTCAAGGTTTTTGTGCACGAACGCAACCTCGGCTATGGCGGCAACCAGAAGACATGCTACCGCGAGGCATTGAAACTCGGCGCGGACATCGTGGTGATGCTGCATCCCGACTACCAGTATTCGCCGCGCCTTGTGGGCGCGATGGCGCACATGGTGGCAAGCGGACATTACGACGTCGTGCTCGGCTCGCGCATTCTCGCGCAGAGTGCCATCGCGGGCGGCATGCCGGTGTACAAGTACATCGCCAACCGTTTCCTCACGCTCGCCCAGAATGTGCTGATGGGGCAGAAGCTTTCCGAATACCACACCGGCTACCGCGCCTTCTCACGCGAGGTCCTTGAAAAACTTCCGCTCGACAAAAATTCCAATGATTTCATTTTTGACAACGAAATGCTCTGCGAGGCCATCAGCGCCGGTTTTCGCATCGGTGAAATCTCCTGCCCCACGCGTTATTTCCCCGAGGCTTCCTCCATCAACTTCAGCCGGAGCGTCATCTATGGCCTCGGCGTTCTGAAGTGCGCCATCCTCAACTCCCGCTGGAATCGCAGGTAAGCGGAGAAGAAGGCGGAGTCTCGCGCAAAGGCGCCTCGCCTCGCCGAAGCCTACGGCGTAGCGCGGGAAAGACGCAAAGCCCCCCTTACTCCTCAATTTTCCGCAGCATCTCATCCCGCTCTTTTGAGGAAAGCTTCGGGGTCGTGCGAACCCGCGCGGTGTATTGTTCCTTCAACGCGGGGTCGCGCGTTCGACGATAGCCGCGATGCAGTACTTCGAGCGCGTCCGCCGTCCTGGCCTGGCTGTCGAGCACACCCACCCAGACGTGAAATGCGGCAGGATCCCCGAGATCGGCGGCTTTTTGCAGATACTTGATCGCCATGGCGCCCTGGTTTGTTCCCTGCAGCGCAATGGCAAGATTGATGTACCGATCCGCGCTCATGCCATCCTGCATGGCCATGAAATAGTGATGTTGCGCCGCCGCGTACGAGCTTTTGCGCATCAGCACGTTCGCCAGCGCAAAATGCGACTCTCCAAACCAGGGCCGCCGCGCCAGCGCCTCGTGCAGCGCCGCGATCGCCTGGTCATCCCGTCCCAGCAACCCCTGCACCATCCCGTAATTGTGCCAGCCCAGCTCCCATGCTGGCCTCGAGCGAGTGAGGTCCCTCAGCATGACAGAGGCCATGTGGTACTTTTCATGGCTCATCAAGTACAGGCCATAACCGTTCAGTGGATTGAACCCGTACGGATTTTCCCTCAACACAAACTCCCAGAATGTGGGGGAATCCTTCCACACGCACATCTGTTGCTCCGTCCGCACAATCCATCCGCCCAGCATTGCGGCCATCAACGCTCCGCACGCAACCCGGCTGCGAATGCCGCGACGGCAGGCCCAGACCAGTCCGGCGCCAAGCAGAATTGCGAACGGAATCATGGCCATGCAGGTGTAGCGGTCCGCCGCGCCTTGCGCCCCGGCCTGCAACAGCCCCGTGAAGGGCAGGATCATCACCCCGTAACACCACCACACGGCCAGAAGTGCGGGCCGGCGACGCGCGAACAGGACGACGCACGATGTCACCAGCACGACCCACAGGGTGCACAACAGCGGAAGCAATTCCACCAGGGAAACATGATGCGACGCCTCGGGATAAATCGGCGACAGATGAAATGGCAGCAGCCATTTCCCGATGTAAAACACGAGCGAGGAAAATGTGTTGGCAACGCGTGATGGCCACGGATACGCGTCAAGCCCCGCCATCGTCCCCCGTCCAACCTGGCCTTGGATCGCGAGCAGCCCAAATACAATGGAAAGGAAAAAAAACGGGGCCTTTTCCCACGCGCAACGCATGGCGTCGCGAAGCCCATCCCTAGACAGGGTGAACCGGCGAAGCGGATAAAAATCCAGCGCCAGCAGGACCATGGGCAGGGTGACACCCGAAGCCTTGGAAAGAAGCGAAGCCATGAAGAGCAGCCACGCCCCCATGCGGCAGAGGGATTGTCTCGCAGAATCGCTGGAGGTTACAGACGTCCAATGACACAACGCGCAAAGGAGCAGGAAAAAAAGCGAGAGCACGTCGCGCCTTTCCGAAATCCACACCACCGATTCCACCCGCAACGGATGAAGGGCAAACGCGAGCGCGGCGCATGCCGCGGCCCATCGAATGGAGGTGGAGGAGGGGATCTCAAATGCGCGCAAAAAAATCCGCAGGGCCAGGAAATACACCAGCACGGCGTTGAGCGAGTGAAGCAGGATGTTTGTGAAATGAAATCCCCAGGGGTTCATCCCCCATACCCGCCAGTCCACGGCGCAGGACAGCCGTTCAAGCGGCGTGTAATTTCCGACGCAATACGATGTGAACATCGAAACCACGCCCTCGGCATCAAGGCGCTGGATCTGCGGGTTCTGTTGGATGAGATGATCGTCGTCCCAGTTCAGAAATTCGTAATTCAGCGCCGGGGAAAAAACGAGGAACGTGATCGCAAAAACGAGAACGCTCGCGGCGCGATTCGGGAGGGTCATCATGGCCGCGTTGTCCTCTTCCGGACTTGTTCCAGCATCTCCCGAACTTTCCTGCTCTTTCCATCCAGCCGCTTGTCCGCGTCCGTGAGGACCATTTGAATCATCTCCAGGTCCTCCGCACGCGCATCGCGCTGCGCCAGCGTCTGCCCGGCGTACGCAAGATAGATGCGAAGGTCCTGGCTGTTCTTCATGCCTTCCCTCAACACCTCGATCGCCTCCCGTGGTTTCCCCCCCTTTAACACCAGTTCGCTCCACTGGATCCATCCATCGGGCATCCCCTTGCGTGCGACCGACTGGTAGCATGCGAGCGCCGCCCGGGTGTCACCCTGCGCTTCATGGCATCGCCCGATGTTGTATTCCGTCTCAACGGACGGCTCCAGCTTCATGGCCATCTTGTAACATTCGAGGGCCCTTGGAATATCGTTCAGCTTGTAGCTTGCGGCGCCCATGGAATGCCACGCTCCCCGGTTGCCCGGCTCGATGAGGGTCACCTTGCGATAGGCCTTCGCCGCCTCCAGGTATTGTTCAAGGTTGAAATAAGCATTGCCCATGTTGAACCATGCATCCGTGAACCTGGGCGTGATTTCCACTGCGTTCTGGTAACACGCGATGGCCCGTGCGTACTCCTTGCGCCCGGTCAGCGCCTCGCCCAGGTTGCTCCACGCCACCATGTTGTTCCGGTCCAGTTGAAGCGAATAGTTCCAGAGCGTTTCGGAATTCCGCCACACAGCCACCTGGCGGACTGTCCGCACCCCCAACATGCCCACGATCAGGACGCCGGCCACGGCCAGGATCGGACGGATCCATGGAGGCGGACGCGGTTCGCCCGACTCCCGTCCCTTGTTCCACAGGCGCTGAAAAATCCCGCCGAGCCAGATGCACAGCGGCACACTCGCCAGATACGTGTAACGATCCGCGGTCAGCTGAAGGCCGCTCTGGGCAACTCCCAGGAACGGTCCCACCACGAGCAGGTAGGAAATCCACGCAATCAATCCCGATGGGTATCGCCGCGCCATGAGCAAAAGGCATGCCGTGATCGTTCCGCTGACCGCCAGGCCGCCCCACGCGATCCGTTGTCCAAAGTCATATCCATGATAAAACTTGTCGAGCGGGTTGAGTGGCAGGAACAAAAGCAATTTTTGGACATAGATGGAGTTCGCCACCAGCGACTGGGCGATGCGCGGCTCCAGGCCAACCCGGTCCGCGTCAAGAACCAGGCCATGCCGCAGCACGGCTTCAAACGCCGCCCCCCCCGTCGCCAGCGACACGAGCAGGAGCGGCGCGATTTCCACCCCGACCCGAAGCATCGATCGACGGGGAGGGAGGCCGAGACGCCCGAACGGATGAATGTTCAGCAAAAGAAAAATCACAGGCAACCCCACGACGACCGCCTTGGAAGTCACCGCGCAGACAAACAAAACAAACGTGGCCACGTACCAGGGGAACCTGGGCGTGGGGGAGTCTTCCATCTGCCCGACATGACGCAAGTACGCCCATGCGGCGGCAAGGCCGAAAAATCCCGAGAGCACGTCGCGGCGTTCGCACGCCCACGCCACCGATTCCACGCGCATCGGGTGCAGTGCGAAAAGAAGCGCCGCAGCCAGCGCCCCGTTGTCCGCACGATCCTCGTTCACCAGATGGAGGCTCCGGCGGATCAGGGTCCGCGCCACGAAAAATACAAGGAGTGCGTTCGACGCATGAAGAATGAGGGCCGTGAGATGAAAGCCGGCGGGATTGCTTCCCCACAACGCAAAATCCAGCGCCACGCTGAGCTGGCTCAGCGGCGTGTACACCCCCGCCTCGGTCGTGGTGAAGAGCGTCTTGAGATGCGCCCAGTCGAGGCTCTGGATCCTCGGGTTTTCATAGATGAACATGGGGTCGTCCCAGTTCACAAAATCGTTTCCCAGGCTCCCATGGAACACCGCGACAACGAGGCCCACAATCGCAAGGCAATACCATGGCGCTCGATTTCTGGAATCAGGATTCATGCCGTGTACGCTCTTTGCGCACGCGCATCATCACGCAAAAGCATGCAAAAATCCATCCTCGAAACGCAGCCTGCGAAAGCGTCACCCCCGGACTAAGAGCGCGCCCGGAAAGTCTGAATTCCGAGGTAGGGACGGACCGCCGGGCCGTCCGCTGCGCAGCGGCGCGCCCGGCGGTCGCGCCCTACCATCAGCAAGGCAACTTATTTTCTGGATATGCTCTAAAGCGGATCGTGCTCGAATGGATCGAGAGGGAAGACGGGATGCCTCACGTGCTTGTATGAAAAATTCCGGAGGTTGCTCGACCCAAGGCCCGGCGTGTCCACGTAAAAGCTGTGCTTCGCGATCGGATCGTAGGCCGCCCTGTGGGCGACCGCGGCCTTCACGCCAACCATGTAAAGCTTTTCAGGCGTCACTCCCTGGCTCCGCAGCTGGCCCAGGTCCATCGGCGGCGTCTTGAGCGTGGTGACGATGATCGTGACGCCGTGGCACTCGAGGGTGGCGCATAATCCCATGTGAATGTGGCGGCCCGAGATCGCGGCCATGTGGCTGTGGGGATTTTCCAGCGTGAAGCGCCCGTCGCTCACCCGTAGAAGCGTCACCTCCAGCGCGAGTGTCGCCCCGTGCAACCGGTCGGTCTTTCCACCGAGCTGCACATGGAAGCGGTCGCCTGCGCGGTGACGGTGGCATTCCGCGGCAACTTCTGGATCATTGATCACCACCGCCGAGTTGTGAACCTTGTATTTCAGGAACGCCGACAACACGCCGGTGCCGTCCCCCGGCGTGCCTCCCCCGATGTTGTCGGAAGGCTCGATGATCACGATGGGGCCATCCTTGCATTGCAATGCCTTCGGCATCACCTCGTCAATCGGCGGATCAGTGAGATTCCCCTTCTCGCGAAGCGACCATGCGAGCCGTCCGAGTTCGCGCAGCCAGGCTGCGGCCTGGCCCGGCTCGCCCGTGGTGGCGCATGAAAGATCGAAGCCGCAATCCGGCACGTCGGCGTAGGCGAAGCCGGGCATCACGTTCACCTCCAGCAGCTCGGGATGTTCGGACTCCATTCGCCGCGCGGCCGCAAGGACGCTTTTCATGGGGTCGGCGCTGGACGCGGTTCCGCGTGGAGGAAGGATCATGGGCAGATGCAGATGAACCATGCGGGGGAGTTTCCCGGTTTCCAGCGTCTTGGCGAGCAGGCGCGTGGCGCGGCACGCGGCTTCGCGGGCATCGGTGTGCGGATTTTCGCGATAGGCCACGAGGATGTTGGAGTGTTCCGCCATGGCGTCGGAAAAATTCCCATGAAGATCGAGCACGCAGACGACGGGCACATGGCGCCCCTGTGATTTCAAAGACGCCTGGACGCGGCGAAAGACTTCACCTTCCACGTCGGGATACGATGTGCAAACCATCGCGCCGTGCAGGATGAGATAGACCGCGTCGTACTCGGCGCGGAGATCATACTCGAGCCTTTTCCAGAACGTCTCGAGCACATCATCCTTCACCGTGCCCGAGGGCATGGCGGCGAGGTAGATGGATGGGAGGATGCTCCACCCGAGCTGTTCAGCCACCTCGATGAAGCCGCCCGAGGGAGAGATTTCACCGCGGCTGTGGTCAAGAATGGCCTGTCCCTCGAGGGCCAGCACGTTTTCGAAATCCGACATGCGCGTGGGCGCCGAAAGAAACGTGTGCGTTTCGTGAAAAAGCCCGGCAAAAAGAATTCGGGGCATGGGGTGGAAGGAAAATTAAAAGTTCGAAGTTAAAAATTCAAAATAAAGAAGCACGGCTCGAGGCCATTGATCATCAAGCAATGGGAGTGATGTAAGGGGGCTTACGACTACCTCCGACAAAATCTGTTTTTAACTTTGAACTCTCCCAGTTCAGTCCTTCGGTCCCGCGTCATCCTTGTCCACCGTGCGTTTGCCGGTGAAGAATTGTTCGAGATCGCCGCCGATTCCGAGGAAGGTGTCCTCCACGTCCTGCGACATGGTTTTCTTCGCGACGCCCTCCAGCTTGTGCGTCTTGATTTTCAGGCCGATGATTTCCGTGACCCGCCCCGTGGTGGCGGAGACCCGGATGATGCCGAGGCTGCGGTTTTGCTCGTCGAACCATTCAAAGGTCCAGATGGGATTGGATTCGCCGGGGTGGGGTTTCTCCAGCAGGATGTTCATGGAAAAAAGCGGGATGTTGTTTTCCTTCGCGGCGCGTTCCATGAATTTGATGCATTTGTCCGAGTCGTACTTGAGAAGATCGCGCTCGATGACAAACTCCTCGTCACCGCCATCAAATGGGTTGCCGGGCTCGATGTTTTGGACCATCTCAGACCCGATCATATGGACGGCACGGACTTTGAGAAAGAGTTTCGGATCATAAAAGCGGATCCACCAAAAAAGCGGCTTGAGCTTGGCGTACTTGCTCTCCATCTGGAGAAGCTGATGGCCGCTCTCCCCCAGCTGTTTCTGGGCGATCTCCAGCGTCTTGAAGGCTGTCAGATGTTTTTCGGATGATTTTTCAGCAGCATGCAGGCTTGCGAAGCTGAACGTCACCGCAAGGAGGGCGCAAAGGAATGATTTCATGCACAGGGAAGTAGCATGATTTGGTGACCACTGCAACCCGGCATTGGATCGAGTAGCCGCGTTCGCAAGAACGCGGACCCTGCGGCCAAATTCTTGCGAATTCGGCTACGTTGGCATTTTGACTCGCTCCGGGACATTGTGACCTGCAATGGATGAAATACATGCTCGCTTCTCCGGAAAAACTTCGCCGCGACCTGCTGCAGGCCTTGGGCACAGCCTCCGCCCCACGGAAGCGTTTCCTGGTGGATCTCGATCGTTACCAGCTCGCCCGCAATCCCATCCTGCGACGGTGGCGGTCTTCCGGCGGACGCGCCCTTCCCATCATCGCATTCAGGGAGTCCGTGGTGAGCTGCCTTGCGCCACAACAAAGGAACGCGTGGTTCGAATCCAGCGGCACCAGCGGCAACGTCGTGAGCCGTCACTACTTCCAGTCGCCCGACGTCTACCGCTCCAGCGTCGTTGCGGGCTGGAAATGGCAGATGCAGGAACGCGGCATGAAGCTCCAGCCGTCAACCTTCGTGGGAATCATGCCGTCGTTCTGCGAGAACCCCCATTCCTCCCTCTCCTGCATGGTGGACGTTCTCATGAAGGAGTTCGGCAACGGCCACGGTTTCTGGGCGATGAAAAAAAATCGCTGGGATTGGAATGGTCTGCGATCGCGCATCCAACGTTCCATGAAACATCCGCTGGTTCTCTTCGGAACCGCGTTTGGATGGGTCCACTTTCTCGATTGGTGTGACGGGCGCAGGTTGCGCTTCCATCTACCGCCCGGTACGCTTGTGCTTGAAACCGGCGGATACAAGGGGCGAAGCCGCGAATTGAAACGGGACGAACTTCATCGCAGCCTGTCGTGTCTCCTCGGATTGAGGCGGCAACAAATCATCAGCGAGTATTCGATGTGCGAGCTGTCCTCGCAGGCGTACTCATTTCCAGGTCGCAAAGGGCGGACGATCTTCCGTTTCCCGCCATGGTGCCGTCATCACATTGCCGGGACGGGAACAGTCAGCGCTGCGAATGGCGGAACCGCTGGCGTGCTGGAAATTCACGATCCGGCCAACCTGGATTCCTGCGCATGGATCCGCACCGGTGACATGGCGGTGGGGCGGGGGAATGGTTTTGAGCTGGCAGGACGCGTTCCGAGCGCGGGCCTGAAGGGGTGCTCGCTGGCATTTGAAGACAGTTGAAAGTACGGGTCGGATGAAACAACATGGGCCTTGAATGATGGAAGACTGACATGGACAAAACACCTGAAGAACCTGGATCCGCGGAGCATGGCCCCCTCAAGAGCTTTCTTGAGCACCTGGAGGATTTGCGCTGGGTGCTGGTGAAAATTCTCACCGTGGTATCCATCGCGTGGACGGCTTGTTTTTATCTCGGGCCGCAGATCCTGCTTTTCCTCCAGCAGCCGCTCAAGTGGAGCGGCGTGAAGGACCCCTCCAAATTCCTGCGTGTGTTCAGCCCCGCCGAGGCATTTTCAATCTCATTCCAGCTTGCACTCTACGCCGGGCTCATCATCTCGGCCCCGCTCGTGATTTATTTCATCGCGAGTTTCGTCCTGCCGGCGCTGACCAAGCGGGAAAAACGCTACATCGCCCCCGCGTTCTGGCTGGGCTCCATCTTTTTTCTCGCAGGCGTTTTCTTCTGCTACTTTCTAGTCCTGCCCCCCGCGCTGCGGGTTTCCATTCAATTTGCCAACTGGCTTCACATTGACGTGGAATTCTGGACCGTGGACAGCTACGTCAGTTTCGTCACCAAATTCATGCTCGGAATGGGGATTGCCGCGGAGCTGCCGTTGGTGATCCTCGCCCTCGTGACCTTTGGAATCCTGGACTATGCCAAGCTGAGCAAGGTGCGGCGTCACGTGATCGTGCTGAATTTCATCCTGGGCGCGGTGCTTACCACGCCCGAGCCTCTCACCATGTTCCTCATGGCCATCCCGCTCACGATCATGTACGAGGCCTGCATCTGGATCGCGTGGTTCATCGAACGCAGGCGAAAGAGGGAACAGGGGACAGGGGATGGGGGACAGCAAGCGTGAAGTTTTTCCTTATCATGCCTTGATGAACCGGGGATCGCGTCCCTCGGTGTGCTGCGGCTGGGCGATGTCGGGATTCATCCATTCGATGAGCGCGGCGTACCCCATGCTTTCCGGGTCATCATCGAGATAGCCCGAGACCACCCCAAAGACGTGAAAGCCTTCATGCAGCTGGAAACTGAGCGTCGGGTCGTGAAGGCGGCCATTCACCACCTCGAGCACGTAATCATGGGGCGACAATTCCGTTGCATGACGCCCGTATCCACGCAGCCGTGAACCGCCCCGGATCCGAAGCAATCCGAGCCGCCTGACCAGGTTGCGGCGATGCTCGTACAGGTGGGATCCGACATGATGGTGCTGCACATCGGGGTCAACCATGATCTCGGCGGCATACATCGTGCGCCCATGCTGCGGGTTGTGGTTGGTGAACATTCCGTTGTCAGTGAACTTGCGCCAGCTCGCGTGCAGGTCGTAGTCGTGCCAGTGGATGATCAGGGCGGCGTCCATGCCCACCACGGCGCCCCGCGTGGTTTCAACCGCCACGAATTGTCCCTCGGGAAAAACATGGAGATGTGAATCCAGTTCGCGCTCCGACCATGGGGGAGTCTTGGGATAAACGCGGCGGCAGATGTCCGCGATGTACGGAAAATCCCCGCGTTGCGTGTTGCGCACAACAATGGTTGATGGCGTTTCCGGGTCCATGCCCAAGGCTGGTTACAGTCCCAACGGCTTCAAGCGCTCTTTCGACTTGGCAGCCCAGGGCGTCTCCGGGAACTCCTTGATGCAACGCTTGTAGAAATCAATCGCCATGGTCTTGTCGTAGAATGTCGCCGGTTTGTGGGTCTTCGGATCGGCTGGATCCTTGGGCACATTTCCCTTCTCACAAATGGTCGCAGCCATGTACAGGCATTCCGAGGCGTACTTGGGATATGCATTGTATCCGGTGCCCACCCGGAGGAACCATCCCAGGGCCTCGTTCAAGTTTGTCTCCTGGTTCACGGCCGAGGCCCCGGCCTTGCCGTGACAGGCGTAACCAAGCCGCGTCCAGATTTGAACTTTCGTCTCCATGTCGACTGTCTTGGGCACCAGCACCTTGTAAAATTTGATGGCCTCGTCAAATTTCTGCTGCTTCTCCATGATCCAGCACAGATAAAAATCCGCCAGCGGCCCGGCCCTCTTGTGCCACGGATACTTGTCGTGGATCTCCTGGAAATATCCGCCTGCTTTCGCGATGTCGCCTTTCTGGAAATAAGTGGTCCCCAAGCCCAGGTCGGCCTCCGCGACACCGGAATCATCGCCGCCCGACTGCCGCTCGCCCAGCTGCTTCTCGAACACTTCGATCGCCTTGTCAAATTTTCCACTGTCAATCAATGCGTTGCCATACTGCCGGTACCCATCGTTGGGCAGCGAGACTCCGCCGGCTTTGGCCTTCTCGTAAACCCTGTCGAGCGTCTCGAGCGACTTTTCCTTCTCGCCCATTTGTCCCTGCAACGCGCCCAGCGTGAATCCCACCTTGATGGCCAGGGAGGTGTCGCCCGCCGGCGCCGCATTCGCCAGGCCATCGAAATACGCCTGCGCCTCCTCCTGCTTTGCGAACTTCGCCATGATGCGCGTCTGCCAGATCTGGCTCATTTCCGAAAGCGCCTTGTCCACCACCGCATTTTTCGGGAAACGCTTCAAAACCTGCTCATGGCTCTCGATGGCCTTGTTTGCAAGATCCTTCCAGATCACCTGTTTTTCAGGTGAAAGCTTGTCCGCCTTCTGGGCCATCTTCGTCGCAGCCTCGAAAAGCATGCTGCCAATCGCCACAAACGCCTCGGCCGAGCTGTCGTCACCAGGGAATTTCTCAATCAGCTCGCGATACGCCTTCTCGGCCTCATCCAGCTTGCCCTGCGCCTTCAAAATCTCAGCCTGGTAAAGATACGCCGTGGGCACCAGCGGATGAGTCGGAAAGAGATCGATGAACCTGCGAAACGCGGGCGCTGCCTCGCCATGGTGCTTCGGCCCGAGCGAGAGCAGGTTCAACGCAATGCCATACTGCGCGTAGGGCGCCACTTTTTCATTGGGGAAATCCTTGACGACCTGCTCGTACACCTTGTCTGCGCCTGGAATGTCCCGCTTGGCTTCCAGCGCCTTGGCCTTTTGATAGAGAACGTTGGGGATTTGCTTGCTCGTCTTGTATTTCGCCGCAAACGCGTCGAGCGCTTTGAGGGTGTCATCATACTTCTTCAGCTCGAAGAGGCACATGATGACGAGATACTCCGCGCTTTCCACGTTATCGCCCTGCTTGGTTTTTTCCAGGTACTCCTTGAACTCAGGAATCGCCTTTTCGTAATCCTTCTTCCCGTAGCTGGAATACGCCTTGCTGAACAGCGCCGCGGTCATCTTGTCGCTGGTCGGAAAGGTCTTTGTAAATTTGGCCGTCCATTGCTCTCCCAGCTGCGCATCCCCGCTCGCCGTGGCCGCGCCCATGGCCATGTAAAAGCCATCTTCCAGGAACTGGCTCTTGGGATCCGGATTCAAGGCCTCGAGTTTTTCCACCCACTGGATGCAGTCCAGATACTTGTTCTTGCGATAAAGAAGCTCGGCGATCCCGAAGATCTGGTCTTCGCACATCTTGTCTTTGGGATAGGTTTTTGCGAAATCCTCGTATTCCTTGATCGTCTTTTCGACATCCTGTTTTGCGAGGAACGACTTGACGATGATGTAGGCGGCGCGCTTTTTCTGGTCGGGATCGTAATGCGACATGAAGTGGCGGTTCAGCAGGACGACCTCGTCGTATTTTTTCTGCTCGTAAAAACACCGGGCAATCAGCTGCTGGGCGCTGAGGAAAAGGTTCGGGCCTTCCTGGATGGACTTCAAGCGACCCTCGGCCTTCTCCTTCTGGCGCTTGTACTCGATCTGGCGCGTCTTGTCCCCCGTCTTCACGGCCTGCATGTAGGCCTTGCGAAATTGTTCGACGGCATCAGCCTGGACGTCCGACATCAGCTGCTTTGTCTTCACCTCCCTCAGGTACGACATGCCCTCCGGAAACGCCTCGGCATTGGCCAGCGCCTCGCCTGCGGAAAACGACGCCTCGTTGGCCAGCACCGGATCCTGCCTGCTCTCCTTCAGGATATCAAAATTCTTCCGGGCCTCAGCCACGGCTTTCCTGGCGTTGACCTCGTCCTTCGCCACGCGATATTTTCTGGCCTTGGCCGCGTACACCCGCCCCAGCAGGTAGATGGCGTCATCCTTGAGCGTGGATTGCTGCCCCACCGCAAAAAACTCCTCGAGCGTCTTCTGCGCCTCATCCAGCTTGCCGAGCTGCAACAGGCATGACGCCTTCCCGTAGAGCGCATCCGGCCTGCTCTTGCTCTCCTTGTAGGTGCCCAAATAATCGTCGAACGCCTTGGTAGCCTCCTCCAACAGTTTGTCGCGCTCCTCATCTTTCACCGTGCCCGCCTTGGCAGCCAGCGTGTTGGCAATCAACATCGCGCATTGTTCCTTGAGCTCGGCATCAACCAGGTTCTTCTCCTTGGCGAGGTTCCGGAACATTTCGATCGCCTTGTCGTACTTGCCGACCATGTAGTACGCATACCCCAGGTTGTATTTCGCTGCCGAGATGCTCTCGTAGGTCTTGTACTTTTCGATCAGCTCCTCGTACTTTGCAATGGCGCCCGTCGTGTTCCCTTCCGTCAACATCTGCTCTGCGTCCGCCGCCACCCCGTCTGCCGGCGTCGGCGCCGAAGATACCGCGTAGGCCTGAACGCCCCACGAGAGGATCACGACCATCATCACGCGGAGGCGCTGTCGCATATTCATAAGCTGTTCGTAACAAAAACGATAATGAGGTGCAAGCATCCGTCTTCGGTCTCCGTCAATATAGCCGAAATCGGGGAATTTGCGGTTATTCATTTTCCACCTTCGCCGGCCGATTCGGGTCGTAAAACGAATAGGCGGGAAATCTCCCGGCTTCCGCCGTGGGACGCGTCTTCCACCGCTTGTACATCCACATCCAGTATTCCGGTCGACGACGAATCACCTCCTCGCAATGCGCCAGCCACCGGCGGGTGACGGCGTTCATCTCCGCTTCCTCCGGCGCCGCGGGATCACACGTGATCTCCGGTCCGATCTCGATCCGATACCGCCCATCCTCCTGCGGATAGGACACTGAGCAGACAATCGGCGACCCTGCGCGCAACGCGAGCAACCCCACGATCTGCGTCGTCATCGCCGGCAGCCCGAAAAAATCGAAAAATGCCCCTCCTTCCTCCACCGACGAATTCAGATCCACCATCAGCCCGATGATCTCCCCGCGTTTCAGCGATTTGTAGAGATGCCGCGCCGCATGGCGTCGGTGCAGCAGCCGATGTCCCGCCTGGACGCGGTTCGCATGGAAGAGGGCCTCCACCCGCGGGTTCTTGATGGGCTGCGCCACCACCGTGGAAGGGAATCCCGCCATGGCCCACGCCAGGCTCAGCCACTCCCAGTTGCCGTAGTGAAACGTCAGCGCAATCAGGCCGCGCTTCCGCGAGGTCAATTCCTTCAACAGTTCCAGCGAACCCGGCGCAAATTCAAAACGATGCTCCAGCCCTTCCGCTGCCAGGCGTCCCGCCGCAAAGGTCTCCATTGCTGTGCGCCCGAATGACTGGAATGATCGGCGCGCAATCCGGCGCAGCTCCTCGTCGGTGCATTCATTCCCAAGCGCCATTTCCAGGTTGGCCAGGGCCACCTTGCGCTCGCGTGACGCGAATGCATGCGCGCACCACCCGGCGGCGCGCCCCATGAAAACCAGCCACGAATAGGGAAGACGCGGACAAACCCAAAATGCCGCGCGACACAACGCCCCTTCGAACACCTGGCGGACATTCCTCCAGAAAGGAAGACGTTCCTGCGCCATCAATGCGGCTGGGGCGCGGGGGCCGCTCCTGAATCATCACGCTTGACGGTGGCCATCACGCCATCCTCATCGGCCGCCGGAAGTGAGTCCATGTCCACCGCCTCCGCAGTCACCGCGGCGGGCTTGGCGTCGGTTGAGAGGGGGGCGGGCTGTTGCACCGCCACATCCGTTTTCTTCGCCGATTTGGCGGTGTGCGGGTGGGCCGAGGCCACCGTGGAAGCGGAGGGCTGCGCCTTCTTGGCCATGATGTCATCAATCAAAAAGAAAACCGTCACGAATGCGCCCAGGAGGACGCCCATAAAAAGACCCGTGCCGAATAGAAACCAGGATTTCATATGCCTTTATCAACGTAAGCCAGCTTGGCAAATTGTCGAGCAATCATTTTGCCTTGCGCGTTTGTCTTCGGACTGTGTAGGAGCCGCTGTCAGCGGCGACCGGGCCTTCGCCACGCCGAAGTGGCTACGGCCACGCAGGCGGGCGAGGTGGCATGTGCGGAAATCGCCGCTGACAGCGGCTCCTACATTTCGAAAACACATCCAGGCACGAACTTTCGGGATTGCCGAAACGCAAATGTCCGTTAAAGTGGCTGTTTCTCCCCGTGGGTTGGTAGCTCAGCTGGTAGAGCAGTGCCCTTTTAAGGCATTGGTCCTGGGTTCGAGTCCCAGCCAACCCACCATTTTTCTCAAAGCAACGCCATGCCTGCCCACCCCGCCAAACCTGTCGCACCCAAGGGAGATGCAAAAAATAACGGGCCTCTGAAAGCCCTGGCCGACTTGATGCAAAAGGTCGCCGCCAACAGGGAACTCCTCGCCGACCTCTCCGAGGAGGATCGCACGCGCCTGCTCAAGGCGGCGGGCGAAATCTATTGCCCCGACCTCGATACGCGACGACGCCTCGTGCGGGCCACGGTGCGCAAACGCAAGGCCGACAAGCTGCAGCGCGATGAATCGAAGCTCAATGACACCGGCATCCGCAAAGCGCGGAAGAAACCCGTGTTCGTCACCCCCAACGTGAAACCGCCCCCCGGATTCGAACAGCACGAAATCAAGGACGCTCCGGATTTCCGTGAGGTGGTCGAGCCGCAGAATTGCTACACCTGCAAAAGGAACTACACGGCGATCCATCACTTTTACGACCAGCTCTGCCCGCCCTGCGCGGAACTCAATTTCCGCAAGCGCACGGAATCGGCGGATCTTCGCGGGCGCGTCGCGCTCCTCACCGGTGGACGCGTGAAAATCGGCTACCAGGCGGGCATCAAGTTGTTGCGCGCGGGCGCCCATCTCATTGTCAGCACGCGCTTCCCGCGTGACTCCGCGATGCGCTACGCCGCCGAGCCGGACTTCGCGGAATGGAGCCATCGACTGGAAATCTTCGGGCTCGATTTGCGCCACACCCCCAGTGTCGAGGCGTTCTGCCGTCACCTGCTTTCAACCCGTCAACGCCTCGATTTTATCATCAACAACGCCTGCCAGACGGTGCGCCGACCGCCAGAGTTTTATCAGCACATGATGACGCTCGAAACGTCATCGCTGCACGAGATGCCGGAACCGGCACGCCGCCTCCTCGGGGCTTACGAGGGCCTGCGGGGCTACCACCTGCTGCCGGAAGGAGACGCGGCGCTGGCGCAACGGCGCATGTCGGAAGTCGCGGGCCTGACTCACGCCGCGGCATTGTCCCAGGTGCCCCTGTTGCCCGACGAACTTGCCGCGCAGAAGGATTTGTTCCCGGAGGGCCGTCTCGACCAGGACCTGCAGCAGGTGGACCTGCGCGAGCGCAATTCGTGGCGGCTGATGCTGGACGAAGTCCCGTCCGTCGAGCTGCTGGAAGTGCAGCTTGTGAACGCCATCGCCCCCTTCATCCTGAACGCGCGATTGAAGCGCCTGATCCTGCGCACGACGGAGCGCGACAAGCACATTGTGAACGTGTCCGCCGTGGAGGGGCAATTTTACCGGAAGTTCAAGACCACGCGTCATCCTCACACCAACATGGCCAAGGCTGCGTTGAACATGATGACGCGCACCTCGGCCGCCGACTACCAGGCTGACGGCATCCACATGAACAGCGTGGACACGGGCTGGGTGACGGACGAGGACCCGGTGGAAATCGCAGCACGCAAAACCAGGGAACATCGTTTTCATCCCCCGCTGGACATCGTGGATGGTGCAGCGAGAATCGTGGATCCCATCATCACCGGCTTCAACACCGGCGAACACACCTGGGGAAAATTTCTGAAAGATTACCAGCCAATCGATTGGTAAGAGTCAGGCTGACGACAGCGGCGCTTGAATCGCCTTGAATGCCTTCCACCGATTTGGGATGCAGGTTCCATGAAGTGGTTCGTTTTCCTCGTCCTGTCCGCCACGGCCGCCCATGCCCAGTTGAGCTGGGATGCGAGGCTGATCGAATTGCATCCATCCATTTACGACACGAATGCGGTGGCGCGGTTCACTTTCAAGAATGTGGGGAAGGACGTGGTCACGTTCAGCTCGGTGAAGTCTTCCTGCGGATGCTGCACGGTGGCCATGAATGACAAGCAGACCTACAAGCCGGGTGAAACGGGGGAGGTCACCGGCACCTTCACCATCGGAAACCGGTTGGGTGTGCAGCAAAAGACGATCGCCGCGGCGTCCAATGACCCGAAGGATCCCCTGGTCATACTCACCTTGCGCATCCACATTCCCGAAATGCTCAAAATCACGCCGGCAGTCCTCAACTGGAACCCGGGGGACGGAAAGGCGTCCAAGACGATCACGATCCAGGTGGTCGGGGACGAGAAGGTTCGTGTTCAGAGTGTCAGCTCGGCGGATGCCCGTGTGAAGCTTGAGTTGAAGGAGGTGAAGGCGGGGCGCGAGTACCGGATGATTGTGACGCCGTCCGATGTGTCGAAAACCTTCGGATCGATTCTCTACATCAAAACCGACACGCCGAAGGAAAAGCCGAAGGGCTTCAGCGTATACGCCCAGGTCCGTTCTTCTTGAGTCGGGTGGAACGGCCCCTCGGGTCTTCGGATTTTTCGGAGAGTCTCACGCAAAGACGCGAAGGCGCAAAGTTCTGAAAAGGCATCAAAGCGTGCCATTCCGATTGAAAGCCGCTTTCAATCGGAATGGCACGCTTGGGACCATGGTTCCGTCCGAAGCAGAAACTTTGCGCCTTCGCGTCTTTGCGAGAACCCTTCCTAAAATCGGCTCAGTCCTTTTTCTCATCCAGCGTATCGAGCAATTCGACGAGGTGCTGGCCCCGCTCGAGGCCCTGGTCGAGCTTGAAGAGCAGGTGAGGGGTGTATTTCATCGCGATTTTCTGGGCGAGCCCGTGTTGCAGGGTGCCGCGGATTTTCACGAGCGCGGCCACCACGTTTTCTGTCTGAAGCGCGGTTCCCACGCCGCTCACATACACGTTGGCGGCCTTGAGGTCCTTGGACACGTCCACGTCGGTCACCGAGATCAGCCCGTGCTTCTCCACCGGCAAAAGCTCGCGGACCAGGCTGCTGAGTTCCCGCTTCACCTGTTCATTCACCCGTTTCATTCGAAAGAGAGACATGCCGGCAATGTAAGCGCATTCGACGCGGATGACAAAGAAAATGGTGACCGTCTGGATGTCCTGTAGGAGCGGCTGTCAGCCGCGACCGGGCCTTCGCCACGCAAGCGGGTCCCTGGATTTTCGGAGAGTTTCACGCAAAGACGCAAAGGCGCGAAGACGGATTTTCACGCAGCGTCGCTGCGTGAAAAAGCACTCAGGTTCAGGAAATCTACGGAGTACATCTCCGCTTTCGACGTTGAACGTTGGACGTTCGATGTTGGAAGTTCCCGCCACCCGGCGAAACCGTCCGCGTTCAGATTTCGTCCTTCATCCTTTTCCAAATTGACTCCCCATTCCGCCAGCATTACGTTTTTCACCATGAAGCGTCCATGGTTTCCCGCCATTGCAGAGGTGTCGGCATTCTGCTCGTCGAACCTCAGCCCCGCCAACAATCGGTCGCACTGCCAGAATTGGCATAAAAACCTCTGTCTAGGCCTATACCGATGAGCGACGAGATTCAGGAATGTATATTTATCCTCGAATCACCTTCCGCCGAGGACTTGATTAAGGGACGGCGGGAGGGGGGAATCTTTGTGTTCGGCTCTGCAGCTTTCAGAGATTCCGACCCAATACTTCCACATTGCTAACAGGCGGATTCTTGAGGATACGCTACTCCAGATAGCAAAACATCCAAAGAGCATGGAGCGACTGTCTGGCGGAGGAGTATTATTGGAGTCGAAGCTGTTTGTGCCAATCCTTCATTTTTCATTCCATGCCAACAGTCAAGGATTTGGTCTTGCATCTGACGAGTCCATACCTTGGTCGGACTTTGCGGTAATGCTTCGACGCTTCAACGATGCTTATGGCTGGCTGAGTCCCGGTAGGAGTTCCGTTTCAATCTCACTTTCCGCATGTTCTGGCTTCGCGCTTGCGGATCACCTGCCTCCCGACGTGCCGACCCCGTTTGTGTGGTTCCTTGGATTTCCATCGCCAATTGCGTGGAGTGATGCCTTGGTCGCCTTCGTTTCCTACTACCACCTGGTAGTCCGTAAGGGCTTCAAAGGAGGAGAAGCTTTGAAAACTGCAAATGAAGCTGCAGGTGTACCAGCCAACACTTTGCGCGCGATGAATTGGGAGCGAAAGATCTCCTGTTAAGGTTCAAACATTTTACCGACAATGAAACGCTTCTACGGATTTCTGTTTGCCGTTGGACTTTTTTCCATCCCGTTGAAATTTGCCGGCATCAGCTTCCAGGTGCTGTGGTGGATGGACTCGTGGGGCGACACGATAGGGATGATTCTTCGGATCATCCTGATGGTATTTGGTTTTTTGATGTGGAAAAATGCTGATGTATGAGAACGACGAATCTCATCAGACAAAGCTGATCCACGGCATTGATGTTCGACAGCGATATGATTGATAACGCTGCATACAGTGAGATTTTGGCATTGGCTCAAACAGAGCTTTTGAAAGTTGCCACAACCGTTGAGATTCGAGGCGATGGCTTGGGACGTTTTCTTACCGCTCGTAAAGACGAATACGGGATCGAATTCTATGCGGGCCAAGATGTTTTTATCATCGATCCAGCTCTGGGGGGTGAACTTCAAGGAGAGAGGGATTTTGGGGCCATGGAAGAGGCGTTGCGTTTTGCATCACGCTGGCTTGCAAGAACGACATGATTGTCGAAGTTGGCGGCCAGAGGACACGACGGAGCGTGTCCCTCCGTCAGATCCCTGATTCTGATTCCGATCCCCGATTTCCTCTCCTCCCTCCGTGCCCTCCGTGCCTCCGTGGTTTTCCCCTTCCGCTCCCGTTCCGATGTTGGAAGTTGGACGTTCGATGTTCGACGTTGGACGTTCCTGCTTCCGGGCTTCCCCTCAGACGGCAGGCAGGATGCCCGCCCTCCTTTTTCCGAAGCGCCGTTCCCTTCAAATTAACTTCTTGAGTGCCCATCGGCTTTCATGGTCTCTTGGGGGATTGCGACAACCCGCATTCTGCACATGAAGATTTACATCGACGGGAAATACTACTCGGAGACCACGGCGAAGATCTCCGTGTTTGACCACGGCCTGCTTTACGGCGACGGGGTGTTCGAGGGAATCCGCGCCTACAACAACCGCGTCTTCAAGCTCGATGAGCACATTGACCGCCTGTTCGACTCGGCCAAGGCCATCCTGCTGAAAATTCCGCTCTCGAAAAAGCAGATCATGCGCGCGGTGTCGCGGACGTGCTGGCTCAACCGCGTGCGCAACGGGTACATCCGCCTCGTGGTGACCCGCGGCGTGGGCAACCTCGGGCTCAGCCCGTTCAACTGCAAGCGTCCCACGGTGATCATCATCGCAGGGAAGATCTCGCTTTATCCGCCAAAGATGTACCGTCGCGGCCTGGACCTGATCACGGTGCCGACGACGCGCGTGTCGCCCGCGGCGCTCAACCCCGCGATCAAGTCGCTGAATTATCTCAACAACGTGCTCGCCAAGATCGAGGCCATCCACGGCGGCGTGCTCGAGGCGGTGATGCTCAACGCGCAGGGCTACGTGGCGGAGTGCACGGGCGACAACATCTTCACCGTGCACGGCGGGCGCATCTTCACCCCGCCCGTCTCGTCGGGCGCCCTCTGCGGCGTCACCCGCCAGATCGTGATCCAGCTCGCGCGCGAGCATCTCGGCGTGGAAGTCCAGGAGTCGAACATGACCCGCCACGACATCTTCACGGCGGATGAATGTTTTCTCACGGGCACGGGGGCCGAAATCATCTCGGCCGTAAAACTCGACGGGCGCGTGATCGGCACGGGCAAGCCGGGCGAAATCACCACGCAGTTGATCAAGGCGTTCCGCGAGCTCACGCAACAAGAGGGTTATCCCATCGCGCCATGAAATGTGACGTCTGCAAGGAGGCGGAGGCCACGGTGCATCTTACGCAGATCATCAACGGGCAGATGCATAAAATTGATCTGTGCGAGGGTTGCGCCAAGGCCAAGGGCGTCTCCGACCCGACGGGTTTTTCCCTCGCCGATCTCCTGCTCGGAATCGGCCATGGCGACACGCCGCCGGCCGAAGGCCAGGCCACCACCGAGGTGCGCTGCCCGTCGTGCGGCATGACGCAGTCGGATTTCAAAAAGTCCGGCCGCCTCGGTTGTTCGCGCTGTTATGATACTTTTGCCGAACCCCTCGCCCCGCTGCTCAAGAGCATGCACAAGGGCGAGCAGCATGTGGGAAAATGTCCGCCGGGACGCGCGGAGAATCTTGTCTCCGCTGAAAGGCTCAAGGCGCTGCGCCGGGATCTCGACCAGGCGGTGAAGGCGGAGAATTTTGAGGCGGCCGCGGAACTGCGGGACCGCATCAGGAAAATGGAGCAGGAAGGACGCTCCACGAAGGAGGCATGACATGAGCACGCCCCGCACACCGGAAATTCCGGAGAACATCGTGGTGTCGAGCCGCGTGCGCCTTGCGCGCAACCTCGAGGGACATCCGTTTCCCGGCTGGGCAAAGAAGGCGGACCGGATCCGCATCATGGAGATCGTCCGCCCCGCCGTGCAGCTCGTGGAAGGGATGGAGGAGGCTTACTCGCAATCGATGGACAACCTGACCGCGATTGAGAAGCAGGTGCTCGTGGAATGCCATCTCGTCAGCCGCGAGCACGCCGCAAAAAATGTGGGCAGCGCCATCGTGATCAACCGCGAACGCACGCTCGCCGTGATGATCAACGAGGAGGACCACATGCGCATGCAGGGGATCATGTCGGGTTTCCGCCTGAAGGAGGTCTACCAGTTGATTGACCAGCTTGACACCCGGCTCAGCGCAAAACTCCCCTACGCCTTTTCCCCCAGGCTGGGCTACATGACGGCGTGCCCGACCAATGTGGGCACCGGCATGCGCGCCTCCGCCATGCTCCACCTGCCTGCGCTGGTGTTGCTCGACCACATCAACAAGATTGTCCAGGCCGTGAGCAAGCTCGGCCTCGCCGTGCGCGGCCTCTACGGCGAAGGCACCGAGGCGCTCGGAAACCTCTTCCAGATTTCCAACCAGACCACGCTTGGCGAAAAGGAGGATGTGATCCTCGACCGCATTTCGAAGGTCATCGCCGAGATCGTCAAGCACGAGCAGAACGCGCGACTCACGCTGCTTGAAAAGAATCCCCGCATGGTGTACGATCATATCGGTCGGGCATACGGCATCCTGGCAAACGCCCAGACCATCACATCCAAAGAAACCATGAACCTGCTCTCCATGCTCAGCTTGGGAATTGATTTCGCGCTGTTCGACGACCTGACCCATGCGTCGGTGGACCAGCTTTTCATGGACACCCAGCCCGCTCATTTGCAGCAAAACCACAACAACCAGAAACTCGTTCCCGAGGATCGCGATGGCTTGCGCGCGGATTACATCCGCTCCAGGCTCACGAGTGTGCGTCGCCCACGCTTCGCCATTCCCCCGCGCAAGGATGAGAAGGATGCCCACTGATGAATAATTTCACCCCCAGAGCCCAGCAGGTCCTCGCCCTCGCACGCAAGGAGGCCGACCGCTTCAACCACAATTACGTCGGCACCGAGCACCTGCTCCTCGGCATCATCAAGCTCGGCCAGGGCGTCGCCGTCAGCGTCCTCAACCGCCTCAACCTCGAGCTCGAAACCGTCCGCATGGAAGTCGAGAAACAGGTCGGCACCGGCCCAGACCAGAAAATGGTCGGCAACATCCCCTACACGCCGCGCGTCAAGAAGGTCCTCGCCCTCGCCAGCAAGGAAGCCAAGGCGCTCAATCACAGCTATGTTGGCACGGAGCACATTTTGCTTGGACTTCTCCGCGAGGGCGATGGCGTCGCCGCCCGCGTGCTCAAGAGCCTCGACGTGGATATCGAGCGCGCCCGCCAGGAAATTCTCAAGGAACTCGATCCCCAGTTGCAGGAAGGGCCTGCCGAGGCTGATCCCGTTCCCGCCGGGACGAAGGAGGAAAAGAAGGGCGCCGAGGTCAAGACCCCGGCGCTCAAGGCGTTCGGCCGCGACCTCAACGAGCTCGCGAGACAAAACAAGCTCGATCCCATCATCGGTCGCCGCAACGAAATCGAGCGCGTGATCCAGATCCTCTGCCGCCGCACGAAAAACAATCCCGTGCTCATCGGCGAGGCCGGCGTCGGCAAGACCGCCATCGTCGAGGGGCTCGCCCAGGAAATCATCGAGGGCAACATCCCCGAAATCCTGCGCGAGAAGCGCGTGATCTGCCTCGACCTCGCCCTCATGGTCGCCGGCACCAAGTACCGCGGCCAGTTCGAGGAACGCATCAAGGCCGTCATGGAGGAAATTCGAAAAACGGGCAACGTCATCCTCTTCATTGACGAGCTGCACACGCTCGTCGGCGCGGGTTCCGCCGAGGGGACCATGGACGCGTCGAACATCATCAAGCCCGCACTCTCCCGCGGCGAGTTGCAATGCGTCGGCGCCACCACGATGAACGAGTACCGCAAGTACATCGAGAAGGATTCGGCGCTCGAACGCCGCTTCCAGCAGGTGCGCGTGGACGCCCCATCCGTCGAGGAAACCATCGAGATTCTCAAGGGGCTCCGCCCCAAGTACGAGCAGCACCACAAGGCACGCCTCACCGACGAGGCCCTTGAGGCCGCTTCGCGCCTCTCCGACCGCTATCTCACCGGGCGATTCCTGCCCGACAAGGCGATTGACATCATGGACGAGGCCGGCGCCCGCGCGCGCATCGGCGCGATGACCCGCCCACCCGAGGTGAAGACGCTCGAGAAGGACATCGAGAAAATCAAGACCGAGAAGGAAAGGGCGATCAAGGGCCAGGATTTTGAAAAGGCCGCGTCCCTGCGCGACAGCGAGAAGCAGGCGCGCGACAAGATCGACAAGCTCGTCGCCGAATGGAAATCGCACCGCGAGGAAAAGGAGGTCGTCGTCACTGATGAGGACATCCTGAGCGTGGTGTCGAAGGTGACCGGCATCCCGCTCACCCGCATGGAGAAAACCGACATCCAGAAGCTGCTCAACATCGAGAACGAGCTGCGCTCCATCGTGGTGGGACAGGAGGATGGCGTGCTTGCCGTGGCCCGCGCATTGCGCCGTTCCCGCGCGGACCTGCGTGATCCCAAGCGCCCCATCGGCTCCTTCATGTTCCTCGGCCCCACGGGCGTGGGCAAGACCCTGCTCGCCAAGGCCATCGCCGAAATCATGTTTGGCGACCGCGAAGCGCTGCTGCAATTTGACATGTCCGAGTACATGGAGAAGTTCAACGTCTCCCGCCTCGTCGGCTCGCCCCCGGGCTATGTCGGCTATGAGGAGGGCGGGCAGCTCACCGAGCAGGTCCGCCGCCGCCCGTATTGCGTGGTGCTCTTCGACGAAATCGAGAAGGCGCACCCCGACGTGTCGCACATCCTCCTGCAGATCCTGGAGGAGGGGAAGGTCACCGACTCGCTCGCGCGCAAGGTCGATTTCCGCAACACCATCGTGATTCTCACCTCGAACGTCGGCGCCGACCTGCTGAGACGCCAGACGAGCCTGGGCTTCGGCGCCTCCTCCAACGACAGTTCCTACGATAAGATGAAGGAAAAAATCCTCGAGGAAACCAAGAAGCTGTTCAAGCCCGAGTTCATCAACCGCCTCGACGACCTCGTTGTCTTCCGCGCGCTCAACAAGGAGGACGTGGTCAAGATCGTGGACATCGAGGTGGACAAGCTGCAGAAGCGCCTCAAGAAACAGCGCGAGCTCAGCATCGAGCTTTCCCCCGAGGCAAAGGCTTTCCTCGTGGAAAAAGGCTTTGATCCCACTTCGGGCGCGCGCCCGTTGCGCCGCGCCATCGAGCGCTACCTTGAGGACCCGATGGCCGAGGAGCTGCTCCGCGGCAACATCAACGCAATCGGCAATGTCGTGGTGTATGTTGCCAACGACAAGCTCGTGTTCCGCCAGGCCGCGCCTCCCGCACCTCCCGCCCTGACCCAGCAGCCCTGACCCGGAATCGTTCCATGCGCTCGCGGCGATCCTCCCCGTTTGCCTGATCCCGTGAAATTCCTGGGACGCCATTCCGCGCTCGCGGGCTGCGTGTTCCTCGCCCTCATCACGTTCGCCGTGTTCAGCGGTTCGCTCGGCAACCGGTTCGTCAACTGGGACGATGGGATGTTCATCATCGAAAATTCCAACATCCGGGGGCTCGACTCGCCGCACATTCATCGCATGTTCACCACCCTTGAGGTGGGCGCGTACACCCCGCTCAGCCAGTTGAGCCTGGCCCTGGATTACGCGACCTGGAAGCTCGACCCCTTTGGCTACCATCTCACCAGCCTCCTCCTCCACTGCGCCAACGCCATCCTCGTCTTCTGGATCGCCCGGCTTCTCCTCGATCGGGCGCTGGGTTCATCGCGCCCGACGCTCAACAACCTCGGCGCTCTCGCTGCAGCCCTCCTGTTCTCCATCCACCCCATGCGCGTCGAATCCGTCGCCTGGGCCAGTGAACGGCGCGACGTGCTCTCGGGTTTCTTCGGCCTCGCCGCAACGCTCTGCTACATCCTCCACGCGCGGGCCCGCTCCGCACCCAACAACGTCCCGCTCTCCCGCAGCCTCGCGTGGTACCCGCTGGCATTCGTCCTCTTCCTGTGCGCCGTCATTTCCAAGGCCGTGGTTGTCACGCTCCCCGTGGCCTTTCTGCTCATGGACGTCTACCCATTTCACCGGCTGTCAATGCGTGCGGTCGCGGAAAAAATTCCATTCTTCCTCATCTCGCTCGTGACCGGCATCGGCACCTTCCTCGCGATCTTCTCGGCGGACCTCGGTGTCACGATCCAGCATTCGGGAATGGAAACGCGCGCTGCGCAATCTCTGGTCGCAAACCACATCTACCTCTCCAAGATTTTCATCCCTCTTGACCTGAACCCCCTCGACAAACTGCAGCAAACCTTCCACTTCAACCAGCAGATCGTGTGGGCGGGATTTGCAGTCAGCGGGATCCTCACGCTCATCTTCCTCGGGTGCTACCGACGCCATCAAGCCCCGCTCATCGCATGGCTGGCATGGCTCGCGATCATTTTCCCGTTCCTTGGCGTTTCGCAAAGCGGGTTCCAGTTGACGGCCGACCGCTACACCTATCTCGCGGCCATTCCCCTGTGCATCCTGCTCGGTGGCATCATGGCACGGGCTCTCAGAGCGTGTCCGGAAAGCGAGTTGTTTTCTGGTGGTAGGGCGCGACCGCCGGGCGCGCCGCTGCGAAGCGGACAGCCCGGCGGTCTGTCCCTACCTAAAACCGGGATTTTCGGACACGCTCTCGGTCGGATCGAGGGTGTGGATTGTGCAAGGAGACGGATCGTGATGCTTGCGTCTGCGGGTTGCATCCTGGCATGGCTCGGATATCTCACGACCGAACAGGTGAAAATATGGAGGGATTCCGAAACGCTCTGGAAATACTCCCTTCGGATCGATTCCAAAAATCCGGTCGCATGGCAGAATTACGGCGACGCCCTCTTCAACCAGGGCGACCGTCACGCCGCCATTTCAGCCTTCGAACAATCGTTGCACTGGGCTCCCCGGAGCTACGAGACATGGTACAATTACGGGCTCGCGCTCGACACCGTCGGGCGTCATGACGACGCCATGGCCGCCATGCGCCGCACCGTGGAGCTGTACGACCGGTACGACCTGGCGCACTTTTTGCTGGGCAATTTTCTTCTCCAGCAAGGCGACCGGGTGGGCGCACGACGCGAGTATTTCGCCTCGATCTGGAACCAGCCGGTTCCGGCGCACCTCACCAGCCTCGGAATGGTCCTCATCCAGACAGGCCACCCCGACCTCGCCATCAAGTATCTCTCCCACGCCGCGCAACAGGGAAACCCCCAGGCCTATTGCGTCTGGGCCACCCTTCTGGCGCAACGGCACGAGACGGCGAAAGCTCTCGACCTCCTCGAAGCAGGCTATCGCAGGACCCATCACCCCGATATCCTCGTCCTAGCCCTCACGATCCTGGAAAAGGACCGTTCCCTGTCAGAAAAATATCGCTCAGAAAAAAGCGAGGCATTTTGGTCCCAGTCAGGGATCTTTTAGCTGCGCTTCTGCATCAACTCAATGCCATCTCTCAAACTCCGTGCCCTCCGTGCCTCCGTGGTTTTTTCCCGCTTCGCTGTCTTCGATGTTGGACGCTGGAAGTTCAACGTTCGAAGTTGGAAGTTCCCGCAGCCTTTCCGCTCGGATTTTTGGACAGGATTAACAGAATTTACAGGATTTCAGAGGAGAAGGGATTGAGCCGGATCAACAGGATTGGCATTTTCACGCAGCGATGCTGCGTGAAAATTCCGTCTTGGAGCCTTTGAGACATCGTGGTTTCCTGGCCGCCCTCTCCGTGACCTCCGTGGTTTTGTCCCCCTCCGGTTCCCGCCACATGGCGAAGCGATCAGCTTTCAGCCGTCAGTCTTCAGCCTCCGATTCCGAACGCTGACTGTCGACCGCTGAGGGCCGGGCTTCTTTTCAAGGATGAAAGCCGATGCGGCGGCGAGGTGGAGCGGGAGACATAGGGCAGAAAGCGTCGTCCATCGCGTCCTTCGGTTTTTGATATTCCAATCTGGAATTTTGAAGATTGGGCCTTCCGCTTCCTCCCCACCCCACTCCAACTTTCTTGTCCGCCGTAGCTTTGGCGAAGGAGGATGCCATTTGATTTTTGCAATTTGCCTTTTGCCTTCCCGCCTCACGCGTCCAAGGGACTCCGCACCCCAATCCCCGGCTTCGTCATCACCTCTACTCAGACGGCTTGGGGCATCCATAATCAAGAAAACGTGGCCTGACACCGAAATGACACCGAAACCAAAACCGAAATGACACCGAAATGGCCGCTGCGGTTGTGACTTTCACTGTTTCGTCAACAATCACGCTGAATTCATGTTGACATGATTATGATGTCTACATTATCTTGTCGTCATGACACGAACCCAGATTCAACTGCCCGAGCCGTTGTTTCAGAGATTACGGCATATTGCGGAGATGCGGGATGTTTCACTGGCCGAGTTGATTCGAAGGGGGATGGAGACTTACGCGCAAAGCTTTCCGGAACTCGAGGAAGAGGAGGAGGCATGGACGATGCCGGTTCTCCGCGGCAGCGGGGGACACCTGACCAATCCTGCGCTTGTCAAACCCGAAGCGGAGGCCATCGAGCGTCGTTCCACGCGGAATTGACCCATGTTGACGGCGGACACCAATCTTTTCATCCACGCAGCGGATCCCGACTCCAGCCAGCACGGGGAGGCGAGACGCTTCTTTGACGGGCTGTCCGGCGGGGGGATGGAGTTTGTTCTCTGTGAACTTGTTTTGGTGGAGCTTTACATGCAGCTGCGGAACCCCGCAATTTTCGTAAAACCCTACACGGCCAGGGAGTCGGCGGCATATTGTCAGGCGCTCAAAAGAAATCCACAATGGCGTTGCGTGGATTATGACAAGGCCATATCACACCAGCTCTGGCACTGGGCTGCGGCAACCCGTGTTGGATTTCGCCAGGTGATCGACGCCCGCCTGGCCCTGACTTTGCGCCATCATGGCGTGCGTGCCCTTGCGACGGTGAATACAAGGGATTTTCAAGGTTTCGGGTTCGAGCGTGTGTGGAATCCGCTGGTGGCTTGAGACGTGAAACTCGGGCGGTTGCCTTCTCCCGGCCGCTGATGCTTGCGTTCGATGTCACGGATAGTGTCTAATGTACTGTTTAATGCTTATATGTATTCAAAACAAAAATGGCTTCCGCGTTACCCGTTGCTTGCGGTGACGCTGCTCTTTTCGCTCGGGATCGTGCTGCAAAGTTTGTGCCGCCTTGCATGGAATCCAACTCTCATCCTCATGGGTGGGGCATCGCTGGCGTGGATGATCATCGCATGGAAAACGCTGCAACCTCCGTGGCCGATCGCTCCGTGGGTTGTGACGGCCGGGGCGATCCTCGCCGCGGCACAATGGATGAAGCTCGAGGGATCGGAGCCGGATGACATTGGCCGCATCGTGCTGCGTCTCCCGCAACATGCGTCCGTTCGCGGCGTGATCTGGACGGATCCCACCATGCATGTGCTCGAGGAGTCCCGACGCTCCGGAAAAAAGAAGGCCGATGACGCGGACGACGAGACCGGGCCACACGCCGTTCGCGCGGATTTTGAACTGAAGGTGAGCGCGGTCAATTTTCAAACCGTCTGGGAACCGGCAAGCGGCAGGGTGCAGGTGAGGGTGAAGCGGGAAATTCAAGGGAACGGAAAGGCGGATTGCGGAGGTGACATTGAATTTGGACGCGAGATCGAGGTGGAGGGCGTCTTGGCCGAGCCTGCAGCGACGCGTAATTTCGGATTGTTCGATTACAAGGGCTGGCTCGCGAGGAAGGGGATTCATCATGTGATGCAGGCCGAGGGCGCGGGCTCGCTGCGCGCGATTGGCTGGGGTACGGGCGGGCAATGGGTTTTCAAGGCCCGTCAAAAACTGGCCGAACGCCTGACGCGCGGAATCGAGGGCGACACGCTTGCGGTGGGGATCATCCGCGGAATGCTGCTCGGATATCGCGAGGACATCCCGCGCGACGTGAATGATTCGTTTCGACGGACGGGCACGTTGCATGTCTTTGCGATCAGCGGCTCGCACATCACTCTGATCGCGCTGGCGCTTTTGATCGTGCTGAAGCAGATGCGTGTCCCGCAACGATGGGCGAGCCTTGTGGTGATGCCCCTCCTGGTTTTCTACGTCGTGGCCACGGGCTTGTGTGCCTCGGCGGTGCGCTCGCTGGTGATGGCGGGGCTGGTGATCGTCGGCTGGTCGTTGCTGCGCCCGTCCGCGTTGCTGAACAACCTCGCCGCCGCGGCGCTCATCATCCTGGCGTGGGACCCGCTCCAGTTGTTCGATCCCGGGTTCCAGCTTTCATTCGTGGTGGTGACGGCGCTGATTCTGATGACGCCATGGGTGGACAAAAAAATCCGCTCGTGGATCGAGCCCGATCCGTACATCCCGAGGAGTCATGTGCCGAAATGGCGGCTGGCCATTCTTCAGCCGTGCCGTTGGGTGGGCGAACTGGTGGCGGTGTGCCTTGCGGCGTGGGTGGGCTCACTGGGTTTGAATGTCTATTACTTCAATCTCGTGTCGTTCGTGTCGATCGTGGCCAACATGTTGATCGTGCCGCTCGCATCGGCATCCGTGGCATTGGGGATGACGAGTCTCCTTCTTGGGCTGGCGTGGGACCAGATCGGCATCACGCTGAACGCCACGCACGCGCTGCTGATTCACGCGATGGTGGCGGTGAGCGAAAGCCTTTCCGGGTGGAGGCTGGGATATTTTTACGTGGCACAGCCCCCGGTGCCATGGGTTGTGGCGTGCTATGCGCTGGGCACGCTTGCCGTGGCGCTCGCATTGCGCGGACGCAAACGCTGGGCGATGGGAACCGGATTGGGATTGCTTGTTTTGGTCGCGGGAAGCGCCGCGAGCGTGTGGATGTCGTCCCGCGTGCGGTTGGACGTGCTCGATGTCGGGGCGGGCCAGGCGGTCCTGGTCACGGGACCCCAATCAGAGCGCGTGTTGCTGGACGCGGGAAGCCGGTACCAGGCACGCATGTCGGTGGAACCATTCCTGCGCTCACGCGGAGTGAATGCGATTGACCTCGTGGTGATCAGCCATGGCGATGCGGCGCACTACGGCGGACTGGCCGAGTTGATGCGGAGTGTACCCATTCGCCGCGTGGCGGTGGCGGACGCCGATTTCCGCTCAAAGAGCTATCGCCGGCTTCTTGACGATTTGAGGCAATCGGGGATTCCTGTGGAAACGTGGTGCGCGGGTCAGGCACGGACGCTGCGGTCCGGACAATGGGATGTGCTCTGGCCCGCAAAAAATCTGGACTACAAACGCGCCGACGACCTGTGTCTTGTGCTGGAGTTGAAGCACGGAGAAAAAACAATCCTGTTTGCCGGTGATCTTGGCGAGCAGGCGGAGGAGATTGTCGGAGGATGCATCCAGCATCCCTGCACGGCGCTGGTGCAGGGAATCGCCTCCGACGGCATCTCCCTGACGGAGGCCTGGCTGGAAGCATTGAAACCTGAGACCATCATCCTCAACACAGCCGAGTTTCCGTTGAAGGCATATCCATCCCCCGAGTTGCAGGAGCGTTTGAAGCAGGCGAAATCAAAAGTCTATCGAACCGATGAATCCGGTGGAGTGATTCTGGAGATGGAGGCTGGAGTGTTGGTAAGTCGGTCGTTCATCGGTGGAAAGCAGTAACGACGTTTTTCGACACTCACTGGGTTTCGTCAGAAATGTACTTCAAATCTGCGATATCCTGGGCTCGTCCGGTGGCCCGTTTGTTTTGGATCACCATTTCGGGTTCCAACAAATCCCTTGCTGCAACGCCGATGTTGGAGAATCCGAAATCCTTCAGCACTTCATGGATCAGGGCGGAATTCGACTCGGATCGCTCGATCAGGAAGTCCATGTCGCCGGTGAAGCGCGGATGCCCGTGGTAGGCCACGGCATAGCCTCCCAGGACGACGTACTTAGCTTTCCTTGAGTTTAACAACTCGATAAACTCTTTGAAATCCTTGCTCAACTTCATGTTGCGAGCCTTGGGTGATGAGTTCTTGCAGAATTTCCATCCGTTCGCCAGGTGTGAGGGACTGATGATACCGCTTGTCGGCCTCCTCACTCTCCTTGAACGAATGAAAGATTTGGACCGTTTTTTCCATGTCATCAGCCTACCACTTTCGAGCCCTGATCACCAACTTTTTCCTTGGGCGTGAAACACATCCGAGTGGGTCATTTTCGTTCTGGCACCGAACATGATCTGCGTCATGATGGAATTCAGTTTGAAATCGTGGTGGCTGACGGCGACATTGCAAAGCCATGAGCTTCGGGTGGATGTTGACAATTATTCTTATCCTGGGATCCCTTCTTTTTCTCGCCGGGAATTTCGCTTCTGGCGTTGCCCATTCACGGAACGCTCGTTGGATCATGTGGGTTGTGGCCGTCGTGATGGCACTCCCCGGTGTTTGTGGCGCAATCTACTACCTGCATGTACTGGATCGAGCCGCATGGTTTTTTGAAATGAGATCGGTGACGGGTTCCGAATGGCTGCCGCCAGGTGCGGGATTTTTTGCGGGGCTTTTTTTTGGTTTCCTGAGGAAGCGTCGCCCTGTCCTGGCGCTCATGATTCCCGTGATCCTGATCGTCGGCCTCGTCCTTCCCTGGGTGAAGCCGCTGATTCGCCCGCTGGACGACTCCATCTTTCGTGATCGCTGGAGTGCCGCCGTTTGCCTCCAGAGCACCGGCTCCACCTGCGGCCCTTCCTGCACCGCCACGCTCATCCTTCGGTTCCCCAATCAGGGAAAGGTCATGGAAAAGGATCTGGCGTTAGAGTGTTACACTTCGTCGAGCGGAACGGAAAACTGGTATCTCGCCCGCGCCCTTCGTCGCCGTGGAATTCCAGCGCGATACATTATCAAGAATGCCCAACCCGACACGCTGGAATTTCCCTCCATCGCCGGCGTCCAGCTTGGCGGCCCGGGCGGCATCGGGCACTTCATCACCATCCTCGGGCGGAATGGGAACAAGTACATCGTGGGCGATCCGATCTCCGGCCAGTCTGAACAGGACCTTGCCATGCTACAGGGAAGGTATTATTTCACAGGCTTTTTTCTGGTGGCCGGAAAGTGAAGGAAGTCTCGCGCAAATCGCAAAGACAGAATTTTCACGCAGCGACCGCTGCGTGAAAAGCATCTTCAGCCGGGCAAAGCTTTTCTGAAAATCTGCGTCCCTCTGCGAAATCTGCGGAGAAATCGGGGGCGGCGGGATGGAGTTTGGAAATCCCGTCAATCCTGTCAAAAAATCCTTGAGAGCAACAGGGCATTGCATTCTCGAAAGCGAGCTTGAATCCCATCTGACATTTCCCTACCTCTCTTTCCACTCACATGAGCGCCAAGACCCGTTCCATTGTTGCTTTGAAATCCCGTGCGGGCGGGGCGTTTGCGGAGCGGCGTCCCGTCGTTTCTCTTCGCGAGCGCCGGATCGAGCTTGGCGACTCCCCGTCGAGCCGCTTGCCATATGCCCCTTCGCCCGAGTCGGTGGATCATTTTGAAATCCGCAAGCGCTATGGACTTTTCATCGGCGGCAAATTTGTTGAGCCTCGCGCACGAAAATATTTTCCGACCATCAATCCCGCCACGGAACAAAAGCTCGCCGATGTGGCGGAGGCGCGCGCGGCGGACGTGGACCTTGCGGTGAAATCGGCTCGTCGCGCGTATGATCGGGTCTGGTCGCGCATGCCGGGACGCGAGCGCGCCAAGTACATTTACCGCATCGCGCGCCTCATCCAGGAGCGCTCCCGCGAGCTGGCTGTGCTCGAGACGATGAATGGCGGCAAGCCGATCAAGGAATCGCGCGACGTGGATCTCCCGCTCGCCGCGGCGCATTTTTTCTATTATGCGGGCTGGGCGGACAAGCTGGAATATGCGTTTCCGGGCGTGAGTCCTCGCCCACTTGGCGTGGCAGGGCAGGTGATCCCATGGAATTTTCCTTTGCTCATGGCGGCGTGGAAGCTCGCGCCCGCGCTCGCGTGCGGAAACACCTGTGTGCTCAAGCCTGCAGAAACCACTCCCCTCACAGCTCTTCACCTGGCGCAGATCATCCAGGAAGCGGACCTTCCACCGGGCGTCGTCAACATCGTCACGGGCGCGGGCGAGGCCGGCGCGGCGGTGGTGAATCATCCCGACGTCAACAAGGTGGCATTCACCGGTTCCACCGAGGTCGGCAAAATCATCCAGCGCGCCCTGGCTGGCACGGGCAAAAAACTGACGCTCGAACTGGGTGGCAAGGCCGCCAACATCATTTTTGACGATGCGCCACTCGACCAGGCGATCGAGGGAGTCATCAGCGGGATTTATTTCAACCAGGGCCATGTCTGCTGCGCGGGATCGCGGCTTCTGGTGCAGGAGGGGATTTATCCGGCGGTGATCCGCAAGTTGCGCGACCGCATCCAGACGCTGCGCGTGGGCGATCCGCTCGACAAAAACACCGACATTGGCGCGATCAATTCACGCGAGCAGTTGAAGCGCATCGCGAAGCTGGTGGACATTGGCGTGGCCGAGGGCGCCCAACTTGTGCAGAAGGCGTGCGCGTTGCCCCGCAAGGGATTCTGGTTCCCGCCAAGCTTTTTCACGAATGTGACCGCGTCACACCGCATCGCGCAGGAGGAGATTTTCGGGCCCGTGCTGAGCGTGATGACCTTCCGAACCCCGGAGGAGGCGATCGAGCGCGCCAACAACACGCCTTACGGTTTGAGTGCCGGTGTGTGGACCGACAAGGGCGCGAAGATTTTCAAAATGGTGTCCAAGCTCCACGCCGGCGTCATCTGGGCCAACACCTACAACAAGTTCGACCCGACGAGCCCCTTCGGCGGCTACAAGGAAAGCGGCTTTGGCCGCGAAGGTGGGCTTCACGGGTTGCTTGCTTATCTCGACCATCATTAATTCCCATGGCTTCCCGCATTCCAGTTGTGAAAACCTACAAGCTCTTTATCGGGGGTGCGTTTCCTCGCACGGAGTCGGGGAGGGTTTATCCCGTGAAGTCACCCAACGGACGGACGGTGCTCGCTCGCGCGTGCCGCGCTTCGCGCAAGGATGTGCGTGACGCTGTGGTGGCGGCACGCCATGCGGTTGGCGGCTGGTCCAAAAAATCCGCAGCCAATCGCGGGCAGATTCTTTATCGCATGGCGGAAATGCTGGAGCATCGCGGGCCGGAGATGGTCGCGGAACTGGTTCGCTCCACCGGGAAAAGCGCCGCGTCGTCGCGTCGTGAAACACAGGCTGCCGTGGACCGCCTGATCTGGTACGCGGGCTGGACGGACAAGCTCACGCATGTGCTGGGCTCGGTAAACCCCGTGGCGAGTTCGCATTTCAATTTCAGCATTCCCGAACCCACCGGCGTCGTTTGCACCATCGCGCCCGATGAACCTTCGTTGCTTGGCCTTGTTTCCGTGATCGCCCCGGCCATTGCGGGTGGCAACTCGGTCATCGCGCTGGCATCCGAAAAATATCCACTGCCCTCGATCACCTTTTCCGAAATTCTTGCCACGAGCGATCTGCCCGGCGGCGTGGTGAACATCCTCACGGGTTTCCGCTCCGAGCTCGCGCTCCAGATGGCAAAGCACATGGATGTGAATGCCGTTGTGGACGCCTCGGGTGACGCAAATCTCGGGAAACAAATCCAGGTGGAATCGGCCGCGAACATCAAACGCACGGTGCTTCGCAACGTGGAGCCGTCCGAATGGTTTCAGTCCAAGGTGGAAAGCCCGTATTGGATCCTGGACACCCAGGAGATCAAGACCGCCTGGCATCCAATCGGATTGTGACTGCAGATTTTCGGAGGCCTCTCGCAAAGACGCTAAGGCGCAAAGGCCGGATTTTCACGCAGCGACCGCTGCGTGAAAAGGCACGTTCTGATGGGGGAGGGTTTTCCTGAAAATCTGCGTCCCTCTGCGAAATCTGCGGAGAAATTCCATTCCGCGTTCCTCGCCTCGAACGATGCTCATTCTCGCGTCGGCTTCGCCTCGTCGTGCGGACTTGCTCAATGAAGCGCGGATTCCATTCGTGGTTCATCCTTCGCGCGCGAGGGAGGCCACGCCTTTGAGCCATCCACGCTTCACGCCCCGCCAGCTCGCGGT
>JAHFSY010000060.1 GCA_023269615.1 Verrucomicrobiota bacterium
AGACGTTGGGCTTTTGCTCCATGGGCAGGTCAATGTTGAGGCCCACCGAGATCCCGCCGGCTTTTTTGGCGCCGCGATTGGCGGCTTCCATGATGCCCGGGCCGCCGCCGGTGATGATGGCAAATTTTTGTTTCGCGAGGAGCTGTCCGGTTTGGACCGCCTTCTTGTAATATTCATCGCTCGGCTTGGTCCGTGCAGAACCAAAGATGGTGACTGCCCGCCCGACCTTGGACATGGTTTCAAAAGCGTCCACAAATTCCGCCATGATGCGGAAGATGCGCCAGGGCTCTTCGTTGGTGAACTCGTAGATGTTGTGATTCATAATTTTATCGGAGCACTTTTTGGCGCAGAGCGTGGTCGGCAAGAACGAGGAGGACCATGGCCTCGACCATGGGCACGGCGCGCGGGAGGACGCAAGGATCGTGACGGCCCCTGGGTTCGAGCACTGCGGACGAGCCCCTGGCGGTGACCGTCCGCTGTTTTTGCATGATGGTGGCCGTCGGCTTGAAGGCGACGCGAAGGAGGATGTCCTCGCCGTTGCTGATACCGCCCTGGATTCCGCCCGAGCGGTTGGTGGCGGTGCGGATTTTTCCGCCGCGCGCGATAAAACGGTCGTTGTGTTGCGAGCCTTTGAGAAAGGTGCCTCCGAAGCCGGAGCCGATTTCAAATCCTTTGCTGGCGGGCAATGAGAGGACGCCCTTGGCGAGATCGGCTTCGAGTTTGTCGAACACCGGGTCACCGAGCCCGGGCGGAGCGCCGCGCGCGACGCATGCGACGACGCCCCCGACGGAGTCGCCCTGCCTGCGGATGCGCTCGACGAGCGAGATCATGCGGTTTGCGGTGGAGGAATCCGGGCAGCGGATGATATTGGATTCGACCTGCCGCAGCGTGACCCGTGCGGGATCAACTCTGGCCTCGATGGCCTGGACACGCTGAACCCATGCGAGGACTTCCACGCCAAGGGTTTCGCGCAGCCATTTGCGCGCGATGGCGGCTGCGGCGACGCGGCCGATGGTTTCGCGGGCAGAGGAGCGGCCTCCGCCTTCCCAGTTGCGGATGCCAAATTTGGAGAGATAGGTGAAGTCCGCGTGCGAGGGGCGGAATTTTTTCTTCACTTCCGAATAGGCATCCGGGCGCGCGTCCTGGTTTCGGACGATCATGGCGATGGGCGTGCCGAGCGTGCGGCCCTGGAAAACACCCGAAAGAATTTCCACCGTGTCGGCCTCGTTGCGCTGCGTGACGATGCGGCTCTGGCCGGGGCGGCGCCGGTCGAGGTCGGGCTGGATATCGGTTTCCGAAAGCCGCAGGCGGGGAGGGCATCCATCCACGACGACGCCAACGGCGCCTCCGTGCGATTCGCCGAAGGTGGTGATGCAGAAAAGATGTCCGAACGTGTTGGGCATGGTGGAATACCGTTGACGGAAATGGTAGCCTTGGTTAATCAACACTGCAATTCGTTAGTTTCACCAATCCCCACAAAATCCTCCATGCCACGCGGAACCGTGAAATGGTTTAATGAGAAAAAGGGATACGGCTTTATCCAGCAGGAAGGTGGCGGTGCCGATGTCTTCGCGCACTATACGAACATCAAGTCCGAGGGTTTCAAGACTCTTTCCGATGGGCAGATGGTGGAGTTTGAGCTGATTGAGGATGCGAAAGGGGCGAAAGCGATGAATATCATCCCCCTGGCATCGCCGGCGAAGAGCTGAACCACCACGGCGGCTCACCCCCACTTTTCTTTTCGCATCTGCTCTTTGGGGACGCCGAGTTCGTTGACGACGAGTTGTTCCGTGGATTCGACGAGTTCGTTGGGACCGCAGGCGAAGAAGACGGTTTTCGCCTGGTCGCGGATTTGTTCCCTGACCCATGCGGCGTCAATGCGTCCGTGTCGTCCGTCCCATTGTCCAGTGAAGCCCTTGTCCGGGGTGGCGCGGGTGCAGGTGACCTTGAATTTAAAATTCGGGTTGGCCGCGGCGAGGCGGTTGAACTCCTCGTTGAAGATGATGTCCTCTGGAACACGAATGCTGTAGAGGACGGTGACATGCGTCTGGGGTTGTTTGGCGTTGCAATAACGGGCGTAACCGCGGAAAGGGGTGACGCCGCTGCCGCCGGCGATGCAGACCAGGTCGAAGGACGGATCCTGCGGCAGGGTGAATTTGCCGACCGGCGGGATGACGAAGAGCTTCATGTTGTCGTACGCGAGGTCGTGGATGCGCGTGCCAAAATTTCCGGCACGCTTGATCGTGATCTCGAAAAAGCCGCGATCAAGTTCCGAGGAGGAGAGGGAGTAGGCGCGCTTGGTCTTGGGATCCTCGGGCAGGTACACGGTGATGAACTGGCCGGTTTTGAAGTCGTAGTCCACGCCCGCGGGCCAATCAATGTGGAGGGTTTTGACGTCCGAGGTTTCCCGGATCACTTTCGAGACGGTGCATTCGAGGATTTGTCTGGCCATGGTGGGGTTGCCTGTAGCAGCGATGCGCGCGGGGATCAATGCGAATCGCGTTTGCAACCGCGCAGGAATCAAAAAGCATTGACTCTGCTGGTTTGCCTCTTCCATCGTCACCTTCATGAAAACACTGGATGCATTTAAATTGAGCGGCAAGGCGGCGTTGGTGACGGGTGGGGGAGTCGGATTGGGTCGGGCGATCGTCGAGGCGCTGGCGGATGCGGGGGCGTTTGTGGGGATTCACTTTCACAGCAGCGAAAAGGAAGCGGGCGAAGTGCTGGCGCATGTGCGCAAGGGGAAGGGCGACGGCATGATTCTCAAGGGGGATCTTTCGCTGGAGAATGATGCAAATTCCGTGGTGGACCGGTTTGCTGAAAAAGCGGGGCGGCTGGACATTTTGGTCAACAATGCGGGGACATTGTTGAGCCGCGCGCGGATTGAGGATTGCCCGCTGGATGCATGGAAGAAGACGCTGGATGTGAACATCACGAGCGCGTTCATGGTGACCAAGCGGGCGATCCCGCATCTGCGCGCGAGCAAGAGCGGCCGCATCGTGAACATCATTTCACTCTCAACGCAGACGGGCGGGGCCAATGGAGCGGGCGCATATGCGGCGGCCAAGGGGGCGTTGCAGGTGTTCACGCGGACGCTCGCGCGCGAACTGGCGCCGGAAGTCCGCACGAACGCCGTCTGCCCGGGCGTGATCGAGACGCGCCACCACGAAGTCAACAGCACGCCGGAAAGGCTTGCGCAATATCGCAAGGAGACGCCGCTTGGGCGGAATGGGCGGGCAGAGGAAGTGGCCACAACGGTTCTTTATCTGGTAAGCGACGCCTCGGCTTTCACCAATGGCTCGCTGATCGATGTCAGCGGAGGGCGTTTCCTGCGCTGATGGTCGGGTGGGAGCGGCGTTTTCTCGTTTGTAGGAGCCGTTGCCAACGGCGACCGGGAAGGGGTGGCAAACCCGGGGATCGCCGATGGCATCGGCTCCTACAGGAGCAAGCTGTTGAGTTCAGCGGTGCGCATTGGAGGGAGCAGGTTCGGGCCGGGCGGTCGGTTGAGGTGCGGGTGCGACCACGATGAATGCGCAAAGCGCGAGCATGGCGAACGAGATCAGGGCAAGAAAAGCCACGGAAAGACGGTCCATGTGTCGTCGAAAGACCGCCTGGAGCGTGACGGTGATGCTCAGCAGCCATGAAATCATGAGGATGACGGACAACAGGATCCTGTCGTGATGCCAGCAACTCCAGATGAACCAGGGCGTGATTGCGATGATGGCCAGGGCGTAGATGAGAATTTCAAGCGCCAGGTAGGACCACCAGAGATTTGGAGGTTGGCTGCGGTGGCTTTCGAGTTTGAGATGAATTCCGCTTTTCACGCCGAAGCAAATTCGTCGCAACACGCGCCCGTGTCAAGCGCATGCGAAGACGATTTTTACCGGTCGGGATGGCCGAGGTTCGCTGCGCGTCGCCGTGCCTCGGAGATTTGGAAATCGGAAAGTCCAGAGGCCACGCGTTCGCGATAATCCGTGATTTCGTCCTCCTGCTCCGGGGAAACCGCGAGGAGAAGCCATTTGTAGGCCTCGACATCATCGCGAGCCACGCCTTCCCCGCGGTGATACATGATTCCGAGGAGAAGGCAGGCTTCGTTCGAGCCGTGGCGCGCCGAGGCCTGGAGATGTTTCAGGGCGATGGAATTATTTTGCTTCACACCGAGGCCGACGTGATGGAGCCATCCAAGGTAGAATTGCGCCTGGGCGTCGCCGTGACGGGCTGCGTGGGCCAGGGTTTTGATCTCTCGGGTGGATGGGGCGCGGTAGCGGGTGATGGGTGAAGGAGCCGCAGGGAATTCGCGGCGTGTGGTTTGCGGCGCGTGACAGCCGCAGAGAGTTGCCAGGATGAATGCGATGACTACGCTGGAAAACTGGCTTGGAGGCATGAAACGTGATGAAAAAGTGTTTTCAGTGCAGTACGTGCTTGACCTTGTTCGCAAATCGTATTTGTCTGTTACTTGGAGCGAATATGATTCTTAAGACCATCCATATCAAGAACTTCAAGTGCATCACGGATTCGAATGAATTCCGCGTTGAGGAAAATGTCACTTGCCTCGTTGGAAAGAATGAATCGGGCAAAACCTCCATCCTGCAGGCGCTTGCCAAGCTCAACCCGGTGGAAGTTTCCTCCGCAAAATTCAACATCCTGGAATATCCCCGCCATGCCGTGAGCGAGTACAAGCGCCGCGCGGCGCAGCAGCCGGCGGAGGCGTTGATCACGACGTGGGCGCTATCGGACGTGGAATACAAATTGCTGGTGGAATTGATCGGCCCCATCGCGAACCGGATTTCGACGGTCAAGATCAGCAAGGGATATGACAACAGAGTGTCGTACGACGTGGGGTTTGACGAGGCGGAGATGGCCGAATCGCTGTTGGAAGCGTTTGAAGTGGGGGCGCATGAGCGCGGGTCGCTGGAAAGCATCCGTGACATCCGTGGGTTGCGCAAGCAGTTGCACGGCTTGCAGAGCCCCACTCAGCATCAGCGCGCGCTCTTGGAGCATTTGAATTCCCGTTTTGGTGATCGCTCGGCGATGGAAGTCGTGGGGGAGGCGTTGCACGCGCGTCTTCCAAAATTCGCCTATTTTTCCGAGTACCTGCAGTTGCCGGGACAGCTTTCGGTGGATGACCTGAAGTCGCGCATGGCAAGCAACGCCCTGCTTGAAAGCGACAAGGTGTTCCTGGCGTTTCTTGGAATGATCGGGCGCGACGTTCGCGATCTCGAGGCGATTGACCAGTACGACATGCTGGAAGCGGAACTCGAGGATGCGTCCAACCGCCTTACGAAGGAAATTCTTCGGTACTGGAGCCAGAACCCGCACATGCGCGTACAATTCCGTTTCCGTCAGGCGATGCCCGGAGATGCGGCTCCCTTCAACAAGGGTTCCATCCTGCGGATCCGGATCGAAAACACGCGTCATGGCACGACCACAAGCTTTGATGAGCGTGGTTCAGGATTTGTGTGGTTCTTCTCATTTTTAGGATGGTTCAACCTGCTCAAGCTCAACCAGAGCCACAACCTGGTTTTCCTGCTGGATGAACCCGGACCCGGCCTGCATGCGCTGGCGCAGGCGGATTTGCTTCGTTATTTTGAGGAGCGGCTGGCGGTGGATTACCAGGTGCTCTACACGACGCATTCGCCGTTCATGATCGACCCTCGCAACCTGCATCGCGTGAGGACCGTCGAGGATCGGCTCGTGGATCCCAAGATGGCGGGCATGGCCCTGGAGAATCGCGATTCGGGAACGCGGGTTGGCGACAACGTGCTGAACGCGGATCGCGACACCGTGTTCCCGCTGCAGGCATGCCTCGGGTATGAGATGATCCAGACGCTATTCCTCGGTGAAAAGACGCTGCTTGTGGAATCGCCCTCGGACCTGCTGTACATGCAATGGTTTCAGCGCAAGCTCCTGGCGATGGGGCGCACGTCGCTCGACCCGCGCTGGACGATCGTTCCATGCGGCGGCATCGGCAAGATCGCATCGGTTCTCTCCCTGATCGGCAGCAGTGGGGACCATGCGGCGGTTTTCAGCAACCTTTTGAGCGAGCGCAACAAGTCGGGTAACGTGAGTCGCACCCATCTCCTGCGTGACAGCCGCATTCTCACTGCGGACACGTATGCGGGCAGGAGCGAGGCGGCGATGGAGGACCTGATGGGTGACGCAGCGTACGTACAACTCGTGAACGAGTGTTATCATTTTGCAGGTGACCGTCAGGTGTCGTTGAATCGCCCGGCGTCGGACACCGCGCGTTCTTCTGTCGTGAAACGGGTGGAAGGGCAGTTAAGAACCATGGGGCTTGGATACCAGCGGTACCAGCCGGCGGCGTTCCTCACCCAGCGCGGACTGGATGTTCGCCTGGAAAAATTGGATGTGGCACTTGTGAATTTTGAGCAGTTGTTCAAGGACTTGAACGCGCTCCTCGAGGGATTACCGGTGGCAAAGCCAGCCCGCCTCCACGAGCCCGCGCTTGTTGCAGAACCCGTCGCGTCCGCGTCTCCTGCCATCGTGGAACCGAAGGCCGTCGCGCCGACCGTGGCTGCAACGCCCGCAACGTCCTCCCCGGTGGTTCCGGTGGTTGAGACTTTCGCAGCGGCTCCGGCCGCGCAGGATACAGTTCCGCAGGAAGATGAAGCCATCAGCATGGTCAACGAAGGTATCACCATGGCCGGGCTCAACCGGAATGGGGAGGCGATCGCGGTGTTTGACAAGGTGGTGATGCGTTTTGGCGATTCCGCGAATCCCGTGTCGGGCGAGCAGGTCGCCAAGGCGCTGATGCGAAAAGGAGTCACGCTCGGCAAGCTCAACCGCAGCGACGAGGAAATGGCGGCCTATGATGACGTCGTGCGGCGTTTTGGAAATTTCAGCGAACCGGTGTTGCGCGAATACGTGGCCAAGGCCATCGTCAACAAGGGCATCTGCCTCACCCATCTCGGTCGCAGCGACAAGGCAATCGAAGTTTTTGAGGATGTTCAGCATCGCTTTGATGGCGCTTCGGACAGCGGAGTCAGTGTCCAGGCGGCCATCGCGATGGTTAACCGCGGCGTGGTGCTCGACCGCATGAACCGCTCGCAGGAGGCCATCCAGGTTTGCGATGAAGTGGTGAGCCGTTTTGGGCAGTCCTCCGACGTGGCGCTGCGTGAACACGTGGCGCTCGGCTTGTTGAACAAGGGCGATATTCTCAGCAAGCAGGACCAGAACCCGGCGGCGCTCGCCGCGTACGACCAGCTTGTTGCCATGTTTGGCGGAGACACGGAGATCGCGATTTGCCGCCAGGTCGCCACGGCGTTGATGAACAAAGGTATCTCATTGGGTCAACTCGGCCGCAATGACGAGGAAATCATTGCCTATAACGAGGTCGTCAAACGGTTCGGTGACAGCCCCGACTCCGTCATGCGCAAAAAGGTCGCCGGAGCGCTTGTCAACAAGGCGGTTGTCCTCGGTCGCCATAACCAGGGCGATGAAGCGCTCGCCGTGTGCGACGACGTCATGCGGAAATTTGGGGCTTCAAACGATCCGGGACTCGCCGAGGAGATTGCGTTTTCGCTGGTCAACAAGGCTGTGATCCTTTCCCAGTTGAATCGTGGCAAGGAAGTGTTGCGCGTCTGCGAGGAGGTCATCCGCCGCTATGGAGCCTCGGGGGATCCCCGCTTGATGGAACACGTGGAGCGTGCCAAGGAACTCGCCAGCAGGCATCGCGGGCTGGCCGGGATGCTCGGCTGGCTCAAGTAGTCGCACCAATGATCCGGCCCGCTGTGAAGACTCATGGCCGGTCTGGCGGAATTCGCGAAGTCATCCAGTCTCTTCCGTCAGGGATGGGAAACCGATCAGCAAGGTAGCCCGACATGCCTCGAGACATTCAATTGATGAAGATCGGGGAACGTCGCCCCCTCGTGGCGACCCCTCCCGTGCCACTGCCCCCACCCGCAGCCTTGCCCGCGTCACCGACCGTTTCCTTTCCGTCGCCTTCAGTTCCCGTAAAGAGGCGCCTCGGCTTCTTCTTTTTTTTCATCCTGTTCCTGCTGATCGCGGCGGCGGGATATTATTACTGGATCAATCGAATGCAGCCAAGCTCCGCCCATCTGGAGCAGATCCGCATCGAGGCGGAGCTCGCCAGATCCCACAGGGAGGTTCTTCGCCTCAAGAAGGAGATGGAACGCAAAAGCAGGGAGCAGGACGAGCTGAAGGCCAGGGCCCAGGAACAGACTCCGGAAAATCCGAACCTTCCGCATCCACGGGGGCGCGTGACCGCCAAGACCAATCCTCCCGGCGCCACCCTCGCCGTCGTCGGGTGCAGTTCGGTGAAAAGCCCCGCCACGCTGTCGGATGTGAACGCGGGAAAACGAATCCTCTGGGTCACGCTCGATGGCTACGAACCGCTCGAAATGGAAATCCAGGTGGATGACCAGCAGACGCTGGACCTCGGAACGATCCAGCTGACAAAAAAAATGGGGCTCTTGAATCTGATCTGTGACCTGACGGACGCGGAATTTCTGATCCAGAAAGCCGGGTCCAGTGATCCTGCTGACGCGGTGCCTGTCAAAATCACGGCGGCTGCCCGTGAGCTTGTTCCTGGGAATTACGATTTGACGGTGAAAATTGCAGGGAAGGAGGCCAGGCAGCATTTTGAGATTTTCCCCAACACGACCACGCGCATCGGCTGCGGCTTGAAGGCGGATGGAAGTATTGCATTTGAAAACGGCAGCATGCTGACGCGCAGCATGGCACAGGAAGAGGCTGACATGAGTGCTCCGTCGAAGCCTGACGATCCGCCCTCAAGACTGACGCAGGCTGAGTCGCGGCTCATCATCCAGGCGCGCAGTGCGTTCTCGGCGCGTGATGCCGAGGGCGCTGCCTTGCGCTACGAGCAGGTTCTCAAGGTAAAACCGAAAAGCATTCTGGCCCTCACGGGGCTGGCCGTCATTCGCCTGGCGCAAAAGCGCTACGAGGAATCGGAGGCGCTCCTTCGCCGGGCCCTTTCGGTGGACGAAGGCGATGCGTTTTGCCTCGGCACATTGGGAATCAGCCTTTATTCGCAGCAGCGCTACGATGAGGCGGTTGAAGTGCTCCACCGCGCGCTGTCCCGCAAACCGGACAGCCCGCTCTGCCAGAATTTTCTCGGGATCATCAGCCTGCGGAAGGGGGAGATGGCCACGGCGGAGCAGGCTTTGCTGAAGGCGATCGCGTTGAAACCCAACTACGCCGACGCACACTTCAACCTGGCGCTCTACTATTCCCAGCAAAAACCACCCATGATCGAGCTCGCCCGAAAACACTATAAAAAGTCGCGCGAATTGGGAAGTCCCCGCGATCCGCAGCTGGAAGAAAACCTGAACCTCTGATATTCAGTCTCCTGCGATAACCCATTTCATCGCGGATGCTTCAGGTCAAATCATCCCGTTGTCGTCTTGTCGTGGCGCTCCACTTGGTTTGCAACTGATTCCAAGATAAGCATTTACATGCTTGCCGGCAGTGTCAGCTTGATATACACTCCATGTCTATTTTGGAATGTTGAACCCAGTTGAATTCACACCCAGCGGATTTCATGCAAAAACGAAAAGCCATCCCTGACCGGTCGGGACTTATGCGCGTGTTGCGCTGCCTTTTCTGTCTTTGCATGGCTTTCATGACGTCGCATCCGGCTCGCGGTGATATTGCGGATGATTTTTTGAAGGGCTACATCCTGATCCAGGAAGGCGATGCGTCGGAAAAGGGCGGGGAGAAGGAGGCTGCCGTGGAAAAATATTCGGGCGCGTTGAAGGTTCTTCGGAAAGTTGCGCGCTCCTCGCCCGATTGGAATCCCAACATCATCGCCTATCGCATGAAATATTGCGCCGAGCACGTCATCAAGAACGGAGGCAAGGTGGAAGCCGAGGAGGTGGACGTCGCGGCCGGCCCCGGTGCTTCGACCGCCGAGACCACGGCGTCGCAACCCGCCGAGCCAGCCCCCATCAACACGGTGCCCACGGGCATCTCCCCGTCCGGAACGGATATGGAGAAGCCGTTGGTTTCGGACAAGCCCTTGGTTGCTGACAAACCGGTGACGGCGGAAAAACCGCCGCCAGCGATCGAGCCGCCACCGTCGGATAAGCCTCCGGCTGTGGAGAAATCTGCGCCAACGGAATCCAGTACCAGCCTCGAGCGTGAATTGGAGAAGGCGTACACCGAGGCACGCGAAGCGCCGGAGCCTGAAGGCAGTGATTCGGAGATTGTCGATTTGAGAAAACGCCTGCGCAAGGCGGAGGACCAGCTCCGGGCGGCGATGAACCTGGGCGATGAAAGGATCCAGTCGCTCACCAAGGAAAATCGTGCGCTGAAGGCTGAGCTGGCGGATTTGCAAGGGCAGATGCAGACGTTGCAGCGGGATTATGACAGCCTGAAAACCGAGCGCGAGGCGCTCAAGCGTGACCTGGAGAAGACGCAGCTGCAGCTGAAGACGACGCTCGCGAGGGGAGTTTCCTCCGATGAGCTTCAAACGTTGCAGCGGGAAAATTCCCTCCTTCGTGCGATCACCGAACGCCAGTACCAGGAGGAACAGAAGCGTATCGAGGCCGGCAAGCGCGTGGCCAAGTATGTTCAGGAGCTTGAGAGCCAGCTTGAAATGATTGTTCGCCCCACCGCGCTGTCCGAACAGGAAATCGCAGCCATGAAACACAGCCCGGGCAAGGACAAGGATGAGGACGCTGACAAGGAGGGCGGCGACACCCGCCTGGTGGGCACGATCAAGGCGGAAGGTGATATGCGTGAGGGTGGCTTCCTTGGCAAGATCGTCCAGGTGAACGGCAAGGAAAAATTCGTGATCGTGAATTTTTACCCGGGCGACGTTCCCCCAGTCACAACCATCATGAACGTTTATCGTGGAAATTCGCAGGTGGGCACCGTGAAGATCTCAAACCCAACGAAGCCGCCCGTCGCCCCGGCTGAAGTCATCAAGGGCTCGTTGCGACGGGGCGACCTGGTACGCAAAGCCGGGGACTAGAATTTTTGTCCTGTTTGCATTGCGGACGGGAGCCGCATCCGCTGTCGTATTGTCATGGGCTGCAACTCGTTGCAAACCGTTGTTGCCACGCCATCAAGGAGTTGCGAATTTCCTTCCAAAATCGGGGTTTTGTGATAGAGAATAGTGTGGTAAATTGAATCCAGTGTACTCCCCCGATATACCAAATTCGTCATCGTGAAACTGAAATTTTTGCGACCACTGCAATCACTCTTTTTGTTCGGAGTGAGCATGGTTTGCCTTGGTCAGGAGCAGCAGTCGGATGCCGTCGTTTCGCGCACCGGACCAGAGGCGGCGCAAGCGCGCAAGGACGCAAAAATGGCGGACAAGGGAGGGCCGTACAACATCAAGCTGGGAGGCATCGAGGCGCGCTTTAGCGCAGGGATTTCAGAGGAATACAACGACAACATCGGAATTTCCTCCACAGGACAGCAGGACGATTTCATCACGACACCGCATCTTGGAGTGGATATCACCTGGCCGTTCTCGCAACTGAACACCCTGAGCCTGAAGCTGGGGATTTCCTACCAAAAATACATAAACCATCCGAGCCAGGATTCGAGCACGATCCTGATCCAGCCTGACTCGGTGCTGGATTTTGATTTTTATGCGGGCGACGTGCATTTCAATCTTCATGACCAGATCTCACTCCAGCAGGACCCGTCGCAGGTCACGCAGTTGAGCAACCTTGCCACGTTCCGCCGTCTCGAAAACACAGCGGGAATCGGCGCGGAATGGGATTTGAACACGATCATGCTCGAAGGCGGGTATGACAACTCTGTTTTTCACAGCCTGGAAAACCGCTTCACGTTTCTGGACCGGATGACGCATTCCTTCCACGGCAAAGCGGGTGTGAAAGCCAGCGCGAACGTGACGACCGGGTTGCTCGGCTCGTACTCGATGACGGAGTACGACCAGGGTGTGCAGAACAACAGCCGCGCATGGTCTTCGGGTATTTTTGCAGACGTGATCATTTCCGAATTCATGAGGGGCAATGCGACTGTGAGCTACCAGAACTCGGAATTTGACCGGGGTGGAACGATTGCGGACAACACGAATTTCGGATCCATGGTCTACAGCTTCACGCTGCAGCATCAGCTCAACCAGACGATCAATCATTCCATTGGCTATCACCGCTACACCTCCCTGGGTATTGGGTCGAATTTCACGGACACACAGGAGTTGAACTATCAGATCAGCCTCGAGTTGATGGAGCATTTGACGACCGGGATCACATTCTACTACCAGTGGTTCGAGGATTCGAAATCACTCTCTTCTGAGAACGGAACCCGCTTTGGAATCGGTCCGCAAATCGGCTATTCACTGACGGAGTCCACACACCTCACACTCTCTTATCAATACAGCAACCGGGATTCCAACCTGAGTACCGGTGACTACCAGCAGAATGTTGTCCGGATTGATCTGAACCATCAATTCTAGAAATTTTTCCAATGAATGGTCGCAAAATTACTGTCGGATTGCTCGCGGTTTGTGTTCTTGTTGCAAGCGCATCCGGGCCGCGGTTGTTCGCCGAGAACCCCAAGGCTCGCCCGGATGTCTCAACTCCGGCCGCCGTGGTGGCGAAGGATGAAAAGACCACCTTGTCCTCCGGCGATCGCATCAATTACCGGGTCATTGAGGACCGCGACGATACGAAAGTCCTTGTGGTCTCCCCCTCCGGAGAGCTGGAAGTTCCCTACCTTGGACGCGTGGCACTGGGTGGCAAGACGTTGGACGAGGCCGCGAAGATTGTGAAGGGTTTGCTTGAGAAGGATCTGTATTTTCAGGCCACGGTGACGATGTCACATAACACCAGCGTCCCCGCGGGACAAATGCGCCAGGTTTCAGTGGTGGGGCAGGTCAGGACGCAGGGACCGCAGGACATGCCGAATGGGGAGAAGTACATGCTGAGCCGCGCGATCGTCAAGGCGGGCATGGGTCAGTTTGGTAATGGCAAGGCTGTGCAGGTCATCCGCAAAAAGGCAGACGGTTCAACGGATCGCATTGAGGTGAACGTGGACGCGATTCTCAAGGATGGTGAGACGGGCGGGGACATTGAGTTGATGCCGGATGACCTGATCATCGTTAAGCAAAAGTTCATCAATTTCTAGGACTCCACTCATGAAGGAGCCCGTTTTTTCAGATTCAGGTCCACTCCCACCGATGAGCACGGGTGTCATCGACCGGATCAACTTCGCCATCCACTTCGAGAAGTATCGCGATATGCTGGTGAAGCGATGGTGGATCATCGCTGCGTGTCTTGGGCTTGGGCTGCTTTATGGAGGCTTCAAGAACTTCCGCCAGCCCGATCGTTTTGCAGCGCGTGGTACCATGATGGTGGGGCCGAAGACGGAGGGAAAGGTGGGCGTTCAGACGACGGAGGAACTCTCGCTTTTCCTGGGGACACAAATTCTGTTGATGCAGAGCGCACAGGTTCAGGATGCGGTGCGGGCAAAGTTGGTGGATTTTGAGAAAACGATGCCTCTCCCACCCGGTATCGACATTTCCATTTACCAGGTGAAAAACACCTCGATTTTCTCGATTACCGCAACCAGCACCTCGGCGGAATATGCAAAACGCTATGTGGAGCAATTGATGATCGAATTCATCGCGTACAAGAAGCGGATCAGGGAGGAGTCCACCGGCTTGACTGCGGGCTCCCTGTTGCGCGAGGCGGATCGCCTCGACAAGGAACGGAAGAAGGCGCAGGAGGCTCTTTTCGAGTTCCAGAGGATCAACAACATGCCTTTCTACGAGGCTCAAAAGGGGTTGCTGGCTCAATCCCTCATCGATTTCAAGCGGCGCCTGGCCGAGGTCAAGATGGATATGGAATTGCTCAACACCGAGTCGCCGGAAGACACCATCGATCGCAAAAGCGGGGAAATGCTCATCGACAGTTCCAGGGCGGCAACGGTAGCGGCAAAAGGGGGGAGTAACCAGGCTCCCGCGATGGTCGTGGCCCCGTCCAATCTCCAATTGCAATCCGACAGCCCAGCCATCAAGAACGCGATCACGATGCTCAAGGCTGATCGCGATGATCTTTCAAAGTATCTTCGCCCGAAGCATCCCAAAATGATTCGCCTCGAGGAGGAGATCGAACACAAGAAGCGTCTGCTTGGCATCTCCATGCAGCAGACCAAGGAGCAGATCGCGCAGTACCGTGAGTCACTCGGAAAAAAACGGGAGGCGTTGGAGAAGCAGGTCCTGGAGCTGGACAGGCAGGCGCTCGAGGCCAACGAGAAAGCCGCGCGATACGACGAACTCAAGACCAATTTCACGAGGGGCCAGAAACTGTATGACATGGTTGTGGAACGCCTGAAGGACGTGGACCTCGGCGGCCAGACCGACCAGGACATGGTCATCATCAATGAGCATGCGATTTCGTCGATGCAGCCGGTCAGCCCCAGCCGCACCTCGAACCTGATGATGGCCGCGCTGATCGGCCTCTTCGGGGCGGCGGTGATCATCTTTCTGCTGGAGAGGTTTGATGACCGCGTCAAGACACTTGAGGATTTGCAGGACGTGGTGCAGGAAACCGTGCTCGGCCAGATTCCCCTGATGCCCCGAGAGGGGGAGACGGCGCCCTTGATGATGCTTGATCTGCCGCCGCAGAATACATTTTCCGAATCGTTTCGCAATGTGCGTTCCTCCCTGATGTTTTCACCCATGGGTGGTCGGGCAAAGACGATCGCGGTCACGAGCGCGATCCCGGGCGATGGCAAGACCACATGCTCGGTGAACCTGGCCATCTGTCTGGCGCAAGTCGAGGGAGGGCGGACTCTTTTGATCGACGCGGACATGCGCAAGATGAACGTGCATCGTTATTTCAAGATGGAGAACCGCCGCGGGCTTGCAGATGTTTTGAGCGGCCAGGCGACTTTGGAGGAATGCGTGGTGCCGACCGGGGTGCCGAGCCTTGACCTGTTGTGCGCAGGCACATCACCGCCGAATCCGGGCGAGTTGATATTAAGCGATCGGTTCAAGACTCTGGTGGATGAACTGGTATTGAAGTACCAGCGGGTGGTGATCGACACGCCCCCCATCCTGGCGACCGATGACACGCTGTCGCTCGCGCCCGCGGTGGACGGAGTGGTGTTCGTCGTGAAGGCCAACCAGACCTCTCTCAGGTTCATCACGCGTTCGCTGGCCTCCCTGAGGCAGCGCGGCGCAAAGATTTTTGGAGTGGTGCTCAACCACATCGACACTTCGGCAGCGCATCATTACTACTACTACTATTATTCGAACTATTATCATTCGACGAGCAATCGAACTTCGGCGTCGAAAAGGACTGGCGCCGGCGCAACCGGGCCGGTCGCCGCAATATCGGACAAGGCGGTATGATTCCGCACAGGATTTCACTTCACAGGCGGCATGCGGAATCTTTTCGCATGCGGCGTACAGCTTTTTGCGGGCACGCACGTGGATGAGATCCCCGTCGCCCACCATGTAATATGAGCGTGAAGCTCTCCATAAAATCGAGCCTGCCATGTTTCGCGACGTGGAGCGGGGTGCGGTAGCATTGGCTCAAATTGAAGCCCCCACTCCAACCCGACGCCTTCTGCTGGTATTGCATCCACGCCCGGCCACAGAATGAGCTGCAGGCAGTGGCGTCGTTGCTTCGGGTGGCTCCGTCGGTAAAGGAGAACGTGGGTGAGATTGAGGTCTATTTCCCGCAAATCCGCACGCGCATGCAAGTGGGTGGGCATTTACGTCCCGTGGTGCGGCCGCTCTTCCCACGGTACTTTTTCGCCCGTTACCGCTGGGATTTGGCCGGGCGTTTCGTCTCGAGCCGTCCGCAGGTGATCGGCATGGTGCATTTTGGCCACACGCCCGCGGTGATCTCGGCCACCGTGATCGACGAGTTGCGCCAGTGGAGTTTGGAGTCGGATTCGGAGGTGTTTGACCCCACCACCGCACTGAAGCCGGGACAGCGTGTGGTGATTGTCAGTGGACCCTTCAAGGGGATGGAAGCAGAATTTGTGCTCCATCTCAGCGATCAAAAGCGGGTGGCGCTGCTGATGGACCACCTGCAAAGCCAGCCGCGATTGACGATTGAACGATCTTTGGTAAAGCCCGTGTATTGAGCATGCCCACCGAGACAACCATTTCCGCAGATGCAAGAATCCGGTTTGGCCAGTACGTGCGCGACCTGTGGAACTATCGTGATCTATTTCGTGCGCTTGTGGAGCGCGATCTCAAGGTTCGTTACAAACAGACGGTGCTTGGCATCATATGGGTGATACTGGTTCCCCTGTCATTAGCTGGCGTTTTCTCTGTCATCTTCACTCGTGTGGTGACAATAGACACCCAAAGATTACCGCCCCTGCTGTTTTTCCTCGCGGGTTCCATTCCATGGATGTGCTTTGCCAATGGATTGTCACAATCCGCCAACAGCATGGAAAGCAATGCAGGTCTTCTGAGCAAGATCTACTTTCCCCGCTTGATCATCCCCGGTGCGATGATCCTGGGGACCGTCGTGGATTTTGTGATTGGCTGGGTGTTTTTCAATATCATGGCCGCCATCTGGGGGCATTGGACATGGCTTTTCATTCCATTTACCGCAATTTTATTGGTCATCCAGCTGGCTACAGCCATGGGAATCGGGCTGATTTTCGCCATTTTGAATGCCCAGTATCGGGATATACGGTATGCGGTGCCCTTTCTCATTCAACTTGGCATGTGGATCTCACCCGTGGTCTGGCCTGCCAAAAGGCTCTTGGCGACACGATTGGGAAGCGATCTCGTATTTTTTCTATATCTCAATCCCATGGCGGGAGTGATCGAATCCTACCGTGCTTTGTTGATCGGAGACTATTTACCCTATCGGCTGCTCGCCAGTAATTTTATAGCGGCATTTCTCCTCCTGGTCGGCGGAATCGTCTTTTTTAAGAAGCGGGAACAAAAGATCATTGATCTGCTATGAGTTGGGCCATTCAAATCGAAGGGCTTGGGAAAAGATATCGCCGTGGTGCGGTTCAGCATCTCAGCAACAATTTTCGTGAATCATTGAAGAATTTCGCAAAAGCCGCTCTTTCCGGACGTCATATTTTTAACTCTTCCAAAACGGACTCGTCGGCATTTTGGGCCATCCGTGACATCAACCTGAATATACAACAAGGTGAGGTTGTAGGGGTGATTGGGCAAAATGGCGCGGGCAAATCCACCCTGCTCAAGATTCTTTCGCGTATCACACCTCCGACCTGCGGCCTGGTCCGTTATCGTGGCCGCGTGGCTTCGCTTTTGGAGGTGGGGACGGGATTTCACCGTGAACTCACGGGTTACGAGAACATTTATCTCAATGGCGCCATTCTAGGCATGCGCCGGGCGGAGATCAGTCGGAAAATGGACGAGATTGTGAATTTTGCCGGGGTTGAAAAATTCCTGGATACACCCGTCAAGTTTTACTCCAGCGGCATGTATGTCCGCCTGGCCTTTGCTGTGGCTGCCCATCTGGAGTCGGAGGTCCTTGTCATTGATGAAGTGCTGGCGGTGGGTGATGCAGAGTTTCAGAAGAAATGCCTTGGAAAGATACACGAGGTCAGCAGCGGGGGGCGGACCGTCTTGTTTGTAAGTCACAACATGTCGGCTGTTCAGGCGCTATGCAGCAAGGTTGTTTGCCTGCAAAAAGGAGCTGTCTTGGGAGTGGGTGATACGGATGAGTGGATCGCGAAATACCTTGCGAGTTCACAGCAAACGGTGGCTCGGCGCTTGGCGAGCCCGGTCCGGATGGGCGAAACTTTGGAACTTATCCGCTTTGATCTGACACCAAATCCAGCTGAAAGTGGTGCGCGTATCAGCTTTTCATTGGAGTTATTTGCTCACCAGGCAAACCGGCTGAGCGAAATGACAATTCTGATCTATTCTTCGCTTGAGGTTCTGGTTGCCATTCTTGACTTTCGCTCGTCAGGCCTTCCCGTAAGTCTGGCTGCAGGTCAGACGTGGAAAATGGACGGTTTGATCAAGTCGCTTCCAGTTGTGGAGGGAGAGTATAAATTCAGCCTTTATGTCAGTTGCAGTGATTTTACCGGGGAATTGCCCGACTTGGTGGCATTGAATGTTGGTTCGCAAAAATCACGTGGCAGCCATGTCCCGTATCCTTCGGTGCATCGTGGCGTGATCGAGCTCGAGTTCGCCGTGAATTCATAGAAATGTTCACGCGATGAATTTTCGAAAGAGAATCAAATACTGGTTGTACAATTCCTGTCCTGGTTTTGCCGGGAGCTTTCCATACTATGGCACGCGCGTTCATTTTCAGCCGGGCGCTTATCTTTTCCGCCAGCTCTGTGTGAATGGTGTTTTCGAACAGGACATCATCAATCGGTTTGTCAGCTCCTCCCGTCCGGGCACCACGCTTTTTGATGTGGGGGCCAACATCGGTTTGATGGCCATTCCGATCCTTCAGGCTTGCCCGACCTGTCGCATGGTTTCATTTGAGCCGTCTCCGAATTCCCTCCCATTCCTGCAGCGGACAGCAAGTGAAAGCATCTACCGTGATCGCTGGACTGTTGTGGGGAAGGGGCTGTCCTGTCAGTCCGGCGAACTTGATTTTGTAGCTGGAAATCCCGAAGAAGATGTCTTCGAGGGGTTTAAGAGCGGTACCAGAATCACACGGCCGCAGATGGTCAAAGTGCCTGTCAGCACTCTGGATGAAGAGTGGATGCGACTGGATAAACCTGAGGTTTCCACGGTGAAGATCGACGTTGAAGGGGCTGAGGGTTTTGTGTTGCAGGGTGGTGATGCGTTGTTGCATGCCTGCCACCCCAATTTGGTGGTCGAATGGCATGAACCCTATCTGAAGGAATTCGGAACGCCCGTCGAAATGTTGTTGTCCCTGGCTGTAAAGTATGGATACCGAATTTACACCATTCCCCATGGGGTGCCCGTTGACGATGTGAGGACGCTTCGTGTTCAAATGATGGGTTGCAGTAATTTTCTTCTCCTTGTCTGAGGTGTGGGTTGAAAAAATAATTGATTGTTGCCATTGAAACATCAGGGTCGTCGGCTGGCATTTATTTCCTCGGTGACTCCGCGGAATACCTTTGCAGGTCAGCTCCTTTTGTACCGACACCTGTGCAAGCTTCTGGAATGGCAATGTCTCGTATTGGTCCCGGATGATCAGGCAGTGGGCGAGAATCCGGGGCGCTGGGTTGAAAGTCGTGTTCCATCCATTCCGTTGTGGCTCGGAAGATTCAGGCGGGATCCCTTTTATTCAGCTGCTGATGCCTTGGCTGCTCGATGGTTGTTCAAACAATTTAAAAATGTGGCCGACGAGTTCGCTCCCGATGCCGTTCTTTCCGTGATGATGCCGGATCCTCTCTTTCATGCTGCAGCGTACTATTCAAGGCAGCGGCGACTTCCCCTCGTATTGGTCTGCCATGATGACTATTTGCATCATGCGCCTAAAGGTTATGACCCGCAGGTGCGGCGTATTTATCAACAAGCTGCTGTCCGCTTGTGTGTGTCCGAGCCCATGGCAGAGAATTTTCGTTTACGGTATGGAGTAGAGGCCATGGTGCTTCATCCAGTTCCAAGTGGGCCGGCTGGGGCGGTGAGGGAGCAATGCCAGTCGGAACCATTGGTTGTGGGTTTTGCTGGATCCCTTGGAGACGGCTATGAAAAACCATTCCTCATGCTGGCTGATGCGCTGCATCGTCGGGGAGGCAGGCTGGCGATCGCTTCTCCGACTTCAAGGGAAATACTGCCACGTTTATGGACTCATCCGGCGGTCCATGATCTCGGCTTTCTGGCTCCGGAGCAGGTGAGTGGTGCGCTGATGAAAGAGGGTGCCAATGTGCTTGCTGTCGTGCAAAGTTATGCACCATCGGATTCTCATGCGTTCAAACACAATTTCCCATCCAAATTGACGGAGTATGCGACGTTCGGTCTTCCTTTGCTCGTGGTTGCTCCTGAAGGCAGTAGCGCAGCAATATGGACTCGCCAGAATCCAGGCTCCGCCCTTCTGGTTGAGAATTTGTCCGATGTTGAGTGTGAAATGGTAATTTCAAATCTTCAAAATGCAGATTCCCGCAAAAAGCTGGCGCAAGGCTTTCATGAGGCAGCCAAGGTATTTGAGCCTCAAAAACTGCAGGGGATCTTTGAGGAAGCTCTACTGCGTGCGTGCTCATTGCATGGAAAGTAAGGCGCATGTCAGAGTGCGTTGAATTGGTTTGCGAAAATTCATAGTATGCGAGTCCTTCTCAGCTGCTTGCAAAGCCTGAAACAGCATCCGCTCCCCGCGTATGATTTCTGGCGCCCCTATTTTATTGGAGGTTGTCAGGAGGCAGGGATTGAGTATTTGGAGGTGCCGGAGATTGATTGGGTGGAAGGACTGATTTACTCGCCGGGGATCGAGTTGGAAAAATGGCGCGATCGCCTTTGGGACAAAGTTCTTGCCTTTGTTCGGAAGGAGCAGGATCGCCAGCCCGTCGATTTTTTCCTGTGCTACCTCTACCCGAAGCAAGTCGAAGTCTCTGCAATTATTGAGCTTCAGCGAATGGGCATTCCCTGCGTGAATTTTTTTTGCGACAATGTCCGTGAATTCCGCAAGGTCCCCGATGAGTATCGTCACTTTTCATTGAATTGGGTCCCAGAATTTGAAGCACTGCCGATGTATCAAAAGGCCGGCATTCCGCATCTGCATGCACCGATGCCTTGCTGGGTTCCACACGAGCTGCGTACCGTTCCGACAACGGAAACCGATCCGCCTACGTTCATCGGCTCGGCTGACATCTTGCGCCGTGACTTGTTCGGACACGCATTGCAGTCAGGGGCCGATTTCAACCTTCGTGGATCGGGCTGGCAGGCCGGGGCCGAATCGCCGATCAATTCAGACTTGGGTTCACGACCTGTCCCGGAGTTGATCGCGAATCAGATCTCAACGCTTCGAACTCACGGGATGAGAGGGCTGTATCATAAAATGGAGAATCACCTCAGGCCGTTGCAGCATCCTGTGATTCCAGAGACACGAATCGGCTCCTTTTTATCAAAATCAGAATACATCCGGGTCACCCGCGAGGCGATGGTCGCCATTGGCGTAAACCGGGTGCCTACAGCGTGGAACTCAGATCACCATCCTCTCACCTACTCGCGGCTGCGTGACGTGGAGGCACCCATGATGGGCGCTTGTTACCTGACAGAATGGACTCCTGGCCTTGAGGAGCTCTATGATCTGGGAGGTGAAATTGAAAGCTACCGGACCCCCGATGAATTGGCAGCCAAACTGTCCGAGCTAAAACGTGATTCCGCCCGTCGCCGACTCATGCGCGAACGTGCACAGAAGCGCGCCCTTACGGATCATTCGGTGGCAAACAGCCTTGGGCGGATATGCAAGAGGCTTTTTTAATAAGGGCCCCAATGTAAAGTTTTGAAAATGAGATTTGAATTACTTTATAACCCTGCTCTGTTTTGCGAACGCCTGGCATACAAAATATGGGAGCGCCGCAGGCTCAAAAGATTGCGTCATACGGTTGCCCAAACATTGTCAACGGGCCATATCGAGTCACTGGAGTTGCTGGAGGCAGCGCGGCCTCTGGGGATCAATGTGATTTATGATGTGGGTGCGAATGTTGGCACTTGGGCGATGCTTGCGAAGGCTGTCATCCCCGATGTGTCCGTTGAAGCATTTGAGCCCCTGCAGAATCTTCATCCTGAATTTAAGCGCAATGTTTCCACCCTGGCTGGCATCAGGCTTCATCCGGTTGCCCTCGGATCAAAAAGCGGGGAAGCTGCGTTACATGTCATGAGCCTTGCAGATGCGTCGAGCCTTCTTCCCTTGGCGGATGCGAGTCGTTCCCAGTTTGGAGTGGAAGAGATTGAACAGGTGCCGATACAGGTTCGACGAATGGACGAGTATCGTATCGAGCGCAATTTGCCACTTCCGGATTTGATCAAGCTGGATGTGCAGGGATACGAGTTGGAAGTGTTGAAGGGCGCGACAGAATGCCTGCGAGCGGCAAAGGCCGTGGTGGTGGAGGTAAGTTTTATCGAGTACTATCACAAGCAGTGCCTGTTTCATTCTGTTGTAGAGTTTTTAGCTGGTTTTGGACTTTATCTATCGGTCCTGGGAGTGAACACCCCGCGGGGAAGTGCCTTGCAACATTGCGACGTTCTTTTTCTGCGGCGCATGAAGTAATTCGGACACCCGAAAGAAACACTCCCGTGGATCTTCGCTGGTTTTATGGCAACGTTTGCAACTCTTGGCGTCGACGAGGGGGGGTGCGGGATTTCTTCAAACGCCTCCGATGGACCTATGCAAATTCAAAAATGCTTCCGAAATGCGCGTGTCCATCTGAAGTTGAAATTGGCTTCAGATATCCCGCGCCCATCGGAAGGATCCGCCTGTTGGTGCGTGCCAACGGCGGTTCCGATGCTTTCATTCTTGGTGAGGTTTTTGATCACGAATATTATCAGCTCGGGTTGTCATTCAGCCCTGCGACCATTTTGGATCTGGGTGCCAACGCCGGATTTACGGCGGTGTATTTCTCCAGGCACTATCCAGATGCTCGAATTGCCGCCGTAGAGCCCATCGAGGATAACCTGCGCATTCTCAGGCACAACACGGCTGCAAACGCACCGTCAGTGGAGATTGTCGCCGCCGCCGCATCGATCAAGGATGGCTCAGCCTTTATGGAACTTGCGAAATCAGATTACGGACATAAGATTTTTGATGGTGATTCAGCATCCAGGGCAAAGACTGTATTGGTAAAAGTGATGACGATTCCCTCAATGCTTCGGCATCTGGCATGGGATCGGATCGGACTGTTGAAAATGGACATCGAGGGACATGAAAAAATCCTTTTTTCCGGCGACTGTGAGTGGTTGCGGGCAGTGGACGCAATGTGCATCGAATGTCATGACGGCTTTGGTGAGCCTGACCTGCTGGGTCTGGCAAAACAATTTGGGTTTCTGCCGCCCAGACGGCTTCCTGGCATCTGGCTGTTGGTTCGAGCATAAATGGACGTCATGTCGCAGCCCAGAATATGTCTTTACTATCGGGTTGAACCTGAGCGGGATCGTTGGTTGCCGGGAGACAGATTTGTACGACCCTTGGTTCGGCGTCTGGTGCGCGGGCAGCCACGCATGGGCGGAGTGGAAAGGGTGTTTGTGAATCTACGCCTGGGGTTGGATCGACTGGGTATCCGCCACGAAGTGAATCTGCCATTTAATGATTTGCGCGCGGATGATCGGGTGGGAGTTCTCGGTCGCGGTCGCTATTCGCTTCAGGGGTATGATCGACCTAATCCCATCGTTGCTGGAATTGGATTAATGACACATCCCAGCGAGTGGCCGACTTTGTGCGATGACTATCCGGTGGTGCGTTACCTCCAGCATTCGGAGTGGGCGAATAATGTCTACAAGCCTTACTTTGGGGAACGTTGTGGAGTCTGGCCGGTGGGCATCGATACCGAAGCTTGGAAGTGTTCCGGGAGCACCAAGGATGTAGATGTTTTGATCTACGACAAAATTTACTGGGATCGAGACATTCAGGAGGGCGTTTTAATACAGCCCATTCTGAAGGAGTTATCTCGTCGTGGTTTGCGGTTTGCACGCATTGTCTATGGGGCTTATAGCCAGCAGGATTATCGCTCCCTGATCGAGCGCAGCCGTTCGATGTTGTTTTTGAGTGCGCACGAGAGCCAGGGGATCGCCTATCAGGAATGCCTGTCATCCGGAGTGCCTGTGCTTGCCTGGGACCAGGGACGCCACTTGGATCCTGATCGCTTTAGATGGGGCGCTGCAGAAATTCCGGTCACCAGCGTTCCCTATTTCGATTCGCGGTGTGGAGAAAAGTTTCGTGGAGCTGAGGACTTTAAGGCCCAGCTCGATCGATTTTTGGAACGTTTGAACCAAAATGACTTTTGCACTCGCGATTATATTCTTGAAAATCTAACGTTGGAACATTGTTCCCAGCAGTTCGTTGACATCATGTCCGATATTAAAAAATAGGTGCACGATGCGTTTTCAAAAATGCAAAGATTTGATGAGTCAACTGCTTGCCAGGTCACCACTCCGCTCCTGGCCGGTTCGAGTGAAAATGGGGCTTGCCAAGGGCGCCCGTTGGACAGCATTTCCATGTTCCAGTTATTGGCGTGGCAATACGGAAACAGATGTCGAGGCGGCGATCCGGGCGCACGGGTCCATGAAAGGGGGATGTTGCTGGGATTTGGGCGCGCACTTTGGCATTTACACTGTAGGGATGGGCCTGGCGGTGGGTCCAACTGGGCAGATCGCCGCCTTTGAGCCAGACCCTCTCTCCTTTGACAAGTGTCGAAGGCATGTGGAGATGAACAGAATGAGCTGGTGCAAACTATTCAATGCGGGTGTCAGCAACCTCCCTGGCAGGAGTCATTTCATAGTGCGTGCCGGGCTCGGTGCCACAACCTCTCATCTTCGGTATGAAGACGAAAACGAGTGCTTATCCTCCCAGACG
>JAHFSY010000112.1 GCA_023269615.1 Verrucomicrobiota bacterium
TTCATTCGGGCACGTCAACGCGCCCAGGCCTCGACCATCCTCAACGAAGCTCGTCAGCTGGATGCGGCCAAGGACCAGTACGCGCTGGAGACCCAGAGAACGGGAACGATGGTTCCAGTGTGGAATGACCTCACGCCCTACCTGAAAGTGGGCAGTCGTCTGGCCGTCAGCGGGGGAACCGACCTGGTGGGCAATCCGTTCAGTCTCAACACGGTGAGCGTGAGCATACAGGTCCATTCCTCAACCCAAAGTTCGCTCACGGCAGCCACGGGTGGCAGCACGTTCTGGGGACCCTATTCCTGATTGCCAGAAAACGTAAGCCCGCTTGCGCTTGCTATTCGGGCACAAATATGCTTTCTTATTCTTTGAATGAACGGTCTCGCTGGCCGTTCAGGCTGATACAAACCAATACAAATAAAAAAAACAGGAGTCATACATATGATCCAATCATTACGTCAGAGTAAAGGCGGCTTCACCCTCGTGGAAATCATGATCGTGGTGGCCATCATCGGTCTGCTTGCAGCCATTGCCGTGCCGAGCTTCATTCGCGCACGCCAACGCGCCCAGGCCTCGACCATCCTCAACGAAGCCCGTCAGCTGGATGCAGCCAAGGACCAGTACGCGCTTGAAAACAACAAAACCGGCACGGCGCTTGCGTCGTTCACCGACCTGACACCGTATCTCAAGGCGGGCAGCAAGCTGGCAGGCGCCGGCGGAAGCGATGCCCTCGGCAACGCGTTCGTCATCGGCGACGTGTCCAGCCGCCTCACAGTCAGTGCCACAACCCAGTCCTCGCTCTCAGCGGCGACGAGCGGCGGCACCTTCTGGGGCCCGTACTCCTAAAGAACGTCACAAGACATCTCTTTGTCTTGAAACATCAAACCCCGGCCCCGCAAGGGACCGGGGTTTTTGTTTTTGGATCATCAAAACCACAATTTTATTGCACGCTGATCGAATTCGATATGATCAAATCTGATCAAAATTTATTAAATTTGATAAAACCAGCTGCTTCTGTTCTTGGATCGCTTCGGACAGATATCGGACAGGTATTGAATTGACTTCTGGCACCTAAACTGCTCTCTTTGATTTAACGCCCGATCGGGCAAGAAATCGAAACACTAAAAGGAGTTATAATGATCCAAACCTTACGCAGCAGGAACAGCGGCTTCACCCTCGTGGAAATCATGATCGTGGTGGCCATCATTGGTCTGCTTGCAGCCATTGCCGTGCCGAGCTTCATTCGCGCACGTCAACGCGCCCAGGCCTCGACCATCCTCAACGAAGCTCGTCAGCTGGATGCAGCCAAAGACCAGTACGCGCTTGAAAACAACAAAACCGGCACGGCGCTCGCGTCGTTCACCGACCTGACACCGTATCTCAAGGCGGGCAGCAAGCTGGCAGGCGCCGGCGGAAGCGATGCCCTCGGCAACGCGTTCGTCATCGGCGACGTGTCCAGCCGCCTCACAGTCAGTGCCACAACCCAGTCCTCGCTCTCAGCGGCGACAAGCGGCGGCACCTTCTGGGGCCCGTACTCCTAAAGAACGTCACAAGACATCTCTTTGTCTTGAAACATCAAACCCCGGCCCCGCAAGGGACCGGGGTTTTTTGCTTTGCCATGGGTTGCTTGTGGGTTGACAATTTCCGGCTTCTCCTATCGCCTGTCAGGCATGGAACGCGTTTCTTTTTTCTCCACCCACCGAACGCTCCTCGGCCTTCTGGCCGCCACAGCCCTCACCCTCCTCGTCTTCCACAAAAGTGTCGAAAATGGATTCGTCAACTGGGATGATCCGTTCTTCGTCACTGAAAATCCCAGCGTCCAGAAGCTGGACGCCCGGCACCTGAAGGAGATCTTTGCCACGACGGAGGCGGGTGCTTACACCCCGCTGAGCCGTCTCAGCATCGCCGTGGATTATGCCCTGTGGGGCGAGCGTGCCGAAGGATTTCATTTCACCGCGCTGGTGTTGCACGCGCTCAACACCGGGCTTGTATTCCTTGTGTCGCGAATCCTTCTCGCACGGATCACCTCCCTCCCCGCCCCTCATTCGCCCGACCTCGGGGCGCTGGTGGCGGCGCTTGCGTTTGGCCTGCACCCGATGCGCGTGGAATCCGTGGCGTGGATTGCCGAGCGGCGTGACGTTCTTTCGCTCTTTTTTGTCCTGCTGACGGTGCTGGCTTATTTTCGTTATCTCGCGTCCGTCGAATCAGCTCGCCCCGTCATCGGCTGGTATTTTTCCGCCCTCTCGCTCTACATCATGGCCGTCCTCGCAAAGGCCATGGTGGTGACGCTCCCCCTTGTGCTGCTCCTGCTCGACGTGTGGCCCTTTCGAAGAATCCCGTTGAAAATCTCGTGGCAGGCGGGACGCCGTGCCGTTCGCTGTCTCGTGGAAAAGGCCCCCCTGCTTCTGGTTTCACTGGGAGTGGGGCTGGGAACCATTCAGGTGCTTCAATCGGGCCACAAGCTTCTGAGCACGCGTGAAGCTGGATGGGAATCACGGGTGGCCCAATCCTCCGTGGCAACCGCTTCCTACATCAGCAAGACATTGGTTCCCACCCGTCTGAATCCGCTGGATCCGCTCGATCGAAGCTATGACTTTTCACAACCCGAGGTGCGGAAAAGTGCGGCCTTGGTCCTGGGCATCACGCTCGCCCTGGCCGCCATCGCCTGGCGCCGCCATCCGGGGCCCCTCATGGCCTGGATTTCGAGCTTGGTCCTTATCGCCCCGTTCCTCGGACTGGCCATAGGCGGCCTGCAGCTCACTGCCGACCGATACACATACCTTGCGTCAATCCCCCTCTGCATCGCTTTCGGCGAACTCTTCCAGCAGGCCTGGGCCACCCGCTTGTTTCGTCCGATATCGGCAGGCATTGCCCTGCTTATCTTCGCCCTGCTCGGATTTCTCACGGTCCGCCAGGTTAACGTCTGGAGGGACTCAGTCACACTCTGGACGCATTCGCTCACCATCAACCCCAATAATTCGATTGCCTGGAACAATCTCGGGGTGGCGCGGGCCCATCGGGAAGAGTACAGCCTGGCCATTCCCTGCTACGAAAATGTGCTGAAACGGATGCCCGAGGATGTCGCGGCATGGCTCAATCTGGCCAACGCATGCAATCTCAAGGGGGACGATGCCCGGGCCGTCACCGCTTATCTCAAGGCGCTGCAACTGGACAAGTTCAATCGCCCGGCACATCACAACCTCGCGGGCGTCCTCCTGCGGAAGAAGGAATTTCCCCAGGCGCTCCTCCATTACCAGGCCGCGATGAAACTGCAGGCCACACCCGAGACGGAATCCCAGATCGGAAGATGCATGGAACTCCAGGGAAACCTGCCCGAGGCGATCTCCCATTATCGCGCTGCCGCCAAAGATGGCCATGCCGAGGCCTGGATCCGGTGGGCCGAACTGCTCCGAAATCAGAAGCATGCCGAGGAGGCCCTCACGGTCTTGAAGGATGCCCTGGCCACCAGCAACGACCCGCGCATCCAGATCGCGTTCGCCGAAACCGCCCTGACCACCAGAAATCCACGGGCGCTGGAGGATGCCACGCGCCTCATGACTGCGCTCGATTCCCGCCTGAACGGCCAAAGCCAGAAGGTCCACGACCTGCTCGCCCAGCTTCAGAAACAATCGTCAAAAAAGCTTTGAAGAAATATTTCGACACTCCCGCTTGCCTTTTTGAATTCATATGCTAAATTTTTAACATGCTAATAAATTAGCATTTACATAAACCAAACATAAAACAGTTCAAAAGGAGTCATGCATGAAATCAATCAAACATCAGGACAACGGGGCCTTCACGCTCGTGGAAATCATGATCGTGGTGGCCATCATCGGCCTTCTTGCAGCCATTGCCGTGCCGAGCTTCATCCGCGCACGTCAGCGCGCCCAGGCCTCAACCATCCTCAGCGAGGCGCGGCAACTGGATGCGGGAAAGGACCAGTACGCGCTGGAAAACAGCAAGACCGGCACGGCGGCGGTATCGTTCAGCGACCTGACGCCGTATCTCAAGGCGGGCAGCAAGCTGGCGGGAGCCGGCGGAAGCGATGCGCTCGGCAACGCGTTCGTCATAGGCGACGTCTCCAGCCGCCTGCAGGTCAGCGCCACAACCCAAAGTTCGCTCTCGGCAGCGACCAACGGCGGCACCTTCTGGGGTCCGTACTCCTGATCCAAAACAAATAACTCCTGTTAGGATCTCCCCACCTCGGCGCAAGCCGGGGTGGGGTTTTGCTGTCGAATATGGAGTGCGCCGACTTGTCGGCGCTTTCGACGACGCGACTTGTCACGTCGCCTCATTTCTTCGCAGAACCGGACCCTCCATCCCGATCAAAGAGCCAGAGCTGCGTCGTGAAAGCTGTTCCCGACGGAAGCACCCACGTCTGGACGCGCTTAAATCCAGCCTCTTGCAGCTTCGCCTCATACGCCTCGGCAATTCCACCGGTCTTAACCATCCACACCCGCCGTGCGCCTTTTACCTTGTCCGGCACGCCACGCTCAAGGTCCGGCGGCTTCCAAAGCACATCATTCACCCGCACTGAACCTCCAGCCGCATAGTATTCGGAGACAAACGCCCGCCATGTCCCCTGGTGGATCCAAACGTCTCCCTCCATGCCCTCCTGCCGGACCAGGTACCCCGCGAGACGCCAGTTTTGCTTTTGAGGCTCAAAGTAATAAAGCTGGTCGGTGAAAAAAGTATTGATGGCGAGCAAGCCGACGAATAGCGCAACGCCAGGCCGTGGCGTCCGCCACGACGCCAGCGCGCTCCCCATGCAGACACACCAAGGAGCAAAGAAAATGATCTCGTACTTCTTGCCCTCCACCATGATGGGACGGTAGATCGAGACGACCGCCATCAGGAGGCACCCGCCCAGCGCGGCGGCAATCCAGAGCATCGGGTCGCCACCCGGTGCCTTCTCGGAACCCCCTCCCGTCATCTGCTTCCACGCCTCGCGCGTGTGAAGCACAAGCAACGCCGTCGCGCTCACCAGGAGCAGGAGCGCGAGCAGGGCAAAGGGATGCTCGTACACGCCGCAGAGAAAATTCGACATCACCTTCCATGGGATCAGTTCATCCGTGACCTTGCTGTAGTCTTCATGAGCCTTGATGCGCTTGTGGGCTTCCCACAGGGGCCATAGCATGGCGAGAAACACCGCCGCCACCACGGCATGCGCCGCCACCCATGAAAGCCTGATGCGAAGGCGGCGCACCAGGCAAGTACAGACACCGTGGATCGAGAGGGCGACGATCACAAAAATCATGAAGGGATGGATCGTCAGCGAAACCACTGAGCACACGCTCCACGCAACGAGCCAGCGGAGGCTGCGTGTCTGCCAGAAACCCAGGTAAAACCACGCAAGGGCCAACGCAAAGGGCTGCAGCAACCCGTAATAACGCGCCTCCTGCGCGTACCAGAGCATCATCGGGGAAAGGGCGAAAAGGATGCCCGAGAGCAACGACGCCCGCCGCCCCAGCCCCCAGCGCTCCGGCCCAAGCCACAGGATCATGGCGAGGGCGATCAGCGCCCCCGCGGCTGAAAGGGAACGAACCGCCGCCTCGGAAGTCCCGAAGACGCCGCTCCACGCCTTCGCCGCCGAGTAGTAGGGCACGAGAAACCCAAACGTAAGAAATTGTTCCGAATCACTCCCCGTACTGGGGTTCCAGATCTGCGATTGCGTGCAATGTCCGATCATCTCCGCCGTCTGCAACTCATCCATCCAGTAGGAATGATGGCCGATGCGAAAAAAGAAGAGAAAAGCCGCCAGCAGCCAGACGCCCGTCGCCACACCCGGATAAATCGAAGCCTTCACAGCAAATCCTCATAGTCCTTTCCCCCCGCTCAAACAACGCCCATTTTCCAAATGCGCCAGCGCCTGGAAGCGTTAAAGGCCTCCAATGATTAACACATCGACAGGGATGGAATGAGATCACGCCTGTCAGATTCATTGTCAACCCGAACCGATCAACCAGCCGGCGAGAAAGACGAGCACCCCGCCCACCACGACCTGGAACACGGCTGTCAGCAGGGGTGTGTCCATGTAGCGTTTGCGGATCCATGAAATGACTGCCAGTTCCACGGCCACCACAACGAAGGCGATGGTGGTTGCCGTGTGAAAATTGTGGATGAGATAGGGCAGCGTATGGCCCAGGCCCCCGATGAATGTCATCAGCCCGCACACGATGCCCCGCAACCAGGGGGTGCCACGCCCGCTC
>JAHFSY010000010.1 GCA_023269615.1 Verrucomicrobiota bacterium
TTGAGGCACTCGGATTTATACGCTCGATATGACAGAAACCAAGCCAACAAGATCTCGACGGTTGAACACGCATCGTTTGACTTGCGTGTTCGCCATGGTTGCGAGCGTCGCATTCGCGCGTTCGCCTCCTCCTCCGGTTCATGTGCAGTTCGACGCCGACCGCGCTCTTGCCGCTGTCCAGAAACAGGTGGATTTCGGCCCGCGCCCCTCGGGTTCGCCTGAGTTAAAGCAAACCCGCGCATGGCTGGTTTCCGAACTTCGGTCCTATGGGCTGGAGGTTCGCGAGCAGGAGTTCGATGCCGATACGCCTCGGGGAAAAATCCACTTTGTCAACATCCTGGCCCGCATGCCACCGACCATGTTCGATCAAAACAAGCAGCTCGTGGTGCTGGGATCGCATTATGATACGAAGTGGCTGCCAAAAATCCGGTTCGTGGGCGCAAACGACGGTGCATCAAGCACGGGTGCGCTCCTCGAAATTGCACGGGTCACGGCGCAAACCCGCTTTCAACCCTCCAAGGCACGGCTTGAATTTGTTTTCTTTGATGGCGAGGAGTGCGTGAATGAATACACCGAGACCGACGGCCTCTACGGATCGCGCTACTACGTGAGCCAGCTCAAATCGAAATCCCCGAATGGCAAGATTACGAACATACAGTGCATGCTTCTTCTGGACATGATTGGCGACCGCGATCTTTCAGTGCGATTGCCGGACGCCACTCCCGAATTGGCGCGCCGCGCGCTGGACGCATCCGAGGCCCTGGGCTGGCGGGAGAATTTTCACATCTCATCGCAGCCCATGATCGACGATCACCGACCACTCTCACTGGAGGGAGTTCCCTCCATGGACCTGATTGATTTTGAATATGGCCCAAACCACCGTTGGTGGCACACCGAAGAGGACACCATGGACAAGATCCATGCCCAAAGCCTTAAGATGGTGGGGCAGACCCTGCTCAAACTGCTGGAAGGCTTGTAGCGTGCAGCGAGAGGGTCACAGGATACTACTTTCGTTTGCCCTGAAAAAAATCCTTCAACAATGCCATGCAGGGATCGCGCAGCACATCGCCCTTGATTTCCAGCCGATGATTCAGCGACGGATGATCCACAATGTTCAATAATCCGCCGGCTCCCCCGCCCTTCAGATCCGGCACGCCGAACACCACGCGCGCAAGGCGTGCCAGCACCATGGCGCCAGAACACATCGGGCAGGGCTCCTTTGTGACGTAAAGCGTGCAGCCTTCGAGACGCCAATCGCCCACGGCCTGCGATGCCTGCGTGATTGCAAGAATCTCCGCATGCGCCGTGGCGTCCTTGAGCGTCTCCACCTGGTTATGGGCGCGTGCAATCACGCGCCCTTTGCGAACGATCACAACGCCGACAGGAACTTCATCCGCCTCCGCCGCCCGCAAGGCCTGTCGCAACGCCTCGCGCATGAAATATTCGTCACTTGCCAGGTCAATGATCACGTCCTCGTCCATCCTTTGCGTTTAGCACGTCATCAGAAATTGTTCGACCCATATTCTCGCGATGATTCCCGATCCAAACCGCGCTCGACTCCAACTCTGTGCCACGCTAGGGTCACCCATTATGGAAGGCGTTGATCCCATCCTGGGCTGCCAGTTCGGCGCGTATGTCGTCGAAAGCCTGATCGGCGCCGGGGGGATGGGGCGCGTGTACCGGGCGCATCACGAAAAACTGGGAAGGGCTGTCGCGCTCAAAATTCTTCCCCAGCAGGTGGCGGCTGACGAACAGTACATGCAGCGCTTCATCCGCGAGGCGAAGATCACCTCAACCCTTCAGCACCCGAACCTCGTCCAGGTCTATGATTTTGGAACGTCCGAGCACGGGAATTACATCGCCATGGAACTGGTGGAAGGGGCCAGCCTGGCCGACGTCATCAAGTCCCAGGGCCGCCTGCCGGAAGAGGACCTGCTGCACATTGCCCGGCAAATGCTCTCCGCGCTGGCCTACGCGCACGAAGCGGGGGTGGTCCATCGCGACGTGAAACCCGACAACATTCTTATTTGCAAGGACACGACCATCCGCCTTGCCGACCTTGGGCTCGCCAAGGCAACCCTCGTGGATGAGGATTCATCGCTCACCATGTCGGGCATGATCCTCGGCACCCCGCACTACATGCCGCCCGAACAGATCCAGGGCTCGAAGGACATTGACGGTCGGGCCGACCTCTATGCGCTGGGCGGGACGCTTCTGCATTGCGCGACAGGCAGGCCCCCGTTCACCGGCGACACCTCGGTCGCCATCATGAACAAGCATCTCTCCGAGCTGCCACCCAACCCGAAGTTTCTTGTTCCTGAACTCTCGGAAGATTTTTCGCGGTTCGTCCTGCGGCTCATGCAGAAGAATCCGGAATACCGTTACGCCAACGCCAACGCAGCCGGAAAGGTTGTTGCAGACATTATCAACGGCACACACAAGTCCAGCGGCGAGTCGGTGACGTTCGTGGAGGAAGAGTCCTTTGCTGATCGCCTCAAGGAGTGGGCGCCCACCGTTCTCGTATTGCTCCTGCTTGCGGGTGCAGGCGTGGCCGCGTGGAAATGGATTCCGCACAGCAAGCCATTGATGTCAGCCGAAGCAAATGATTTATCCCGCCCAACCGACCCACCCCTTCCCATGGCCACGGGTCCCTCACGCGACCTTCCGGGGGAACTTCCAGCTGAAGGCCTCGGTTCACCGGCCCTGGGCGGGAGGCACGTGCTCACGCCCAAACGCTCGCCAAAAAGGTTGGTGAACAGACAGTTTCCTGCCGGGGGGGTGGCCCAGGATTTCGTGTTCCAGGGAGAACCGGGTCAGACGGTGTCTCTCACGCAAGCCAACACACTGATGCTTTCATCCACCCAGCATGTCTTCGTCAGGTGGGATTTCGAGGAAATCCAACGACAGGTGATGAAAGAATTCAACCAGGTAATCGACTTTCGGAAAGCCACCCTCTTCATGCCCGGCAAAATCACCACCACCCAGCCATCCATTATCATCAAACTTTTCTGCCTCACGAGTGATCCCCGGGAATCGTTTACGATGGCTTCTGCGCCGATCGCCGTCCTCACGCTGCCCGCAAATGCCGGCCCCTCTCTCATCCAGTTCGAGATCAGCGAGGATGTACGGCGCATCCTCAAGAATGGGGAGAATCACGGATGGGTGTTGACCACCGAAGGCGAAGGGCAGGTCGAATTCTCCTCGGCAAGCTCTCCCAATCCTGACGCCGCAATCGCCGGCCCTCAACTGGACTTTTGCATTGCCGCACAAAACGACCTGATACCAGAATCGACGCTCAAAGCCCTTGGACCAGCGCCACAATGAGCGAAACGTTTCTCCTCACTTTTTCTCAACGTACTTCTTGAACGATGACATCGCCGTTTTCTTGACGTAGCTCACTTTGGGCAGGTCCTCGATATTCTGGAAAGGACGCTTCAAGACAAGATTGTGGGCGGCTTGCCGCACCAGGCCAACCTTCAAAATCAGGTCGTCCTCGGAAAACTCGTTGACCACCTTGAGAAGCGCCTCGGCCTCCTCTTTTGAGAAAGTGCTCTCCAAAATGGTCACGCCTCCACTTTGATCCACGACCCCGGCAGGAACGGCTGGTTTCACTTCGGCTGTGGCGGTCGCAGCCGTGCTCGTTTCGGCAACGGGTTTTGGCGCTGGAGCAGTCACAACCGCGGGCGGGCTCAGAACCGGGCACAACTCGGCGATTTCCTTCTTTAAATTCTGCGGTTGATAATCCTCGAAGACCAGCTTGCCGGCATCGTACACGCGTACACCATAACCCGAGTAACGCATCCCGGTGAGTTGTCCCTTCTTGCTGATTTTTCCAGAAAGCCGCAATTCCTTGCTCTCAACCGTCTTCTCCTCGCCCTTGCCCAGTGCAAGACCGATCGTGTCCATCAACTGCCCACGCTTGATTTTCCCCGACGTTTCAATGTCATCATATAAAAACACCCATTGGATTTTGATGTCCGAAGATGGCTCTCCCACGTTCGCCATCTTGATTTTCAGGGACGCCTTGTGATCGAACATCACATCCTCCTTGCGCGGCGAACCCTCGCTGGGACGCGGGGAAAGGCTGATGGAAACCTGGGTGCGGTGGGCTTCCAGCACCGCCTGGGAGAACAGAACGGAGCCGAATAGAAAACACACCCACACCGACTTCCCACACCACATTCTGAATTGTTGTGAACGTCTCATGATAAATCCCTTCTGGTCCCCACAATGTAGTCCGAACCTCATCGAACAGCCATCTGAAAAATTGAAATCATCATATCTTTCTGACGGAGGGACACGCTCCGTCGTGTCCGTTGGTGCATGGCTCGTATTGTCCAAACAAACCTGAAACTGCTCACGTGTCTTCGGCGCTCATGAAAAACATCATTGCACGAAAACCATTCGTGGCGTGGGTGGGCACGACGGCCCGCGCTACGCCGTAGGCTTTCCGACTACGCCAGAGCGCTTCGTCGCGACGGCGAGCGGCGAGGCGAGAGCGTGTCCCTCCGTTTTTTTTGCCGACGGCTATTCGAATTGCATGGAAGAACGGCCCGCCACCACGCGACCAATCTCGAAGGATGGAATCTTCATGCACGACGCCTGGGCGTGGATCGCCGCCACGGATTTGCGGGGCGCGAACAGGGCCATCCCGATGCCCATGTTGAAAACCCGATGCATCTCCGCCTCGGCAACCTTGCCTCCGCACTGCAGCATTTGAAACAACGGCGGAATGACCCATGAGCCGCGGCGAATCCGCACCGTGCATCCATGCCGCACCACGCGCGGAATATTTTCATCAAATCCCCCGCCCGTGATATGCGCCGCCGCGTGAAGCTCCACGTTCCTTCGCCGCAGCTGGGAGAGCAACGGATGATAATTCCTGTGAACCTTCAGCAACAACTCCCCGACCGACGCACCGCCAAGCCCCTTCGGGCGCGATGACAGGCGCAGCTTCATCCGCTTGAAAAGAATGTCGCGCGCCAGAGTGTAGCCATTGGTGTGCAAACCCGTCGAGGCCAGGCCCACCACCACGTCGCCCGGACGCACGCGAGAACCGTCCATGATCCGTCGGCGATCCACCACGCCAATGATCGTGCCGACAAGGTCGTAGTCGCCTTTCCCATAAAACCCGGGCATCTGGGCCGTCTCCCCTCCCAGTAACGCCACGCCGGCCTCGGAGCAGCCTTTCGCCAGGCCGGTAACCACGCCGTCAAACACCGACTTTTCCAATTTGCCCGTGCCGATGTAATCGAGAAAAAAAAGCGGGTCGGCGCCCATCACCGCAATGTCGTTGCAGCAGTGGTTGACGAGGTCCTGCCCCACCGTGTCATGCCGCCGCATCTCCAGCGCCACGCGCAACTTCGTCCCCACCCCATCCATGCTGGCGACGAGCACAGGCTCGCGACATGAGGGAAACACAGCGCGGAAAAGCCCGCCAAACGCGCCCACGCCGCCGAGTACTTCGGGGCGGGTGGCCCTTCGCAGCAGCGCGGGAAGATTCGCCTTCACGCTGTGCGCGAGTTTCAAATTGACACCGGATTTTGCGTAACGATCCATGGGGAGAAGGGCTGCTGGCTTCTAGCCTCTAGCCCCTGATTTTTCCATCACGCCAAGTGAGGTATTTGGAGTTTTCCAGATGCTCATATTCATCTCGAAATTAAAAAATTAAAAAACTAGAAGCTAGAAGCCAGCGGCTAGCAGCTCCATCAGAGCAGTCTCTGCTGTGCATCATCCACCACGTCTGCGGCCAGCGGGGGGCGTTGTGTGCGCCGTTTCTCCATGATGAATTTGTCGAGGTCGCTTTCGAATGGCACGGGATAATCCCCCGTGTAACACGCCGCGCAAAATTTGGACGCCGGATGGCCCGTCGCACGGATCATGCCATCCAGGCTCAGGTAGCCGATGGAATCAGCCCCGAGGTACGACTTGATCTGCTCGGTCGTGTGCTCATTGGCAAGCAGCTCCTTGCTCGTTGGAAAATCAATCCCGTAATGGCACGGATGACGGTGCGGCGGACAGCTCACGCGCACATGGACTTCCTTTGCCCCGGCCTCGCGCAGCGTGACCACGCGCGCCCGGGCGGTTGTGCCGCGCACAATCGAATCATCCACCACGATCACGCGCTTGCCCTCGACCGCCTTCGCGATCAGGTTCAGCTTCACCCGCACGTTGAAGTCGCGGATCAGCTGCGTGGGCTGCAGGAACGTGCGGCCAATGTAATGGTTGCGCACAAATGCAAACTCAACTGGAATTTTGGCCTCCTCCGAATAACCCAGCGCACAGTAGTTGCCTGAATCCGGAACCGGCACCACCAGGTCCGCCGCCACGGGATGTTCCTTCGCCAGCTGACGACCCAACGCCATGCGCACGTGCGCCACCGTGCGATCCTCCAGCAGACTGTCGGGGCGCGCAAAATACACGTACTCAAATACGCAAAGCGCCTGCCGCCCAGACGGGACATCCATTTTCACGGAATGCATCCCGTCCTTGTCCAGGATCACGATCTCGCCCGGCTCCACGTCGCGCACGAACTCTGCATGAATCAGGTCAAAGGCGCATGTCTCCGAGCTCAAAATGTACGCGCCATCCAGTTTACCAATGCTCAACGGGCGAAAACCATGCGGGTCGCGCACGCCAATGACCTCGTTCTCGCCCATGATCACCAGGGAATATGCGCCGCGAATGCGCCCCAGCGCGTTCAGCAGGTTGTTCTCGCGGTCGCCATGGCGTGGCTGCGCCATGAGATGCAGGATGATCTCGCTATCCACCGTTGTCTGAAAAATGGACCCGTATGCCTCAAGCTCGTCGCGCAGGATGTTGGCATTCACCAGGTTTCCATTATGCGCCACGGCAATCTGGCCGCGCGAACAATCCACAAGCAGCGGCTGCGCATTCTTCACGGAACTCGACCCGGTCGTCGAATATCGCACATGGCCGATGGCCCGATTCCCCCTGAGCATTTTCAGCGTCGCATCGTCGAATACGCTCGAAACCAATCCCATCCCGGCATGACGCACGAGCTGGTGCCCATCTCCCTGCGAGGAAACGATGCCGGCGCTCTCCTGCCCGCGATGCTGAAGAGCGTACAAGCCGTAGTACGTGAGAGTCGTCGCATCAGGATGCCCATACACGCCAAACACGCCGCAGTGATCACGCGGCCTCCCCTCCGATTGCAAATCGTCATCCTGCATGGGTTGGAAATCGTCGTGGGACATCTTCAACCAAAACATAACAAACAATCACGACACGGAATCAATGGAATTCCTCTCCGGATCAAAATATTTTAAGGCTCATTTTGACCAAAAGTTCCGTCCGCCTTCCACGGCGCATTCGCGTCATCGTAAAAATTCCTCACGTAAAGGCGGAAAAAAACAGCCAGCGTGTCATTTGCCGTGGTCTTCATCGCGCTCATCGGGATGCGCCCATACTTGGGCTGGTACTCGATGATCACGGGCGCTTCCGCAATTCGAAAACCGAAATCATGCGCCATCGCCAAAAGTTCGAGATCGTAGGCGAACGACTTCACCAGCATGCGCGGCATGCACTTCTCCAGCACTTCGCGGCGAAACACCTTCAATCCCGTCTGGGTGTCGCGCACGGGAAGGCCAAACAAAATTCTGGTGACGGTGAAATAGATGATGCTGATCATGCGGCGGTGGGTTGGATAATCCACGCGGGAAAGGGGATGCATCTTGCTCCCGATCACCGCATCCGCATCGTGCTCCTTCATCGTGTCCAGCAACACGCCCATCTGCTCGGGCGGCAGATCCATGTCCGCATCGAGAAAAAAAACAAGCTCGCCGGTCGTGTGAAGAAACCCCTGCCGCAACGCCTGACCCTTGCCGCGGTTCGGACTCAGCTTTACGGAAACCACATGATCCATCTCGGCCGCCGCGCGATCCGCGATTTCCCCGGTCCCATCCGAACTGCCGTCATCCACCACCACGATCTGGAAATCCCGGACCATCCTCGACAGCTGCCGGTGGGTCCGCTCAATCGAGCCGCGTATCCGCACCGCCTCGTTGTACGCGGGCATGATGACACTCAGGGAAGTCATGCGATGCAGAATTCAGGAGTCAGAATCCAGAATCCAGAAGAATGTGGCCGAATTTGAACGTAGCCGAATTCGCAAGAATTTGGCCCGGGGGCGTCCGCGTTCTGGAGGACGCGGCTACAACATTTTTTCAACAGACGCCCGGACCTGCGCGACGGACAAATCCCGCAGGCACGCAAAATCAATCCCCATTGGACATGTCAGGTCGCCGGACGTGTGATAAAAACACGGGCTGCATTTAATCCCTGTCCGCACAATCCCCGATTTGCCCATCCATGGCCCAGTCCGCTTGGGATTCGTCGGCCCAAAAATCACCACGCTGGGCGCGCCCACGGCAGCGGCCACATGCTGAAGCCCGGAATCGTTCGTGACAAACACCTTGCATGCGCGGATCAACTCGGCCACCACGCGAATGGGCATCTGGCGAGCCAGGTGCAGCGACGCCCCTCCCCGTTCCATCAACCACTCCGATTCAGGCAAATCCTCATCCCCGCAAAACAACAAGAACCTCCGTCCTTCCCGGGTCATGCCCTGGATCAGCTCGAGAAATTTTTCCTTTGGCCAGCATTTCCGTTCCATGTGCTTTGCCCGGCTGCTCGAAACATGCAGGCCGATCAGCTCGGATCCCCTGAGCCTTTCGGATTCGAGAAAATGACGCGCCTGTGCCTTGTCCTCATCCGGGATCGTCAACGCAAGATGTCCGTGCCACCCGACTTGGTCCGCCCGCAAAACCCCCGTGAGCCGCTCCGCCAGCACGATGTTGTGCTCCACATTGTGGACATGGCCGGCATGCGGCAGCACCAGCGTGTTCAGAAAATCCAGGTTCCGCACGCTCTGGCGCAGATAACGGAATCCCGCACGCTCGATCGCCCCGCAAAGGAACGAGATCACGTTGTAATGAATCCGATTGGTCGGGCACGGAAGCACGCTCAACTCAAATCGCTCCCGGCGCAAATCCATGAGGAATCGCAGATTGGAACACGCATCCATGCGGAGAAAGGAATGCAGGCGCACCTCGCTCAAATCGGAATTGGTTTGCAGCACATCCCGCTCGCCCTCGCGCATCGTGAGCGCAACCAGACGCGTCTCCGGCCAGGCAAGCCGCATCAGGCGCAGCGCGGGCGTGAACATCAGCGTGTCCCCCAGCCCGGATAGCAGGAAGAGCAGGACGCGGTCAGGAGCTGTGTTGGCCCCTTTCATGACTTGACTCAATCCAGCGCGACAAAGAAATCGCGGAACACATCCACGCATTTCTCGAGCTCTGAGATCTCGATGAACTCATCCTTCGTGTGCGCCTGGCTGATCGAACCCGGCCCGAACGCGATCGCGGGCACGCCGCCACCCGACATCAACGAACAATCGGCAAACCAGGGCGCACCGGTCAAAAAGCTCTTTCGGTCCGCCTTGGGAGAATGACGCGACAGCACATCCGTCAGTTTCTGGATGTACGGATCGTCCGCGGGCGTGTTCAGCCCGGGCCGGTCCGAAATGATCTCAACCTCGCACTCGGGCAGAGACTTCTTCAACCGCTCGATCACTTCTTTATGCGTTTCCTGCGGAAGCGAACGGTGGTCCATCTCGATCTCGCACAGGTCGGGAATGATGTTCACCTTCGATCCGCCCTTGATGCCCGTCACATTGAACGTCGCCTTCCCCAGCAGCGAATCCTCCAGGTGCGAATAGGCCTTCGGCATGTCGGTCGTGATGAAATCAATCGCCTTGCGCATCTTCACGATCGCGTTGTCGCCGAGGTCGGGCCGCGACGCATGACAGGCACGCCCGCGGGTGCGGAGACGAAGCCAAAGAGCGCCCTTGTGACGATGCACGATTCGAAGTTCGGTTGGTTCCCCTGCGATTCCGAAATTGGGGAGAATGCCTTTCGTCTTGAAGTAATCCGACTTCATCAGGTATTCGATCCCGTCATTCCCGCTCTCCTCACCCATCAACCCCGCAAACCAGATGTCGGTGTTGGGCGGACATTTCTTCTGGTCCACGATTTCCTTCAGGGCGACCAGCATCGCCGACATCGAGCCCTTCGTGTCCGAAGCGCCACGGCCGAGAACCCTCCCATCCTTCACCACGCCGCCAAACGGTTCGACTGTCATGCCCGCCACGCTCACCGTGTCCGTGTGCGGCCCGAGAAGAATGTGACGTTTCGAAGATTTGGATTTGAGCCGTCCGATGACGGTAGGCCGGTCCTTTTCGACAAACTGCATCTCCACGCTCATGCCGAGTTTGACGAGGTAATCCCCGACAAAGCGGGCAATTTCCCCTTCCCCGACATGGGGCGTACCCGGATCACCCTGCGGATTCACACTCGGGATCCGTATCAGTTCCTGCAAAAGTTCAACAACAGCGCTCATAAAGGATTTGGGAGACTCGCAGACATGGGGCAAAGGGAAAAGCTAAAAAACCGCAGCCCCTCACCGAATTATGGCCATGCATGGGGGTATTGGAGAATTGTAGAGCCGCCCCACGGGATGGCCCTCTGCGAGGCAAAAGAGCGCGGTGACTTCGCATGGTTGACTTTGGACCCACAAAATGGCAGGTTCCCCGCTGCTGGTGGACGAAATTCGGCTTCATGCCGTGAGATCCGCAAGGGTCCTATATCCATCAGTTGTTTTCCCCGTCAGGAGGGCGTGCGAGAGTGAAGCCAAATTTTTTGCCGAAGTTTAATTCACCAAACATTCATATGGAACCACAATCAATTGCTGTAGCCCCACCCCAGATCGATACGGCAAGCAGTACAGCCGTGATCCGCCACGCCGGCTTCTGGATCCGCTTTTGGGCCTATTTTTTTGACGGCATCATCATCACAGCCGTGACCATCGGCATCATGTTTTGTTTGTTTGGACGTCCGTCTTATCCTGAATTTCACCAGATGATCAAGGGCGACTATTACATGATCTACGTATGGATCCTCTATTGCATGGTGCTGGAAGCCTCCCCTTTGCAGGGCACTTTTGGAAAGCGCTTGATGGATCTGAAAGTGACGGATGAAAAAGGGAACCGCCTCGACATCAAGCGATCCATTATTCGCAACCTGTGCAAGCTGATCTCCTTCCATTGTTTTGCCCTTGGATTTATTTGGATTGGCTTCTCCCAACAAAAGCAAGGCTGGCACGATCTGCTGGCAAAGACTTTCGTAGTCGGCGGTTCACCTCAGTCATGAGCGTGACAACCCTAAATCTTACGCCAGGGGCAACCGAAACATCTCGACCATTTTTCGCCCAATCCGACGCCGTCGTTCATGGGTCACATTTCCCTTTCTGTCGTCGAACTGGGCTTTGGGAAGCAGGTAAATGCGGTCGCAGCGGACCGCCGTCTTCCAGTCCAGCCCATCGCTCTCGTCCAAGGCTTCCTCGTTCAGTTTGGGAACGCGATTCAACCTGGCTGATGTGCAGATCAGCGCGTTGACGTCCTCGATGTCGGGGTTTTGGCAAATTTCATCATTGGAAATGATGACTGCTGGATGACGCTTTTCCCTGCTGAAGGGAAGCATGACAATTTCCCATTGCCTCATCTCCCTGGGATGGTCCCGTTTCATTCAAGGTCCTTCGGCACGCGAATGATGGAGGCTTTGGCCAGACGATTGTCCTCCTGGATATCCGCCTGGGTGTAGCAGCCGGCAAAATAGCCGGGTGGTCGCATCGGAATGGGTTCGATCTCCGGCACTTCCTGTAAAACAAAACGATGTCGATGGCTCACGATATAAACAGCCTGACCATTCTTCACCTTCTCAAGAAGGCGGCCCAGATAGGTCTTTGCCTTGCTCAGCGTAAAGCACTGCTCATCAAAATCCGTCTTTCCAGTTTTGAATCGGTGTGGACGATTTGAAATTTTCATAGCCTATAAGTAGGCTACATTCAGTCTATTGTCAATATTGTTCAATCGAAACAGCGCTTCACAGAAGCGCCTCTGCATCAGGAGCGGTTGGCCCGCTCCGACTGGTACCACGTCACAAATTTTGGAATCCCCACCCCCACTTTCGTCCTCGGCTGGTAATCCAGCAGACGCTGGGCTTTGCTGATGTCGGCGAAGGTTCTTGGAACATCGCCAGGTTGCTCGGGCTGGCGGTCGATCTTTGCCTTTTTCCCAAGCGACCTTTCAATCAAGGCGATCACGTCGCTTAAGGATGTTGTCTGGGATTCACCCAGGTTGATGATTTCAAAGCCGAATTCGCGGCGGGTGGTGGCGACGACTCCCTGGACGATGTCATCCACATACGTGTAATCCCGCTCTGCCGAGCCATCGCCATAAACCGGGATGGGCAGGTTGCGCAGGATGCGTTCCGTGAAGTGGTAAATCGCCATGTCGGGACGCCCGCGCGGGCCATAGACGCTGAAAAACCGGAGCGCCACGATGTCCATGCCATGCAGATGACGGTACGCGCGGCACAATGCCTCGCCCGCCAGCTTCGTGGCGGCGTACGGGGAGATCGTGTGGAAGATCGGATCGGTTTCGGAAAACGGCACCTTCGTGTTCAGGCCGTACACGGATGACGTGGAGGCGAACGTGATCTTCCTCACGCCGGCCATCCGTGCCGACTCCAGGATGTTCAGGGTGCCCTCGACATTGACGCGCTGGTAGAGAAACGGGTCCTTTACCGAGGGTCGCACGCCGGCGCGCGCAGCGAGGTGGATGATCATGTCGGGCCGGGTACCTCCAATGACATCCTTCACGAACGCGAGGTTGGAAACATCGCCTTCGGCCAGTTGCACGGCGGGATTCTTGAGCGCCTGTGCGATGTTTCGTCGCTTGAACTGCGGATCGTAGTAGGTGTTGAAATCGTCCATGACGACGACACGATGCTCGAGGGCCAAAAGACGCTCGAGCACATGCGACCCGATAAACCCCGCCCCGCCTGTCAAAACAATCTGCATAAAATGAAATTCAATTCCACGAAACCTACCCTCCCACGATCGTCCTCAACAACCTTTTTCCACCATCTCGCTTCTACTGCCCGGGCTTATGAATTTGACCCTTCATCTGTAGGAGCCGCTGTCAGCGGCGACCGGGAGACATGGCCCTTGCGGAGATCGCCGCTGACAGCGGCTCCTACATTGCAGATTAGAATGCGCAAGCCCCGGTTCTACGACTGTTGCAGCTTCAACAAATTCCCTGCACGTTCCAGGGCGACCGAGGCCTGCTTCGTTTTGGGATAACAGCGCTGGATTTCCCTCATCGAGTGCAGCGCGTCGCTCACCCGGTTGCCATGTGTTACATAAAGCTCCGCCAGGCGAAAATGGATCTGCGAAAATGTTTCGACGGTCTGCGACTTATGGATCGCCTGTTTCAATTCCTCCATTGCCGCATCGGGGTTGTTGAAAGGCACCAGCTGCAGGTCGGCGATGCGCAAGTGCGGCGTTACTTCGTTGGGATACAACTCCATGTACTTGCGATAAACTTCAATGGCCTCCTCGTACTGCCCTTCCCGCAGGCGCGCCTCGGCAATGCTGTATTGCGGCCTCACTTCAAAATTGTCGTCCGATGGCAGCCAGAGGCCACCCGTCGCTCCGCCCACCGCCGTTGCAAGGGGCCCCGCCCACAAAACCCCCAAAACACCGATCATCCCGAGTCCCGCGATGATCCCGATGCCTTGCAGCACGTGGAGAGCCAGCAACATGAGAAGCGTCACAACAACCCGCCAGAGAATGTGTTTTAAAAAATATTCCCCGCTCATTCTTTGCTCCATTGACAACGTGTAAATCGAGCATTACACACAGCCTGTGGCAAAAATCACGATCGAAAATCGCGGCAAGTCCGCCGAAGTCCCCGACGGAGAGCTCACCATCCTGGAAGCCGGCGAAAAGGCCGGGGTGGACATGGAGTTCGGATGCCGCGATTGCACGTGCGGCACGTGCGCGGTCGAGATCGCCAGCGGCATGGAAAATCTTTCGACGCCCACCGAGCAGGAGATTGACGTGCTGGACACATGGAACAGGGATCCCGAAAAATTCCGCCTCACCTGCTGCGTCAAGGTGATGAAGGGCGAGGTCGTCGTCCGCGAAGGCGCGCACTGATTTTCAAGGGGTGCATTGCATGAAGATGGATTTCATTGGGGCCCACATGTCCATGGCAGGAGGATACTCCCGGGCGTGGGACCGGGCGGAGGAGGCTGGCTGCCACGCGATGCAAATCTTTACCAAGAACAACATGCAATGGGAGGCGGGCCCGATTTCACAGGATTCGGCCGAGGTGTTCCGCAAGCGCACCGCCGCCTTGCGCCTCCCCGTCTGCGGCCACGCAGGCTACCTGATCAATCTTGGCGCAAAGGCCGGCCCAACTGCGCGCCGCTCGCTCATCGCGCTCTCGGACGAACTGGATCGCGCCGAGCTTCTAGGGCTTCCCTTCCTCGTGCTGCATCCCGGCAACCACATGGGCGCCGGCGAAAAAAACGGCATCCGAACCATCTCCTCCAATCTCCGCTCCGTGCTAAAAAAATCCAAAACAAAAAAAGTCAAGGTTGCGCTTGAAACCACCGCCGGCCAGGGTACGGGCATCGGGCATCGATTCGAGCATCTGGCGGAAATTTACGAGCGTGTGGACATGCCCTCCCGCATCGGGTTCTGTCTCGACACCTGCCATGTCTTTGCCGCTGGTTACGATATCTCGCACGCGCGCGGCCTCGCCACCACGCTCAAGGAATTCGACAAGCTGCTCGGGCTCGAGAAAATCCTCGGCTTCCACTTCAACGATTCCAAGACCGGCCTTGGCAGCCGCGTGGACCGCCACGAACACGTCGGCAAGGGGCACATCGGGATCGAGCCCTTCAAGGAACTCCTCAACACGCACGCATTCGCCAGGGTGCCGAAAATTCTTGAAACCCCCAAGGGCATCAACGGCCGTGCCGACATTCACAATCTCAAAATCCTGCGCGGGCTCATCCGCAAATGATCCTGCGCCGCCCCGCATGAAGAACATCGTCTATTTCGACCTCGAAACGCAGAAGAGCTTTGACGAGGTGGGCGGCCGCACCCCCGAACATTTCCGCCAGCTCAGAATGTCCATCGGCGTCACCTATTCCTCCAGGGAGCAGGAATACCGCATTTTTCATGAGGGCAACGTGCATGACATGATCAAGATCCTCATGCGCGCCGACCTCGTCGTGGGACACAACATCGTGGGATTCGATTACACGGTGCTCTCCGCCTATTCGCCTCTCGACCTCGACCAGATCCCAACGCTCGACACACTCGTCGAAATCGAAAAAATCCTGAAGCATCGCCTCAGCCTTGACGCGCTCGCCAAGGCCACGCTGGGAAGCACCAAGATCGCGGGCGGCCTGGACGCCATCACCTGGTGGCGTGAAGGCGGCGAGGCAAGCATCCTCAAGATCGCCGAATACTGCTGCTACGACGTCAAGATCACGCGGCAGATTCACGAATTCGGACGCGACCGCGGCGAGCTATATTACAATGACCGCTTCGGACAGCGCAGAACCGTCAAGGTCCAATGGTGATCCGACGGCATCCGGACTCGAAGGGCTCCGCCCTCATCCGCCCTCCCCGCTCAAATGCGCACCTCGCGTTGCTCGGACGCCTCACCCGCATCTTTCACTCCTCGCTCGACCCAGCCGTCACGCTTCGCCTTGCATTGCAGGACACCGTGAAACTGCTCCGTGCCACAAGCGGCTCGGTGGCGCTCATCAACCCGGAAACCGGCCTTCTGGAAATCGAGGCGTCCGTGGGGCTGAGCTCCCGGGGACGCAAACTGAAGTTGCAGGTGGGCGAAGGCGTCACCGGCTGGGTCGCGCTTCAAGGCGCACCGGCCCGGGTGGCGGATGTGGGCAAGGATCCACGTTATGTCCCCGTACGGCGCGATATCCGGTCCGAACTGGCGGTTCCACTAGAACGCGCCTCGACGGCGCGCAACGCTGGACCGGAAGTGGTTGGAGTGTTGAATGTGGACAGCATCCGACCAGACGCGTTTACCAGTGAGGATGAAAAATTGCTGGTGACACTCGCGGGACAAGTGAGCAGCCTGATTCACAACGCGTGGCTCTACGAGCAGTCCCGCCTTCATGCGTCTCGCCTCGATTCCCTCTTCAAGCTGGGCCAGTCCATCCTGGCGATTGACACGCTGCCCGAACTGTTGCAGCGGGTTGCGCAGGGTGCGTGCCGACTCATGCGCGGCCGGTTTTGCGCAATTCTCCTGCTGGACTCGACCGGCGCAAATCTCCGCTGGAGCGCAACCTCGGATGAACCGCGCCGACCGCTTCCCACCTCCGTTCTCTCCGTGGACAACAGCCACATCGGAAGCGCCGTGCGGCGCGTGAAGCCCGTGGCCGTGGAGGACATCCAGAGGACCGATCCCCTGCCCCAATCCATCGCAAAGCGCCATCGCAATCTTTCCTCCATGCTGGTGGTTCCTCTTTTTACTGGCGAAAAGGCGCTTGGGGCGCTGGCGCTTTACTCGGACCACGCCCACCGTTTTTCCGATGGAGAGATTCAGCTCCTGACATCACTTGCCGGCCAGGCCTCCCTCGTGATCCAGCGCTGCCATCTATCGGAAAAACTGGTCTCGACCGAGGAGGAATTGCGGCAGAGCGAACGGCTCTCGTCCATCGGCCTTCTGGCTGCGGAAGTCGCCCATGAAATCCGAAATCCCTTGACCGTGATCAAGATGCTCACGCACAGCCTCGAGCGTGAACTGCCGCACCCCGATCCGCGACGCAAGGATTTCGAAATTCTTGGGCGCAAGCTCGAGCAGATGAACCGCACCGTGGAACGCGTTCTGAGCCTGGCTCGTGACAGCGAGCCGATTTTTGAAAGCCTGTCACTCAACTCCCTGGTGGAAGACCTGGTGTTGCTCACCCGTCACAAGATGTCGCAACAGCAGGTGCGCCTGCTGCTCAAGCTGTGCAAAGAGCTCCCCTCGGCGCTGATAGACCGCGCGCTCATAGAGCAGGCGCTCCTCAACGTCATTCTCAACGCATTGCACGCCATGCCAAGGGGCGGCGCGCTTCAACTATACACCGGAATCTCCCCCTCATCCCATCGAGTCTGGGTCGAGGTGCGCGACTCCGGTTGCGGCATGTCAACGTTGCAAAAAGAGAAACTCTTCCAGCCCTTCCTCACCTCGCGACCCTCCGGCACCGGTCTTGGGATGGCCATCGTGGACAAGATCATCCAGGCTCACCACGGCGAAATCCATGTTCGCTCCCGACCAGGCCACGGGACGTCCGTGCGCATCACGCTCCTGCAGGATGCGCATGCTGATCAGGGCCTGGGCGGCTGCAGCGAAAGAGCTATTCGTCGATCACCAACGGCGACGACGGGCGCTCAAACTTGAGCCCGGCTTCATCCATGACGGATTTTTCAAAATCGCGGACCACCTGCTGCTGCTCCCTCTGGACGAGCATCTGGCTGATCATCGGCTCAACCTTCACCAAATCCTCGAATTTGGCGTGCTCCCTGGCGCTGACGTACACAAACAAGCCGCCGGTCACGGTCGGGATGAATTTGCCCACGGAGCCGATGGAAAGCTTCATGGATACCTGACGCACCGCACCCTCGAACGGCTCCGACTTGGCCGGCGCGGAATCCATGGCGGAAAAATTCTTGAAGGTCTGGGGCTTGAGCTTGAGCTCGGCAGATGCCTGGGCAAATGTCTTGCCGGTACCGAGCAGGTTTTCCAGTTCTTCGCGCTTCTTCTCGCCATCCTCGCGCGCCAGCTTCAGCGCCAGCGAAGTGACGAGAGCGCTCTTGACCGACTCACGTACTTGCTCAAAAGGAGAATCTCCGCTCGGTTTTTTGGCAAGCAGCTTCAGCACGTACACGGCGCTCTCGGAAGGCACGACGTCGCTGATGGGGTTATCCTCGGACAACTTGAACGCTGCATGTGTGAACGACGGAACCTGGATGCCGGGCGCCAGTTGGTTCGAGTTGAAAAAATCGGTTTCCTTTACCACCACCCCTTCCTTCTTCGCCAACTCTTCGAACGACAACTGCGGCTTTCCCTGCTCCGGGATCAGCTTGACTGTAAAATCCGTCGCCCTTCGATTCGCCACATCGTGCGCCTTTTGCTGTCGGATGTCGTGCCGAAGCAACTCGGCCACATCCTTCAAGGGCTTGCTCTTGCCGTCCGATGTTCGAAACAATTCTGCCCTCGCCTCGTAGGCCGCCTTCAATTCCTCATCGCTGATGGCCTGGTCGTCCTGCGGAATGTTCGTGGGATCGACCGGGAAAACCACATACGCCACGCGCGCCTGCTCGGGCGTGCGGAAACGATCCATGTTCTGTTTGTAAAATCCCTGCAGATCAGCCTCCGACGGCTTTACCCGCGCCGTGTAATCGGTGAATTCAAAACGGCACGCGGACGCCGTCACCTTGTCCGTCACCTCCGTTACCAGCGCGGAGGACTGCTGCGGCGTGACCTTGGCTGTCGAGGCGACAAGCATCATCATTTTGCGCAGCATGATGTCTTCCCGGATCAGCATTTCAAACCCTGCCTCGGTCAATCCCCTTTGTGGCAAAATCTCCTGGATAAACCTGTCGTAAGCAGCCTGGTTCAACTGGCCATTCTTGTCCGAAAAATAACGCCTCGCATCCCCAACCACCTCCTCGTCGGCAGCCGTGATACCCATGCTTTCAGCCTTTTCCACCAAGGCCAGGTTGCGCAACACCTGCTCCGCAAGCCATGCCTCCGACCGCTCGTCGGGGCGAATCCCCTTCCCATTCATTTGCATGCGCAACTTGAAGCGGCGCTTGGCATGATCCAGGTCGCGTGCATTGATCTTGTGACCGTAAACCAACGCTCCCGAACCATCCCCGGTCCCGCGTGCCGCCCTGCCATAACCCGCATAATCCATGCAAACAAATGGGATGATGATGATCACCAATAGAAGCATGAAAAGCCATGTTCGGTGACGGTCAATGAAACGCTGGAATTTCGTAATCATGAGTTTGTGAGCCCACACCCTGCCCTAAGCCGGGAAAAAAGGAAATTCTGAATTTGTTTCCTACGCAATGCCACCGAATGTAACGAAATCGTCAATGTCCAGGAGCTCAAACCACCTGGAAACATCCTTGCGATTGGGTGCGATCTTGGACTGGTACTCGATGAAAAAACCGTGCGTTTCCAAGTCGCATGGACTCCGACGATCCATGAAATCGGACCATGTGGCAATCTCGACATCGCTGCGCTTGTGTTTCGCGTGCTTGCCAATCCACTCAAGAATCTCTCCGTCACCCTTCCCCATCGCAAGCTGCTTCTTCAAGGCGGCGCCCCTGATTCCCACGAAATTCAGAAAGCACTGGTCAAGCGGGCAATCAAAATTGAATTCGCCGTTCTTGCGGACAATCGTGGCTCGCCCCTTGTCGAGAATGCGCGGAAGAATGACGTAACCACCGAGTCGAACGCGCGGGCTGCGCGGCGGGCGTTTTGTGAGATCCGGAGCGGTGATCGCCATGTTCTTGCTTACCGGGAAAGCAGTGTTTCCACGCTTCCCAGGAGTTGCTCGATGGTGAAGGGCTTGCCAAGAAAACCGGCGTTCAGCTGCATGGCGGCCTGCGTGACTTCATCGTGGTCCGGCACGCCCGTGATGAAAAGGATCGGGGTCATGTCACGCTTGATGCGAAGACGCCCCATGAAGGCGACGCCATTCATTCCCTTGAGTTTGTAATCGCAGATGATCAGCGTGAAAGGTTCTGCGGTCATGACGCCAAACGCTTCCTCCGCACTGGCCACGGCACAAATGCGAGACACCTTCTGGTCCTTGAAAATCGCGACCAGGCTATCGCGCACAGCAGCCTCGTCGTCTATGATCAGCAGTGATGAAATATCGCTCACGGGCGCAAACCCTATCAACCTTGAATGTTTTTGCAAGACAAGATGCCGAAAATGTAGACGGCTTTGCCGAATTCTCCCTACCTTGCGGATTCAGGGTGGAGACGGACGCCTTGATCGGGAGGAAGCAACGCGAGAATTTCCCGGATGGTGCTCTCCCGTCCGGGCAACACGAGTTCGGGGCGGATGTCGCAGAGCGGTTGCAGGACGAAGCGGCGTTGCAGCATGCGTGGGTGCGGGAGCATCAGTTCGGGAGTGTTCACCACGATTTGATCGGCGTAGAGCAGATCGAGGTCGAGCGGTCGCGGGGAATTTTTCAAATACGATTCCTTGCGACCACGAACGCGCTCAAACTCCCGCAGGAGCCGCAGCATCTCGATGGGTGCCATCGCGGCGGATATTTCGCAGACAGCGTTCAGGAACGAAGGGGTGCCCGGAACGCAATCCACCGGCGCTGTTTCATACACGCGCGAGACGAGCAGGCAATCGGGGGCAAGGGCATCCATCCAACGAACGGCGGCGCGCAAATGACCAGGACGATCCCCTTCGTTGGAACCAAGGGCAATGCCGAAGTGCTTCATTCGGTGCGGCGCGACACCTGCAATCCAAGCACGTCCGCCATGTCGTAGATGCCGGGTTGAGCCGTGGAAACCCATTTGACCGCCAGCAGCGCGCCCTTGGCGAAGATGTCGCGCGAATGGGCCTTGTGGGTGATCTCAATGACCTCGCCTTCATTGGCAAAAATCACGGTGTGATCGCCTACATAATCCCCGGCGCGGATCGAATGAATCCCGATCTCGCTCGCCGTCCGTTCCCCCATGTCCCCAAAGCGCCCGTGCTTTACAATCTTGGAGTGTTGCAACCCCTTCGTCTCTGCGATGATCTCCGCGAGGTGGGATGCCGTGCCGCTCGGCGCATCCTTTTTCCGCCGATGATGCTTTTCGACAATTTCAATATCGTATCCCTCCTTGAGCACGGAAGTGACCACATGGGCCAGGGTAAAAAGTAAATTTACGCCCACGCTCATGTTCGGTGCCATCACGATGGGAATCCCGTTGCTGGCGCTCTTGATCGCCGTGCGCTCGGCATACGTAAATCCCGTCGTCCCGATTACCATGGGGCATCCTGCGGCCTGGGCCGCCGCGGCCAGTGTGGGCGTGAATGTATGCACGCTGAAATCCACGATGACCACGCCGGGCTTGAGATGGTCGTTGTAGCGATCATCCCGGTCAAGCGCCGCAACGATCTCGAACTCCTTGTCGTCCGCGGCACAGGCAAGCACGCTCTGTCCCATGCGGCCCTTGGCTCCAGTCACAATGGTTTTTATAGGCATAAGAATCAGCGTCCCGTGGGAATGGCGGCATCCTTCGGGAGAAATTCCTCGAAGCGTGGTTTCTCGATTGCCTTCATGTAAGCCTCAATGGGTGAAACCAGTCCGTCCTTCAAACATCGCATGATGCAATCGTCCATCAATTGCATGCCCTGCGCCTTGCCGCTCACCAGCACATCAAACAGTTTTTCGGTTTTTCCCTCGCGGATGATCGAGGAGACGGCGCTGGTGGATACCAGGATTTCGTTCACGGCAAGGCGCCCCTTGCCATCCGCTTTTTTCATGAGCAATTGTGCCACCACCCCCCGGAGCGAGGAGCCCAGCATGGTGCGAATCTGCGGCTGCTGCTCGGCCGGAAAAACGTCAATGATGCGGTCCACCGTCTTGCGCGCGTTGTTCGTGTGCAGCGTGCCAAACACCAGCATCCCGGTTTCCGCCGCGGTCAGCGCCAGCGCGATCGTCTCAAGGTCGCGCATCTCGCCCACGAGAATCGCATCCGCGTCCTCCCGCAACGCCGCCTTCAATCCCGCCTGGAACGAGGGTGTGTCCACATGCACCTCGCGCTGCGTGATGATGCTCAGCTTGTTCTTGTGCACGAATTCAATGGGCTCCTCGATCGTGACAATGTGCTTGGCAAAATTCACATTCATGTAATCCATCAGCGCGGCGAGCGTCGTGGACTTGCCGCTGCCCGTGGGACCCGTGACGAGCACAATTCCCGCACGCATGCGCCCGAAATTCTTGATGATCTCAGGCACTCCCAACTGCTCAAGCGTGAGGATTTTGGTGGGGATCAAGCGAAAGACCGCGGCCGCACCGTGCACCTGCTTGAGAAAATTGGATCGAAAACGGGAATGCTCGTCCATCTGGTAGGCGAAGTCGAGGTCGCCCTTTTCCATGAACGCGTTCCAACGCTGCGGTCCCGCCGCTTCGGACAACAGGTCGGTGATCTCCTCGTGCGTCAGGATTTCATGGCGGATCGCCTCGATGTCGCCATGCACCCGCGCCTTCGGCGGTTGCCCCTCCTGCAAATGCAGGTCGGACGCGCCCTTGGACACCATCAGGGCAAAAAGCTCGTCAATGCGGTTGTTCATGACTTAATCGGTAAGGTATTGCTTGAACATCTCCCTCTGCTCGGCACGATCAAAGGCATCCTGGGCCGAGATGATTTCGTTCTCCAACAAATCAAGCAGCGCGTCATCCATCAACCGGCACCCGATCTTTTTTCCGGTCTGCATCACCCCCGGCAGCATGAAGGTCTTGCCCTCGCGGATGAGCGCCGCAGCCGCGGGTGTATTGATGAGCACTTCCATGGCAAGGACGCGTCCCTGGCCGTCCTTGCGCGGGACAAGCTGCTGGCTGACAATTCCGCGCAGGGAGCCCGACACCATCGTGCGGATCTGCGCCTGCTGCTCCGTGGGAAACACGTCAAGCAACCGGTCGAGCGTGCGCGCCGCGCTGCTCGTGTGCAGCGTTCCAAACACCAGGTGGCCGGTCTCGGAGGCCGAGATCGCAAGCGAGATCGTCTCAAGGTCGCGCATTTCACCCACCATGATCACATCGGGATCCTCGCGCAGCGCGGCGCGCAACGCCGCGCCGAATGACATCGTGTGCGAATGCACCTCGCGCTGGGTGATCTGGCAGCCCTTCGTCTCAAACACATACTCAATCGGATCCTCCAGCGTGATGATGTGGTCGTGGCGCTCCATGTTCACCTCCTCGACCAGCGAGGCCATCGTGGTGGACTTGCCGCTTCCCACGGAACCCGTCACGAGGACCAGCCCGTTTTGGAATTTCGTCAGTCCCTTCAAGAGCTTGGGCAACCCCAGCTCGTCCATGGTCTTCACCTTGTTGTTGATGATGCGGAAAACGCCGTCCACGCCGGTGCGCTGGCGCACCACGCTGCTCCGGAAACGTCCCATCCCCTCCACTGAATAACAGAAATCAAGATCCCCCTTCTCCTTGAACACGGCTTTCTGCGCATCCGAGATGAATCCCATCATGAGCCGCTCGGTCTGCGCCGCGTTGAACATCGGCGCCTTGAACCACATGATCTGCAGGCACCCGTTGCGCCGCATCGTCGGGGGCGCTGAAACGCCGATGTGAACGTCGGACGCCCCATAATACTGCCCGATCCGAAGGTAGTCGTTCAGATGCTCCAGGGCGCCATCCTCATCCACACGAACTTCAAAATTGATATCGGTCGGGGCAAGAATGTTGTCGCTGACCACCTCCACCTGTGTGGAAGCGGGCGCCGGCTCCGCTGACTGCTGGGCGGGTTCCGCGTGCTCGCCATTGGAAGAAGGAGCGTCCGTCCCACGAGACGCCTCCTGTTGCAGCCACGTGAGATGCTCCTGGCCCAACCAGCCTTGCTGCGAGATGAAGTCGAGCACGGATAGGGCGGGATCTCGCGCCACCGCCTCGTGGGCAGTGTTGACCTGCTCACTGTTCAACCACCCCTGCGCGGCCGCTGTTTCCAAGATGAAGGTATTCACGACTGCGTGTACATGTAGCCCAAAGGCTGCCATACTTCAACATCCAACGTATGAGCGACCTCACTGAACGCGCAAAGAAAGCCGCAGAAATCTCGGCCCACCCACGCCACTACAAAGTGTGCGAAGGCTGTGAATCCATCGTGGTCGCCAGGGCCAACACCTGCCCCAACTGCCACGGCTACCGTTTCGATGAAGACACGAAACGCGTCGTCGACCAGGCCACCCTCCTCGGCTCGCGCCCGCAAAGCAGCGTCAAGCCAGAAGACCTTGCAAGCTGACCCCTCATCCCCACGGGACTACTCCCACGTAATAAAAATGGTGCCAGGGGGGAGAATTGAACTCCCGACCAAGGGCTTATGAGTCCCCTGCTCTACCTCTGAGCTACCCTGGCAATAAAATGTTTTGTCTCCCGGCTGGCAGAGGGCAACCAACCCCAATAGTATCGGGGCTGCTCCACCCAAGTTTTCCACTCATGCAGCGCGGGATTAGAATCCAATCCAAGAACGGAATCAAGCGCGACTTGACCTCGGATCGTGGTCCGCGGCTTCGGATCATTGTTCATTGCGCTCGCGGAAGCACCCGCCATGAGGTAGGCTTCAGACAGGCTTTCCCGATTTTAAGGGCTTTCAATGCAAACCCGGTATTCGTCATTTTGCTTGCTCGTAGGCATGATCGCATGTGCCGCCTCTTGGGTACAAGCCGACATCGCTCCCGGAGTCGATTCGTATGTCCAAAATGCAGAACTCCTTCTTCTCGTGCATGCGCAGTCCAACCAGGAAAGGGAGGCCTTTCCGCCTGCCAATGGAAAGAAGAGATTGGTTGTCGAAAAGGTTCTCAAGGGCTTCACGACTCACCCCTACGTGGATGAAGCTGCGCCTCAGCTCAAAGATGGCCAGAGTGCTTTGGTTCTCTACCAGTACGCCTATCCCGATCACTACCGACCGGCCCTTCGGACGGCATCTCCAAAAGCATCGAGCGTCGTCATTTGGCCAATCGGAGATAAGGACCATGTGATGGCGGGCAATATTCATCTCAAGTCTGGCTCATATAAGGGCATGGACTTCTCTCCTCCTTCCACACTCGCCGATGTCATCAACTACGTTGCGGAACAGACACCCGAAGAGGTCGGGCTTTGCGATCAATCGACCAGCCTCCTTCTGGCTCTGCCAGGCGGCGAAGCGATGAAGGATCCGAAAAGAAAAAGTTTTGTCGAATATTACACGATTGTCCGTGATCTGGGGCGTGATGTTCACGTTCTCGCCGGGCTTCTCGAATCCACAAACCCCGTCACACGCGCCGCCGCAAAGCAGAGATTGGAAGCGATCGCCAGCGGGGCCGTGCCCAATCCGAAGGATGAAGACCCCCTGTCGTTGCAGCTTTGGTCGCATCATTGGATGCGATGGTGGAATGAAAATGAGCCCCATCTCTTTTGGAATGAAACCCTCCAGCGGTGGGTGGAGGGCGACAAGGACGCCCACAAGCGCCGCTGGCCTCCCATTCCGGCAGCTCTGAAGCTTCCGCGCGATGAATTTCCACCCAACATGGTGAAAGCGCTGGAACAAAAAAAATCGCGGGACTTTGCCCCAGCCTTTCGCGATTGGCTGGATTCTGGAGTCATGCGCGACCGCCAAATTTGCATGGCGGCCTCGCTGGATCGCAAGTGGGTTGAACAGAACAATCTTGATGGCGCTATTGGAGGGAGCCGTTATTTGCCACCAGCTCCGCGCCTTTCTCCGGAGGTGATTTTCAGCGACAAGATTTCCGCCACGGATCGCATGAAAGCCTTCGCTCTTGTGAGCCACTGTTGGCACTACGGCCGCTTCACGAGGGAAAGGGCGAGGGCGATTGTGGAAATCGAAAAGGCCCCCATGGACGCCGAATGCATCAAGCGCGCCGCTTTCTGGGAAATGACCGACGACAACTTCAAGACATCTGGCCGAGTCGCTGGCGAGCGATTTTTCCAGAGCAAGGAATCCGAAGCTGGAAAGCTGTCCTTAGCTCTCTTTCTGATCGGTCCCACGAGCGAAACGATCTCTGCCGCGAGGCAGAGAATCGAATCCAAGGACAAAGAGTTCATCAAGGGACTCCTCCAGCATGTCAGATCTGATCGGGATGGTGCCGCCGAGTGGGCGGGCCGCCTGCTGTGCCAAAGCAAACACCCAGAGATCATTCCAATCCTACTCGAATGGCTCGGAGATTCTGATCCCCACTCCAGACAAATGGCTGCTCTCAACCTGTGTTGGTTTCCTTCCGCCGATGCCATTCCAGGCCTGCTCCACGCTCTGAAAAGTGAAAAAATACCCGCAGTTGAGGAGCAGTTCATTGTCGCGCTCGCTCAGACAGGAGACCGTCGGGCGCTCGATCCCTTGTTGGCAGCAGCTCGCGAAAAACAAGAGAGCTACACCGCGATTGAAATCGCGCGTGGGCTGTCTCGAATCAAAGACGCCCACGCCCTTCCAGCACTGGCTGAAATGGCCACGCGTTTCAAAGGAGATGATCAAGCCTCATGGGAAATCGTGAATGCGTTCGGATACATCTCTGGCGAATTCAAAGGATATTCGCCGTCCGATTTTTGCAGCGGGAGTGCGATTGAGATGGACAAGCTCAAGGATGGCCAGAGTGCCATCAAAAAATGGATGAAGAAGAAATCGGATTCGTGAAGCCAGCGGGACGGGAACAAAGGATCCGACAAGGATGAAATTGGAATTTCTTGTTGCCGATGGGATGCTCTTTTTGGCAAACAGTGAGGGTACTCTATGAGATTTTACTTCGATATTGAAAAGACGTTGGCTGCCGCCGGGCATGTTCTCAAGGTCAACCGTGGCCGGATGAATTACATGAACCTGCTGAAGACGCTCTACGTGGCGGATCGGCAGGCTTTCATCAAGTGGCAGCGCACCGTCACAGGCGACGCTCCCGAATCACGGCCGAATGGCCCTGTATTGAGGAAGGTGCTGGAGCTTCTCAACGGCGATGGTGGCGCAGTCCAGTCCTCATGGAACGAGTTCATTTCCGAAAGGGATGACTACACGGTGCGTTTGCTCAAAGCGCCCAATGAGGGCTGCCTTTCCGAGCGCGAGCGCGTTGTGTTGAATGAAGCAAACACCCGGTTCGGCACAACCCCCTTTAACCAGCTTGTGCGTGCCGTTCACAACCACCAGCATTTCCCGGAATGGAAACATCCGCGCCCAAAGGGTCACGAACCCATTGATTTTGCGCACGTGCTGCGGTCCGGGGCCAACATGAGCGATTCAGAAATCAGGGCGGTTTCTCATGAATTGGATCATCTTCGCCAGATGAAGAGCCGTCTTGCGTGAACCCGGAGACCCTGAAGCCAGGCGACACATTTGTCATCAGAGACCGTGGCGGAGTGCATCTTTACATCCTTGTTGCGATCAACGGGAAAGCGAAGAAATTCGTCTTCGTCAACATCACGACCCGGCGCGATCTTCCGCCAAGCGGGTTGCCCACGCCCAGAGATCCGCCTTGGAGGGTGACTTTGAAAAAGGGCGACCATGATTTCATCAAGCGGGACTCGGATGTAAACTTGGGCGACGCCCTTGCGGTGAATGAAGCAAGTGTGCCGAACTTCCTGTCCGGGGCGCGAAAGCGAAATCCCATGACCAGTTCCATCGCAACCCGGATCGTGGGGGCGATGACGATCTCGGGAGCCGTGCCTGACGAAATCAAACGCCTCCTCCGCTGACAAAGGATCTGCGCGTCACGCCGCCAACGGTGTCATCCGTCTCCATCGCGCCCAGCTCGGCCTTGATACGCTGCCTGTCGCTGCTCGTTTTCGCTCAAATGCCCTTGCCTAAACTAGGCAAAACCGGATAATCGCAAGGTCTGAAAAAAATCCTTTTCAGAGGAAAATTCAGACTTTCCCGAGTGATTGACGCCGAAGTAGCTCAGCGGTAGAGCACCGGTTTCGTAAACCGTAGGTCGAGGGTTCGATCCCCTCCTTCGGCTCCATCATCACGGAGCCAATCCCATGCCAGACCTTCCTGCCATCAAAAAAAATACGGACATCCACAAGGTTCTCGTGGTGGGACCAAATGGAAACGTCGGAAAGGTGCTGATTCCGGAACTCCTTAAAGCCGGATATGAGGTTCGGGCGCTGCAGTATCGAAGCCCCGTCGCCTCCCAAAAGGGCCTGGATGTGGTGCAAGGTCACACTCTCGACGTCGCTTCTCTCGAGAAGGCAATGGACGGCGTCCAGGCGGTATGCCACCTGATCCGTGCCACCGGCCCAGGAAACACCCCTTTTGAGCAATGGTTCAATTGCTGCGTTGCCGGCGCCGCCAACCTCCTGGAAACTTCCGTGCAAGCGAAACTCAAACGCTTCATCGCCGGCAGCGCGGACAATGTCTTTGGCCACATCACCATCCCCCATCACGGCAGCCTCAACGAAAACTCGCCGAAACGTTTTGCCGATGACTACTACGGCCTCTTCAAGATCGTTGAAGAGGAAATGTGCCGCCAATATCACCTCGGCTTCGATCTCCCCGTCGTCATCGCGAGATTCGGATGGGTCTGGACGGATGAGTACGTTAACAATGTCGCGGGCACGCTCGACCGGAAAAATAAGCGGATCGTCCAGCGCATGGATCTCCATGGAAAGCCGCTCGTACGTCACGACGTCCATGTGGATGACGCTGTGCAAGGCATTCTGCTCTCCCTGCAAAAAGACGAGGCCATCGGGCAGGATTTCAACTTCTTCTCGCCAGCGCCCTATTCAAGCGCCGCGTTGTGCGCGGTCCTGTCCTCCCGATTTGGATGGCCGGTGATTGAACAGAAAACCGACTGGCACTCCTGGACGGTCAGCTCGGAAAAGGCGCGCTCCATGCTGGGCTACAGGCCGCAGGTTGATCTTCTGGAGTGGATGCGCGTCAGACTTCAGCGGGAAAAGTAGGAGCCGTTGCCAACGGCGATCTCTGCACAACCCATCACGCCCGCCTGCGTGGCCGCAGCCACTTCGGCGTGGCGAAGGCCCGGTCGCCGATGGCATCGGCTCCTACATCCGACCACAACCTACGGCTCATTCCAATTCCGGAGCAGCGTCTCGCCCCACACTTTCCACTCTCGTGGCAGAATGATTCTCGCTTTCGCGTCCCGCGCAATCTGCTGCACGATCTCCTGCAGCGACAGCCGATTTTCCGCCAGCCGCTGCTGCATGATCGGAAGACACACCGATCGACGATACACTGCGCACAACGGTTCATATCCCCGCTCCGACTCCGGGCACATCATGTCGCGATCCCCCGCCTCCTCACGCAGCCATCGCAGGAAATCCACCGTAAGCCCGGGCAGATCCACGGCCACCGCCAGCACGTGCACGCCGCGCGCCGCTTTCAATCCCGCACATAATCCCGCCAGCGGTCCCGCTCCGCAAACTTCGTCCTCCACCAGCCGTTTTCCCGCTGCTTCATAACCACGGCCACGGGGACCGGAAATCAACACTTCGTCACAACCCGCCGCCTCCAACCGCGCCACCTGCAGCTGTAACAAAGTTTTTCCATCCAACTCCAGAAACGCCTTGTCGCGGCCCATGCGCTCCGAGTTCCCGCCACACAACACCAGTCCCGTCATGACTTTTCCCTTACCCGGTCGGCGCGCGAGTACACGTTGAAACTTTCCCCGCGCAAAAATCCCACGAGCGTCATACCCGCCTCCCGCGCCAGTTCCACCGCCAGGCTCGATGGCGCCGACACCGCCGCAACGATGGGGATTTTTGCCGCCAGAGCCTTCTGCACGATTTCAAAGGACGAACGCCCGCTCACGAGCAGGCCAATGGGAATCCTCGATGCATCACCCCCTCGCGCCCAGCTTCCAATCACCTTGTCCACCGCGTTGTGACGCCCCACGTCCTCACGCACGACCAGGATCTCGCCGCGATCGTCAAACAGCGCAGCCGCATGCAATCCACCCGTGACGCCAAAGGTCTCCTGCCGCTGGCGCAAGTCCGATGGCAGACGTCGCAACGCAGATGCTGCGATCGCGGCGTCGCTCCGCACGCCCCCAAGCCTGCGGCGCACCCCGGCCACCGACGCCCGCCCGCACAAACCACAGCTGCTCGATACAAAAAAACGACTTTGCAACCGTCGCAATCGCGACGAAAGTTTTCCGGCGACCGAAAGGTTCACCCCATTCCGTCCGGATTGTTTCAAGCGAGACAAATCACCGACGGAAATAATTCCCTCCCCAAGTAAAAAACCGGCAACCAGGTCCAGGTCATGCCCGGGAGTTCGCATGGTCACGGAAAATGACTTGCCGCCCACCCGGATCTCAAGCGGCTCCTCCAGCGTCACTGCATCCACCGCCTTCTCCATTCCGCCCGACTTGCAGCGGGATATCGGCACCGACTTGCAACCCACTTGGACATTCGTTGCGTGTTTCAAAAAGCGCTCTTGCATTACAAACCGAGTTTGTATCAGGTTTGCGGAAGCATGCAAAGACGCTCTCCAAAAAAGATCTCAACGCTCCCGCTCTCCCGCATCAAGTCCGCAGTCCATGAGATCGTCCAGCGCACGCCCATTCACGACATCCACACCCATCTCTACGACCCCGCGCTCGGGCCACTTCTCCTCCGGGGCATTGACGAGCTCCTCTCCTACCACTATCTCGTCGCCGAGGCTTTTCGTTATCATCGGATGGACTACGCCAGGTTCTGGGCCATGTCCAAGCCCCGTCAAGCCGACCTCATTTGGGACCTCCTCTTTCTTCAAAACTCGCCCGTGTCCGAAAGTTGCCGCGGAGTGCTGACCTGCCTTCAAGCGCTCGGCATTGACGCCAAAAAGCGCGATCTCCCGCTCATCCGCAAACATTTTGAAAAATGGTCGGCCCATGACCATGTGGACCGCGTGCTGGAACTCTCCCGGGTCGGGCGTGTCGTCATGACCAACAACCCGTTCGACGATCTCGAACGCCCGCTCTGGCTGAAAGGCTGGAAGCGCGACGAGCGCTTTCAAGCAGCACTCCGACTCGATGACGTTCTCGTCACTTGGCCCCAAGCCGTCCCGCGCCTGCGCGAATGGGGTTACGATGTCACGCTGGAAACCAGCCCTCGCACGATCGCGGAAGTCCGCCGCTATCTGGACGACTGGATCAAGCGCATGAAGCCCATCTACCTTGCCGTCTCGCTGCCCCCATGCTTCGAATTTCCAGGTCCTGGTTCCCGGGCGCCAATCAGCAAGTTGATTGCAAACGCGGTGCTGCCCGTTTGCCGCGGGCACAACATACCCTTTGCCATGATGATCGGTGTCAAAAAACTCACCAACCCGCAGCTCCACGTCGCCGGTGATTCGGTGGGGCACGCCGATATCGGCGTGGTCGAGAAAATGTGCGATGCGTGGCCGGACAACCGCTTTCTCGTCACGATGCTTTCGCGCGAAAACCAGCACGAGCTCTGCGTGGCGGCCCGCAAATTCCACAACCTCCACATCTTCGGCTGCTGGTGGTTCCTCAACAACCCCAGCATCATCGAGGAAATCACCCGCGAACGCCTTGAGCTCCTCGGGCTGAGCATCACGCCGCAGCATTCAGACTGCCGTGTGCTCGACCAGCTTCTTTACAAGTGGGGCCACTTCCGGGAAATCCTCGCGAAGGTTCTCACGGAAAAATACACCGACCTCGCCCGCACCGGCTGGACGCTCACGACACCCGAGGTTGAACGCGACGCAAAAAAAATCCTCGGTGGCTCTTTTCAAACATTCATCAAAAACTGACCGCTTTTATTTTTGGATTTTTGATACTATGCTGGTCTTTGAATTTTTAACTTTTAACTTTTAATTCCAGCCATGCCTCCCCTCTCCCGCAGCGGACGTTTCAAGAAAGGACCCGACGCCGACGTGCGCCGCTACTCGGAATCCATTTCCTTTGACTGGCGCCTTTACCGCCAGGACATCGCGGGCTCCATCGCCCACGCCACCATGCTGGCGAAAACGGGAATCATCACGAAGCGCGACTGCGCGCAGATCATCCGCGGGCTCAGGCAGATCGAACGACAAATCGAGCAGGGCAAATTTCGCTGGAGGGAGGAGCTCGAGGACGTCCACATGAACATCGAGGCCGCCCTCACCGCGCGCGTCCCCGCCGCGGCAAAGCTCCACACCGCCCGCAGCCGCAACGACCAGGTCGCCACCGACCTGCGCCTCTGGGTCATGGACGAAATCCAGGCCCTTGACGCCAGGATCCAGAATCTCCAGCTCGCCCTCGTTCATCTCGCGAAACGAACCCGCTCTAAATCTGGACTGCTTCCCATCCCCGGCTACACGCACTTGCAGCGCGCCCAGCCCGTGCTCGCCGCGCATCACCTGCTTGCGTACGTGGAAATGCTCGAGCGCGATCGCGATCGTTTCTCCGATTGCGCGCTCCGCGCCAACGTCTGCCCGCTCGGCTCGGGTGCCATGGCCGGCACAAGCCTGCCCATTGATCGCGCCCTCACCGCAAAACTTCTCGGCTTCGAAAAACCGTCCGATAATTCCATGGACGCCGTGGGCGACCGGGATTTTGCCGCCGAGTTTCTTTTTGCCGCGGCATTGACCGGAATCCACCTCTCGCGACTTGCCGAGGATTTCATCCTGTGGTCGAGTTCCGAGTTCGGCTTCATCACCATCGGCGACTCTCACACCACGGGATCCTCGCTCATGCCGCAGAAGAAAAATCCAGACGTTGCAGAGCTCGCGCGCGGAAAATCCGGGCGACTCATCGGCAACCTCGTTTCCCTTCTCACCATGCTCAAGGGGTTGCCGATGACCTACAATCGCGACATGCAGGAAGACAAGGAACCGCTGTTTGACTCGGCAGACACGCTGGACACTTCACTGACCGTCTTCGCCTGCATGATCCAGGCCACGCGCTTCAATGCGGCGGCCTGTCTCAAGGCCGTTACTGATCCCGGCCTTCTCGCCACGGAAGTGGCCGACCATCTCGTGCGACACGGAGTTCCTTTTCGACAGGCGCATCACGCCGTGGGAAAAGCCGTGAAACTTGCCGAGACCGGCAAAATGACTCTATCTGATTTGACACCGAAGCAATGGCGCGACATCCACCCCTCGTTTGGCAAAGACATTGCCCGCGCGCTGACACTCACCGAAATGTTCCGTTCCCGCGACCGCCTGCCCGGCTCCCCGGGTCAGCACCAGGTCGAAGCACAGATCAAGCGCTGGAAGAAGCAGCTCTCGTAGCCGAGTTCGCAAGACTTTGGCCCACTTCCGTTCATCATGTGTCCGTCGTCGTGACATAAGCCGACGCAAGCCCCACTGCGGCGATCGCCACGAACGTGAGCTGGACCGAGGCGATATGCAGTGGAAAATCCACCAGCGCATGAAGCAGGCACCCGGCCAGGGAAACAAACACCATCGCCGCAACGCTTCGACGAAAACTCGATGTCCGGCGGATTCGCTCGCGCGCCAACGTAAGCAAAATCGCACCAAAAAATAAAACCACCAGGACGAATCCAAAAAGTCCGAAGTCAAAATACGCCTCCAGCCAGTCGCTGTGGGCATACCGGTAATACGACGTGATGTCGGACGGCCTGTAGTACGGAAAGAGCTTTTGAAATGTTCCAAGCCCGTAACCCCAGTTCGGCGAGGCATGGATGGCATCCATGACGCCCTCCCACACTCCCAGCCGCTCCGTCTCGACGGGGCTTGTGACAACAAATCGATGCCACACCTTCATCGCGCCCCCCACGAACGGCACCATGAGCGCCATCCCAGCAATCACGGAAAGCGATGCCCACATATTGAACGCTCCACCGGAACCCTTCCGCCTCAAGATCACATCCAGCATCATGCACCCCACGACGAACAGCGAAACAACCACTCCCATTCGCGACGAGGTCAAGACGATCGCCGCCATCATGACCGCCGCACAGAACCCCCAAAACAAACGCTGGGGTGTCCTGGAGAGATCGCCCTTGGCAGGAAGCATCTCCGGCAAATAGGCAATTCCGATCGCAAGGGGCAGCGACAGGTTTGCGAGCGACGCAAAATTATTGCGGCACACATAGGGCCCAAACATCATCCCTCCATGGCGTGGCCGACGAAAACACAGGAGACGGTCCACCCCGGACAGATTTTGTAGAATGCCCTCCGCAGACAGGAGTGCCGCATTGATCACGAGCAGGCGGACCAGAAACAAAACATCCTCGCGCGTTCGCACGTGGTGGAGCACGGCAAAACCAAACAGAAAAATGCACAACCAGCGGAGGAGGGACTCCGTGGTCGCAGACGGATCAATCGTGTGCGGCAGGGATAAATTGCCGCCCACCAACTCGTACACCGAATCGCGCACGAACACCTTGACTCCCACGGGATTCAACAACTGGACAACCACCAACAGCAACAGAAGCACGCCAAGAAGCTGGATCGACCCGCGCCTCAACGACCACTCGCGTGCCCCAACCCTCTCCGCCACCACCAGCAACGCGGAGAGCACACACAGGAATTCCATCGTTCGAATGGACCAGGTTTCCGTGGTGCCAAAAGCCCAGGGGGCGAAAACCAGGGTTGCCGCAATTGAAAGTCGTGCCGCCCAGTGCATGGAATGAATCAAATAACTTCGATGGTCAACCGTCGGACTCGCCTCCCAGATCCTGCTTCTGCACGCTCCGTGCCACGATGGAATCAAGCACGCGAAAACTGACCCTTGAAGCGACCAACGCCAAAAAATATAAAACCCCGAATATCAGGTAGGCGCTCCGCGAATGCCCCAGGCCAAAGTGCGTCAGAAGCGTCACCAGCGCCAGACTCGCCATCGCCCCGCCCGCCGCAGCCATCGCGTGCACAGGAACATCTGCCACCGCGATCAGCCGCCATTGCCCATCGTACATTTTCGAGCTGAAGTTGACGACCAGGCAGCATGCCACCACCACGGGCAACGCATGGATCGCCGCATCGCTCACTTGCACATCGAGCATCCCTCCGAAGCGCAGCAAGTAGGCGCTGTAAAAACAAAGCAACGCCAGCACGCCGTCCAGCGCAACCAGGCCGGCCTGCTTTTTATACAAAAGATTCGTGACCAAGGGTGTCCACGAAGGCGGCGGTTGCCCAATATCGGGGATCTCCACGCGCACACGCCCGAGATAAACACCCGCCATCACCAGGGCCAAAACAAAAAAACCGGCCAGCGGTAGCGCCAGGTTCGGAGCCCTTTGCATCATCAACGCCACCACGCCCCCAAGTGCCGCAAGCGAATAGAGAACAAGCACCGCTTTCTTTTCCGAAAAACCCAGGCCCACCAGCCGGTGCGAAGAATGGTCCCGCCCGCCCTCCGATGGTCGCTGAGACCGCCAGATGCGGGTAAGCGTCACCAGGGTCGTGTCGAATATCGGAATGGCAAGCACAGCCGAGGGAATGATCAACGTCATCACGGACTGAAATGCATCATGAAACTGTCCGATCCCCAGCCGCCCGCTCAGGGAGCCAGGCATGGTCAGGGTGGCCAGCACAAATCCCACAAACATGCTGCCACAATCTCCCATGAAAATCGCCGCAGGAGGCCAGTTGTGGATCAGAAATCCCGCGAGCGATGCCGCAAAAATCGCCGCGACCGGAATGATCATCGGAATCTTCCCCTCAGGCCACACACCCATTCCCGCCAGCATGAGGATCGTCAGGCTGGCGATCAGAACCACCCCGGCGCACAGCCCATCCATGTTGTCCAGCATGTTCACCGCGTTCATGATCCCGATGAACCAGAAATACGTCACAAGAATGTTGACGGTGCGGAAAATCGTCAGGGGAAACACCCCGCCTGCCAAAATCACGATGCTCGTGGCCACAAACTGAAAAATCAATTTCGTGGCCGGGCTGAATCTCCGAAAGTCATCCAGCAGTCCGGCAGAAAACATCAGCATCGTTCCCAGAATCATCGCCACCGGAAGCCGGGCCGGGGCTGTCATGTCAAACATGTCAAACAACCGGACCTCCGCCAGTCCCGGCCACCGCAACAGTAGCCAGAGCATTCCCAGGAGAAAAAATGGATAAAAGCCAAGCCCGCCAAGCAACGCGGTTGGTTTCTGGTGCCAGCGATCCTTGCGGGGCTGGGCGATCCAGCCAAAACGTGGCGCCACCCGCCGCATGAACGCTGTTCCAAGCAGCGACCCGGCAAACACCAGCAGGCTTAGCGTGACAATTTCAGACACAGGAAAACCCAATCATCCTTCATCTCTCTCAAACGCGATCACATCGTCCAGGATCTCTTCCAAGGTTCGCTTCGGCGTGATTCCAATCAATGACTTCAATTTTTCCAGGCAGGGAACCCGGCGATGCATGTCCTCGAAATCACGTGGAAATATCTCGCTGTACGGCACCAGTCGTATCTCTGAAGAGCTGCCAACCCTGGCCTTGATCCGTTTTGCCATCTCGAGGATGGATATCTCCTCCACTCCGCCCACGTTCACCACCTCGCCCACCGCGGCCGGAGTTTCCATGAGCCGGATCATGCACTCCACCACGTCGAGCACATGCGTGAACGTGCGCGATTGCGCCCCATCTCCATACACGGTCATCGTTTCGTTCTCCACAGCCTGCTTTACGAAACGCGGCACCACCATTCCGTATCGCCCCGTCTGACGCGGCCCCACCGTGTTGAAAAGGCGGACGATGATCACGGGCAGCTTCTTCGTCCGAAAATAGGCGAGCCCCGTGAACTCATCCATGAGTTTTGCCGCGGCATAGCTCCAACGCGACTTGGTCGATGGGCCGTAGACGCAATCGTCGGATTCGCGCAGTGGAGCGCGGTTCTGCTTGCCATAGACTTCCGACGTGGACGCGAGAAGTATCTTCTTCTTGAACTTGTTGCAAAGCTCCAGGACCACCTCGGTGCCTCGGACATTTGTCGTGATCGAAGACAGGGGATTTTCGATGATGTACCGCACGCCCACCGCCGCCGCGAGATGAAACACCTGGTCGCAGGTGTCAACCAGCTCCGAGAGCTTGTCGTGGTTCAGCACCGTGTCAATTGTGACGAAGAGCCGTTCCTTGTGTCCCGCATGCTCCTGCAAATGACGGATATTCTCGAGGGTGCCGGTCGACAGGTCGTCCATGATGTAAACCTCATCACCACGCTTCAGGCAGGCTTCCGCAAGGTGCGACCCGACAAATCCAGCCCCCCCGGTAATAAGAATTTTCATGGCGATTGGTACAGCCCCAAAGTCTTCTCGATCACCAAACGTTCGTCAAATTCATTCTCCATCTTCAAACGTCCCGCCCTCCCCATGCGCACGCGATCTTCAGGATGTTCAATCATCCAGGTCATTGCCTCCGCCAGCTTCACCGCATCCCTCGCCGGAACCAGGAGCCCGTTCACGCGATCTTCCACCACTTCACGGCAGCCAACCACATCGGTTGCAATGATCGGCATCGCCATGGCCGCCGCTTCCATCAGGGATCGGGGCGCCCCCTCCCGGTACGACGGAAGCACCACGACATCCGACTCCGCCAGCACCGGCCGCACATCCTCCACCTCGCCCATCCAGCGCACCACGCCTTCCTCCTGCCACGCATCAAGCTCCCGCTGCAGCACCACCGTCGGATTGCGCTCGTCGCGCCGCCCCAGAAGAGTGAAGCTTGCCATCGGATGCTTCGCCTTCACGCGCCGCGCCGCCTCGACAAATTCACACACGCCCTTGTCGCGCAGAATCCGGCCAACAAACAAAAAAACGATCCCCTCCCCTGCAACCCTCGGCGACGGCACAAATCTCCCCGTGTCAACCCCCGAGCCGGGAACAACCTGCGTCCTGGCCGCATCAACCAGCCCGCGCCCCACGAACAATTCCCGATCATCCCGATTTTGAAAACAAACCACGTTCGCGCAACCAAGGCCGATCCGGTACATCTTCTCCACGAGAGCGCGAAGCCATGTCATCTTCACGGTCGTGAACACAAATCCAAGGCCGGTGACCGTGTTGACGATCCGCGGCACTCCCGCCAGCCGCGCCGCAATGCTCCCGTAAATCACCGGCTTGATGGTGAAGTGGTGGACCACATCCGGATTTTCAGACCGGTACCAGCGGTATAAAAAATAAATCAGCCACAGGTCGGCAATCGGATTCATCCCCCTGATCCGGATCGGCAGACTGCGAAAGGAAACTCCCAACTCCTCCACGCGCGCTTCGAATCCATCCCCGCCCGCACCGCCACCCAGCACCTCGCAACCCTTCCCCCGCAGCGCGCGGATCAGCCCGGCGCGAAAATTGTAAAGAGTCCACGAGCACCTCGACACAAGGATGATTTTCATCCCTCCGCCTCCAGCCAGGCCTGGAACATCAATACGTCCCACAGGTGATACTGCCAGTTTCGCCGCCCATCCAGGTGTTCCCTCCAGGCCTTTCGAATCGGTCGCGCATCAAGAAATCCTTCCCGACGGATCCGCCCCTCGTCCAGCAATGCCTCGGCCCAGTCCTTCAATGGCCCCACCAGCCACGCTCCGATCGGCACTCCGAATCCCATCTTGGGACGCGCGGTCATCTCCGAAGGCACATACCGGTCCAGCACCTGCTTCAAAATCCACTTCGACTCCAGGGCGGTCACCTTCAATGACAGCGGCAGCGTCCATGCAAATTCCACCGCGTGATGATCCAGCAGTGGCACTCGCGTCTCCAGCGACACCCCCATGCTCGCGCGGTCCACTTTTACCAGGATGTCATCGGGCAGGTAAAATGATGTGTCCAGAAACATCATCCGATGAATGTCCATCGGCAAAGCGGGCCACCGGTCCTGCCGGGTGTGGATCGTTCCAGGATCCCCTGCTCCCAGCACAATTCCCGGACTGTCGTCCCAATGGGAGATCAGCTGGCGGTACATCGCCCCAGGATTTTCAGCCGAAAGAACGTCTGCAACCCGCAACAATTTATCGCTAAACCGCCCAGTCGCCCCATACCGCCTCAGCAACGGCATCACACAACGCCCACCCCATTCCATCGCCCACGACGGGGTGACGCGGATGCACCCGGCCATTCCCCGCCGAATGGCTGACGGAATCCATCCCGTCTTTCTCCACAGTCCATCGCAGGCGCGGTAGCGGGGATACCCGCCGAACAACTCATCCCCCCCGTCTCCCGAAAGGGCCACCGTCACGCGCCGCCTGGCAAGCGACGCAAGCAGGTGCGTTGGAATTTGTGACGAGTCGGCAAAGGGCTCGTCGTACAGTGAATGCAGTTGCGGAATCACCGCCATGGCGGCCTCCGACGAAACGTACAACTCCTCATGCTCCGTGCCCAGGTGCGACGCCACGCGCTTTGCATGCTCCGCCTCATTGTAGTGATCTTCGTGAAATCCGATGCTGAATGTCTTCACCGGCTGGCCGCTCTGCGCCTGCATCAACGCCACGATGGTCGAGGAATCAATCCCGCCCGACAGAAACGCGCCCAGCGGAACGTCTGATTCCATTCTCAGTTTCACCGCATTTCGCAGCACACCGTCCAGCGCCTCCACCGCTTCCTCCACCGACCCTTTGAACAGGGACTTCTGGCCTCGCTCCACAACCTCCGGCAAGGACCAGTACACGCTCAATTCCGGCTCCGCTCCACCACCGCGCAGCGTGAGAAGGGTCGCGGGCGGCAATTTGTAAATACCTTTGTAAATGGAGTGCGGAGCCGGGATGCAGCTGTGGCGCAGGAAAAGCGCCACGGCATCGCGATCAATCTCACCGCGAAACTCCGGGTGCGCGGCCATTGCCTTCAATTCGGATGCGAAAAGAAACACTCCTACTGCGCGGCCGTAATACAACGGCTTCTCCCCAAACCGGTCGCGAGCCAGACTCAGGACCCGTTCCCGACAATCCCACAGCGCAAATGCAAACATGCCATTGAACGACCTCAATGCCTCCTCGATCCCCCAGGTCGCAATCGCCTCCAGCATCGTCTCCGTGTCGGAATGCCCACGCCACGCGATCTTCCGCGCGGACTCCAGTCTGCCACGGATCGCATGATGATTGTAAATCTCCCCGTTGAAAATAATCACAAACCGCCCGTCGTGCGAAACCATCGGCTGATGCCCGGCCTCCGTCAGATCCAGGATCGACAGGCGTCGAAACCCAAACCCCACTCCACAATCTGCATCGCCCCACCCCCCGGCATCATCGGGCCCGCGATGCCGAAGCTTGTCCGCCATCCGCCTCGCGACAGAAATCGCCTCATCCCTCCTTCCACGAAGTTTCAGATCAATGAATCCAGCAATGCCACACATAAAATCAGTCTCCTCTTTTTCCGCCCAGCGTTTGATACAGCTCAAGATACCGCCGCACCATCCTGTCCAGCGAGTAATGCTCGAGAACCCTTTGTCGCCCCAATTCTCCCAGCCGTCGTCTCGATCCAGCATCCATTTTTCCCAGCTTGGCCCACGCACCGGCAAGCGCATCGGGATCGCCCGGAGAAACCACCACTCCCGTGTCGCCCACCATCAATGCACAATCACCCACATCCGTCACGACACATGGAACACCACAGGCCATCGCCTCTCCAACCACATTGGGAAACGCCTCGCTCTTCGAACAGCATGTCACGACATCCATCGCATTCATCAGCTGCGAAACGTCGTCCCGCTTCCCCAAAAGTAGAAATCGTCCGCCCACCCCCCCCGATCCGAGCCAGCGCCGGATCGCTGCATTCTGGTGGTCCACGTCCTTTCCGCACATCACAAACCTGGCGCGGGGATTGTGCACATGGAAGATCGCCGCCGCGCGAACGAATGTTTCATGGTCCTTTACGGGATCAAACCGGGCAACCATGCCGACCAGAAAATCATTTTCAGCAACACCCAGCTCCCCTCGCAAACGCCCTCCTGCAGCGGCATCCGGGGCAAACCGCACCGTGTCAAACCCGTTGGGGATATGCACCATGCGGGACTTGTCGTAACCCAACGATTCATGAAGCTTTTGTGCCGCGACCGAGCAACTCACGATCCGGCTAGGAATGCGCCGCGAGAGCAACGCGCACCCTTTCGCAATCAGGAGAGTTTTCTGGTTGGAATAGCCCGGCGGAAACCCGCCGTTATGAATCCCCCACACCACCTTGTTCACGCCCGCCAGGCGCGAGGCGATCCCACCATACGCATCGGCTTGATACATCCATGTCTGGGTCACATCCGGTCTGAACTCCCTCAAACGGCTTACCACCTTCCTCATTCCAGGGAAACACGACAAGTATCCCATCCCGTATTGCGCAACTGGAATTCCAAGCCTTTCAATGTGGGAAGCCAGTTCGCCACTGCCGCTCAGGGATAGGACCGAGGACTGCACGCCCAGGGAAGTGAGTCCACGCAGCAGGTTGCAAAGCATCATCTCAGCACCCCCCAACCCAAGGCCCGCGATCAGATGGCATACTTTCATTGTGTTGCAACGCACCCCGTGAATCCACGATGCCGATACCAACCCATGCCGACGGCGCTTGCAATCGCAAGGACCGGCGCGATGGGAACCCGAAAGCGCGAATAAGCGCCGCCACCCCCTAGAAAAAGGAAATATGCAACGAGGATCAGCATTAAAAATAAAATCCATTTTTCATCGGTTCTCTTTGTGAGCGCCATCCACAGGAACACGGCGATGCCAAAATAAAGAATTCCAAGATAAACCCCTGCCCACATCATGATCATCCGGCCTGCCCACGGCAACCGGGCAAGTTCTGCCGGGTAAAATGTCGGCACAATTCCAAGACAGTAATCGGGCGTTTTGCTGGATCCCATGGGGATCCCAAGAAGATTCAGCAGCTGGGTGGCCCCAGGCCCCGCCAGCGTGCGCGCCGCGCCGGTCAACTGGACCTTCACACAAATCCACGGATTCTCACGAATGAGCTCGATGTACTGCCGCTTCCACCTCTCGCCCCAATGCTCCTCAGGATGCGAAAGGAATCGCTCCGTGGAGCCAGCCAGCCCCAGCCGTTTCCGGGCTTCCTCCAGACTGACGCCATCCCGTTGCGCCACGATATGAACACCGGTTGAATCCAGCGCACCGAATCCAACCATCTGGCTGAATTCCGAACTGCCCGTCAGACGGTGGTTGCGCACCTGCCAGCCTCCCACAAGAATCACCGATGGCAGGATCAACAGCAACCCCTGCCCGACCAGCACCTTCACCCCCCACTTCCTCCTCCATCCCAGCGCAGACATCGCAACCATCACCACCAACGGAAGAAAATATCCAATCGGACGAATGTGGGTCGCCACAGCCAGGACCAGGCCACCCGCAAGGGCAGCAAAAGCCCGGCGTGTCTGCTGATCCGAATCCAAATGCACGGCGATGGCCAGGAAGGCCAGCAGCACCAGCGTGAACAGGGTCTCGGTCAATATCATGTTCGTGTAACTGAGCGAGTTGAGGTCCAGCGCGATCAAAAGGGCCGAAAGCGCCCCGACCCGCCCGCCAAAAGCGCGACGGGCAACATGCCATGTCAGCACGATCGTCAGCAGGCTTAAAACAATCTGTGTCAACACGACCGCCGCGAGGTTCTTCCCGCAACAAGCAAAGATGACGGCAAGGAATATCGGATAGCCGGGCGTGCGGACGGTCTGCGGCATGTCACCACGCTCCGGCGACACGGAAAAAGTCCCCGTTTTCAGCAGCGCTTCCGCCGAGGCCACGTAACCCATGGAGTCCGGGGCCATGCAACGCATGGGATCCTCCCGCGACACCAGCAGGCACAAGCCAACCTTCACCAGCAGGGACGCACCGAGAATCAGGGCAAGCGGCAAGGCCTTCAATTGAACCTCGCAAGACGGGAGAGGCACAAACGGGCTGCAGCATCGGCTGAAAAATATTTCTCCACAAAAAGACGGGAGGCCCTGCCGATTCTTTCCCGCTCGCCCCGATCCAGAACAACGCGCTGCAATTGTGCGCAAACCTCCTCGGGCGTCCGCGCCTGGCACACCGGGGAAACTTCGCCAACCGCACGGTCCATGATTTCAGGGCGCCAGTTTGCGATGAGGGGCCGCCCCACCGCCATGGCGTCCAAGCCCGCCATTCCAACGATGCTCTCGCCAAACTGGTCCAACACAAAGTCGGCCTGCCTGAACTCCTCCAACACCTGAATTTGTGACATGTCCTCCAGCCACGTCACCTGGTCCGCGATCCCCTCCTCCTTGGTCAACTCCTCGGCCTCGCTGACATGGGCTCCCTTCCGGCCAAATCGAACATCCAGGCGCATTCCCGTCTTCCTGAAAAACAAACCCATGCCGCGAATCATGATATCTGATCCCTTGTAATCCCTTTCGCTCCTTCCCGGATCACGCGGCTTTTTCCACGTAAAGCGCGTGACACAAAGCGCACGGGGAATCCGGTTCGCGGGCGCGGGCGCTTCACGGATGTCTTCCGTATCTGTCATCAAGATGACAATCCTCCTCGAATCTGAAACTCCCAGGTCATCGAGAATTCCGTCGCCCTCGGGAACAAGTCCGCGCGCGATATAATTCACCACATCTGCATTCTTGATTCCCTCGCGCTGCATGACGACTAACCGGTTCCAAAGGAAAAGGGAGAGCGCTCGAAAAATAAAGCGGGGACGACGCCTGCCTTCAAACGCCCTCTGTTGCGGATAGCTCAACGTGGCATAGAGTTCAATGTCGGATCCCGTCAACAAGGCGATGGAGGGCCTCTGAATATAGGACCGAAGCGCAATGCCTGACAGATTGAGGATCACTGCATCGCATTCCCTCAACAGACGCACCACCCTTGCCCTTTTAAAAGTTGGAAACGCAGCATCCCAAAAGTTGAAGGGACTGACGTCATGAATCCAATCCGTCCCGACGCTGGAAACATCCGTATAGCGAAATTCAGGGCGATCCAGCTGCTGGAGGCTGCCCACGATGAAAACCACCTCATGCCCGGCCCGTCGGATGGCCCTGGCCAGCATGAAGGGGAAGTTGTTTACATTCCCAAAAAATCCAATCTTCATGCAGCAGCGACCTCGTTGGCAGACCTGCTCTTGAGATGTTTGCGGGCATCACTGCCTGCATTGAAAATCATATCAAGAACTGAAACAGAGCCCACAAAGTCACCCCAAAGCTGGGGATAAGGGCCATAGTCATACGCCTTGTATTCAAGACATATTTTATTCTCGATAAACAGGCTGCCATCGATATAGCCCCTGGCCGATGGGCCCGACAGGTAGGTGGTCGCGCCCAGTGCCTTCAGGATGTTTATCAATTTTTCCGTGCGACTACCATGCGCTGACAGTTCACTCGATAAACAGATTCTGGTCTTGATGCCGAGAACCTCCATGATCCACCGGCACAGGGCAATGTCCATCTCTGAAATACTGCCGTAAGGACGCTCGATCAACTCACCGAACGAACGCGCATACTGCGCGTAATGCGGCGCACGGGAATACCACCGTCGGATGTTTTCGACATGGTTTTCAATCCACGCAGTGCCGTAGTCAATCCCGGTTTGATTGATCTTCAGGACCCGCTCCTGGTTTTTCACCGGCACGGTCAACCACATCGTGCCATCCGCTGTCTTGATCATGTTTCGATTTCTCCAGTCACGCTTCGTGTACTGTGCATCGTCATAAAATACGAACACATCCACGTCGTCGATCAAATCAAAATACCCCCGCCACGGGATATAATTCGGCTGTACGATGGCTGCTTTCATATGAACAAAAATTCAGAAGCCAGAAGGCGGAGAACGGAGAGTTTCGCGCACCCGCGCTACGCCGTAGGCTTCGGCGAGGCGAGAAGACGCAAAGGCGCAAAGGACTGAAGCCTGATTTCTCCGCAGACTTCGAAGAGCAGCAAAGCGTGCCATCGCGGCGGAAAGCACGCTTTCCGCCGCGATGGCACGCTTGGGACCATGGTTCTGAAACTTTGCGCCTTTGCGTCTTTGCGCGAGACTTCTGGAAATCTGCATTGAGATGGATTCACCATAATTTGCTTTTGAACAACGTCAGGGCACGGGCCACGGTCTGTCCCATGGTGTAGTATTTGCAATCTGCCAGGCGCCCCACAAACATGACGTTTTTCACCCGCCTGCTGTCACGTTTGTACTTCTCGAACATTTTCTGGTTTGAGGACAGCGGAATCGGATAATCCAATTCCATTCCCACCCCGGCATTCTGCGGATATTCCTTGATGATCGTTGTCTTGGAATGCTTTTGCCCCGTCACATGCTTGAACTCGAAGGTTCTCATGTAGTCATGGTCATTCGGATAATTCACCTGGTGACATGGCTGGAAAAACTCCTTGTTGAGGGTTTCATGCTCAAATCGCATCGAGCGATATGGCAGGACTCCATGTTTGTGGTTGAAGTATTCATCAATCGGCCCGGTATAGATCATACGCTCAAATTTGACCCGCTTCGTGATGTCGCGGTAGTCCTTGCCCAATTCCTGCGTGATCAGTGGATGATCCAGCATTTTTGCAAACATCCGGCAATATCCATCCTTCGGAACCATCTGGTAGGTGTCATTTTGATATTCATCATTGGTGTCAGGGCGAAGAACAATCCCGCTGGTCAGCTTCACGTCAAAATGCGCGGCTTCGATCCCCCACCATTTTTTTGTGTAACCACGAAACACCGCCTCAAAGAGATCCTTCCCGACCCGCTTCCTCGCCATCTCCTCTGCATTTTTTGGATGGGGAATAGGCTCCCCCAGCCTGGCGAAATAGGCGAGGGCCTCCGCACGTGTTTTCAATTTTGTGCCATTCAGCAGGTTGACGGTATTGATGTTGATCGGAAATGGAACCAGTTTGCCGCGGGTGAACACGCAGACTTTGGTGCGGGTAAAGTACCAGTCCGTAAATTGCGAAAGATATTCAAAGACCTCCTTGCTGTTTGTGTGAATCACATGCATCCCGTGCCCATGAACGAGAATCCCATCCTTGTTGTGATAATCGTAGGCAACTCCGCCCAGGTAAGGACGCCGGTCCACGATCAGGACTCTTTTGCGAAGGCGAACGGCGATTTCCCTGGCAAAAACGCAACCGGTAAAGCCGGCCCCAACGATGAGATAATCGAAGTTCATGAATCAGCGTGCGAACATCTGACGAAAGGTGTTGAACACACGGCAGAGCCAGGGTCGACGCAGCACACACATGCGAATCGCAGGAAGGTACCTCCTCCAACGGTGTCTGGCGAGTTCATCGCGGATCCTGCCATAAGCGATCGCATAGGCCGGCAGCATCAGTGGCACGGACCCGATCACCGGATACTGCATGCCACATCGATCACATCGCACGGACTCCTGGCCAATCACCGCCTTCCCCTTGCACGCGGGACAGACCAGCCTTCCGGAGAAATCAAACGTGTCGCCCGCGCCATTGCCAGGCGCATGAGGAACGGCAGGCGACGATGCACCTTGTTTTCTGGCAGTGATGAAAAAGTTGAATCCCCGTTGAACGGCCCCACAGAGTTCGGCATCGCGGGCCAGGAAAGGGGTCAGCGATGATGTCACAAAATCAAAAAAAGACTCCCGCAGATGGCGATATCGACCGGAACGAAGCGCCGTCAGATGGGCATCCATCTGGTTCATGGCCAGATGAATCTCAAACCATGCCCAGCAAAACCGCGCAAGACGCGGGGAACAGAAATACTGGATGCGCGCATCCTCAAACCCAGCCGCTGCGAGCGCCTTGCGATACCGGTCAATCGACCAGAACTCACGCGATTCACCGGCCATATCCATGAAAAAGCGCGACGGATCGGACGACAATTCATCCAGGCCCATCGCCTTGCACAGCGTCCCCATCGGCATCAGCTCCGGTGCAAACTCGCTCAAATCCGAGAACGCCACCGTGCCGCCAGGACGCAGCACCCGATGCATTTCTGCCAGGACAGCACCGCGATCGCGGACATGGTCGATCGAATGAACCATGTAAACCGTCGCAAATGTGTCGCGCTCAAATGGAATCTGGGTGGCATCGATGCAAAGCGAATGTGCATAGCGACGATACTCCTGGTGAAATTGAAACGGGGCCATCAACGGATCGCTCCCCACCGTCGGCATCTGCCCGCGAAAGATGTAATTCGACACATAGCCGTTGCCCACACCGAGATCGAGCGAGGGCTGGACCATCGGGACAGACCGGAATAGACCGCGCTCAAGCACCTTGAAGGCAATATCATGCAGGCTGAATGGTTGATAAGCCTCTTCATACCCGCTCAAGAATTCCGTGACAGCTTCACGCACCTCGTCCATGCGTTCTGCTCCCGGTAACTTGCAGGAGGACAACCCAGACTGAAGCAGCGCGGGGAGCGCCCCGTACAGAAACTCAACGCCACCGGCAGAGTCCAAGGCGCCAAGGCGGGATCGCGATTCCTCACGGAACTGTTTGTAGCGATGAACAGATTGGTCAAACTCGGATGAAGCATCCACCCCGCGATCGGTGCCGGCAACACTCGCACCCAGCGATGGGAGTTTGAAACTTTTGCAGAACTGCTCCTGGCAGATTTCGTCGAGCGTCATGACTGTTGCGATTTGAAGTCCTGGATCATGTCGGCGTAGCTGCGCCCTTCCCCCGGCCAGCGCGTCGCCTTCCAGTCAGGACATTGTCCGCAAAACGAATGCTTCGCAAAATCGTTTCCCAGGTGAGCTTCGCGCAGGCGACGGTAGAATTCCCCCCGCCACGCCTCCTTGATGGTGGTGGTCGCATAATTCGCGATGACCGAGCCATGAACCCAATCCTGCGGGCAGAATGCAAGCTCTCCCCGTGGATTTAAAAGGATCCGCTCCCACGGATACAGGCAGGGGCGTCGCGCTTCGCCAGCCTGCTGGGAACGAAGGCTCTCGGCGATATTGCCAACTCCCCCTGCCGCAGAATGGAGCCGTCGAATCACAACGTTCGACGCGCCCTGTGACTTCCAGAACATCTCAAACCCTTCTGCTTCATGCCTGTTTCCAGGCTGCTCCACAAAACTCACGACCACCTTGGTCCTCGATGACGTCTGTCGCGCCTTCTGAATCAGGTTGATCACGTTGGCCTGCGTGATCTTCAAATCACCGTTGACCCTGATTTTCGAATACGTTTCGGGAGTAAGGGCATCAATGGAAACATCCACCAGATCCAGGCCGATTTCCAGAAGGCGATCAATCGCCTTCCCCTTCAGCAAGGTGCCATTGGTGGTCAATGTGACAAAGACCCCTGAGTTGGCAACCGCATCGCCCAGCATCTCATAAATGTGGGGATGAACCAATGGTTCACCATTGCTGGTGTAGCGTATGTACTGGGTCATCCCCTTTCCATGTTCCTTCACTTCACAAACCATTTTATGGTGAAGTTCCACATTGAGATGACGCCCGTCGTAGTGCTTCGACTTTTTGAATTCCGGATGCGGGCAATGCACGCAAGCCAGGTTGCAAATTTCCGTGGCGTCCACGATGACTTGGGACGGAAACCCCTCCTTCAAGCGGTCGTAAAAACCGTACTTCATGTCATCGCTCCGGGGGATTCGGAGGGTTTCGCGCAAAGGCGCAAAGGCGCAAAGTTCAGAGCTCTGAGTTTTCCGTAAGTTCTGAAAGGCATCAAAGCGTGCCATCGCGGTGGAAAGCACTGCTTTCCGCCGCGATGGCACGCTTGGGACTGTGGTTCTCGGGCAGCCGCAGAAACTTTGCGCCTTTGCGCCTTTGCGCGAAACTCTCCCATCCCGTTGCCAATCCTGTTCATCCTGTAAATCCTGTCAAAAACTCTGCCGTCTTTGAAGGATGTCCCGAAAATGCCCGCTCACATATTCCGCATCGTCAAGCGTCATGCTCGAGCTGATGGGGAGGGTCAGCATGGAACGCGAAACAGTCTCGGTGACCGGCAAATGACATCGCTTCCTGCCGTACAGCGGCATGAGATGAAGCGGCGTGTAGTGCAGGGTCGCTCCGATGTTTTTCGCCTTCAGTGCGGCAAGCATTTCATCGCGGCCCAACGATCCGCCGCGTTTCCCCAGTTGGACGGTGAACAAATGCCTCGCGTGACGGGCAGCCGTGATCTCCGACTGGAATTTCAACGGTGGCTCCATGTCACCAAGCAGGGTGACATAACGCTTCGCAATCTGAAGGCGGCGCTTCGCCAACCCGCCATACCTCCTCAACTGGACACGACCAATGCAGGCCTGCAAGTCGGTGTAATTCATCTTGTAGCCCAGTTCGGTCAGATGGTTCGAAAGCAGGATCGCCTTCGGATGGGTGAACCTCTTCCATGCATCAATGGGAAGCGCATGCTGTCGCAAGGAACGAATCCGATCGGCATGCCTTGAATTGAAAAGCGCAATCGCACCACCCTCTCCTGTCGATAGATTTTTGTTGGCGTAAAAACTGAAGCATGTCGCATTCCCGGACGATCCCACCTTGCGGCCATCCGGGTACCCGGAGCCAAACGCATGGGCCGCATCCTCAATGATCGCGATGCGACGCGGCAACGCGGCCCGCAGCTTGCGAACATCCACCCCCAGCCCGCCGAAATGCACCACCACCACAGCCCGGGTCTTGCGCGTGACCTTCTCCAGAATGCTTTCCGTGGTCATGCAAAGTGACCCGGCATCCACGTCGCAGAAAACAGCCCTTGCCCCCAGATATAACGCGGCGTTTGCGGTGCTGCACCATGTCAAGCTGGGACAAACCACCTCGTCGCCCTTCCCAACGCCCGCCACCAGCAATGACAGGAACAAGGCGGACGTGCAGGAATTGACGCAGATCACATGTGGCACGCCGAGGTAGTCCGCCAGTTCGCGCTCGAATGCAATCGTCTCCGGCCCCATCCCCACCCAGCCGGAGCGAATGACAGCCGTGACCGCCTCGACCTCCTCCTGTGAGAAGTTCGGCTTTCCAAACGGAAGATAATTTTTTCTGGTCATGCTAAAATAGCCAACCACGACCGGACCGACGGGGAGTGTTTCACGCAAAGGCGCAAAGGCGCAAAGGCTTGAAGGCTGACTGCTCGGCAGACTTCGAAAAGCATCAAAGCGTGCCATCTTGGTGGAAAGCGACGCTTTCCACCAAGATGGCACGCTTGGGACCGTGGTTCTGTAACAGCTTTCACAAACTTTGCGCCTTTGCGCCTTTGCGCGAAACCTTTCGAAATTCCGTGAATTATGTTCATTCTGTCAAAATCTTCGTCTTCCCGCCGGCGGGCATTCGCCTCAGGAAAAACACTCCAACTGGAACCAGCACCGCGTACGGCCATAAGGCCGCCACTTCGCGATTCATGAATTTGAGGAGGACCACCGACGCGGTCGATGCCGTCACGGCATACGCCGCAAGCATTCTCAACACATGCTGGCGCAGACGGCTGAATTCTGTCTTCCCGCGAAATGACGCGAAATCATAAACAATGAAACATCCGCTCACGCCCCCGAATATCGCCGCCCTCATCGCCTCGTTGGGATTCCTGGTAAATTGGATGCCAAGGTAGCGCACAACCGCAAACGCAATTAATCCGGCGCACGCCATCAGTGCCGCCACGAAGAACACGCCATCGAAAGGATGAATCTTCAGCGCGCCTCCCGCCAGGGGCATGATCCGATAGGCGGTGTAAACCAGATAGAATGTGGTCACAGAAAAAAACATTCCAAACGGGTTCAAATGAATCAAGGCGAGCAGCAGTGCATTCACGGTCGTGATGGCCATCAGCCAAAAATAACACCTCCCGGACCAGACATGCAACCACCCACCCTTTCGCGCCACAATGGCCAGCAGGCCGCTGCCCAGAAGCCCAAAACCAATGGCGATGTGGCCGATCACCAAGGCTTTCAAGATGTGCTCCGTCTGATGCTGCGGACCGAGAATGAGAAACAGCGAGCCCAGGACCGAGACAAGCACGCAGGCCACGACATGACGGAAACTGATCTTCCAGCGTCCTCGCAGGGAAGCGACCCCGGCGCATGAAACCACGGCAAGCAGAATCACCCCGAAGAGTTGGTAGAACATCATGACGATCGGTATCACGTAAAGTCTCATACCATCCATCCACTTAAATCTTGGATTTTCACTTTCTTTGCAATTACATCTACCACTTCCGTCTGATCGCACATGAGTCCATCGCATCTACTTTCAAGCATCCGCAGGCTCTGGAAATCCGATGCGGGAGTCATGTACGCCCTCGGCCAGAAAGCCTGGTTGCTGCTCGTCGGGCCGGTGAATTTGCTCATCATCACGGTTTTCACCTCCCCATCTGCGCAGGGATTTTACTACACATTCTCGAGCATCATGGCCCTGCAATCGTTTGCCGAACTGGGCTTCTACATTGTGATCATCAACTTTGCCAGCCATGAGTGGTCGGCCCTCCGCATCGATGAGTCCGGCGCCATCCAGGGCGATCGCCATGCCCTTTCGCGCCTCGTGAGCCTGGGGCGCTTCGTCTTTCGGTGGTACAGTGTGACCGCAATCATGTTCACCATCGGAGCCGGTCTCCTCGGATGGCTGCTGATGGGGCGGCAAACCTCGGTGGAGATCCCATGGCAGATTCCGTGGGTGATACTTGCCCTGCTCACCGGCCTCAACTTTTGGGCGCTCCCATTCACTTACATTCTCGAGGGTTGCAACCAGCTCGCTTCGCTGAATCAATTCCGTCTGCGGCAGGCCATTGTCATGAATATTTCCTTCTGGGCCATCCTTCCGTTCTTCGGCCCCCTGTGGGGACTGGTCGGGATTGCCTTGGTCAGCCTCCTGACCTTGATGCACTTTCTGCTCATTCATCATCGCAATTTTTTCCGGCCGTTCTGGCGGCATGCGGAAACAGAAAACATTCACTGGTTCATGGAAATCTGGCCCATGCAATGGCGCCTGGGAGCACAGGGCATGGTCAATTATTTTTTAACCTCGGTTTTTACACCCATCATCTTCTACTACCACGGCTCCGTGGATGCCGGCCGCATGGGCATGACCTGCCAGGTGCTCAGCGGCCTTCAATCCATCTCGAACGTTTGGAATCAAACCAAAACACCGGCCTACGGCATGCTGGTTGCAAAGAAAAAATTCGGCGAGCTCGACTCGCTTTGGAAAAAAAACTCGGGAATCTCAATCCTTGTCCTGCTGCTCGGTGGCGGCGCCTTCCTGCTTGCGCTGGAAACCCTCGCGTCCTTGCAACTTTCACTTGCTGCGCGTCTCCTCACCCCGTCCATTACCTTCGTGATGCTGGGAGCGACGCTGCTCGGCCAGATCGTCCAATGTGAAGCTTCCTATCTGCGCGCACATAAAAAAGAGCCTCTCTTGCTCATTGGGATTGGAACGGGACTGTTGAGCGGCCTCCTTGCATGGCAGCTTGGGAAAATATACGGATCCATGGGCATCGGGTTGGCTTCGCTCGCGGCAACCTCCCTGTTCAGCTTCCCCGGCGCAACAATCATCTGGTGGCGTTGCCGAAAACAATGGCATCAGCAGGAAGGCGGAAGGATGAAGGATGAGGGATGAAGATGGAGACCTGAAACCGGGTCTTTTGACAGGATTTACAAGATGAATAGGATTTTCCAGGAGGAGAAGTGGATGACGCCGGATTAACAGGATTTCAGAAAAACCCTTGCAGGCTTTTCCGAGCTCATGTCAGAAAATGCATCCATGCAAGGCATGGGCGAGTCCGAGCAGCATTTGGTCCATGGGAGGTCTGTTAGTCCTTTCACGCAGCGATCGCTGCGTGAAAAATCTCGTGAATCCGTCGCCGAAATCCGTCCACTTCCGAAAATCCTGTTCATCCTGTAAATCCTGTCAAAACTCCATCTTTGCCCGCATTCCTCATCCTTCCCCGCAGCCGCCTACCTCGCTCCTCTCATGATCGCGCCAATGCTGCGAAGGACAATCTGCATGTCCAATCCCACCGAGGCATACTTGATGTAGTAAAAGTCGAACTTCAGCTTTTTGGCCGCATCCTCCACGCTATCCCCATAGGGGTAATTGATCTGCGCCCACCCCGTGATGCCGGGCTTCACCAGATGGCGCTGGATGTAAAATGGGATTTCCTTGGCAAGCATTTCCAAAAACTCAGGCCTCTCCGGCCTCGGCCCGATCAATGACATCTCGCCGCGAAGAATGTTCCAAAACTGGGGAACCTCATCCAGGCGTGTCTTCCTCAGAAAACGTCCAACCACCGTCACGCGTTGGTCCCCTTGGGAAGCCCATTGGGGCCCCGAGGCTTCGGCGTCCATCCGCATCGAACGCAATTTCCACATCCGGTACGGCTTGTTCAACAGGCCTGCACGGATCTGTGAGTAAAAAATCGGGCCGCGGCTCTCCAGCTTGATCGCGATCGCAGCCAGCAACAAAAATGGACATGCAAGCAACAGGCCGAAAATTGCCGCAAGCAGGTCCCCTACGCCCTTCAGTCGCCAGTACAACGGGTGAACCAGGTCGAGGTTTGAATGCAGGAACCAGTCCGCACGAATCGTATCAACCGGAACTTCAAAAAATCTTCCCTCCATGAAGCTGTCGTAGTTGGTCACCTGCACCCCCAGGTTCAAGCACGCCATCAGCTCATCCATGGACGTCCGCGCCAGCCCGCTCGGAACGCAGGTGACAATCTCATCAACCCTGAGCTGGGCCACTTGCTGGGCCAGTGAGGCCTTGACGTCGAACACCGGAACGTCCTGCACGCGCCCGCCTTCGCCACGCTCGGTGTGGTCCACGAAAGCGACCACTTCAAAAGGAAGCTTCGAGTTCCTTACCATCTCCGCCACATGACATCCGGTTCTGCCGGCTCCGATGAGCAGCAGCCGCCATTTTTCCTGTCCTGATTGACGCCAGACCATATACCTCGCCAATGCCATGAGCAGGGGGCAGTACGTGACCACCTGCACCAGAATCAGGCGGCCCACCCGCTCATAAAATACGCCAAAGATCATGGCTGCGAAAAGGGTCATGGCCAGCCAGGAGGCACCGACGCAGCGGACGATCATGGGTGCCAGATGTCGTGGCATCAGCGGGTTCTGCAACTCGAAGATGTGCGCCGCGATTGCCAGCGTGATGGCGAACAACCAGACGGCCTGCCACAGATGCACATGGTAGAGCACTTCACCCTCCGCGTTAAGGTTCAGCCGGTAGGAGGGCGAAATCATGAAGGAGAGAAACATCGCACCGCCGGCCAACAGGCCGTCAATCACGAACCATGCCGTACTGTCCAAAATAAGTGTTTTACGTCGCATGTCGTTAATTCAATTCGCTGCGGGACGAGCAGGATCGGAGAGTCTCGCGCAAAGACGCAAAGGCGCAAAGGTCTGAAAGCTGATCCCACTGCAGTTTCCGAAGAGCATCAAAGCGTGCCATTTCGGTGGAAAGCGACGCTTTCCACCGAAATGGCACGCTTGGGATCGTGGCGCTGTCATATCTGCAGAAACTTTGCGCCTTTGCGCCTTTGCGCGAAACTCTCCGAAAATCCGTGTCAATCTGTGTTTCATCTGTGGTTCAATCTTCCTTGTCTCATTATCTTGTGATCATCGCTTGCTCGTACACCATTTCCAAGCGCTTCGCAGACTCTTTCCAAGTGAAATCTTTTTCAACCATTTCACGGGCGCTTCCCGCCAAACGTTCCTGCAAGGCTTCATCTCGAAGCAGCCTGATCACTTGACGGCTGAACTCCTCCGCTGTCTCCGCGATCAACAAGTGCTTCTCATTCTCAACCGCCGCTCCGCCCAGGGCTCTCGATGTGGCGACCACGGGGGTTCCCAAAGCCATCGCCTCCAGAATCTTGAGTTGCATGCCGCTGCCCGCGCGCGTGGGTGAAACGGCGACCGACGCATCCTGAATGTGCGAGCGCAAATCAGGCACAGCACCGGTTACAACCACCCCGGGAATATTCCCAAACTCAGAAACTCGACCCGTCGGATTGGCTCCTGCAATCAACAATCGCGAGCGTGGAAATTGAACGCGCACCAACGGGAACACCTCCTCCGCGAAGAAAACAGCCGCATCCACGTTGGGAAAATAATCCATGTTTCCGCTGAAAATAATGTCCTGGTTGCCCCGGCGCGTTCCCCGAAATCGATAATCCTCGATAGCCACACCATTTGGCACGACGTGAATCGTCGCATGATCGCCAAGCGCTTTCTTGTCAACGGGTGAATTCACCATCTGCATGCTCGTTTTCTTGATGAGACACTGTTCATAACACGCCATTCGCCTGCCCTCCATGTCAAAGAGCCATGTCTTGGGCCACACCTCCCGCTCCGCCCTGCGAAACATGTTGAGGGAAAGCGCGTCCACAAAGTCAATCACTGAGGGAACACGCCCCAGGAAATCAAGCGTGGGGCCCATCCGTGCAAGTTGGACATGAGCAAGATCAAAGCGATCTGTTTGGACTGCATTTTCCACTGCTTCCGCAAAGTTCCGTGGACAAAAATAAAGCACCTGCAACGGCAACGATGCGACCTTGCGCTGAAAGATGCTTTTCACACCATCGGCGGAGCTCACCGCCACAGGGATGAACCGATCACACAACTCCCGCATTTTGTCCACGTCCACGGTGGCCGACGCATCACATGAAGCAATCAGCGTGATCTCATGATGTTGCCGCAATTGCTTCAACAGATGATACGCCCGATGCGCATCCCCCTGCCGTTGGGCATGAGGAAACCGCGAAGCAATAAACAACAAACGCATTTTATTCAGAGACTTTGGCCACGGATGAACACGGATAAAACACGGATTGGATCGCCTGATTTTTTGACAGGATTAACATGATCCACAGGATTTCGGCATGGGATTCACAGGATTTTTCACGCATCAATTGCTGCGTGAAAAAGCTCGCCCTTCCAAACATTCCTCGAACATGTCCGTCTTTTCGCGCAGCAACGCTGCGCAAAAAGACAATCCTGTTGATCCCAACGCTGAAATCCGTCCGCTTCCGAAAATCCCGTTCATCCTGTAAATCCTGTCAAAAATTCCGAGTCCGTCCTCCATCTTCCTACCGCAGCACACTTTCATAGACCTTCAGTGTCTCGATTGCCGCCTGACGCCATGAGAACTTCTTTACCTGGGCATGGCCCTTGGCAATGAGATCCTGTCGCTGCACCGCATCAGATGCCAGGTGCTGCATGGCGCCGGCAATCTCGTCAACATCCAGCGGATTGACCATCAGTGCCGCATCAGCGGCCACCTCCGGAAGCGAGCCGGTCGGTGACGTGATCACCGGGGTTCCACACGCCATCGCCTCCAGCACGGGCAACCCAAAACCCTCATAAAGCGAAGGATAAACCAACATCTCAGCCGCATTATAGAGAGCCACCAGATCTTCCTCCGACACAAACCCGGCCATTATCACCTCATCCGCAACACCAAGTGCCTGGGCCAATTTCCGAAACGGAACCTGTCCCGACGGGGTCAGTCCCACCAGGACCAGCTGATACTTGCCAATCTCCTTCTGACGGAAGCGCGAATAGGCCTCGATGATTCGCCCCGTATTTTTGCGAGGATCCACGGCCGCCAGCGCCAGGAGAAAAGGGCGATCCAATCCATATCGCATTCTCACACTGCTGAGAAGCGACGCCTCACTGATTTCACCGCAGGCAGCGTTGGCCGCGCCGTAAATGACTCGCACCTTGTCCATCGGCAAGCCCAGATGCGTTTCAATATCCCTGCCCGAATGCTGCGAGTCCGTAATGACCGCCGCCGCCCGTCGTGCGGCAGGCGGCACAACGCAGCGACGGTACTGCCGGCCAAGCCGCTGGTAGAGCGACGGAGATGCAGGCAGAACACTGCCCGGCAGCAGGTACATCACATCATGGATGGTCAACACCAGTTTGACGCGACTCGGCAGCCGCAACGGCGCCGTGTTGGCAGGGCAATGCAGCACGTCCACACCATCACGCGCCACAGCCAGCGGAAGGCTGATCTGTTCCCACACCGGATAAAGCTTGGGGGCAAGCACTACGACGGAAAAACGGGAATCCCTGGGGACAAATCGGGCCGCCTGCGGATCATCAACATAAAGGAGCAGCGAAAACTCATGCGAAAGCTCAGCCATGGAAAACAGCAAATTGTAAATAAATGTGCCCATCCCACGACGATAGACCACCAGGCGGGCATCCATGGCAACGACCAGGGAACGCATGTCCTCGCCAGACATTGCGCCCTCGTTCACGATGATTGTGTCCCCGAATATTGCCGCATGGGTGTGTTTGAGGACCGAGGCGACGGCCATTTTGAAACAAACAGGTAGAGAACAATCGCAACCATAAGATTAAACATCGCATTTGAAAGACTGTCTCTAAGCAATGAAATATAGCATGCAAATACAATGATGAAAATGCCAAACCACTGAAGATGCTGGTAAATGAGGATGCCATCGACGCGTCCGGACAAGACTCCAAATATAATGGTGCATACGCAAACGCCACATATTCCAAAATTTAAATAAAGATCCCCCATATATGTTGGAGCCACGACAAATCCAGCGTTGAACTGGTCAGGATAAAGCACGGACATATAATAACCAGCTGAGTTCTGCACCTTGTCAGGATATAAGCCCCGTGGTATGACCTTCAGTACAAATGGCAGAAACAGCGTATTCCCATGCTGATATCCAAGCTTGTCCATGTTCTCTTTTATATCACGATACGCAGTCCACGGCGCAAGTTCACTTGTGAAGAGCGAATTCACGCGGGCAGTTCCTCCAAGCCGTTGGTCCCTGACAAGACCCACGTACACAAAAAAAAGCAACGCGAGCCCCATCAGGGCGATAAACTTCAGAGTAAAAACATTTTTTATGAGCTGTGTGCGGATGGCGAGATAAGTAATTGAACCATAAAACAGCCCTGCCCTGCTGAATTGAAGGATTGGAAACACAATCAACCAGATGGCACACAGGCGAAGCACGGTGCGCTTTTTAAGATTATGACGGACAGGATCCACCGACACACCGCGCTGGGCGTTGACGCGCTCGACAAACGTAGCCAGGCACACGATGGTGATCGTTGATACGACAAAGTTTAAGATTTGGTCCAAGGCCCCTCTTGCATTTAGTTTTCCGTAATCCTGAATGGTTGCCACCAGCTTCAGGCCAGAATAGTATTCAACCATCCCATATGAAACAATGTCGCGTATGATAAGGACGCCAGTTGCACAAAACAGCGTCAACAACACTGGTTGCCAGATGCCATCCCTGCCAGCCGCTTCAGGCCTCGATATCGCAAGTGATTGAATGCTGCGTCGAGCCCATCGCATGCCAATGGAATATCCCCCCATAAACAGAAGGAGAACGAGAATAAATTCGAGTGACCATTGATATATTTCATTCTGATCCGCGAAAAATACCAATGGCGCGAGATTATAGATGGCAAATGTATATGCAATAAACATATTTCGCAGCAAGAATGGCATCCTTACATTAATGAACGGCAGGCATATCAAGAACGCCCCCGCGATCATAAAATACTGCGCTTCCATCAGTTGTGCACAATCGGACTCAGATCGCGGCCCACACTCGTTGCTTTGCCTGTAAACCTGGCCATGCTGCCGGTACCAAACCTGCCCTTTAGAAAATCCACAACCCCCATGGCAATTGCATGAAAAGCACCCGGGCGACATCCACAAACGATCCAGGTCCGGAATAAAATGGCACAAAACGCCGGCAAAAACAGGATCCAGCCAATTCCACCTCCACGCTTGCTCATGAATAACAATCTGTTTCGAACACCCAGATATGTTGTCAATGCAGAATATGACCGCCCATCCGAAGATGAGGTGGCCGCCTTATGCCACACCCTGGCCTGTGGAACATAAAGCAGCTTGCAACCAGAATCCTTCGCCCTGAGACAATAGTCAATATCCTCAAAATATGCAAAATATTCTGGATCCAATAACCCGATGCGTTCAACGAGTGTTCGACGCAGCAGCATGGCGCAGCCGCTGATAAAACCCACCTCCTCAGCCTTGTCGTATTGACCAGAATCAATATCACCGAATCCACGATGTCCAGCTTCAATGCGCCGGCCGTATATCCAGCTGCGCTTCGGGCCGGCAAACCATATCCTGTCGGGATGTTGATAAGACAGCACCTTTGGCCCAAATATATCCACCGATGAATGTCTCGCGGCAAATGGCATAAGCTCGTCCAGGAAATTGACATCCACTATGGTGTCATTGTTGAGCAACAAGATAAACTCCACCCCACGTTCCATCGCTTTCTGAATGCCAATGTTGTTGCCTCCTGCAAAACCATGATTGATTTTATTTTCAACCAGCTCGACATCAGGATATTCCTGCCTGATGCTTTTCGGTGACCCATCCGTGGATGCATTATCCACGACGATCACATGCACGGAAGCATGGTTTGCCTTTCGCAGGGACGCCAGGCACTCGAGCGTGTCATGGCACCCATTCCAATTTAGAATGACGATGCAAACAGAGTTAAGATTCGACATTCAAATGAACTTCATTTATCGGGTCGCATTCAATGGCCGATAAGGTCACAACCCCATCGCCGCATTTGAGTAACAACTACTGTTTGATCTTGTCAGCAAGGACCTGCTCCATGAGTTTTTCCAGCTTTGCTGCACTTTTTTCCCAGCTGAAATTTCTGACAACATACTGCCGCCCCTGTCTCGAAAACATCTCCCACTTGGCTGCGTTTAACAAATCCACAACCCGATCCGCAAACAAGGCTGGATCATCAACCACCTGCAGATGCTCGCCGGAAGTCGCGGCAACACCGTGATTGCCCGCAGAGGTGGTGACCACCGGTGTGCCACAGGCCATCGCCTCCAACACCTTGGTTTGCGTCCCAATTTTAAGCCGAACAGGGCAAACACTGACCATGGCACGGCGCAAATAAGGACAAATGTCGGGAACAAAACCGGTGATTCTGATTTTCGGATTTTGACCCCACTTTCTCACGCTCTTTGCAGGCCTGTCGCCTACCAGCCATAGACTGGCGTCAGGTACATGCTGGCAAATTCGCGGGAAAATGTCGCGGCAAAAGAAGTCAACACCATCAACATTTGGAGGATGGAACATGTTTCCGGTGATTACGATCATCCCCTTCTCGCGCAGGACATTTTCGGAGGGGCAGAAGGCCTCAGTGTCAACACCATGAGGAATCCAATCCAGTTTTGCATGACCAAGAAGACTTCGATGTTCCGCGGCATCGGCTTCGGCAGTCAGGAGTACGCGATCAAATTGCTTGGCATGACTCATTTCATATCGCTTCATGCGTGTCATATTGATGCGTTGCCAGGCCCGTCCATACCATGGACACGACGGGAGTGAGCGCTGTAAATGCAGGGTTTGCAGGTCCTCCAGACAGGCAAAAGTCACCCCGGCATACCCTGCCGGGCGAAATTGAAGCATGTGAGTCAATTGAAAGAGAGCCACGTCATAGACATTGCCCTCAAGCGCCCTCCGGACCTTGTTGAGCATTTCAACTGATTGATAGTAGGAAACAAGCGGCGGCAGATTTGAAAGGCTGCCCAGACTCTTGCCAAGGCGCGACTTCCAGCGTGGCAGGCAGACCGTTTCGATGCGCTGGCACCACCTTGTCAGATCTCCCAACTCCGGAGCACGTTCCCTGGCAAACGAAAACAAATCGATGGAATGGCGTTGGGCGAGGTGCTTGATCCAATGATGGGCCATCAATGTGCTGCCAGTGCGCGGTGGATGGGGAAGGATGGGGGTTGCAAGCAGCAGCTTCATGATTTTTTGAACATCATTGCAATGACACCCTCTCCCGGCAGATCAGCAAGGTTTTCGAAATTTCGAAATTCGCGGGCGAACGTGTAGGGCTCCTTCCATATCGGATAGTTCGGATCAGACCACCTTTTGTCGAGGTCCTTGCGGAGAAAGCCCACCTGATTTTCTCCATGGATGGCAGTCTGGGCCGGCAAACCGGCAATGCTGAATATGTTTTCCTCGCAAAGTGCATGGTCGTAAAGCCGCTGGAAGAACGAAAAACCATCGTTCTGTGGCACGGGCAATCCATACGCATTCACGTTGGTATATTGCTCAACCGCTTTCGCAGCACATGGCATCGACAACAGAAGAACGCCCCCAGGTTTCAACAGGCGCCACATTGTTTTAACCGCCATTTTATCATCCGGAATGTGCTCCAACACGGAAATGCACGTGATCAAGTCAAACGATTCATCTTCAAATGGTGAAGTCTCAATGCGGCAGTCATGCAAGTGACACCGATTGCTCAGGCCACAAGCCCGGACAAGATCACCGGTGATAGCCAGGTCTCCGACATCAGGATTGAGCAACTCAGCGGTCAGCCCGGGATTCTTGTCCAGCAATACTATGGGAAGCAATCTTGGAGACGACACATCAAGATAACGGCTGGATTTTACGCCGGACAGCATGCGCCACATGAAATCAAACTCGAAATAGCGGGTTGATAGCATGGGCCAGAACATCATTTCATATATTTGTTTGTAAGAGACGGCGTTGCTTCCACCGGTGAGAAATCGAAACGCCATGGCAAGGGCAAATCGACGAAAATTCAAGCCCGGAGCGTGTAATCTGGAAGCCAGGAACCAGTAGGCGGGTGACAGGATGCTGCCTAGAAACGCCCTTTTGACCCTCCGCAAGGCGGAAGGTTTCCAAGCTCCAGGCACACGAATATATATTTTGCTGATGCGCGTGGAGCCCCCGTGAACGGCATCCTGCCCATGCAAGACATGAGTCGAAAGAGACCCGGGACCCGGCGTAAAAATGTAATTGAATGTTCCGGAATCAGCGCGCCTGGCCAGCACCCATCGTTTTATATCGGCAGGAGAGATGATGCGGGATTCACGATTCGCAGTCCGTGCCTCATAGCCATTTTTCCAAAACAACTCAAAAGTGGCAGCGTAGGTTGGATTGAGACCAGACGGGTGATATTCATTCAAACAAATCTCCATAAGCCATGTGTGACGCTTTTCCCGTATGGTTTTCTCAGCCCCTGACAACACACCATACTCGGCCCCTTCCACATCAATTTTGACCAGAAGTCGCTTGCCCGCAAACCGTTCGCCCAGAAGAATATCAAGCGTGGTGGTTGGAATGGTTGAGCAAACGCGACGTCTCTGCCCTCCCCCCCCGGACCAACCACTGATCAGCGATGCGCTTGTGCCAGAAGCGCCATAATGCACAGTGATGCCAGGCTGATCACTCAATCCCAACGGGTACACCTCCACATCGTTGTACAAGTTTTCGCGAAGATTGAAGTAGAGTATGGAGAGATTTTTCTGTTGTGGCTCGATCGCGATGGTATGCCTGCCCCTGGAACGGGCCAGGCAAGTGTAAAGCCCAATGTTAGCCCCAACGTCAACGAACACCTGCGCGCCGCTCAAATGAGACTCTACAAGTCCCATTTCTTCGGGCTCGAACGTTCCAATCAGCATTTCGCGATGCGTATTGGAGTTTCCAGTGTGGAATTTAAAGCCATAACGGGTTGTAGTTTGTAGCAGCAAACACCTTGATGCCAGAAATGTGTCCCACACATCTCTCCAGTCATTTCGGATGTTGCTGATGGCGCGATGGACCCGCGTGTTGCGTATTGCCCGATGGATTCCGACCACGGCCGGAAAACGTTTTAGATATGCCTTCAGACCCTCAAGCATAAGCGGCTCTCTTTTTAGAAAATTCGACCAACAGCCAGCTTCTCAGGTAAGAGGCGGCCAAAGCCGATGCTGCAAATGAACACAACAACACAACCGACAAACAGGCGAACGACTGCATGCGCGGCAGCGGGCTGGCAATCAGCCAGCGTCCGATACCGACGGAAAGGAGCGTGGCCGCCAGCGGCAGGCCGACATCCTGGCCCAACCAGCGCCACATCTCGCCCTTTAACAGGCGGTGATGTGTGAGCGGGACGCTTATGAGGAAAGAAATACCATTCACCGCCACCCACACCGTGGCGGCACCAACCGCACCGTAGCGCGCCGTCATGTACATGATGGCCGGAACGAGGGCAATGACTGCGATGATGCCTTTATACAAAGCAAAGCTTGTCCACCCATGCGCCAGTTGCAGGGCATGAGGCACGTTCAGCAGGCCATTTAAAGCGGTGCCTATCACCAGTATACGGGCAATGGGAGCCGTGTTCTGCGCTGTTTCGATACTGCCGGTCCACAACAGCAAAATGTCGAATGAGAAAAATGACAGCACCAGGGACACGGGCAAAATAAGCGATGCCATCAATTGGGAGCCCTGATGGTACAACCGCTTGAGAGCTTGCTGATCATTGACGGCGACCATCGCTGAAAAGCGGGGAAACAGGGCGTTGAATATCGGGGTTATAAAAACATACAATCCACCCCCGACCAGGCTCGCCAGGGAATAGTAACCGAACATTGTAAGGTTCAATAGCTTGCTCAAAATTACTTTGTCCAACTGTGTCAGGATCAGGGATGAAATAACGATTCCGCCAACGCCCGCCGCGAAGCGCCAGATATTGTTGATGAGATAGGGGGCGAACCTCGGAGCGCGATCGGACGGCGGCAAACTTCGCCAGAGGAGGGACGTGATCAGGATCACATGAAGGGTGCTGATGATGATCTGCCATGCAAAGAAGGCGGTAATCGTCGGCGAGACCAGCCACAGGACCAACGCGGCGCCACCGTTGCTTAATGTGACGACCGCGATCCGAATCCCGTTCAAAAGCACCTGCCGTTGAAGCCCGATAAGGCCGCCTTGATAAAAACTCAGTGGCCATTGCAGAAAAGCCACCACGCCCATGATCATCACCGCATTTTGGATCACGAGCACTGGAATGATGCTTGCCTTGATCCAGTACATGGCGATGAACGGAGCTGCGACAATAACCGCCGTGCCAATGACAATCCCGATGGTCCAGTATCCGATTTCCAATGTTCGCACCAGGTCACGCGCCTCTCCTGACTTATCCGGAAGCGCGGAATAGCGGGCCATTTCACGATTCATGGTATGGCTCAAACCAAAATCAAGCGCCTGAAATGAGACTTGCAGCATGGCATAGAAGCCGATCAATCCGTACGCTTCAACACCCAGGAACTTGATGTAGAGTGGAACGAAGGCAAACTGCATGAGTGCCGACCATCCAAGTCCGGCAAAGTTTGCAATGATGTTGAGCTTCAAGCGACTCATGAATCAAGGTCCAGATTCCTATCTTGTGGACAGTCTTATTGAAATCGACTTGATTATTTTATAGGCGAGCAAGTCACATGACTCCGTCATGCAATAAAACAAAATGAAATAAAAGCTTCCGTATAATGGCAATAATAAATACGCGGAAAACAACGCAATCACAAGCCTGTTGCGTGTTGGATCCATCATCTTCTGGTGAAACTTGCAAACCGCAACGCCCAGCAATACGCCCAATCCGAGCACACCCATGATGCCGAAATGTGCATAAGAACTTTCATATCCCGATCTTGTTATGGAGTCCTTGTAGGGATATATCTCCAGGATGCCGTCTTCAAGATCCATGAACGGCAGGGTTGGATCCAGGCGCAAAGGGTACGGCACAAGTTTTATCCAAAAGCTTAAATTAGACAGGCCAAAATCATGCGAAATTCCACCCTGGCTGTCCGCATACGTCAAAATGCCGGCGAATCCGGCGAAACCTTCCACCGCCGTGGCATAAAACCAATCCACCGCATTATCAGTATCTGTATATTTTTGATAGGCATATGGGATATCGGAAAATCCAATTTCCTCCTGAACAACAGAAAATTGCCGATACGTTCCGAACACAATGGCGATGAATATGAAAACCACAAGACACCCCATGATCATTTTCCTGGAAACCTCGCGACGGCAATAATTTATCAGAAGCAACAGTTGGAAGAGGAAAAACAATGTCCAACCGCGACCGTTGAACAACTGAAACAGGATGATTGACCCAAAAAGCAATATATCAAGCAGGTTGCCTTTTTGCCTCCTTGATATCTTGTCCAGCAATTGAAGCCGTCCAACGTGGGTCAGAACCAGAAACATGGTGGCTCCGCGCCCAAAATATTGGCCTGGATTCCTTACCAGCATGTCAATTCCTCCCAGGTAGTTTAATGCCACTGCGCCAAAAGAGAGCGACCACACGCTTAACAATATGCCGTTTAAATTTGGAACGAGCTGGCGATCATCCCGCGCCGGAGCATGTTGATTCAAGGGTGCTTTGCGTCGGGAGAGAACCAGGTAGGTCACGACAAAACATAATACGCTCAGTCCGATGTAGCGATTGGCCAGACACGCTCCATGCAGGCTTATCGACTTGCCCAAATGCCTTATGACTCCAGTTCCCGCCGCAGAGAACTTGGAGAGCATCCACCATGCCTGACCATGCACCAAGGCCAGGGTCGCAAGCACCAACGCCATGGCATAGATGTTACGCCCGTGAGGTCGGGCGAGTTCACGGAAACCCACCCAGACCAGTAATAACACCTGAAAGTAGAACCACAGCCAATCTATCAACAAATCCATGAAACCTTGCTATGGAGCAACAGCATTTCAACAGTCAGGCAGCACTCTCGGTCATGGCTCCATTTTTATACCGCACGACACGGACATCCGGCAGCGGAAAAACCATTCCAACGCCCTTTTGCAGCAACTCCTTTTCACGATCGAGAAATTCCTCTGCAAAATGCCATGGCAGGACCAGGTAGTAGTCTGGGTTCATGGCGCGCGATTCCTTCTCGCTGATGATCGGGATGTCTGTGCCCAGCGTCCTCGCCCCGTATTTATCGGGATTCCGTTCACTTGCAAAGTCGATGATCCGATTGTCAATCCCGCACCATTGCAGAATGGTGTTGCCCTTGGTGGATGCACCATAGATGTGAATTCGTTTACCATCCTTCTTGAGCGCTTTCAGAAGGTTCAGCAAGGTCTCGCCATGCACGTTGATGCGGTCTTGAAAATGCTTGTATGGCTTGTCCGAGTCCAGCTCCATGTCAAACTCCTCCTGTCGCAAGCGTTTGATCTCCTTGCTCCATTCCTCGTTTTTGAACTTAAAATTGTCGGCATGTGTTGCGTAGCATCGCAGGCTTCCGCCATTGATTGAGTTCAAGTTAGCCTTGACCACTTTCATGCCCGCGCGCGCCAGGATATTTTCCACCACGGCCAGGCTGTAGTATTCCAAGTGTTCATGGCAAATGGTGTCGTAGGAATTCATTTGCAACATGCTCGGCATGTAGGACATCTCAAAAATCCACAACCCTTCGTTGGACAGAATGCTTTTGACGTTCTTGGAAAATCCCACGGGATCCTCGAGGTCATAGAACATGGCGATGGATGTCACGATGTCGCACTTGGCACCATCCAGCTTTTTCGTCAGCTCCGAGGATGGAAAGATGTCCTGGATCACCGTGATGTCTCCCTTCACTTCCTGGGCCACATCCGAGGGATCCACTCCAAACTTCTGGTAGCTGGAAGGATAATTTTTCAGGAGCGTTCCATCGTTGCAACCGATGTCAAGCACCACGGCTGATTTTGAATCTGTCATTTCGCACGCCGTGCTGACGATGCCTTTGAGGTGTTCCCTCATGGTGTTGTTCGTTCCCGAGCGATACCAGTAGGCGGAATAGAGCACCTCGGGTGGCACCGATTGTTCCATCTGGAGGAGGCCACAGGCATGTTCATCGCGCATGGGGTCGCAACGCACGAGGCTGCACTTGATCTTGCGCAAAGGAGGGGTTTCCTTTCCGGGTTTGAAGAATGATCCCTGGAGATGCTGTTCTCCGAGACTGATGACGGGTGTGAGCGCCGACGAGCCGCAGACGCGACATGTTTTTCTGAAGACTAGATGCATGTTGAGCTCCTCATTTTGATCATTTTAGAATTATCACAATCCTCCCCCAGAAAACAGGGGAATTCGCCACAGATGCACCGGATGAAACTCTCCCCAGCAGCTTCCGTCCTCCGTCCCCTGCCCTTCCAACCTCTTACGACTTCGGCTACGGCCGGCATAGCCTTCAGCTTTCAGCATTCAGCCATCCGCCTTCTGGCTCCTGAATTCTGAATTCTCGCTTCCAACACCCGCCTCTGTCATCCGTCCTGATGAGGATTTCTGGCCTCAGAAAAGTTTTAGACTCAACCTCATCAACCTGCTACGATGGGGCATCGGCAAATGAATTTTAATTTTCATGACTTCAAAAACGCTTTCGTGGACTCATACCGTCGCTGGCGCTATGGCCGCTGGCGCTATGATGCCCGCCTCGCCCCAGTGAGGATGGCGATCCGCCGCTGGCGACAATACCGGGGCCCAATTCGTCGCTGGTGTGATGCCCGCCTGCGAAGGCAGGTGTTCGAAAGCACCGGCATGATTCCGTTCGACCAATCCAGAGAGGAGGATGTCTTCATCATCGGATTTCAAAAATCGGGGCATACCTGGTTCCAGAGCATCGTTGCAGGACTGATCTATGATCTCGATGTTCATCACGCGCATGACGAGTTGATTCAGGAACTTGTTCCAGACCCTCGAAAAACATTTTACCGGCGATTTCAGACTCCCATGTTCTTCAAGGAACACACTCTGCCCATTCCGCGCATCCGTCGCGTGGTTTATCTTTTGAGAGATGGTCGTGACGCCATGGTTTCCCTTTATCACTATCTGAGGGCATCGGGACGGACAGATGTTACTTTTTTGAATTTGCTGCAAAATGAAGTCACTCCGAAATGGCACGAGCATGTCGAAGCATGGCTGGATAATCCGTACAAGGCGGATATCCTGCAGATCAAATACGAAGATATGAAATTGAATCCGTTGAAGGAATTACGCCGTCTTTGCACGTTTGTGGGAATTGAGCGGGATGATGATGCAATTAATCGGGTGATCGCGATGACAACTTTTGAAAAGATGCGGGAACGGGAAGGCCGTTTTGGTTGGGCTACTTTTCCAAAACACACCCTTCCAAAGGGATTTATTCGACGCGGCGTGGCGGGCAGCCACAAGGATGAGATGCCGCCGGAGGTCCTGGAAGCGTTCATGGCAGAAGCGGGAAGCACGATGAAGAAGTGTGGGTATGTTTGAGGAAAAGGATGAGGGACCCCCTGTCGTCCGTTCGTCATTTATTTCTCAAGCATGGTCAGAAACTCGATGGGATCGAAAACCTTGATGGCTGCGTGTCGAAAATCCCTGGAATCTCGCGTAATGATGCACTCCGCCCCCGCCAGCCGACCTGCCTGTTCCAAGACTGCGTCTTCAAAATCGGCAATTTTGCTTTGGAGAGCCTCTTCGATCACAGCGCGATTCACGGGCGCAATCTCGAAGAGCTCAAGCAAGCGATGGATTGCATCGCGCGCAGCAGTTTTGGGGAGGGATTGAGCCAGGAGATAATCCACGGTGGTGAGCGTTGTGGCGCAGAGAAATCCGTCAATCACAGATTGCTCAACCAATCCAAAAATTCCCGCCGCCGCCTGCACGAACGGCTTTCGATTGAGGAGAACATCCAGGACCACATTGGTGTCGAGGATGACCCTCAAAGGTATCTCTTTCGAAGGTGTTTCTTGTAGTCCGCCTCAGAAACCCGTCTGCCCTGCAGGGTTCCGACGAGTGAAGCTGTGATGGGAGGAAGCTCCTTGTTGGCAGGTCGCTTTTCCATGCGGAGGAGGCCAATGAAGTCCCCTACCATCCGGGATACCGACTTGCCTCGACGCAGTGCCTCCGACTTTGCTTTCCGGACCAGCGCTTCATCCATTCGCAAGGTGAGCTTCGTATGCATGACGTACAGACTATTCTATGATGTACGTCTTGTCAACCCATCTCCGATGTCTCCATGGCTCATAGCATTTCATCCAAGCCCTGCTCCAACGTGTGAGTCGGTTGATAAGCCAAAAGGCGTTGAGCCTTGCTGATGTCCGCCAGGGAATGACGGATGTCACCGGAGCGTGGAGGGAGGTGAAGGGGGGAGGACGGATGAAGGATGAAGGATGAGGGATGAAGGGCTGAAAGCTTGTCGCGCAGGCACACAAACAGCTGATTGAGAGTCGTGCTTTGGTTCAGCGCCACGTTGAACACCTGGCTGATGGCTTCTTTCTGATCACAGATCGCTGCAAGGATATTGGCCTGCACCGCGTTGGCCACGTAACAGAAGTCACGACTGGTTGTTCCATCCCCGTAGATCGTCACCGTCTCGCCTGCCTTCAGGGCGGCAATCCAACGCGGAATCACGGCGGCATAGGCGCCGTTGGGATCCTGGCGTGGGCCGAAGACGTTGAAATAGCGGAGGCCGATTGTCTCGATGCCATACGCTGAGGCGAAGACGGCGGCGTAGAGTTCATTGGCCCGCTTGCTGACGGCGTAGGGCGAAAGAGGGATGCCGATCCGGTTCTCCGTCGCAGGAATTTCCGTGCAATCGCCATAAACCGAACTGCTCGAGGCGTAGATGAATCTTTTCACTTTGCCGTCGCGCGCGGCCACGAGCATGTTCAGGAAACCTGTGACATTGCTTTCGTTCGTTTCCATGGGGTCCTCAATGGAGCGCGTGACCGATCCCAGGGCAGCCTGGTGGAGGACGAAGTCCACCCCCCTGCAGGAGGCCAGGCAGACATCCAGCTGGCGGATATCGCCTTCAATGAGTCGAAAGCGTTTCCATTGGGCTGAGCCGACTTGGTGCGAGACATGATCGAGATTTTCCAAAGTGCCCGTGGAAAAATTGTCGAGCCCGACCACGGCCTGGTCGAGTTCGAGCAGAGTTTGAACCAGGTGGGAGCCGATGAAGCCCGCAGCGCCGGTGACAAGCCATCGGCGCGGGGTGGTTTTCAACTGGTTTTGCGCTTGATCGTAAACAGTCATTTTTACTCCAATTACCGCCAGGCACATCCCCTACTTCAACAGCCCGGCGAAAAGATCGTCATAAATCGCATTCATGTCGTAAGCGGGGTGCCAGTTGGGATAGTCCCTTTGAAAAAGACGGGTGTCGCTGATCCACCAAATGTGGTCACCGCGACGGTTCCCGTCCACATAGGCCTGGATCATCTTTTTTCCAACTCTCTCCTCGCACGCCCGGATCGCCTCCAGCACCGAGCAATTGGCATGGATGTGTCCACCCATGTTGTACACCGCTCCAGCGCGCGGGGACTGGAACACCTCATGAAAAGCACGCGCCAGGTCCGCGGCATGAATCATGTCGCGGACCTGTTTCCCCTTGTACCCGTAAACTTTGTACTCGGTTCCCGTGAATGCACAACGCATCAGGTAGCTCAGAAATCCATGCTGCTCGGCCCCGGCATGGTTTCGCCCCGTGATGCAACCGGCGCGGAAGCATGCTGTGTTCATGCCAAAGTATCGTCCATATTCCTGCACGACGAGATCGGCGGCGAGTTTGCTGGCTCCAAACAACGAGTGCAGCGCCTGGTCGACCGACATGCTTTCATCAATGCCATTTTGGGCATATGGGTGTCCTGCATCCAGCGTCCAGCGCGTCTCCCGCTCGATCAAAGGGAGATGATTCGGCTGATCCCCATAGACCTTGTTTGTTGACATGAAAATGAAGGAGGCTTTCGGCGAGTGGCGGCGGGTCATTTCGAGCATGTTGATCGTGCCCAGCGCGTTCACTTCAAAATCCGTGAACGGCTCCTGTGCCGCCCAATCATGGGAAGGTTGCGCGGCCGCGTGGATCACACATTCGATCCCGCTGTTGAATTCGCGAAACACATTTTCAAGTTCAACACGATTCCGAATATCGGTTTCGAAATGAACGAAATTCGGAAACCGGGATTTGAGCAGGCTGACCATGCTCCTCGTTGATGCGCCTTCACCAAAGAAGTGGCGGCGCATGTCATTGTCGATCCCCACCACGGTCTTTCCGAGGCCTGAAAAAAATGAAACACTTTCACTTCCAACCAGGCCCGATGATCCCGTGATGATGATCACACCCATTCAGGAGCCGGGGCAGAGGTTGTCATCCTTGGGCCGAAGCAGGCTACCGCCACTCGGCAATGCCCCTGTACACCCCGTTGCCGCTCCTTCATGTTCCTGATTTTCCGCATACATTCAGTTCCCGTTCACTCCGCGACTGCACATGCACTTACTTCTTTTGCCCGTAGTACGCATCATATCCGTGGTAGGAGTAATGATACTTGTTGTGGCGGCTGGAGAGATCCACATTGTTGATGATGAATCCGAACACCTTCGCCTTGACCTGGTGGAGGCGTGAAAACGCATCGGCCACGACTTTTTTCCGGACGGTGTCAAAGCGAACGACCCAGATCACGCCGTCGGCGAGGGCACAGAGGGAAAGGGCATCGCTGACAGCGCCGATGGGAGGGGTATCAATCACCACGCGGTCGAATTGCGGCCTCACATTGGTGATGAATTCCCGGACTGCTGGAAGCGAGACCAGCGCGTGCGCATTGACTGGCGACCGCGCGCTTGCGACAACGCTGAGGTTCGGCTGGCTGGTAGCCTGGATGATCCCATCGGCGTTCCCATCCACCAGGCGTTCCAACCCCCCGACTGCGGGAAGCCCCAAAAGTTTTCCAAGGTTGGGCCGGCGCAGATCAGCCTCGATGAGGAGCGTCCGTAAATTTTTCTCGGCAAAGTTGGCCGCAAGATTCAGCGCGCAGGTTGTCTTGCCTTCCGAGGGGGTGGCGCTCGTCACGATAAAACAGGTGGCATTGACGCTTTCCGGCTGGAGGCTCAACACGGCCAACGCGGTACGGAAGGCCTCCGACGTGGCCGCGTCGCCGTTGTTGGCGATGGCCGACTGCTTGTGGAACAGAGACCGGGAGCGGTGAGGGATGTACCCCAGGAATGGCATCTGAAAATCACGGGTGAGGTCATCCGGATCGCGGACGGTTTCCGTGAGCGACTCCAGCAGGACGCAGAGGGCGCATCCGATCATGACGCTGAGGGCAAAAACGATGAGCACATTGAGCAGGCGTCGCGGGCGATAGATTTTGAAGGGCTCGACCGCGCGGTCCACGATGGTGACGTTGGTGGTATCGAGCTGCTTGGAGACGCCGGTTTGCCTTGTGCGGGTGAGGACGGTCTCATACATCTGCCGGTCGGCCTCGTACTGGCGTTTGAGGGCTTCGTATCCGATCTGGCGTTCGTTCAGGCTCGTGACAACCTGTTCCTGTTCCTTGAGAGCCTGGTCCATGTTTTTCTCGCGGCTGACAGCGAGCTGGTAATCGGTTTCGATGACCGACTGGAGAGTTTCGACCTGCAATTTGAGATTACGCTCCACGACATCCACCTCGGAACGGGCCGCGATGAGCGCGGGATGCTTGTCGAGATAGCGCTCCTTGAGTTTGGAGACCTCGGCCAGTTTCTCCGACCTTTTCTTCTTGAATTCCTGGACGACGGGATCCTGGAGGACAAAGGCGAGAGTGGTCGGATCGCCGCCCTTTTCCTTCATGAGTTTCAACTGGTTGTAGCTATTTTCGGCGGTAATGCGCTGATTTTTCGCCAGGGTGACCTGCTCATTGAGCTGCTTGAGTTTTTCGACGACGATGTTTTGCTTGTCATCGAGTGAGACCGTGCCGTTTTTCTCGCGGTAGGCCTGGAGGGCGGCTTCGGATTTCGCCAGTTTGGCTTGAAGTTCGGTGCTTTGATTTTGGAGCCAGTCCGAGGCGCCGGTCGTGGCGTCGAGGCGCTGCTCGAGGGTGTAGGCCATGTAGGCCTCGGCGTGGGCGTTGGCAATCTGGGCGACCAATTTTCGGTCCTTGAGCGTGCAGGCAATATTCACCAGCAGCGTGAGGGGCACGGGGGTGATCGTCACTTTCTTGTAATAGAGGGTCACCATGTCCACGCGCTGGGGCTCGGCGTTCTTGCTTTGGTCCGTGGGCGAAATCCGTTCCATTACACCTTGAAAAAATGACTTGGGTTCATCGGCGCCGGTGAATTCCGGAATTTTTTCGAGCTCAAGATATTTGATGACGCGTTCCGCAATGCTGTGGCTGGAGAGGATCTTGTGCTGGGTCTTTAGAAATTCGTTTGCCTGGGACTGCATCTCCATGACCGGCTTCACTTCCACCACATTCGGCGCCTCCTTGTTGATCTGGATGGTGGCCGTGGCCTGGAAGATGTTGGGAAGCTTGAAATTGTACACGGCGGTCAGGGAGACGGAGACGACCACGATCGAGATCAACCACCAGCGACGCGCCGAAATGATGCGAAGATAATCCTTTAAGTTGATCTCAACCGGGCTGTGGGCGGTCTGTTGCGGATTATCCATGTGCTTGGATACGACTCAGAAAAAGCGCTGTGGGACCACGATGATGTCGCCGGGCTGGAGATCCACATCCTTCTTCTCGCCCTTGCTCTTCATCATTTCGGTGGCATTGACCTCGATCCTCTCCTCCTTGTCGTTCTTGATGCGGCTGATGACCACGCTGTCGGTCTTGGCGATATTGGTGAAGCCTTCCGCGCGGGCGATGGCCTGGAGCAGGGTCAGGCGCTCTTCGGGCGGGATTTCGTAACTGCCGGGCTTTTTCACCTCGCCCATCACGGAAATACGGCGCACGCTGTATTCCTTGACCATGGCGCTGACCTGTGGATTTTTGATATAATCCTTTCCAAGCAACCCGGCGATGCGCGTTTCGACTTCAGAAACAAGCAGTCCAGCCACGGCAACCTTGCCAAGCAATGGAAAGGTGATGTAGCCGGTCTGGGACACCTTGACATCGCGGGTGAGCTCCGGCTCCTGGAACACGGTGATGGAGATGGTGTCGAGGGGCGCGATCCGGTAGTCCTTGAGGGCGGACACGTCGGTCCCTGTGCGGGGTGTGGAAGCAGGTCGGTCCTGGGCAAAAACGCCTGAAAAAAGAAGCAGCGTCAGCAATGCGGGCAGCAGGAGGACGCCAGCCTTGATACGGAAGACGGCAATCTGTGGCATCGAATGTCGCATACAGATGACATGATAAGACGAAAGAGGGCCGAATACAAGCGCAAGAAAGATGATGTTCTCCGCAGATTTCTGGAGGGACTCTCCCCTCCCGACCATCCAAACTCTTGCGAGTTCGGCTACGTTTTCAGAACAAGACGCAGGTGCCGATCGAAATGCGATTGTTGAAATAATCGCCATTCGGGAGATTGGAATCGTTGTTTTGGTAGCGGTACACCACGTAGGCCATCCAGTATGGCTGGATCCTGAATGCAAATGAAGTGGCCACTGTGTGCAGGTCAACCGACTGTTTTACTCCGGCGGTTGCAAGATTGAATTCAGAACCTGAATAATCGTAATCAAGGGTGAGAGCCAGCTGGCGCACCTTGCTGTCGTTGGCAAACAGGGGGCCAAACTGGTAATCAAAACCGAACCCGGCGGTTGTGTTCACGTAGGTCTGTCCCGCCGTTGAAATGGAAGTTTGCACGGCACGAGTGCCACGCACGGTACTCTTGAGGTCATCGTTGAACGTGTACAGCAACGACGCGCCGACCACCGGATTGTCCTGGTCGCTCACGTTGCGAATCGATGACATGCGATGCTCACCACCAACATCCACGCGTCCGGAGAGCTTGGGAGACAGGTCGCCGCGAACACCGACCTTGCCTTGGGCGTAATCCTGACGTCCGCCGCGGGTCACGTCAATGTGTCCTCCGTTGCCTTCGATAAAGAGATCGGCCTTGGCGAAAGCCTTGTAGAAGACGTTGAATCCCCCATCAATTTGCTGTGAGGCGAGCAAGGGAGCTGCACCGGGGACGTACAGATTGTGGTGGACATGGAATCCCAGCGCCAGCTTGTCGTCAATTTTTGTCTCCGTGCTGATGGTTCCATCGTTGCTTGTTTTTGGAGAACGGACGGTCAGTTCGTTGCCCCCAAGGATGAGTCCCCCACCCTTCACAAACGTCAGGTTGTCGGTAATGGTCAATTTGGTGATACCGATCGTGTACGTATTGATCAGGTAGGGCTTGTGCTCTTCACCATCGGACCGCGTCTGTTCAAAGTAGCGGCGAATGTTGACATCGTACCCGAGTTCCAGAAAATTCGTATCAGCACTTCCAAGCTTGTAGGCAAGGCCGGGGCTGGTAATGGACGCCCAGTCGTGGAGGCGCGCTCGCTCTGTCAAATAAACGTTGTCGTCGAACGTGAACTCCTCGTTACCCCGCAACTGGATGCTGCCGTACTCGGCGCGGGGACCGAAATTGAGGGGGCCCCACAGACCCTTCTGGAGGGGACGGAAATTGGTTCCCCCCGTGTAGGTGGACTCAGCGGCATGGGAAATGACACCAGGCACGACAAGCGTCAGCATGACTGCAAGGGCTGGCCACATCCGTAAATAATGAAGGGGGGTTGTTTTCATAGGCAATTCCACAGGCTAAAAAGCAATCTCACCTTTTCTCACGTAAGTCATTGATTGTCAATGCGATTGCTCAATAATCCAATGGTGCTTTTTGTTACCATTTTTGGGGTTTGGGCGTCAATGCTATTATTGCGAAGCAGGGTGTGGAATACAAACGTAGCCGAACTCGCAAGAGTTTGGCCCGGGTCGCACGGCCGCGCTCTTGCGAGCGCAGCTACATTCGGCATCACTTGGCAACGGTAAAACCTTCCAGGGAGTAGATGCGAACGGGCTTCTGCTTGCCCTTGACGGTGACTTCGCTGAGGAACTTGGTGCGGAATTCGGGGCCAAGCCGCTCGGCGGTGGATTCGCTGATAATGATGTCGGTGTCGAACTTGCGGGTCTCGGATTCGAGACGGGCACCCAGGTTGACCTCGTCGCCGATGACCGTGTAATTCTGGAGGCGGGAAGAGCCCACGTTGCCGACGAGCATTTCGCCTGTATTGATGCCGACGCCCAGGTGCAGGTGGGGAATGCCTCGTTTTTCCCATTCCGCCCGCAGTTTTTCCATGACTGTGCGCATTTCGAGGGCTGCTGTTGCTGCGCGAACGGCATGGTCCTTCATCGTCACGGGAGCACCCCAGAAGGCCATGATCGCATCACCAATGTACTTGTCCAGGGTGCCGTCATGACGCGCGATGGCAACCGAGCAGACATCGAGCAATTCGTTCAAGATCGGCACCACGGTTTCGGGCTGATTTTTTTCACAAAACGTGGTGAAGCCACGGACGTCGGTGAAGAGCACGGTCAATTCCTTGCGCACGCCTCCCATTTGCACGGCGGCGGGATTTTTGAGAACCTCCTCCATGATGTTGGCGGAAAGGTATTTTTGGAATGTGCCTCGGAGGTGTCGTTTCTGGCGTTCCTCACCCATGAAGCGCAAGATTATGCCTGCGGTGAACGCCAGAAGAAAGCCGGCACCCGGGACGATCAATGGAACCACGATGCTCCTGCTTGAAAAAGCAAACCAGATTGCCACCACGAAGAACAGCAACGCGCCGATCGAAATCGACGAACTCAAGACTGCGGAGAATTTCTGGGTCGCCCACACCGCAAGCAAACTCAACGCAACCGTGAGCGCCGCGATCCACGGAAACGGCAGGAAGCATAAAAAATCCTCGGTCAGGATCGTATTCGCCACGTTGAGGTGACACTCGATCAATGCTGTTCCAGAATTGAGCGGCGTGGCGCCGAGATCAACACCCGTTGTCGTCTGGCCCACGAGAACAATCCCATCTTGGGCTGCATTCATGAAACGCTTGAGTGATTTAAAGTCCTCGGGGTCGCCCTTTCCACTCTTCAAATCCTCCTTCTCCCAACCGATCACTCCAGCAAAGGAACTCGCCGCAAAATCACCGTTCGGCGTTTGAGGTGTCGGACGAACCGTCCCGCGAAAGTTCACCCACATCAGGAGGGCATCGTTCTCCGTTTCAACTGGAATCCGGACCGGGACTCCGTTGGACTTTTTGAAAACAACCGAATTGCCATCAACCTTGACCTCCGCCAGCTCCACCTCGTGGTAGAGCATCACCGCCCGCATCGCCAGGGATGGAATCCAATAGTTGCCCTCGCGGATAAGGATCGGCATCCGGCGATGAACCCCATCGTCATCACGAGTGGCGTTAATGAGGCCGAAGTGGCTTCCCTCGGTAAACATAGACGCCGGAAGACTGATGTTTTTGTGTGGCTCAAGCTTGAGGTTCGGGCCCGCCGCACCCGGTTCGATCGGAATGGACTCGCCAGCAACCCAACTCAAATCCAACTTTGCGTCCTTCGTGAAATCCTGGGTTTCAAGATTCCCCGCCAAACAGATGGTGCCAGCCTGCTGAATGGCCTCCACAAATTTACGGTCACCCTCGATCTGCTCCGGCGTATCCGTCTTGGGCGATGTAAAAAGAACATCGTAGCCAACCACACGGGGATGGGGGGACAAGTTTGTAAATGTAGCCAGCATCTCGGCCTGTAAACCGCGGTGCCATGGGAAAGCTCCGAATGTCTTGTTGTCATTGTTGCCAATTCCCACCAGCGCGAGGTGGGGATAAATGTGGCTCGGTTGGTGCGTCGATGGATCGACCGACCATTGACGACGAAGTTTGAAACGCAGGTCGTAGATTCGATCCTCAAACTGTTTGGCGAAGGGAGTCTGCCCCAGCACCAACGCCACCAGCGCGGCCACAGCCCCCACGATCAGGATTTTCATGCCCTGTGAAAGCGGCTTCCGCGCCTCGGATGCTGGCGCGGATTTGACTTCAGATTTCGGAGTGGGCTCAGCCATGGGTGGGTGTGAGTTAAGAATTTGTCGGCGCTCGTTTCATCATTGAGATGGTGGCGAAGCGGAGACGGGTGGTCCGTTCGTCTCCGTTGCACTGGATGGTGGTGCGTTGGTCTCGGTTGCTGCTGCGGGGGCCGTATCCGGCTCGGTCGCCGCTGCCGGGGGGGCATTGGTTTCCGTCACCGTCGCCGGTGGTGTGTTGGTCTCGGTCACGCTCACCGGGGGCGTGTTGGTTTCCGTGACGGTGGCCGGCGGCGCGTTCGTTTCGGTCACGGTCACGGGAGGCGCGTTGGTTTCGACCGGGGCTGGAACGACGACGGGTGCGGCGTTGGTTTTTGCCGGCTCAACGGGCTTGGGCTTCTGTGGAATCTTTGGCGGAGGCATGACCACGGGCGTCTCCGCGGGCGGCGCCCGCATTTTCAGGAAATAGAAAATGCCGCCGCCGACAAGCAGAAGCACGGGGACGCCGATCGCGATCCATTTGACCGCCCCACCCTTTTTCTGCGGCGCGGCGGGAGCAGGAGCCGCAGCTCCTCCTTCAGCAGGCGCAACCATCGTGGAGCCCTTTGCCTCGGGCAACACATCCGTGGCGGCGATGGATGAACCCATGTCGAGATCAATCGTCTCGAGCTTGATGCCATGCTTTTCGAGAACGACTTCGGCCTTTCGCGTGTCAAAGCCCAGTTCGGCGAAAGCCTTTTTGGTTTCGGCATCCACCGGGCAGCTTTCGAGCCATGGTTTCATGGCGGCGATGATTTCCTCGGCTGTCTGGAAACGCTCGTCGCGGTTCTTGGCACACATCTTCGCGATGAATTCATCCATCGCCTTCGTCACGTCCGGTGATGCGAGACCGACGGATGGAATCGGCTCGTTGAGGTGCGCCAGGCAGACCTCGGCCGACGATCCCTTGTCTCCATAGGGCACCCGGCCAGTCACCATCTGAAAAAAACTGATCCCCATCGAATACAGGTCGGCACGGTGGTCCACGTTCTTGGACTCGTTCACCTGCTCGGGACTCATGTAATGCGGCGAACCCATCACGGTGCCCGTCACGGTCATGGACTGGTTCTCGCTCGAGCGATCCTTGGCAAGGCCCAGGTCGGTGATTTTGAGACCCATCGCCGCGTTGAGCATCATGTTGTCGGGCTTGATGTCGCGATGGATCATGGTCTTGCCATGGATGTAGGCAAGTCCTTCGCATCCCTGCTTGAGCCAGTGGAACGCCAGCGAGAGAGGCAGCGGCTTCCCGTCCTTCACCACATCGCCCACGCTCATGCCTTCGATGAACTCCATGGCGATGAAATACTGGCCCTCGATCTGGTCGCATTCGTAGAGGCTCACGAGGTTTGGATGCACGAGGCCGCGCATCGTGTCGCCTTCCCGCAGGAAACGCTTCGTCGCATCCTCATCCTCAGAGAATTGCGGGTTCAGCACCTTCACCGCGCAATAGACCTTCTTCGCCTTCTCGCGCCCGAGAAACACCGCGCCCATGCCGCCCTGCCCCAGCTTGCAGAGAAGATTGTATTTTCCAAAGCCGATGATCGGGCTGTCGTCGGGCAAGAGATCCGGAAGCATTTCAGAAAGATCCTGACCCGGGCGGCCGACCATGGTCTGACCGGAGGAGGCGCCGCGCAGGCGTTTCTTGACCATGTCCGCCGAGACGTAACTCTGGAAGGCGTCGGTCATCTTCGCGCTGCGTTTTTCCACGCCCGTGAACTGCATCACCGCGCCGGCGCCGTACGCGAGCAGGAGTGCAAGCGGAGGAACGACGGCGGGCAGCCAGAAATTCATCGTGATGAAAAGCCCGATGACGGCCCCGAGGTAGATCAGCAGCATGCTGACGACGATGATCGCGCTCTTGACCGCCGACAGTTTCTGGCTGGCCCACGAGGCGAGCAGGCTGAGAACGAGCGTAAGGAGAATGATCGCCCAGGGCGGGAGTTCGCGCAGAAAATCGCCGACCATGAGATTGTTGATGGCATTGAAGTGCGCGGCGATGAGAGGCGTCTTGGCATTGAGCGGCGTGGCGGTGATTGCCGCAAGCGACTGGGCTGTGTGCCCGACCATGACGACACCCTCGTTGGCATATTTCAGCCCTTCATTCAATTCCTGCCGGTCCTTTTCACTGATCTTGCCGCTGGCCAGGTCGAGCAGCGACTGGGCCGGGGCGACGCTTAGGTTGCTTCCACCGATGTCGGCGCGATAATTGATCCTCATCTGCTGGTCACGATCAATCGGGATGCGCATCTTCCATCCATCCGCGCGCTGCAGCAGGATTTCCTTGCCGGGCACAATCGCGACCTCTTTCATCTGCACCCCGTGAAAGAGCATCGCCGTGCGCAGGACGATGGAGGGAACCCAATGATCCCCCTCGAGAAACAACAGCGGCACGCGGCGCGCCACACCATCCTCGTCACGATCCATGTTGATGAGACCGAAATGAGTATCGTCATCACGAAAAGGCGCGGCGGGCGCCTGCAGCTCATGCTCCGGCTTGAACGAGGTGGCCTCGCCACCTTCCATGTTGAACACGCGCGACTTGAGCCACTCATCGCGCGTCGCATCCGGCGGAGTGGGTTTGTCCTGCCTCTGTCCCCCGAGGCAGACACAGCCCAGGTCTTTCAAGACGGCGCCGAGATGGGCATCGCCTTTTTTGCCTTCCTCATCCTCCTTGGCGACGGGCAGCGTGATGTTGTAGGCGATTCCCGATGCCTGGAGGTTTTCGTTGGTGAACGCCGAAAGAAGCTGCGCGTGCAGGCTTCTTGACCATGGCCAGGGATTGGTCTGGAGATCCGAATCACTGATGGCGATAAAGACGAGATCTTTGTGGACGAAATCGTTCACCTTCCGCCATCGGAAGCGCATGTCGAGCGTGCGCAGCTCCAGCCCCTTCATGAACCCGATCATGCCAAGGCCGACCGACACCAGCGCGCTCAGCACCCCCACGAGGACGATGCGGACAAACAAAGCCTTGTTGAACTTCGATTTGGAAGGCGCAGCCACGCAATAGGATATGCAGGAAATCCGCACCCCTGACAAGTTTCATCTCTGAAGACGGACACGACGGCCCGCGCTACGCCGCAGGCTTTCCGACTACGCCAGAGCGCTTCGTCGCGACGGCGAGCGGCGAGGCGAGAGCGTATCCCTCCGTTATCGCCGACCCTTCAGCACATACACCCGCATCTCGCCCTTGCCTTTGACCTCGATGTTGCCCCGATCCTCAAGGTCGAATGTGTCCTTCAGGAGTTCATAGGTGGCAGAGCTCACCTGGATGGCTCCAAGCGGGGCATTGCTCTCCATGCGGCTGGCGACATTGACAGTGTCACCCCACAAGTCGTAAATGAATTTGCTGCTGCCGATGACGCCGGCCACCACGGGCCCGCTGTTGATGCCGATCCGCATCGTGAGGGGCTCCCCGTCGGCCGACTGAAAATTCCGGATCGCACTCCGCATTTCAATCGCGAGGTCGGCCACGACCTCGGCGTGGTCCTCACGCGCGATCGGCAACCCACCCACCACCATGTAGTTGTCCCCGATGGTCTTGATCTTCTCAAGGCCGCGCTTTGATGTGATGTGGTCGAACACCGTGAAAATCTTGTTCAGCATCCCGACCAGTTCGGACGGGGAGAGACGCGTCGAAAGCTGCGTGAAATTCGCGATGTCGGCAAAGAGGACGGTCACGCCGGCAAAATTGTCGGCAATGGTCTTCTCGTGCAGCTTCAATCTCTCCGCAATGGGCTTGGGCAGCACGTTCAACAGCAACCGCTCGGATTTCTCCTGCTCGATCTCCAGCTTCTTCAATGTTTCCCGCTCGTGGTCGCGCAACATCTTCTTTTCAAGGCATGCCCCGATCCGGGCCCGCAACAGCACGGGATCAAAGGGCTTGGAGAGATAATCCTCCGCCCCGCCCTCGATGCAGCGGATCACGCTCTCCATCTCGTCGAGCGCTGAAATCATGATCACGGGAATGTGGCGAAGGTGGTCGTCCGACTTCATGACCTGCAACGCCTCGTATCCATTCATCTCCGGCATGAGAATATCGAGAAGCACCAGGTCGTAATGTCCCTTGTGCAGTTTCTCCAGGGCAAGACGCCCATTTTCAGCGGTTGAAACCGTGTAGCCCTGTTTTTCGAGACGTCTCACAAAAAGATCGCGGTTGGTGGCGTCGTCATCCACCAGCAGCAGATGCCCCTTGCCGGTCCCGGGCGCGCCATCGGAAGCGCATCCCTTCTCCGTCATGGCGCCAAGCGCGCCACGCGTGGCGGCATAAAGCTTCGATCCACTCCGCGCATCAACCCCCTCCATCTGGGAAGGCGTGAGATTGTCATGAATGATCGCAAGCAGGTTCTTCGCGGCATCGTGAATCTTCCCGAGGTCGGGCAGCATTTCCTTCTGCCCCTTCTCCGCAGCATCCTCCTGCAACATTTCGCTGTACCCAATGATCTGGTTCAGCGGCGTGCGCAGGTCGTGGCGCAAACGCGCAAGGAATTCATGCTGGCTGGATGCCCAAGGTTCGCTCATGGCCGCGAATTGTCATGGGTGGGAAGGCGCGCGTCAATCCGGATGTCGGCGCGCGCAGTCCGATCAGCTGTACGGCCCCCAAAAGGTGTCACCCCCGGTGACGTCCTCCAGGGCCTTTTTGGTCAGCGGGTTCAAGCCCGGCCGCTCATGGAGGTTTCCGATGATGTACATGTTGCCCGCCCCATCCCTCCCCTCGCAATAGATCAGCATGCCTTCGAGCGAGATGAAGGGATGCAAAGTCTCCCAGCTCACGGCGACGTGGTTGGTGATGTGAAGCTCCTTCGCATACTGGTCCTTCGTCGCATCGAGCTCCTGCAACCCCCTCAGGGTGTTGACCGCCCTGGACCTTCGTTCATTCTTAAGGGACCAGGAGCGGGCGGGGAGCAGGAGAATCATGAGCACCAGAACTCCATAACCAAAATACAAACCGCACGTCGCCAACTGTCCGCCCACCAACAAGCCACCGCTGCGCTGAATCTGGCGGCGGGCCAGATGCCCAAGCAACAGGGGAATCAGCGGAGGAAGCAGGGACGCCAGCGATATGAGTGAGCGATGTTCGGAAACCGCCAGGTTCGCAGGAAATAGATACACCCCCATGACTGCCATCAAGGGTATCGTCCATAAAATCAAGATAACCGACACCCCCGCCATGATGGCCAGACGGGAGTGACGAGGAAGCCGCAGCGAGGATGGTGCTGCAGTTTTCAAGTCAGGTTCGTTCATGGGAAATCAGGGATTGCGTCTCGAATTCTGGATTCATGCCCCCTGCAGGGCGGAGTTCACGGCCTTGATGAAATCCTCTTTGCTGTACGAGCCTTTCTGCAGGATTTTTTCGACGTAGCCGTTCAGGCGGTGACGGTCATCGGCTGAGATATCCTTGGCTGTCACCACGACGATGGGAATGCCCCGCCATTCCTCTTTCTTGTGGAGCTCCTGCACAAACGTGAATCCGTCCATCTCGGGCATCATCAGGTCGAGGAGGATCAATGACGGTTTGTTTTCGGCAACACGATCGAGGGCGATGCGGCCGTTGGCGGCTTCCGCAATCTTGCATCCCTCCTTCTGCAGCATCTGGCACATCATCTGGCGCGTGTGGGTGTCGTCCTCCACCACGAGTACCGGGTTGTTGACGGAACTCAGCCCGCGGTACTTTTTTAAAATGGAAATCAGGCGGTCGCGATCAATCGGCTTCATCATGTAGTCGGAAACCCCGAGCGCGTAACCCATCTCCTTCTGGTCCAGCATCGTCAGCATGATCACCGGGACGCTGTGAAGCTCCGGATCCGACTTCAAAGCGGAAAGCACCGCCCAGCCGTCCATGTCCGGCATCATCACATCAAGCGTGATCACGTCCGGCCTCTGCTCCTTCGCCATGCGCAATCCCTCGCGGCCGCCCGAGGCCGTCCGCACATGATAACCCTCTTTCGTCAGGCTGCGCATGACCAGGTCGCGCGAGTCAGGGTCGTCGTCAATCACCAGCACGCATCGCCCGTCGCGAATCCCCGCCCCTTCCGCAGGCGCACAGGGAGCCGCCGCCGCCGCGCGCTCCTTCGTGTCGGTGACCCGCGCGGGAATCTTGATGGTGAACGTGGAGCCTTTACCCGTCTCGCTTTCCACGGTGACGTCGCCCTCCATCATCCTGCAGAATTTACGGGTGATGGCCAGCCCGAGGCCGGTGCCGCCGAATTTGCGCGTGGTGGAACTGTCCGCCTGCGAGAACGCCTGGAAGAGATGCCCCATCTGCTCGGGCGTCATGCCGATTCCCGAATCGGTGACCTGAAACAAAACCATCTCGCGACCTTCCTCCATGCGTCGGAAGGCGCGCATCGTCACCACTCCCTTGTTGGTGAATTTGCAGGCGTTGCTGAGGAGGTTGAAAAGCCCCTGGCGCATCTTCGTGAGATCGGAGCGGATGACGCCGAGATCGGGCGAGCATTCGAGCTTGAGCGTGTTGGCATTCTTCTCGACGAGCGGCTGGATCGTGCCCACCACGTCCTCGATCATTTCCGCGGCCTTGAACTCCTCGAGGTAAAGCTCCATTTTCCCGGCCTCGATCTTGGAAAGATCGAGAATGTCATTGATCAGCGCGAGAAGATGCTTGCCCGCGGCCCGGATTTTTTTCAGGTCGGCGACGCCCTCCCCCTGCCCCGAGTCCTCGGCATCCTCGATCAGCATTTCGCTGTAGCCGATGATGGCGTTCATCGGCGTGCGCAGCTCGTGGCTCATGTTGGCGAGAAAGCTGCTCTTGGCACGGTTGGCCGCCTCCGCGTCCTCCCTGGCCTGCTGTGCCTCCTTCATGGAGGTTGCGAGTTCGGCCGTGCGCTGTTCCACGGTGCGCTCCAGCGTCTGGCTCCAGTCCTCGAGGCGTTGCTCGCGCGACCGGATTTCGCGCTCCATCCTCTGGAAGGCGCGGGCAAGGCTCGCGAGTTCGTCCCGCCCGCCGGCCACGTCCGCAAGAAATTCCGGTTCAAATTCCCCGGCCTCAACCTTCTTGGCCGCCTCGGTGAGTGTTGCCACGGGTCCCGTCACGCGACGCGCCACCGCGATGATCAGGAGGATCATGATGATGAACGTGGTGGGGGCCACCACGAGCATGCGGTGGGTCAACTCGGCCACCGGCTCAAGAATGACGGCCTCCGGCACATACAGCACCACTTTCCAGCCGGTGACCGGCGCCTGCGCCCAGTAAATCCTCCATACCTGGCCGCGCATCGTGAGGCGCTCGCTTCCGTTCGGTGACCTGGCAATGAGCTCCCCCCCCTCCAATTCATGCACATCCTTGCCGCCATGCCCCTTTTGAAACATCAGGCTGTCCTTCGGATGGGCGATCACCTTTCCCTGGCGGCTCAGCAGACAGGCGAACTCGTCACGTTCATCCTCGTTTGCGTAATGCCCGAGCGGCCGCAAGCGGATGCCACCCACGATGGACCGGATTTCTTCCAGCGACATGTCCGTCCCAGCCACCCCGATGAAATCACCATTCTTGTCGTGCATCGGCCGCGTGACGCTCACCATCGTGATGTCCGATCCGCCCTCGTCGTAGTAAGGCTCGGTGATGTAGAGTCCCCCCGTTTTTTTCGGGCCGTCATACCATTCACACTTTGGATCGTGAAAATCGTACTGAACGACACGCGGGTTGGGCCAGGTTTTGCGGTCCACCCAGGGCAGGGCGTCCTTGTCCGTCCATTTCTTTTGGTCGAATCCTGTATAGATTCCATATACCTCGGGCGGGGCGGATTTCAGGAAACCGGCCAGGAATAGGATGCTCCTCTCGTTGGGATTCAGGCCGATGGGCTCCTGCCGCGAGGCGACCGCATGCGTCACCTGTGCCACTCGCATCACAATGTCATCCATCCGCTGCGCGGCATCATGGACCTCCATGACGGCCTCCGAGTTGGTCTGCTTCTCCAGCGCATCACGATTCGTCGTATAACTGATAGCCGTCGTCATGATCACCACCATCAACATGGCCAGGCCGATATAAACGCAGAGCTTTTGCGTGACCGTGCGGGGCAGGAAATCGGAAAAATTCATTTCTCATCCTTTGCGACACCGGATTCGATCTTCACCTCGGAAGGCAGGCGCACGGTGAAAACGCTGCCGCGGCCTGACTCGCTTTCGACGGTGATGTCTCCCCCCATCATGCGGCAAAACCGCCGGCTGATGGCCAGCCCAAGCCCGGTTCCCCCGAAACGCTTCGCCGTGCCGGTTTCGGCCTGGCTGAATTCCTGGAACAGCCGCCCCAGCTGTTCCTGCGTCATGCCGATGCCCGTGTCGCGCACGCGAAAGACAATCCACGCATCCCCGTTGTCCCGCTCGCGCGTGGCGTGAAGCGTGAGAGTCCCCTTCTCGGTGAATTTGCTCGCGTTGCTCAACAGGTTGAAAAGCGTCTGGCGAACCTTCGTCATGTCCGCCTTCATCGAGCCAAGATCCTGCGAGCAATTCACGTCGAGGCGGTTGGCGTTTTTCTGGACGAGCGGCTGGATCGTGTCCACCACCTCGCGAACGGTGCCCTCGACCACAAACGATTCCACGTACAGCGTCATTTTGCCGGCCTCGATTTTTGAAAGGTCAAGAATGTCGTTGATGAGCCCGAGCAGGTGCCGGCCCGCCGAGCGGATTTTCTGGAGGTCCTCGACCGTTTCAGCCTGCTCCGCATCCTTGGCGTCCTCAATCAACATTTCGCTGTAGCCAATGATGGCGTTCATTGGCGTGCGCAACTCATGGCTCATGTTGGCGAGAAACCCGCTCTTGGCCTGGTTCGCGGATTCGGCCGCCTCCTTGGCCAGGCGAAGCTGGCTCTGCAGTTCAATCGCCTCCGCCAGGTTCAATTCGCGCTCGACCATCGCCCCGAGGTCGCGAAGCATGACCAGATCGCTCTCCGAAAAATCATGGGGGACACGATCCCCCACACACAAGGTACCCACGGGAAATCCGCCGGGCCCCTTCAACGGCTGGCCGGCGTAAAAACGAATGCGCGGCTCGCCCGTCACCTGCGGATTATCCGCAAACCGGGAGTCCTTCAGCGTGTCGGGAATGATCAGCGTGTCGTTCTTCAACACCGTGTGGCCGCAGAATGAAATGTCGCGCGTGGTCTGGGAAACCGGCAGGCCGATGGCGGACTTGAACCACTGGCGGTTGGTGTCCACCAGCGCGATGTAGGCGATGGGCATGCCAAAGATGCGTTTGGCAATGCGCGTGATCCGGTCAAAGCGCTCCTCGGCCGGCGTATCCATCAAGTGGATCTCCCTCAACGCATGCAGGCGCTGGGTTTCATTCGCGGGAATGGCGGGTTTTTCCATGCGCGGAACAGTCTACACGATCCGACGTTGCACGCACGATCTCAAATTCAGAACCCCTGTGCCCCCGGGGATTTCTCCGCAAATTAACGCCGATGGACGCAGATTTTCGGAGAGGGGGAGTTATTGACAGGATTACAGGATTTGCAGGATTCACAGGATTTTTCGCGCAGCAACTGCTGCGCGAAAAGGACTCGGGCTCAGGAAATCTGCGTCATTCTGCGAAATCTGCGGAGAAACCGGGATCAAGGGCTTCCGTCTTCCGTCCTCCGTCGCCTACCTCCCCCTACTTCTTCACCTCATATTTCTTCGCATCGAAATCCACCGGCGGCACCCACGCACAGCGGAAACCGACGTGATAATACGTCTCCTGAACCTCCAGCCCAAACCGCTTCGAGCAGTGATAACTCAGCCTCGTGTGATAAAATGATCCACCACGCAACACCCCGAAGTGATGTCCCCACGGGCCACCCTCGGACTCGGGGTTGTTCGGATACGGCTCCATCCATTCACTCGTCCACTCGTACACGTTCCCAGCCATGTCCATGCATCCATACGGGCTTGCGCCTTTCGGATGCGAACCCACCGGCTCAGGCGCGTTGAGCGATGTGTCCGTCATGCTGATGACTCCATACTCGGCAGTGGGCTTTTCATTGCCCCAGGGAAACCAGCGCGCATCGGTGCCTCGAGCGGCCTTTTCCCACATCGCCTCGGTGGGCAGTTGCTTGCCCGCCCAACCCGCATACTCCTTCGCCCAGCGCCAGGTGACCTGCGCAATCGGCAGCTTCGCCTCCTCTGGCTTGAGCTCGGGGCCGACCCACGTCGGGGTGCCGGTGCTGTCGGGCTGGCCCGGTTCCTTCGCCGGTTTCCACTTCGTGGCGTCCACGAATTTTTTCCACTGCCCGATCGTCACCTCATGCTTGTCCATGAAAAATCCATCCACAAACATCTCCCGCTCAGGAAAACTCTCCTGCGCCGCCATCTCATGGTAATCCTTGTACCCAAGCAGCGCTGCAAGTTTTTTCGCTGTGTCGGCATTCATGCCCATGCGGAATTTTCCGGCAGGCACCCACACCATCTCCGAGCCGTCCTTCGGATGCCGTATCGTGAAACCGGCAGGAAGATCGGCGACGGAGCCGGCATGCAAGGTCGCAGCACCGAGGAAGAAGCAAAGCATCCACACTAATAAAACGGAGGGGCACGCTCCGTCGTGCCCACGGGCCCAAGGGTCTCGTGTTCGGAAACGCCCGCCCCGCGAACCCACCCCTGGATCCCACGGACGCGACGGAGCGCGTCCCTCCGTTGATTTTGAAAAAAATGGGTTCAAGGGATTCTGGATTCTGACTCCTGACTTCAGGGAACAAGGGTCTCCCTACTCCAGTACAATTACATCCGCCGCTTCCAGGGTCGGCAGCGTCACTTCGATGACTCCCGCCTCGTCCCTGTTGATGCGCAACGATCCCTTCGAATGGAAACAGGACCATGCACGCTTCACGCCACCGTCCACGTGGATGGATAATCGCACGTCCTTCAATGTCCCCTTCTGCTGCTGCGCGAGATTCACCACGGTGATGATCGTGGATTTCGGCCCCTTCAAACGATTGGTCACCACGCCGGGCTGGTTCACCATCACATCGGGCTTGATCCCCAAGGCATCGAGCGGTTTGCGGATCATCTTCGAAGCAACCGCGTCAAACGTGAGCGATTCAATCATCCACGGGCTCGTCTGCGACCCGCCCTTGCCTTGTGGCGTCACCGGCAGGCCGGCCTGAATGTACGCCTGTCCCGGAAGCATCGCCGTGTAATAGGCATGGCCCTTGCCGACTGATTTTTCGATGAATGCGGGCGAGCCATTTTCATACGTGGCGAGTCTGGTTGCATCCTGCAAAGAAGTGGTCTCCTCGCGGCTGCACAGCGCCTTCACCTTTTCTCCAGTCGCAAGCTTCACCGTGTCGAGCGGCTTCTCGAATAGAAGTTCCAGCCGCGCGCGCAACGGTCCTTTATAACGCTGGTAGGAAATCGCATTCCATCGCCCAAACATTTCATCCAGATCCGTCAGCGGTTCATCAAACTCATCCTTCCGCGCCGCGCCGGCCGTGGCGAAGACTGCGCCGCCATTTTGAACCCACTCCTTGATCTTCGGCACGCATTTCCGTTGCAGGTTTTGTCCACAGACATACAGCACGGAATAATTCTTCAGCAACCCATCGGCTACATCCTCCTCGGTCAATTGATCCACGCGATACCCCGCGTTGCGCAGCGCGTACCAGATGGCCTTGCGTTCCTCCTGCGAAACATTCGTGGCCACGCTCCCCGGTTCGACGGCTCCCTGCCCTTTGCCCTCCACCTCCCAGATGTCGCTCGACTCGCTGAGCAACATCGCGATGCGAGCCGGCTCGGTGGTGGCCGCCACGAGATGATCCTCAATCAGCCCCGCCATTCCCGAGATGGTGCGGATCGCCTTCCATGTCGGGAGGCCGCCACGATAGGCAATGTAATTTTCCGTGGCCCAGATGTCGGGACAAGCCCCAAAGAAATCGAGGTCCTTCACATTCTGTCCCCACTCCAGCACGGCGTTCTGGATGAGCGCCTCGGGTGTGATGCCCGGCCAGTGGGGCATGCAATAAAACATCATCCGGTTGTTGTTGTAGCTCGCTCCTTTGCGAAGATACGCCGCCTCAAAATCCGCCACCAGGCGCGTCGCCTCGGGCATGCAATAGGTGTAGTCCTCCGTCCACGCGAGCGTCATCGCCTTGTGCTTGAACGACTCGATGAACGCAGCCTGGTGCATCCAGTAGAACGGATGCATGCCGCCGAGGTTGGCCGAGGCGTGAACCTCGTCTCCAAGCGCCGCCCGCAACTCGGCGGTCTTCCCCGCGAACGCCTCGATCCCCTGCTCCTGGCTGAACTGGCAGCTATGCCAATAGAGACGCTTGAACTTCGCAAGGTCCGCGTCGCCGCCCTTCTCTTTTTCCTTTGGCAACACGCCGATCTGCACCGCCACGGCCGATGAAAACCCGGCCATCGGCTTCACCTGGTCCCACGAGGTCACGCCCAATTTCTCGGGGGTCTCACCCGCCTTGCGAAGATACTCGCGAAAGGCTTCGACCTTCTTCGCGTCCGTCACATCCACGGGCGGAAGCCCGATCTCGTCGCCGTACGAAAGATAGTGGAACTGTTCGGCGTGCCCGTCCTTCTTGATGGACTCCGCGATGGCCGTGGGATCGGTCGAATGATGATAATACATGGAACGCTCAATCAGCAGGTTCCCGTTCTTGCGACTCCAATCCAACATTCCCCGTGCAAAATCGGGTTCTTGGACCCCTTCGAATGTGTTCAATCCCAGCGCCTGACGAAATTCCATGCGGACGGGAATTTCGGAGGTGAGGAAGGGGCAGGTCGGGGCAGCGGTTGCTCCGAAGAGTTTCATCCTTTTGGGAATCGGGCCGAGACGCTTCTCGTCGTTCAACTGCCTCGTAAGTTCCCGGTAAATATCACCCGTTTTCTTCGTGTACTCCACGCCCTCTTCGCGAAAGAGATCGGGCTGCACCAGCACGCACAACATGTCCTCACCCTTCTCCAGCTTGAAGCTCTTCACGATTTTTGAATTGGATGGCTCGAGCGCGATGTCCAGTTCCAGTGGCGCGCTCGGTGACGTGGCCGCCGCCCCATCCGCAAGCGCCCGAAATGTATACGGCGACGTGCTCTCAGTGTTCATCGTGATTCCCAGGTCGTACCACGGACCGGATTTCCCCGGAGCAATCGGGTCCGGCCAGTCGCCCGTGTTTGGCTTCGGACTCTCCAAAAGTTTCCCGGCCTCATCATAAAACTTCACCAGGTCGCGGTAAAACGGCTGATAAAAATCCTGGAAGCGGTGATTCCAATGGTTCCACGCCACCTTCACGGGCGCGGGTGAACCGGCGGGATTTCGGAAGCGAAAATAAACATGGTTCGCCCGGCGCAGTTCATCGAGCAGCGGATACCGGTCCATCCGGGGCGAGGAAATCGGCGAGAGATCGCTCGTGATCATGATCGTGTCCACGGATCGCACGCCGGCGGGCTCGGGATTCTTCGTCTTGTACAGCGTCACCCGATACTTCCCCTTCGCAAGCTTCACCTCGTAACCCTCCGCCGCGTCGTGATCAATCCCCCAGTTCCAATAAAGACTGCCCGATGTCAGTTTAGTCGTGAAACAATAATGCTTCGGCGATTCGATCAGGCCGTACGTCTTGTCAAACACCGCCCCGCCCTTGCCGCCCACCGGCTCGATCTTGATCCCAAATGCGTAATTGAAAAATGGCGGACACTCGTATTTCGCCCAGACCTTGTACGTTGCATCGGCCGGAACCTCGATCTCCGACGTCACGGATGCAGCCTCGCTGCCTGAATCCGTCATCGCCATTCTCAGGCGGCTGGCCCACACGCCGCCAAAAGTCATGTTCTGGTACAAATCCTGTCCCCATCGCCCCACCTGCCATCCCTTGCCCTGGCCAAACTTGTCCTGCTCCACCCCTTTCATGTCCTCGCACTCAATGATGATCCGCGTGGGATCCGGAGCATCCGCGCCACGCGCAGGACCGGACAGCATGACGACAACCGAAACCAGATATGAGAAAGCAAAACCTCTGAGCAAGGCAATGTGCATGTCGGGCAGTGTGATTTGGCAGACAAATCATTCAAGAAAATTCACTGCTGAAAGCTCGATGAGTCCAATCGCCGCTCGCGTCTACTGGGCCACATGATTGAACACGTTCCTGCCCGCATGGAGATCCACCAGAAACCAGAGCAGTGGATCCTGATCGCCGTTATTGCCCGCCATTTCATCCACAGCGATCTCCTCCGCCTTCGCATCAAACACCGATTCCCGCGCGTCCTGCACACGCTGGGAGAGCAACGACCTCCTCACCCGCAACGCAACGGGATTCTCATCCGTCTCCCCCTGGACCAGCATCAGCGATTTCGGAGGTTCACGCATGTCCGCATTCATCGCCTTGGCGGGACGCTCACCTTCAACCACCAGTTGGTTGTCCACACTCCCCACTCCATGAATGTCCTTGACCGCCTGTTCGGCCAGCAACTTATGAGACTCTTCAGCAACCGTCCCACTCAATGTCATGATCCCGTTGTTGAAGCGGGTACTGATCCCATCCCCCTTGAGATAGACTTCGAACACGTACGTTTGTTTGAACGCCAATTCGGTGCTGTCTTCCGCGCGCAATACAAGAGCGAGCGCCACCGCAAGCAACACCATTGCCGAACACACGGCGCCCACGAAAAATATTTTGTTCAACCATTTTTCGTGGGGCCCGCATTCGCTTTGATATGTCATCTCCATGGAACAGCCTGATTTTCAGCTTCCACAACCTAGGAGAAGAACACCCCTTCCGCCATGGGGTGTAATCCTACTCCGCAAAAACCGCCCACAGCTTCCACGTTTGCTTGCCATGCCCCCCGACCATGGCATAGTAAACCCCCAAGACACGCGAACGCAGCGTATCTCCAGGACAGGTGGCAGAGCCCGGTTTAATGCGCCTGACTCGAAATCAGGTTGGCCCGCAAGGGTCACGGGGGTTCAAATCCCTCCCTGTCCGCCATTTTTTCTCTCTATGAAAACGGGTTGAGAGTGGTGCACTCAGCAGGGCTCGAACCTGCAACCCTCGGTTCCGAAGACCGATGCTCTATCCAGTTGAGCTATGAGTGCGGGAGGGCGAACGACCGCACATGATCATACCGGCGCGCCTGGGCGCAAGAAGATTTGAACGACTGCGCGATCCCTACATTTCACATCATTTTAGATGCGCTTCATCACAAAATGAAGTACGTTGCAAACGGCGCCGCGTTGAACTCCCCCCCTGCGTATGAGACCGATCCTTGCCCTGATTTTCGCCACGTGGTTTTCAATCTCTCTCCAAGCGGTGGACCAGCCTCCAGTCCAGATCTCGGCGGAACTCGGGTTCTCCAATCTCTTTCTGCCCAGCCGTCCATTCCCTTTCCAGGTTGATCTGATCTCGAATGGCAAAGCCATCGAAGGCGAACTCACGCTCTCCTGCCCCAGCATCAACAACGGGCGCACGATTTACACGCTTCCCATCTCCCTCGCACCGGGCGCACGCAAACGATGGAAACTCACGCTGCCTCCCATGGCAAACACCAGCATCCACGCGACGCTGCGCGACTCCAGCGGGAAGATCATCATCGAACAGGATATCTTCGGCATGCTCATGGACGCCGATGCGCCCCTCCTCGTCGTCGTGCAGGGGAGCGGTTCCAACCGCTTTGTCTTCCCGCGCAAGGACGACGCCGCGGCGCATGGTGAATGGCGCACCGGCAGCATCACGCCGGAATCGCTGCCGGAGGATCCTCTCGCTTACGCAGGGGTGTCGGCCATCCTCTGGCGCTCGGACACCCCGCAACCGCTCAACCAGATGCAGTCCATCGCCCTGCTCGACTGGCTGCGACAGGGTGGAATCCTCGTCGTCGCCGGGGGACGGACTGTTCCGCCCAATCTCCCCAAGGAATTTTCCTGGCCCGCGCAATGGGAGGAAATGACCATCTTCTCCCTCGGCGACCTCAAGGACGCCACACTCTCGACTCCGGTCCGCCCCCTGACGCTGCTCCGCCACGAGCAGCCCAGCATCTGGGAAAAGGGAACACTCCCCTCCTCCACCGTGGCCATCTCGCCGCTGAAGAGTGACGGCGTCTCGACGCGCCTTGAAACTGGCGGCGTGAAGCTGATCACCGAGCAAATCGTGGATGGGGGCGCGCTGATGCAGCTTGCATTCGACCCCGGAGATCTTGCGAAGGAAGGCGCCGTGCTCGACCATTCTTTCTGGGAACAGGCGCTCTTTCTTCCCAGCCGGCTTTATTCGCCGTGGGACAGATTATACTGGCTCGGCGACCTGGAGCGGGACCAGTCGCACACCATCCTGGCGCAGATCGCCGATTATCGCGTCGCGTCGCTTTCGCGCGTCTCCACCGTGTTCGGCCTTTTCTTCGGCCTGGCCTTCTGCCTGAATTTCTGGCTGTTCCGCAAATCACGCCGCTACGAATGGGCGTGGCTCATCCTCATCGTCGCCTCGATCTCGCTCTTCTTCTACAACCGCGCCTACGGCCGCGTCGGCGGATTCGGCCCCACGCGTCACGTCGAAACCTCGCAGAGCATCGGCATCATCGGCGACAAGAACATCCTCACCTTCACGGAAGTCGGCCTTCTCTCCCCGCGCACGCGCACGGAATCACTCACCACCGCCGCGCGGCGCCAAATCCTGTTTGGCCTCGATAACGAAACGCGCGAGGTGCGGGTCACGGGCGAAAATCAAACGATCACCCTCGAAGCCCAGGCAGGTGCGTTTGCAACCTGCGCGAGCGTGACGGTGGAAACCCTGCCCGGCGAAGGCATCACGGCGAAATGGGAACGCACCGACACTGAAATCACGGCACGGCTCACCAACAAAACAGGACTGGCGCTCGGCGGAATTCCAATCACGCAGATTCCCGGCTCAACCGTGAAGGTGGATGGAAATGATGTGATCCTGAAGATTCCCGTGAAGGCGCTTGAAGCATGGTTGGTCTCGACATTTACCCAGATGACACAAAATGGGAATCAACGATATAGAAGCTATAACCAGTATTACTATGGCGGGCAAAACCCGCTGGTTGTGCCGTTCACGCTGCAGCTCCAAATGCCATCCACCGGAAAACCAATGACGTCGGGACACGCCGTCGTCGGACAATGCTACCGGACGCTGACTCTCCTGCTGCCGATTCCGGTGGATATCGCCAAAATCCCCCATCCTGTACCCCAAGCCGTCAAGTAACACATGAACACCACCGCAATCACATTCCGAAAGGTAGGGACGGACCGCCGGGCCGTCCGCTGCGTCACGGCGCGCCCGGCGGTCACGCCCTACCTTCCGAACAGTTCAAGATGAATCAACCAAGGAACCTCCCATGATCCAACTCGACAATCTCACCAAGTTTTTTGGAACGCGGGCTGCGGTGATCGGCCTGAGTCTCGAAGTTCCCGAGGGAACCATCTTCGGATTCATCGGCCCAAATGGCGCCGGCAAAACATCCACCATGCGCATGCTCGCCACGCTTTCGCGTCCCTCCGGCGGCGCGGCGCGCGTCGGCGACTTCGACGTCGGCGAGGACCCCGCCGAGGTGCGCCGCATCATGGGATACATGCCGGACCATTTCGGGATTTATCCCGGCATGCGCGTGGGCGAATACCTCGACTTTTTCGGGGCCGCCTTTCGCATCCCGCTCGTGAAGCGCAAAAGCATCATCCACGACGTTCTGGAGCTCACCGACCTCACGAAAAAGCGCGACGATTTTGTGGACACGCTTTCGCAGGGCAACAAGCAGCGCGTCTGCCTCGCCAAGACGCTCATTCATGACCCGAAGGTGCTCATCCTCGACGAGCCCGCAAGCGGACTCGATCCCCGCGCGCGCATCGAGCTGCGGGAGCTCCTCAAGACTTTGCGATCCATGGGAAAAACGATCCTTGTCTCGTCCCACATCCTGAGCGACCTTGCGGATTTCAGCGACCACATCGGCATCATCGAGCGCGGCAAGCTGGTGGTGACGGGCGCGGTGCATGACGTGGCGAAAAAATACCGGCCCCACCGCCTCTTCGAGTGGCGCCTGCTCGACGGCGTGGAAACGGCGAAACAATGGCTCGAGTCACAGCCCGTGGTGCAGAAAGTGGAAGTGAACGACCATCTCCTGAAGATCCAGGGAAATTTCACCGACGAGGAGATGGCCCGTTTCCACGCCGAGCTGGTGGGCAAGGGGGTGAAAGTCGTCTCCTGCCGCGAAATCGAGGCCAACCTCGAGGAGGTGTTCATGAACGTGACCAGCGGAGGCGTGTCGTGAGAATGGCGGGAATCCGTCTCTGGAATGTAGGAGCCGCTGTCAGCGGCGATCTCCGCACGGGCCCATCTCGCCCGGTCGCCGCTGACAGCGGCTCCTACAAGAAGAGGCGCAAACCCGGGGCGGTAAACCAAACATGTCCGCTTTATTTCACCTGACGATTGGAAACCCGGTCTTGCGGCGCGAGTTGCTCTCGGGGCTGCGCTCGTCGCGATTGCGCTGGATTCTGCTCCTTTATCTGGCGATCCCATTCCTGATGCTCGCCGGAAACTGGCCTGACTCGGGCTATTATGGCGGCGGCAACATCGCCAAGGAGCTGTGGTGGGTATGCATCGGCACCCAGTTTGTGCTGGTCCTGCTGCTGACACCCATCTTTGCGTCCTACATGGTAAGCTCGGAATTCGAACAGCGGACCGCGGAATTCCTGTGGACGACCCGCGTCCCTCCCTGGCTGATCATCCTCAGCAAGCTTCTGGCCGTGACGCTGCTCTGCGTCGCCCTCCAGATCGTGTCGCTTCCCGCGCTTTCACTGATCTTTTTTCTAGGGGGCGTGGGCGCGACTGAATTGATCGATAATTACTGGTTCCTGATCGCAACCACCCTGTGCGTGGGTTCAACCGCGATTTTCTTTTCGTCCATTCTTCGGCGGGGACATGCGGCGCTCGTCTGCACCTACTGCGCCATCGTCGGGTTCGCAGTCATCATTAGTATTGCGGGATCCATTGGCGGATCCATGGGCGGACTGGGTTGCATGCTCTTTCTTGCGCTGGCGCTCGGCGGCATGGCCTGCCTCGCGGGCAGCAAGCCCGTGGGGGAAAAAGCAAAACCCAACTTCAAGCCCATTGACGATCCAGCCATCCTGATGAAACGACAACGCGCGTGGCCCTACTACCTGATTGACCCGATGCGCCGGAATCCGCCCATGCCCTCGGAGGCGAAGGCCATCCGGGTGGTCGCCGAGCTTGAAAGACAAATCCACCCCCTGCAACGTTCCGCATGGAGCTTTCGCTGCACCTACGTGATGGCAACGCTTTCGGTCATTCCCGTGGCCATGTCGTTCGCGCGCGCGTGGGGCCCGGAGAACACCCATGAATTCGTATGGTGGCTGAACCTGTTCTTTGCGGGGCTCTGGGTGATTTTGCTCCATGCGACATCCATGACGATGGACCACGAAATGGACACGCTGGAGGGGCTCCGCCTGACGGAGATCCGCCCGCGGGATTACCTGCTCGGGAAATGGCTCGGCTCCCTGCGCATGCGGCGCGCGATGCTCATCTTCGGAATGCTGGCCATCAGCCTGGCAAACCTTTCAGAAAAGCCTTACGCGTTTGCGTTCCTGCTAGCCCCGCTCGGCTGGTGGCTTTGCGTCGAAACCCTGGGCTGGATCACCTTCGCAATCTCCAGCTTCTGTACCAGCACGATGATGGCAACGGCGTTCAGTGGGGCGTCGACGATCGGGTTGTTCGTCCTATGGGGAACATTACTGAAGCCAGGCCTCCATTGGCGCATCAGGAACATTGAGTGGATCCTGTTCGGGTGGAGCGAATCGAGCGAACCCATCGAAGCTCTGCACAGCAGAAGCCTGGCGTTTCTGGCAGTCACACTCATTCTTTGCCTCATCGTGCAGTTGGCATTTGCAGGCGTCCGTCGAAAGTGGCGGATGGAAAAATAAAACCGCCATGCGCCTTTACAGCGACCCGTTCCTGAACCCGATTTTCAAGCGCGAGGTGCTCGCCCACCTGCGCGCGCCATGGATGCGCTGGGTGATGGGCGCATACCTCATCCTGCCCTTCCTCGCCCTCGCATGGAAGTGGCCGGAAAATCAGGTGTTTTATGGTGGCTCTTCCCATTCAAGACAGTTGATCCAGGTCTTCTTCCTGTCGCAATTCGGCCTCGCCGCGCTCGTCTATCCCGTCATGGGCGCGTTCGCAATTTCGCGGGAGAAGGAAAACCGCACCTACGAATTCCTTTTCACCACGCTCATGCGCCCATGGACCATTGGAACCGCAAAACTGGCAGCCATCCTCATGTCGGGCGCCATTCTCACCCTCTGCTCCATACCCGTTCTCTCCTTCGTCTTTTTTCTCGGCGGCGTGGATTCCGATGTAATCCTTACAGCGTGCATCGTGCTCACTGCGGAAGCCCTACTTGCCGGCGTTGTGTCGCTTTTCTTTTCGGCCACGTTCAAGAACGGCGTCATGGCCCTGTTCGCCAGCTTCATTGCACTGCCGATCCTATGGTATGTGTTGATCAGATTCCTTGACGGCCAAAACATCTCCGGGCCCCTGTACAGTACGAGTATTTTTTTTCTTCTCTCCTTCTGCCTCTCCGTGTTCCTCTGGCTCGTCGTGATCCGCCTGACACGCCGCCCGCCGGAGGAAAGTGTGCGACGGCGCGTGCGCATCATGGATGACGACGGCAAGATTTCGGTGCGCCGCAACGCGTGGCCCTATTACCTGATCGACCCGGTCAAGCGCCCCGACCCGATTGCGGACGGGAGCAATCCGATCATCGCCAAGGAACAACTGACAAACCTGCTGTTCCGTTCCGCGTGGCGGTGGCGATGCCTTTATATCACGATCACAGCCCTTCTGCTGGCAGTCCTCCTCCTGTGCGTTCTTTCGATGACTGGAGTCCTGGGTCTCGATCAATACTACTCACGCCGGTCGTACCAGTTGACCTTGGACGAGGGCATGATCCTGCTGTGGCTTCTGAGCCTGCTCCTTGCGATTGGCTGGGCAGGGTTGACCCATGCCGTGGCCTTTGCGGGAGAACAGGAGGGGCGGACCATCGAGATGCTCAAGCTCACACAGCTGACCAAGAAGGATTTCTTGAGGGGCAAGTGGCTCATCTGCCTGAAACTTCGCTGGCCCTACTCGGTTGTCATGGTGGGAGCATTCTTTTTTTCACTGCCTTCATTTGTACAGGGCAGGCATTTACGGATTGATTGCATCGAGATGAGCCCCATCGAGTGCATCGTCACAGCCCTTGCGCTGATCGAGGTGACCGCCCTGGTCGCGACACGCGCGGCCCTGTTTTCAAAGAACACCCAGAACGCGTTGCTGTGGACCTTCGGGATCATCATTGGCACCATCTTCCTGCCCTATCTCGCGTACGAAATGTTCTCACGCGCCCCCGTCGTGGGCTGGATCTACGACAACCATTTCGGGTTATACGGCTACTGGGTCGTTCTCGGAACCTGGGCCACCATCTGCGCCCCGGGCATCCTGTTCCGGATTCATCGCCTCTGGCAGCATGATCACTGATCACGTCAAGGTAGGGACGGACCGCCGGGCCGTCCGCTGCGCAACGGCGCGCCCGGCGGTCGCGCCCTACCACCGCACGCTCAGATTTCCCAATGAACCTCTCTCTTGATTCTTTGCTGAATCCGATTTTCAAGCGGGAGGTCCTTGCGTACCTGCGCGCCCCGTGGATGCGGTGGGCGATGGGATCCTACCTCATGATCCCGTTCATCGCCCTCGCATGGAATTGGCCGGCGGACCAGCACTTCTATGGAGGCAGGACTGAGTCCGAGAAAATTGTCGTGGTGTTTTTCATGTGCCAGGCCGTGCTGGCCAACCTTCTTCTTCCAGTCATGGGGGCCTTTGCCATCTCGAGCGAAAAGAAAAACCGCACCTACGACTTCCTTTTCACGACACGGATGCGCCCCTGGACCATCGGGGTTTCCAAGCTGGCGGCGATTTTGATCCTGGGATTCATTTTGACGCTTTGCTCCCTGCCCGTGCTCTCCCTCGTATTTTTTCTGGGCGGCGTGGATGCCGAGATGATTCTTTTCTTCGGACTGCTGCTGGCCTCGGCAACCATCCTCGCAAGCATCGTCCCCCTATTCTGTTCGACCATCGTGGAGAAAGGGCATTTTGCACTCGTCCTCAGCTATGTGGTGCTGGCCATTCTGGAATTCGCATTGGGGGCATTTCTTCTCAGACTAGCCATGTCTTCTTCCTCGGCCAACCTCCCTGCGGCATGCGTCCTGACCGTTACCTTGATCGGGTCGGCGATCCTCGGCGTCATCATCATTTTCCTCACCCGCCGTCCTCATGAGGAAACTTCAAGGCATCGCGTGGGCATCATCGAAGACTCGGGCCACTTGCGGACGCGGTGCAATCAATGGCCCTATTACCTGATCGACCC
>JAHFSY010000113.1 GCA_023269615.1 Verrucomicrobiota bacterium
GAGATAGACATTGATCATGGCGTTGGCCCATTGCGGGTCCATTCCAAAAAACGAATCCGGATTGCCTCCCTTCGGAAATCCATACTCTTCCCAGATGATGAGGGTTTCCCGCCAGAATCCAAAATCCATGATGGGACACCGGTCGCGCGGCTTGAAATGCATTGTGGCATGAAATCGCTCGCGGGCATTCATGCTTGAACGACGTTTTGGATGGCTCGGATGAAATTTGGGCCGGTGCCACAACATCCGCCAAGGAATCCGGCGCCCGCGGCCTTCAACACTGGCGCAAAGCGCTCAAATTCGTCGGCTGTTCCAGCGTACTCGATGTGGCCACCAGCCATTCGCGGGATCCCGGCGTTTGCCTTGATCCATACGGGCCTTGCCCCAGCCGCATGAAGGCGTTTGCAGATCGGCACAAATCCCTCGATGCCCTGGCCGCAATTCGCGCCGATGATGTCGGCTCCCGCGGCAAGCAAGGCCACTGCGGCCTGCTCGGGCGTCACCCCCATCATGGTGCGGTCTTTTTCCTTCCCCGAATCAAAAACCATGCAGGCCACCACCGGGAGTCCGGTGGCATGGGTTGCAGCGATGGCAATTCGCGCCTCCTCCAGATAGGTCATCGTTTCGATCAGCAGGGCGTCAGCCCCGGCTGCGGCGAGCCAGTGCGACTGCTCCTCAAACGCTTCTCTGAGTTCCGGCTCGCTGACCTCGCCCGTCATCAGCATTTTTCCGCTGGGCCCCATGGAAGCGAAGACATGGGCGGTACCATCGGCGGCGGCCTCTCGTGAAAGCTGGACAGCGGACTGGTTGATATCCCGGACTTTTTTCCCGAGACCGTGCCGTGCGAGATTGATCCGGTTGGCGCCAAAGCTGTTGGTGAGAATGACGCGGCTGCCCGCCCCGACGTAGGCTGCAGCCACCTCGCGCACGAGCTCGGGATGCGAAAGGTTCCATTCATCAGGGGGAGCCCCAACAGGAAGCCCGCGCTCCTGGAGCTGGGTTCCCCATGCGCCGTCCGTGATCACCATCTCGGACGATAGAAGTTTTTGAAGGAATGGATGCATCGGAAGGATCAGGAATAAAAATCCTTGAGGCGAAGGATGGCGTCGAAACCATCCATGCGGACAAAGTCTTCGAGACAAGCCAGCGCAGGATGCCCGGGGGGCAGCCGTTCGTATTTTCGCGCCATGGACCCGATGATCATGTCCACCCCGAGAGGCATCGCCAGCGTGAGAAAAGCGCTCTCGAGCGTGCTGCGGAGCGGCATTCCCTTCCTCGTCTTTTGCGGAAGCATCACCGTGAAGTTGCTCAATCCCACGGACGCGTGAACCCTTTTCAGGTCCGGGTCATCATGGATGAGATGCATCCCATCGAGGAGGCGTTTGAGATTGCCTTCCGAATCGCTCCCAACGGGACATATGCCCGGATCGAGAATCAGGTGTTCGTTCGTAATCCCGGGGCACGCGCGCCTGGCCTCGAGAACCATGTCCCGGGCCGTGCGGAACGTTTCTTCTGCGGTCCGGTTGGGCGCGGATTGCCCGCCTTCCACGCGCTCGCTGATCATGAGGATGGGCATGAAAGGCTTGATCTTGAAAAGCGAAAACATTTCAGGCCGCAGAGGCGAAATGGAATTGAGGACGGGCAGACGCCCGCCGGCACGCTGGGCGTCATATGCGTGCAAGCCCGCCGCCGCGATCTCCATGTCCGGCGTATCAATGGAGAGCGGCTTTGAACTCACGCCCTGGATTTTCCGCACCAGTCCGGCCATCAGCGACGGTTCGCGACGTCCGATGTTGACGTCAATGTACGCCGCGCCCTTTTCATCCTGGCTGCGCGCGAGCGCCAGCAGTCCTTCCATGTTCCCGTCATCAAAAAGTTTCCTGGTGGATGGAACCGAATCATTGATTGATTCGCCGATGATGGAAAGTCCTTTGATGGGCATTTTTTTATTCCTTGTTCGGACCGCGTTGTTTCGTCACGGCGCAGCCGCATGAGTGGTGATCGCGGCCGAGAAACGAATTGGCCCAGGATGAAGTGCCGCGCAGTTCGTTTCGTGGGATGACCGCAGGGCCCTGCAGCATCTGCTCCGATTCCTGGTAAAACTTCAGCCGTTCATAGGCACGGCTCCAGATGCATTGCTTGTCATGCAGTTCGCACGTGCCATCGCGAGATCCCCCGCATGGTCCGTTGCGCGTAAACTTGGCACAGGCAGCCATGGGGCAGAGATAGGCGCAGTCGGGAAGGCTGCAATCGCCACACCCGCGGCATCCAAAGGCCATCGTCTTCGACAACCGCTCCAATGCGTTCATTCCGCGCGAGAGCAGGCCGGGGCTCTTGTCCCAGTGCTCGTAAAACCGCTTCATGATACGGTGCCCCAGGGTGCCTGGTGTGAACACCTTGTTGTGGATGAAGCGCGAGAGGCGATAGTTCAGGGTCACGTGCCGGCTCGGAGCGGGATGATGCAGCGAGGCGAGGTATCGGCGGCTGAAATGACCGGACTCGCCGAGACCGGTTCCATAATTCTGTTCGAATAAATAAAACTCATCCTTCAACGGGAATTGAATCTCCCTGGCAAACTCCCTCCAGGCACCACGCCCGAAACCATCCGCCATCTCAATCACTTCGAGGAATGTCTCCGCTTTCGACATTCCGCCGAGATATCCGCCCGCGAACCCGAGGCCACGGAACACCGCGAGTTGTTTGGCGGCGAGCTCCAGGAAAAAGGCGCGGCCCTTGTCCATTCCTCCCGAGTATTTCTCCACCATCTCCATGAGGCGATCGTTGACCACGCAACCGGGCACCCGGTTCTGGTTGAACATTGCCGCAACCGTACGGTTGAGCATGAAGACGTTGCCAAACACAGGGATGTCCAGCCCGTGCGATTCAAGCAGAAGCTTCACCTCATGAAACTTGCGCATGTCATAGCCGAGCTGGGTGTAAACAAACCGCGCCCCGCAGGAAATCTTGCGCAGCAACTTGAAGTACTGCGGCATCAGCTCCGACTCCAGCCGCTTGAAGGGGGACACCACGCAACCAATGAAAAAATGGGTCGGGGGAAGCCTTCTTTTTTCACCGCCGCGCCCGGGCACCTCCAGCCCGCGGTTCATCGCGTCCAGCATCGAAATGAGCCCGACGGAGTCGAGATCAAAAACTGGATTCGCCCGCCCACCAAAGCCCCCCGCCGGAAAATCACCCGTCATCGCGACCACGTTCTCAAAACCTTCCGAGGCGTAGTTCCATGCCGTGGATTCCAACCCGCTGCGATTCAAATCCTTGCATGCAAGGTGAAGGACCAGCGGCTTGTCCGTGCCCCTGAGAATCCGTCCCAGCCAATCCGGCGGAAGCATGGTGTGCCCCCCCGGACTGTCGGTCATGGAAAGCCATCCCATACGGCGGGTTGCACAGAGAGCCTCCCCGAGTTCGGCCAGTGCGCCGGGTGCCTTCATGGGCGCGTACCCGCGCGTGCTCACCAGCTCCGCCCCGTGGATGAAGCGGCCCGCAGCGATGAGGCTCCGAAATGACCGCTGCGCCGCTTTGGTCGGCTCCGCCCGGGTCTCCAGAGCATCAATGGTGACGGACGCCGTTTGCATGATGGCTACTTTGAAACAAGCGAGCGTGCCAGCGTCACCGCGCTGCTTGCGTTGTCCGCATAACCATCGGCGCCAATTTCCTCCGCGTATTTCTGTGTCACCGGCGCCCCCCCGATGATCACCTTGATCTGCCCCCGGACCCCGGCTGTCTTGAATGCCTCAATGGTGGTCTTCATCATGGGCATCGTGGTGGTCAGCAACGCGGAGAGGGCAACCACGTTGGCCTGCTTCGTTTTGATGGCTTCGATAAATTTTTCAGCCGCGACATCCACCCCACAGTCCAAGACTTGAAACCCTCCGCCTTCGAGCATCGCGGACACGAGGTTCTTGCCGATGTCGTGCAGGTCGCCCTTCACCGTCCCGATGGCCACGCGGGCTATGGGCTGGGCCCCCTTTGCGGTCAGGAGCGGGGTGATGATCTGGAGCGCGGTCTTCATGGCGCGTGCGGAGATCAGAAGCTCGGGGACAAAATATTCATTCGACTCGAAACGCCGTCCGACCTCATCCATGGCCGGAATCATGTACTGGGTGACGAGCACCTGGGGATCGGCGCCTTCCGCGAGCGCCTGCTCGACGATCGCCTTGCTTGCCCTCGCATTTCCATCCAGCACCGCGGTGTAAAGTTGTTGGAGGTCTGACATGGGTATCATCCTTCTGTGTTGAATTCTTGAGTCTGCATCATGGGAGGCAACGTACTTCCCAAAGGAGAGGGAGGCATTGACCTACATCAATGGTGAAACTCCTTGGTTCATGCCGTCATGCTACGACCGGCCCCGCCCGCGTGCTTTGCATAAACTGGCGAACTCGAATCCGATCTTGCCCCACGTCCCGCTTCAACCCGGGGACTCCTTGCGACGGGTGACGAACGAGGCCAATTCCTTCTCGGTCGCGCGGTCCAGCGGGGGCGGCTGGTCGTCACGCAGAAGCTCGCGAATCCGCGAGCCGGCGCGGGCACGGGCATCGAGGCCGCCTTCCTTTGACCAGGATTCGAACGACGCGTAATCAAAAAGCCCGGTGCCCCGGAAACCCTTGCGAAAATGGCGCAGGGTGTGTTCGGTTTCGAGATGCTGGCCTCCCGGCGGCACTTCCGTGATCGAGTCCATCGCGAGCGCATCATCGCAAAGATCCAGCCCCCGGGACCAGTGGTGCATGGCTTCAAGGATCTCGCAGTCGAGGGCGAATTTTTCATAGCTGGCAACGAGTCCGTTTTCCAGCCAGCCGGCCGCGTGCAGGACGAAGCTGGCGTGGGAGGTGAGCGCGGGCAGCAGCGACATCACTGATTCAGCGGCGGCCTGGGCGTCGGGAAGCTTCGAACTTGTGAAGGCTCCACCTCCGCGGAAGGGCAGCCCGTGGTGACGCGCGAGCTGCGCGCTCGCAAGCGTCCCCACCTGGCTCTCGGGTGATCCGAAAATCGGCTGGCCGCTGCGAAAATCAATCGTCGTGAGAAAGGAGCCATAAACCGCCGGCGCGCCGGGCTCGATCATCTGCGTGAGGACGATTCCCGCCAGCACCTCGGCGTTCTGTTGCGCCAGCGCGCCGGCGAGCGTCACCGGCGACATCGCCCCCTGCAGAAGAAATGGAGTGATGACCACCGCCTGACGCGCGCGGGCGTAAACCTTCAGCGCCCCAAGCATCCGGCCATCAAAACGACGGGGACTGTTGGCGTTGATCAGCGCAAGCAGCGCCGGTCGCTCGCGGATCCCGTCCTTCCCAAACAGGATCTCAGCCATCGCAACGCTGTCCGCCGCGTGACCGGGGGAGGTGACGGAACCCATGAATGGCTTGTCGCTCAGACGGATCAAATTCAGGAGCATGTCCAGGTGGCGCGTCTCCACGGGCAGGTCCGTGGGCTCCACGATGGCGCCTCCCGTGTGATGGATCACCGGTGTCCGTGATGCGAGCCGGACGAAGTTTTGAAAATCCTCGAGCGTCGAACTCCGTCGCCGCCCCTCCAGATCGAGAACGAAGGGTGGCCCATAGACCGGCGCGAAGATTGTCTGCCCGCCTCCAAGGGTGACGTCATGACGCGGATTGCGCGCCCTCTGGACGAACTGGCGCGGCGCCCTGGCCACCCATTCCTCGACCAAACGCGGCTCAAACCGGGCAATTCCATTTTCCACCCGTGCCCCATGCGCGCGAAGAATTTCAAGCGCTTCCTCATCCTGAAACTCCACGCCAAGCTCGGAAAGAATCCGTGATGACGCCTTGTGCAGCCGCTCCAGTCCCTCGCGTCCCAGAATTTCGTGGGGCGGAAGCGTGTGACGGATGGGCTGGCATTCGTGTCGTGCTTTCATCGCCCCCTCTCACCCGCCAAGCCGCTGCTCGCATGTTTTGCGAAAATGATGGCCGTAGATGGAAAGCGTAACCGCCTGGGAAACGAGGCGGGGACGGCGTGCGGCCGCCCAGGCCAGCA
>JAHFSY010000061.1 GCA_023269615.1 Verrucomicrobiota bacterium
GTCCGGATCTGTGTCTTGAGGGGACGGATGGGCCGTTGTGGATTTCCGCAACGTTTTCACCGTATCGCCAGGATGAGCTGGGGGACATGGGTGTCATCGGGGTGATGCAGGACATTTCCGTCCGAAAGAGGACAGAGCACCTTCTCATCGAGAAGCTGGGCCGGTTCTATGAGCTGAGCGCGAGCCTTCACGAGGTTTGCTGGATGGTTTCTGCCGACCTGACAGAATTCTATTATTTGAGTCCTGCATATGAGCGCGTCTGGGGACGAAAGGTGCAGGACCTCGTGGAGAATCCGTCCACCTGGCTGGATACAATTCATTCCGAGGATCGGGAGAGGATTGTAAAGACCATGGAAGCTGGATTCACCGAGAAGGGGGCGGAGCTCGAATTTCGCATCGTGCGGCCTGACGGGGAGACCCGCTGGATCCGGGCACGGATCTTTCTTGTCCATGACAAGCCCGGCAACCCGCAACGCATAGCGGGGCTGTGCGAGGACGTGACGGAGAAAAAGCAGCTGGAGGCCAATGCTCTTCGCTCCCAAAGACTTGAAAATGTGGGGTTTCTGGCGGGTGGCATCGCGCATGATTTGAACAACGTTTTGGGGCCGATCATGATGGGGCTGCAGCTCCTGAAAAAGTGGGTGACCAGCGAGCATGCCCTCAAGCAGATCGCGGTGATGCAGGGGGCGACCCAGCGGGGGGCCGAGCTGGTTCGACAGATCCTGTCCTTCGCCCGGGGCGGCGAGGGAAAACGGGTTGAAACCCAGATCAAGCATGTTGTGGCGGAGGTGGAAAAAATCGTGAAGGCCTCGTTCCCGAAGAACATCGAGGTCTCCCGCCATCTTCTGAACAACCTTCCCCCCATCTGCGCGGACCCGACGCAAATTTATCAGGTGTTGATGAACCTCTGTGTCAACGCAAGGGATTCCATGCCGGAGGGAGGCAGGCTCGCCTTCGGGAGCAGGAATGAGGTGATCGTGGAGGATGACGGCAAGGACCTTGTGCCATGGCGGGAGCCAGGCCCGTATGTGGTCATCACGGTTTCAGATACCGGGACGGGCATTTCTTCCGAGGTGCAATCCAAGATGTTTCTGCCATTCTTCACGACAAAGGACTCGGACAAGGGCACAGGGCTGGGGTTGTCAACGGTGTCTGCGATTGTCACCGCCCATAATGGGTTTCTAAAAGTGTCCAGCGAGGTTGGGAAGGGGACGTTGTTCGAGATCTGGTTGCCCGCGGTGACGAGTGGAAAACCCGATGCCCCGGTGCCGCCTGATTCAGAGTCGCCAAGGGGCAACGGGGAATTGGTGCTGGTGGTTGATGATGAGCAGTCCTTTTGTGAAATGGCCCGGGAAACTCTCGAAACCCACGGTTACCGGGTACTGTTGGCAAACGATGGGGCCCAGGCAGTTTCGCTCGTTGCCCATAATCGCGGGACGATCCGCCTGCTGGTGACCGACCTCATGATGCCCCACATGGATGGACTGGCCACGATCCGGACGGTTCGTGATATTGACCAAGCCCTGAAGATCCTCGTTTTCAGCGGGTTTGCTTCCGAGGCAATGATGTCCCAGAGGGGTTGGTCGGAACTCCGGGGAACATGCCCGTTTTTGCGCAAACCCTTCACGGAGAATCAATTTCTGGTCGCAGTGCGCTCCGCCCTCCAGCTCGCGGCGTAATTTGGCTGCAGGCGTGGGGGTGTGGGCGATACGACTCCGATCATGACGACCATCCCCACGCTTCTTTTCAACCCATGCATATCGAGCGTATTTTGATCCTTGAAGACAGCAAGGAATACAGCGATGCCGTCATCGGAATTCTTCGTAATCTCGGCTACACGCCCGACCTTGCTGAAACCGTCCAGCAGGCGCGCGATGCGCTGGGGCGCGCCCATTACGACCTGGCCTTGATGGATGTGCATCTGCCCGACGGGGCCAGCACGGATCTTTTGCACGAACAAGCTGGGAAGCACGGCGCGCCAGTGTTCATCATGATGTCCGGCCAGGCCACCTTGGAATCGGCGATTGAAGCGATGCGATTTGGCGCCGTGAACTACCTCATCAAGCCCTTCAGGGCCGAACAGCTGGAAGTCGCCTTGCGGCAGCTCGAAGCATGGAAACGCCTCACGGTGGAAACCGACTACCTTCGCAGCCAGGAATCCAGCGAACCGCCGATCCACATGATCGTTGGCAACAGTCCCTCGATCCAGATGCTCAAGCAGCTCATCCAGCAGGTGGGGCCGACGGATGCAACGGTGTTGATTCACGGCGAGAGCGGGACGGGCAAGGAGATGGTGGCGCGGGCGCTTGTGGATGCAAGCTCGAGGCGCAACCAGCCTTACATCAAGCTGAACTGCACGGCGATTGCCGAGAACCTGATCGAAAGTGAGTTCTTTGGCCATGAAAAGGGGGCCTTCACGGGCGCTTTCCAGAAGAGGGTTGGGCGTTTCGAGATGGCGGACAACGGCACGATCCTTCTCGACGAAATCTCCGAGCTCCCTCTACCGCTGCAGTCCAAGCTTCTCCGGGTGTTGCAGGAGCGCGAGTTCGAGCGCGTGGGCGGAGAACGAACCATCAAGGTGAATGTGCGCGTGCTTGCCTCGACCAATCGCGATCTCAAGGCGACGGTGAAGGAGGGGAAGTTTCGGGAGGACTTGTTTTACCGCCTCAACGTGGTGCCGGTCGCCGTGCCAGCCCTCCGTAGTCGCGAGGGGGACATTGCTGTGCTGCTCGATTATTTTCTGAATCATTTTACAAAGCGGCACGGGAAGGCCCTGCCCCTGGTCCCCCAGGAAACGCGCGAAGCGGTGTGCCGGAACTCATGGCCCGGGAACGTGCGCGAGCTTCAGAACTGCGTTGAACGCGCGGTGATCCTCTCCTCGGCTTCCCGTGTGCTTCAGCCCTTGGATTTTGGCCTCACAGAAACGGAGGAGTACGCGAAGGTGGACGGAGCGCCCGCGGAGGATTTTTCGATTGAGAAAATGGAGGGGAAACTGATTCATGCCGCCCTGAAAAAAACGGACAGCAACATCACAAAGGCCGCGAAACTTCTGGGGATGAGTTCGAGGACACTCCATTACCGCATCGCCCAGTCACGCAGTGGTGAGCGGAAATCCCCGGAAATCTGAGCTGATACCCAGCCTGCAATTTTTGCGCGCGGTTCCTGCAAGCCATGCAGTTCTTGCAGCCTGGCCCAAGGGCGAAACGCGACGATGTTCCGTGATTGAATGGAAAAACGGTGGCCTGGGAGGTGGGACACACTCGCGGGCGTCTTGGCATGGAGAATGCAATTGCAGTGGGTATGAACCCGCTCGCCTTCCGCTTCGCCTGTTCTCCCTCACCGTACTTCAGGGCGATCATTTTCTTGCTTTGCCTCGCCCCAGCCACCCTGCTGCTGGCCCAGAAGGCCGAAGAGCCGGGACTGATGGCCGCGTTTGAGAATGTGGATCCCGAGGTGTCCGCTGAAGGGATGAAAATCATTTCCGAATGCGCCCGCAGGTTCAGGGAGGTCACTCATCACAAGGCAGGGGATTGGACTGTGCGCGTTTGCTTCGTTGAGAAGATTCACGCACACGGAATGAACCTCTGCAGTCATGGGCAGCTTCGGGGTGTCACGAGGCACGGGTGCGATGGTTCGACCATTCAGATTGCCACCCGGCTCGCTGCCGGGCAGAGATCAAGCTGGGAACGCGTGCTTGCCCATGAGGTCGTCCATGCCCTGGTGCGCGAAGCCTACGGCAACACCTCAAACACCACGCTCAACGAGGGGTTGGCCGAGTACATTGCCGGGCAAATGTTTCCCTCCGAAGTCCGCCGTGATCTCCACAACGCCGTCTGGGGTGCCTCCTCTCAGGCATTGATTCCGTATGTGGAAGGACACCGTTTTTGCTCCGAGCATGGGGAGGAAAAGGATTTCGCGGACTTCTTCGCCAAGGCAATCAAAACCAATGACATTGGCTACGACGGTCTCGCCCACGAGTGGCAGGAACTTTCAACATCGAACATCGAACGTTGAACTTCCAAATTCCGACTCCGGAATGCAGGAGCCGTTGCCAACGGAGATCCTCGGGCGCAAGGGATTGACTCGTGCAAATTTGCACCACAACTGTGCGGCGGCAAAAACTGAGCACTGACTCGACTTGAAGTTCACCAAAACTCGCTTAAGTTCAAGTCGAACTCATGAAGACGATCACAGCACTTGATTTTCGAAAGAACGCGGCTGCCACCCTTCGCCAGGCGCCGCGTGGTCATCGGCTGTCCGGCCTCTCGGTCTGTTGTAGCCGAACTCGCCAGAGTTTGGATCCCCGGGCCGCGTTCTTGCGAACGCAGCTACATTACCGAGAACGGTGAAGCGTGGAATCCGCTTGCGGCTCACCGTGGTCGGTTTGGGTTGGAGCTGGCAGCCCCTATGCCAGTCCGTCTCTGAGATCGTAGCATTCGATGATTTTCCGTTTGATGCCTCGTCACCGCGACAGGCTTTTTGCAGCCGAGCGGCTGACCGCGTTGTAGAAAGCGATGTCTTCCGGAGCGACCGCGTCACGGTGCGCCTTGGAAGATGCAGGCAACTTCCGCCGGGAGGCGACAGCCGTTTTGCGTTGCACGAGGTGGGTGTGCCCATTGTGCGATGAGTGGCGATGAATGGTGGTTGCCATGGTGCAAACCTACCACTCTCAACATTTGAAGGCAAGGGGGAGACGCAAGAACCTTGCGGCTCGGCCGTTGTCAGCTTAAGTTGAACCTCAATCCATGAATGGAAATAAAAACTTCGAACGGGGAGGCGTGTCCGTGACGGGGATGCTTTGTGGGGCTGTCATGTTGATGCTCTGCTGTTGTGAAAGCCCCCGGACGGAAGGTTTGTTCCGCGATCAGGTTGCTTCAACTTATGAGACGCGGACATTTTCAATTTCTCCCGTGCTGTTACGGGAGGAGGGAATTGAGATGGATCCGTTTCATCCCCAAAAAATGAACGAGGGAAAATTCTTTGAGGAATTCGGAGTCACATCCCCTCGTGGGGCGCATGTCGCATATGACCCTGTCGAGTGGCGGCTTACCGTTACACATACTCCCGAGGCCCTGGATAGGATCAAGCAGGTGTTGAGCCAGATTCAGATCACCGACAACTCTTGGGATAATAGCGTGAAGGCAAGACGAATCAGGATTTACGAAAAGCTCGACTCCATCCGGTTGAAGGAGATCCGTTTGAATGAAGACGACATTTTGAATGATTTCAGTTTGACGACCCTTTGTCATGAAATGGATCCGACGGGAGTCGCCATCGCCTTCTTTTTCGAAACTCTGGATCCAAACGTCGCTTCAAAATCTCGTGGCACCGGTTTGGGTAAAAAGAAGCTGAGTTTTTATATGAAGGACGTTTTATTGCGTACTGCACTGAGGACGTTCGCCGAGGAGGCGGGACTCCAGTATTATGTCAGCCAGAAGGGGGTCCACATGTTTCCCAGCTACAAGGATGCGGATTCCATCCAAATCTGCATTCTGGAAATCAACCCGCATATTTTTCGACGCCAGAGTCTCAGCGACATGATGAAAAAAGCGGGTGTCAAGTTTCCCAGGGGGACTGGCATCTCGGGCAATTGCACCGACGGGGTTTTGACTGTGAGGCATACCCCGGAGAACATCATCAAAATCAAAGATGCGTTTCATGATGCGGAAGTCCGCAGGCTCGCCATATGGCGTTGAGAACAACTTCAGATCCCATGCCAACCACCCTCCGCGCCGCCGCCATCCAACTCGCCTCCACCCCATCCCGAGACCGCAACCTCGATGTAGCCTCACGATTGATTCGCGAGGCAGCGGAGGATCGGGCGCAGCTTGTCGCTTTGCCGGAGATGTTCAATGTGCTTGGTGATTCGGATGTGATGCGGTCTGCGGCGGAACCGCTCGATGGGCCGACGATGCGGTGGGCAAAGGAGGTGGCCCGTCGTCACTCGATCTGGCTGGTGGCGGGGAGTTTCATGGAGAGCGTGGCGGGCGAGACGCGGCACTACAATACCTCATGCCTGATTGATCCCGAGGGCGCGCTGCGGGCGACTTATCGGAAGATTCATCTTTTTGACAACAATGTGCCCGGTGCTGCGTTTCATGAATCAGAACGCGTGTTGCCGGGAAAAGAGGTTGTGGTGGCGGAGGCGGCCGGGATTTCGATGGGGTTTGGGATTTGTTATGATCTCCGGTTTCCCGAGTTGTTCCGTGCGCAGTCGTTGCGCGGGGCGCATGTGATGGTGTTGCCTTCCGCGTTCACCGAGCGAACGGGGCGGGATCACTGGGAGATCCTGGTTCGTGCGCGGGCGATCGAGAACCAGGTGTTCATGATCGCGCCCGACCAGATGGGGGCGACGGCGAAGGGGTTGCGGATGTTCGGGAATTCAATGATCGTGGACCCGTGGGGAAAGGTGTTGGCGCGGGCGGAGGAGAAGGAGATGGCGATTGTGTGCGACCTGGATTTTGAGACACAGGAGCGTGTGCGGAAGCAACTGCCTTGTCTTGCGAATCGGAGCCGGACTTTTGCCACGGATTAACACGGATGAAACACGGATGCCCTTGGTCCTAGTTCTCCGCAGATTAACGCAGAATTACGCAGATTTTTCGGAGAGTTTCGCGCAAAGGCGCAAAGACGCAAAGTCGGATTTTCACGCAGCGCGTCGCGCTGCGTGAAAAGGCTTTGTTTTCTGAAATCTGCGTCTCTCTGCGTTAATCTGCGGAGAAAATTGGGGGCAAGGGACAGGTTTTTTTGACAGGATTAACAGGATCAGATCACGCAGCGCAATGCGCTGCGTGATCCTTTGCGTCTTTGCATCTTTGCGCGAAACTCTCCGCGCTCATGTATTGACGCATGTATTGAACTCTTGCGACGCTTGTGGAAAAGTATAGCCATATGAATAGACGAAATCGTGTGATGGCTGCGTTTGATCGCGGTCAGATTCCCCGGATTGCCTGCATCTCCAAGGCGACGGTGTCGCTTGGGGTGGAGTTGGACCGCTTGGTGGCCGTGCTGCAGAAATTTGTGGATACCTGCTTTGCGCCTGTTTGGGGTACGCCCGCGAAGCTGGTGAAAGCCCAGGGGTTTCTGCCAGGAGCCTGGGCCATGGTCTTTCTCGATGACGCGGATGTGTCCCATGCTCTGGGATATCACGACCTGACGCCCGATGGCTTTCCTCTCTCGAAAGTGTTTGTGAAGACCATTCTTGGCGCAGGGGAGAAGGTGAGCGTGACGGCGTGTCACGAGCTGGCGGAGATGCTGGTGGATCCTGCGATCAATCTCTGCGCCACGGGGCCGAAGAATCTGATCTACGCGTATGAGACAGCGGACGCCGTGGAGGCGGAGGAATTCATGTTAGATGGGATTGCGATCAGTGATTTTGTGTATCCCTCGTTTTTTGAGGGATTCCGCAAGCCGGACTCCACACAGTTTGATTATATGAAGAAGGTGGATCGTCCATTCCAGATTTTGAAGGGCGGCTACATGCCGGTGTTCAAGGATGGGAAGTGGACGCAGATTTTTGGGAGCGAGGCGAAGCGGAGGAGATTTTTGAAGGAGGATCGGAGAGAGCATCGTACAGAGTACAGAAAGTTGAGCGTTGGGGGGCTGACATGAAGGACAACCTGGTAAAATTCCTTCCTTACATTGTTGGGATCACCATTGGCTGGCTTCTGATGAGCCCGCCCCTGTGGTTTCGTTCGATGGGAGTGTTTGGGTATCTGATTCTGGTTCTTCTCTGCGGGGCGGCCTTGGTTTCGTTTTTTGCCATCATCATTCTTGCGAATCTTCCGGCGGATGTGCAATTGACGCCGGACCCCGGTGCTTCGACGGGCGGGCTGGACGAGTTGATGGTAAGGATCGTCGCGCTTGGATTTGTGACGGCCGGGCCGCCGTTGCAGGTGAAGATTGCACCACCGGCGCTTTTTGTACCGTACATGAATGAGGCATGGGGCACCTATGCCATGCTTTATCGCACGGGCACGGTGCCGCCCAAAACGATGCATGAGTTTGTCACCATCCTGGATGATGAGAAGGGGTCGTTGACCACGCTGGCGGAGGTCAAAGGAGATGTCCTGCCTTCGGAGAAGAAAATACGGAAGCAGATTTTTCCGGGAGCGAGCGTGGAGGAATTGTTCGAGTACCATTGCGAAGCGGTGACGCATTTGCACAACCAGGGACTTTTTCGCCGGTCGGTGAGTGCGGAGACGGTGATTCCGGACATGAAGAAATCATTTGCCCGCTCGCGCGCCCGGTTTCTTTCCTCCCCGCTCTGGAACACGCTGGTTGTTGTCTATCGCATCAAATCCGGCAAGGTTCCACATCTCGGATCGATCATGTCCCAAGAGGACGGAGGGACACGCTCCGTCGTGTCCGTTTGATGGGATAGGTCCACAAAGGGGCTAATGGCCGCGAGTCCTGATCGTGCGCGTCTCAAAAATACCATGCCTGATCATCACTCGTGGTGGGGGTGGACACGACGGAGAGGCCGTCTCAGAACTCCGGTTTCAAAAAAAGCGAAGCTTGTATTTACGTTATGACGCATTTTAATTTTTTACGAGGCATTTGGGATGGTCGATTTCGCCCTGTCTCAGAACTTTTTGCGAGTTCTGAGACAGCCTCCGGAGCGTGTCCCTCCGTTTCAAAAACCCAGGTGGATGCATTTCAGGTAGTTTGCTTCTGGAAATGTTGCGGGGTGGTCTGGCGGGTGGCTCGTGATATGGAGTTCCTGAAATTTGCGGCCTGACTCCTGTGCGGCATTTCGGATGATGTCGAAAAATTCGGATGCGGAGACATGTGCGGAGCAGGAGGCGGCGACGAGGATTCCGTCCGGCCGGAGGCGGTGGATCCCGCACGAGGCAAGGCGACCGTAAGCCTGGATGGCTCCATCGCGCTCCGACTCCTTCTTCGCAAGGGATGGGGGATCGAGGATGACGAGGTCGAAGGGCGGCCCTTCCTTCAGCCATTCGAAGGCATCTGCCTTGACGAATTCGTGAGGGCATTTTGTGACGGAGGGATTGAGGGCGAAATTTTTTCGGGAGCTTTCGAGCGCGTGCGCGCTGATGTCGAGGTCGGTCACCGAGCGAGCGCCGCCGCGAGCGGCATAGAGTGAGAAGCCGCCGGAGAAACTGAATGCGTTCAGCACGTGGCGTCCGCGTGCATGGGATTCCACGAGTTTGCGATTTTCGCGCTGGTCGAGGAAGAACCCGGTTTTTTGTCCGCGCAGAACATCGGCCTCGAAGCGCAGGCCGCTTTCAAGGAATACGACAGGATCGTGCAATGGTGTTCCGCGGAAAATTTGTCCATCAGCCAATCCTGCAGTTTGAGCTGTGGCCTGGATGTTGCGGCTCAATCGGAGCACGATGCGTTCGTGGGGAATTTGCTCGTGGAGTAGTGATGCGATTTCATCGAGACGTGGAAACCACGCGGCGGTGTACAGTTTCAGAACGAGCGTGGAATCGTACCGGTCGATGATGAATCCGGGCCAGCCGTCGCTCTCGCCGTTGCAGAGGCGGTAGCCGGTGGTTTGCTTGTCGAACAAAGTGCTGCGACGTTCGAGGGTTTGGGCAAGATGTTTGCTCCACCATGCCCGGTCGAGTTTTACGGGCTTGCCGGCGTGCAGCATGCGCACGCGGATGGGGGAAGCGGGGTCAAAGAGGCCGATGCCAAGGAAGCAGTCCTTGCGGTCGTAGATCACCGCGAGTTCGCCGGTGCGGCCATCACGATTTGTTTCGCGGAGGCTGTCAGCAAAGAGCCAGGGATGTCCGCCTCGCAGGATTGTTTCGGCCTTGGGCGAGATGCGGAGTCTGAGTTGTGGTGGAGTGGATGCTTTCAATCGGGAGTGGATGAAGCCTGCCATGCGATGGATGAGGGTTGCAAGGCAGCTTCGGAGTCGGAGGAAATTCGGCGGGCAGCGTGCGGCAGCCTGGTCATGCTATTTCTGATCCTCCTCCGTGTTCTCCGTGCCTCCGTGGTTTTGTTCTCGCTGCTTTGTTCGAACCCGGAGCAAAGAAAAACCACGGAGGCACGGAGAACACGGAGTTCCGAGAGATCGCATTGATTGACGCCGATGCCTCCATGAGGAAATGCTTTTCCTTGTGATTGGAATCGGGTTTGGTTGTGCAGATGGATCCCGACATCAGCGTTCTCATTCCCGCGTTCAACGAGGAGGCGCATCTGGGCCAGGCCATCGAGTCGGTGCGGCGGAGTTTTGAATCGGTTGGGCGGAATTCATACGAGATCGTGGCATGCGACAACAATTCCACGGATTTGACGGCGGAGGTTGCGCGATCGAATGACGCACGCGTGGTGTTCGAGCCACACAACCAGATTGCGCGGGCGCGCAATGCCGCGGCGAAGGCGTCACTTGGAAAATGGCTGATCTTTCTGGACGCCGACACGCAAATGAATGCGGAGGTGTTGCGCCAGACGATGTCAAATTTCGAGTCGGGGAAAGTGGGTGCGGGGGGCGCGGTGGTGACGATGGACGAAGAGGTGTCGTTGGGTGCGAGGTGGTTCGTTGCGTTGTGGAACCAGGTTTCGATCCGTTTCCGTCTTGCGGCCGGCTCGTATATTTACTGCCTGCGCGAGGCGTGGTCTGACACGGGCGGGTTTGATGAGCGGTACTACGCGTCCGAGGAAATCTGGTTTTCGAGAAAGCTGCATGCGTGGTGCCGCGGGCGCGGGTTGGAATTTCGCGTGATCGGGAACCCTCCGATTGTCACGTCGGCGAGAAAGCTGAAGTGGTTTTCGAAGTGGCAGTTGTGGAAGCAGTTTTTCCGGTGCATGGATTTCCGGTCCATGAGGGATCGAAAAAAATGCCCGATGTGGTACGAGAGGCCGGGGAAGAAGTTGTAGGCGGAGGGAACGTCCAACGTCCAACGTCGAACGTTGAACATCGAACATCCAACAAGAGAAGGGGAAACCACGGAGGCACGGAGGGCACGGAGGAGGAAAACTCAAAGGCAACCTTTTTACGCAGCGGCGCTGCGTGAAAAGAATCCTGCTGAATTCTGCCTAAATCCTTTCTGTTCCGAAAATCCTGTGGCTCCTGTTAATCCTGTCAAAGATCGGGAAATTCTACTGCTTTGGCGGTTTGAGCTTCAGAACGAGACCGGAATCGGGGTGGACAAAGAGGCTTCCGGCGTCGGCGGGAGCGCGAAGGAGGGTGTAATCGCCGGTCACCGCCTGCAATTGTTCCGCCTCATCGGGAGCGGATTTTCCGGAACGATCCTTGGTCGCGATGTAGTAACCAGAAAACTGGGTTTCGCCAGCGTACTTTGGCTCGCCGCGATAGGGAATGACGTCATCACGAGTGACCACGACGGCCTGGGTGTAAGCCCCGTCCTTTAGCACGATGCAGCCGCGTCGGAAGGGATTGACACGGACATAAAATGTTTCGGGGCCCTTGAGAAAAATCATGAGATGGTATCGGGTTTTGTTTTCGACACAGAGCACGGAGAAGCCGGGAAGGAGGCATGGGACTTTGCGCGAGGGTTGGTTCATGGCCTGGGCTGGCAACTGGGCGATCACATCCATGCCTTTGGTGAGGACTTCCTCTTTCGCAGCCCTGGCATCGGGGTCATCAGGCAACGAGTCAGCGAGGAGGCTGAGGAGGAAGATGCGCGTCATGGGCGAAGTTTTGCGAAAGGCCTCGGCGGTCTCCTGGAGCGATTGCTTGAGCTGGCTGCGGTAGGGGTCATCCGTGGCCGGGGGGCCGACCTCGGCGATGTAGAAACCGAGCAGGTCATTGAGCTTGCTGAATTCGTGTTGTCCGTAAGCGCCATTGATGGCCATCTGCAATTCCTTCCTGGCTTTTTCGCTTGCCTCGGAGTCAGGGTAATTGCGGAGGACGCCACGGAAGAGATCAAAGGCTGTTTCATGGCGGCTTTCAAAACGCAGGTCTTGCACGGCGAGATCGATGTCGTGGAGCGCCTTTTGGATGCGCACCTTCTGGAGCATGGCGCGCACGGGCTCTGCTTGGGGGACAAAAAATCTGCCCTGCCGGGCCATCGTGCGGAGGGTGTCGAGGCGTTCGGCGGCATCGGCGGAAGGGTTTCGTTGCTCGATCTGCCTGATGATTTCGGGCGGCACTCCATTCCAGGGATCATAGGCCGTCTCCTGGCGACACGCATCCCACATGGCGACGGCGACCTGGCGTGAGGCCTTGTTGAGCTCCTCCTCGGCGCGGGGAAACATGTCGTTGGCCGAGAGGAGGCGCGCATATTCGACTTGAAGCTTGATGAGGTTCTGGGCGGATTTCATCCAGAAGTCCGGTTTTTTCTTCACGCTGTCGCGGTGAAAGACAAGATCGGTGTAGACTCTTTCGGCTTCGTCGAACGATTTGAAGTCCACGTATTTGGATGCACTGGCGAAAACCTGGTCGGCGACTGCAAGGAGGCATGCTTCGGTTTTGGATTCGAGTGATTCGGAGCCGCCCCCGGCTTTCCGTGCGCTGTCGTAAAATTCGAGGGCGGAGTCGGGATCCCGTTTGGCCATGAGATTGTCGGCCATGCTCTCGAGCTCGGCTGTGGTCCATTCAGCCGCCATCGCCTTTTGGAGTTCGTCCTGGGCGATGCTCGAATGCTCGTCGCCGACGAGGGCGGTGAGAAATTTACGTGCCTCTTCCTGGTTTCCGCTCTCATGCGCCTTGCGCGATCGGAGCCAGCGATATTCGGCGAGCTGGTCACGCCGCCATTTCCAGTCGAGGAGGCTGGCGTGGCGGTCGAGTTCCTCAAGGGTCGCCGTGGCCGCCTTGTCATCGCCAGATTCCATTTCGCCGAGCCACTTGGTCCGCATGTACAGTTGAAAAAGTATCTGGGGTGTCTTGCGGGGGCCGTGTGCTGTGTTTTTGGAAATGAGCTCCACGAGTGGCTCGAGCGTGGCCCGGTCATTGGTTTTGAGGGCGGTCGTGATGCGCGCGGAAAGCAGATCCTCGTACGGCGTGAGGTCAAGGCTCGTCGCGTTGTTCTTGAGCAGGGCAACCAACTCGTCAAAAACGCGTGATGTTTCGGCCATGTCATTCGAGTCGATGGCCTTTTTGGCACGGGCGTGCAGGTACAGCTGGTGCTGCCAGGGGATGTTGCCGCATTCCTTGAGGAGCGGATCGGCGGTGTAATCCGCGAAGAGTCGGCTGGCGAAGGCGAGATCGTTTGCCTCCAGCGCCTTGGGCCAGCGCTTTGCCAGGTATTTTTCGTAGGCCCAGCAAAGGTCTCGCGAGGCCTTGGGATCCTTGCGGTAATCTGCGAAGAGGCGCTCGGCGAGGGTGAAGTCGCCTTTTTCGGCGGCCTCGACGGCCCATGTGAGCATGTTACGCCTCCATTGCTCGGCGATGCGCTGGGATTCAGGCGTGTTGGGGCAGTCGGTGGCGGTTTCTTTCGCGATCGACTCGCAGCCAGGGAGGTCCTTCGCGCTGATCTTCTTCCAATAGACCTGCTCGAGGCATTTGGGCATTCTGGACTTCGCGGCAGTTTGCGTTTCCGGCTTGGAGTCTGATTTCAGTTTTCGGCAGGCCGCCAGTGCCTCGTCTGGCTTGCTTTTGAGAAGGAGCCAGTCCACTTCCTCGATGGTGCCGGGTGGGGGAGGCTTGGATTCGCCGTAGTTGGAGGATGAAGAACCGGCCATCCAGAAATATGCACCGCCCATGAGAACCAACACCACGATCATGCATCCAATGGACTTTTTTCGAAGATCTTCCAGATCATCGAACATGGGGCAACCTTCGTGAGAATTGGAAGTTCATGGTCGTAACGACAAGTAAACGTCGAAGGCCAATGGGGCGTCAAGACACATTGGGGGATGACCAGCAAGAGCACGCGGCTGTCCAGCGCCTCCGCCGCTTATGTTGCGCGACGCCAGGTGCAGGCCTGCACCTGGCGACGCAACAGGGCGGCTACGGCGCTGGACAGCCGCGTGGGAGGTTGATTTAGTCGGAATCATAATGCGTGTGCCTTGGAGTCAGGAACGACATTCTTTCACCGGGATCTCGAATTCATCCATGATGTCCGGCCACCACTCGATTTCGCCGTGGGCATGGAGAATCCACACGAGTTGATCATCGGGTTTGGAGAAGGAAAGACGGGCGTCGGGCGGAATGGCGACGCGGGCCTTGCCTGACTGGATTTCCGGGTGGCCATGCAGGGTGCGGATTTCGATGGTGGCAAACGAGGTGATTTTCCGAGACTTGCGTCCACCGGGAGAAGGGCTGACCCACGCTTCCTCGCGGCATTCCAGGTGGAAGCGCAGTTTTTGAATACGGTGCGCTCGCTCGGGAATGGTCCATGCAAAATCCAGCGTCTCACCCGGCGACACATGATCCTGTTCCACCGTCACGCACACCCGCGGGTTCAGCATGGCGAGAAGGAAATAGCCGGTGCCCAGCAGCGCTCCCGCGTACGGAATGCCGATCAGAACCAGGACGATGCCTGCGTTGAGCGCATCCTTCACCGTTTCATCCCAGTTGCGCCATGCGTACACGACGAGCGGGGCGACGAGCACGCTGAGAATCAGAGTGAGCGGAATCCCCCACTCGCGAATTTCCTTCGAGGGTGGGTTTCTGGACTGGAGCATCACGGGCATGCTGGGATGATAGACGGGTGGGAAGGGTGATAAAGGGAAATGAGATGCGAGAGTCCGTGCCTTGCTTGACAGGCTGGAAAAAGTCCGACTTCATAGGGGCATGAAGAGAATCAACACACGCGAGCTACAGCGTCAGACGCGAAAGGTGCGGGAATTGCTGATGCGCGGAGCGACATTCGCCTGGGAAAATAGGCGTCGCGTGATCGCGTACATTACCCCGGTTCAGGAATTTTCGGATCGGCCGGTGGTTTGGCCGGATGTCATGGCGCGCCTCAAGAAGCAGTTTGGGTGGAGGGTGTTTGCGGATTCACGGTCGCTATTGGGTGGGAAGCGGGAGGAACGGTTTTGACGGTTTACAACCATGTCTCGCGGAATGCGGGACTTGACATCGTGAGTTTTTGAAAGGAAGTACTGTCAGTCGACCAAGACTTTCCAATGAAGCACGTTTTAGCATTTCTGTTATGCACTTTAACTTCAACGGCGTCCACTGTTGAACTTGCAGAGATTCGATCACGCATTGGCGAGTCACACCCGATCTGGTGGTGGGAGACATATTCTGGCGATCTAGTTGCCACAGCACGAATTAAATTCGATCCAAAGAAGTTTCTCGTGATCGAGGGTGTTGAAACCAATCTCGGCCGCCAATACTACATTGAAGGTAGCATCAGTTTTGAGAGGGTTCTCTACGCCAATGCCGCCAGCAGACATGTCGAGACGTTCGAGCATATCCTCAAACATCCTTCGGAGCCGTGCAAGATTCTAATCCGTGCCCGGCGAGTGCTCTCGACACACATGCAGCCGGACGATCTTGAATTGGAGCCGGAAGACACGATTCCGACTGATAAGCCCATCCTCTGCGCCCTCAACCAGTGTTATGTCTTCCCCATCGGCCACCTGGTTCTCGATGCAGTTGTGCCTGACGGGGACCGCAAGGAGCTTGAGTCATTAGTCCTCTCCCGTAAGCACAACCTGATCTCACAGAAATGAAGCAGGCCAGCGTAGCCGGTCACGGGTGGCGCGGGTTGCCGACGTTGATGCCATGAGAAAGTAGCCAGTTTGCCCACATTTGTGCTGACAGCACTGGGGGATGATCGTTCCGCCTTTCGCAAAGGGCAGCGGCTGGGCAGGCGACGGAGAAGGCTCTTGCTACGAGCCAGATTTTATTCCAGGGAAACAGGGTGGAGTAGCATGAGGCTTCTCCGTCGCCTGCCCAGCCGCTGTGGGTCTGCTTCCGTGGTTTCCCGTCCTGGTCGCCGTTGGCAACCCCTCGACGTTGCTCGGGATTGTCCTGAGCTTGCCGAAGGGCAACGGCTCCTACACATCCGGAGGGCCAAACTCTTGCGAGTTCGGCTACGCTTTCGCTTCTGATGGCTGATCGCTGACAGCTGACGGCTTTTTAGTCCGGGCTTTCCCTTTTTTCTCGCCCGGCTCTTTTGCCACGCGTGCGGCGAATTCCCATCCTAGTTTGCCTTTGTTGTCGAGTGTGAGGAAGGCTTTGAAGGGGCGGCCCTTGGCGGAGATGAATTTTTCGAGGAGGTCGGTTTTTTTGTCGCGCAGGAGTTTTTCCATCTGCTCGGGCGGGATGTCGCGGCCTTTGATCTTCTTTGAGACGCGCAATTCGCATTCGGGCGTGGCGAGGGCCTTTTTCTCGCAGACATACGCCATGTCGGTTTCGCGGACGGGGGTCTGGCAGACGGGGCAGGTGCCGAAGATTTTGTCGCTGCTGAATTTCAACGGGCCGGAGCTGGTGCCATCTTCATTGCGTGCGCCATCCCAGGCCATGGTGACCTTGGAATCCTCGCCGATGACGAGCATGGCGGCGAAGGGGCGGCCGAGCTTGCTGCGGAAGCCGTCGAGCGGGCCGATCTTGCGGTTTTGCAGGAGGCTTTCCACTTCCTCGACGGTGAGGCTTTTGCTGGCGATGGATTTCCAGATTTGAAAATCACAGCCTTCCTTCGAGCATGAAAACCACTTGAAGGTTTCGGTGATTTTTCCGCCGCATTTCGGGCACGGGCTCTTGATGTTGACCTTTGACTCGAATGTGGAGTCGTCGTATTTCCGCGCATCGTCCACGATCTTGCAGGCGAGCTTCTCGATCTCCTTCATGAACTCCGGCCGCGTAAGCTTGCCGGTTTCCATGAGGTGAAGTTTGTGTTCCCATTCGCCGGTCAACTGCGGGGAGCTGAGCTCTGGGAGGGGAATCGAGTGCAGCATCTGGATGAGCGACATGCCCTTGGAGGTCGGCTTGAGATCGCGTTGCTCGCGATGGATGTATTCCTGGGCGAGGAGGGTTTCAATGATCGCGGCGCGTGTGGCGGGGGTGCCGAGGCCGCGTTCCTTCATCGCCTCGCCGAGCTCCTCGTCGTCGAGCAACTTGCCCGCTCCTTCCATGGCGCTGAGAAGAGTGGCTTCCGAGTAGCGCGGAGGCGGCTTGGTTTCGAGAGCTTTCGCCTCGACGGGGTTGCCGATCGGTTTTTCATCCGGTTTGACGGCGGGGATGCTTCCCTCGGTTTCCTCTGTCTCCTTGCCGTAAATCTCAAGCCAGCCGAGTTCCTTGAGAATTTTTCCTTCCGTCTTGAACGGCTCGTTCTCGACGGTGGTGATGCGCGTGGTGACTTCGAAGACGGCGGGCGGATAAAAGACGGCGAGAAAGCGCTTGCAGATCATGTCGAAGACCTTGCCTTCCATGTCGTCGAGTTCCTTCACGCCTTCGCTCGTGGGGATGATGGCAAAGTGATCGGAGACCTTGGCGTCATTGAAGATCCGCTTGTTGGGTTTCACCCAGCCTTCCTTCGTGATCTTGTCAGCGAAGGGCTCGTACCGGCTTCCCTTCAAATTGGCGAGCGTCTGTTTCACGGTGGGAATGTGATTTTCCGGCAGCGCGCGAGAATCGGTGCGGGGGTAGGTGATCGCCTTTTTGCGCTCGTAGAGCGCCTGCGCGATTTGAAGCGTGCGTTTTGCGGAGAGACCGAAGCGGCCGTTGCATTCGCGCTGCAGGCTGGTGAGGTCGTAGAGGAGAGGTGAAAGTTGCGTGGTGGTTTTCTTTTCCTCGGTCACCGTGCCGGGTTTGCCCTGCGTTTTTGCTGCGATGGATTTCGCCTTGGCCTCGTCCCAGATGCGCTCGGCTTTGAGGTCGGTGTCCTGGTCGTTTTTCTTGAAGGCGGTGTCGAACCAGCGTCCGTCATATTCGCCGCCGGCGCAGTGGAACGTTGCATGGACCTCCCAGTACGGGCGTTTTTTGAAATCAATGATGACGTTCTCGCGGTCCACGATGATGGCGAGAGTGGGGGTTTGAACGCGTCCCACGGTGCACATCTGCTTGCCCGCGTGTCCGTAGATTTTGCATGTGAATGCGCGGGTGCCGTTGAGACCGATGAGCCAGTCTGATTCACTGCGACAGATGGCTGCGTCGGCGAGGCCCTGAAGCTCGCTGCTTTGGCGGAGCGCCTTGAAGCCCTCCTTGACGGCGGCGGCCGTCATCGAGGAAAGCCAGAGGCGTTTGCTGGGCTTTTTTGTGCCCGAGAGCGAGTAGATGTAGCGGAAGATGAGTTCGCCCTCACGGCCGGCGTCGCAGGCATTGACGAGCTCGGAGATGTCCTTGCGCTTGATGAGCTTGAGGATGATGTTGTACTGGCTCTGGGTTTTTTCGATGGGCTTGAGCTGAAACTGGTCGGGGATGATGGGCAGGTTGTCGAGGGTCCAGGAGCGCCATTCCTTCTTGTACTCGTTGGGCATCAGGAGTTCGACGAGGTGGCCGACGGCATGAGTGACCACCGTGGTATCGTTTTCGTAGAAGCCCTCGGATTTTTTGAATTTACCGAGCGCGCGCGACATGTCGCCGGCGACGCTAGGTTTTTCCGCGATGATGAGAGTCTTGCCCATGCGCTCGTGTCTATTCACTCAAAAAGCGATTTGGGCAATCCTAAATTTTGAGGGGGCGCCGCCCTTGGTCCCGATTTCTCCGCAGATTGACGCTGATGGACGCAGATTTTCGGAATGTCTCGCGCAAAGCCGCAAAGCCGCAAAGTCGGATTTTCACGCAGCGCGTCGCGCTGCGTGAAAAGGCACTCAGGGTCAGGAAATCTGCGTCCGTCGGCGAAATCTGCGGAGAATCTTTGGGTTCAAGGGGTCCTTTGCGTCTTCGCGTCTTTGCGAGAGGCCAAATTCTTGCGAATTCGGCTACGTTTTGGAGTCCACTTTACGTGCCATGAGCCAGAGGAGGTCGCTGAGGCGGTTGAGGTAGCGGATCACATGGGGATTTTGCGCCTGCACTTCCTTGCCGAGCTCAAAGACGCGTCGCTCGGCGCGGCGGCAGGCCACGCGGGCCATGTCGAGGGCCGCGGAGGATGGCGAATCGCCGGGGATGCACCAGCCTTTGAATTGAATCTTTTCGCGCTCGATCTCGTCCACAAGCACTGTGAGATTTTGCACATCGGGATCGGCGATGAAACGGTGGCCTGCCTTCACATATCGGGCGCGGTCCCCGGGCAGTGTGGCGAGTTCGCCCATGAGGGGGATGAGTGTTTCCTGGATTTTAAGAATTTGCTTTGCGAGCGGTGATGCGGGGCCGAGGGAGGCCCGTGCGAGACCAAGGGCTGCTGTCAATTCATCGCACGCCCCATACGCTTCCACGCGGGGATGGTTCTTGGGGACGCGACGGTTGAAGAGGAGCCCCGTCGTGCCGTCGTCGCCGGTTTTGGTGGCAATGGACATGTGGGGAAGCTTTAAGCCATCAGCCATCAGCTTCAAGCTGCAAAAGCGCGAAGGCCTTGAGTGCAAGAGGACGTGGAACTTTTGTCTTTCAACTTTCAGCTTTCAGCATTCAACTCTCCCTCATGAACCGTCTGATCTATGCCGCCAGTGAGAATGATGCCGACATGCTTTATGCGACGCGGTTTCTTGCGCCGGATGCATTTCTTTATTTTGAAAAGGCGGGGCGAAGCCATGTTGCGCTGAGCCAGCTGGAGTTTGATCGCGGACGCAAGGAGGCGCGCGTGGATTGCGTGATCAACCAGAGCGAGCTGGTCCGGGACATGCGCAAGCAGGGGAAACGCGTGGACACTTCGAGCTGGATCGTGGAGGTCTTGCGACGTCATCGCATCGGTTCGGCACAGGTTGCTTCCTCCTTTCCAGTTGGCCTGGCGGATGCGCTCCGAAAAAAGGGGATCCGCCTCGTGGTGGCGCGTGACGGTCTTTTTCCGGAGCGCGTTTGCAAAAAGGCGGAGGAGCTGAAGTCGATCCGTCACGCGCTCAAGGTGACGGCTGAATTGCTGGGTCACGGGATCGAAACGATCCGAGCGTCACGCCCCGCGCGCAACGGCGTGTTGATGCTCGGCGGTTCACCCCTGACATCGGAGCGCGTGCAGTCGGTGATTCGCATGGAAGCCTCGCGCCGGGGTTTTGACGCGTCGCGACCGATTGTGGCGGGGGGCGCGCAGGGATGCGATCCGCACGATCGCGGGCATGGGAAGCTGAGGGCGAACGAATTGATCATCCTCGATATTTTTCCGCGCGACCTGGCAACGGGATATTGGGGTGACATGACACGCACCGTGGTAAAGGGAAGGGCGGGCGAGGTGCAGCGCAAACTGTTTGAAACCGTGAGACAGGGGCAGAAACTGGCATTTGCCCGTTTGCGTGCGGGCGTGGATGGAAAAAGTATTCATGAGGCAGTGGAGGGATTTTTTCGGGAGAAGGGATACAAGACCGGCAACGAGAGTGGGCGGTACGAGGGCTTTTTTCATGGGACAGGCCATGGACTGGGATTGGAGATTCACGAGAGTCCGCGCGTGAGCACCGTTTCGCACAAGTTGAAACGCGGCCATGTGGTGACGGTGGAACCGGGGCTGTACTATTTGAAAACCGGCGGCGTGAGGATCGAGGACGTGGTGGTGATCGGGCGTGGCGGGTGCGAAGTGCTGAGCCATTTTCCGGTTCAGCTTGAAGTTTGAGCCAAAGCGATTACCTTTGGGAAGTACTCAACAACACCGAACACAACCATGTTTTATTTTGGATGGTGGGATTTGCTTCCGATTCCGGGTTTCTTGCTGGCGCTGTACGCCCAGTTCAAACTCCGTTCGCTTTTCAAGAAGTATCAAAATGTGCCCCAGAGCCAGGGGATGACCGGGGCGGAAGTTGCGCAGGCGATCCTGGATCATGAAGGAATTCGGAACGTCTCGATCGAACCATGCCCGGGTGAGTTGACGGATCACTATGACCCGCGAGCCCGGGTGCTGCGGCTTTCGGAGGCGAATTTCAACACCTCCTCACTTGCCGCCATCGGCATTGCCGCCCATGAGGCGGGACATGCGATCCAGCACAAGGAGAAGTACGTGCCGCTCGACATGAGGATGACGATCGTGGGTGTGACCGGGATTGCCACCAACGCCGGTATGATTTTGTTCATGATCGGTTTATTCTTCCACAGCGGCATTTTGTTGCAGGTCGGCATCTGGTGCTATTCGGCGATCGTGGTCTTTCAGGGGATTACATTGCCGGTTGAATTTGACGCCTCTGCGCGGGCCAAGAGAGTCCTGGCGGAACTCGGGTTTGTGAATCGCGAGGAGGGCGAGGCCATCAAAAAGATGCTTGGCGTTGCCGCCCTCACCTATGTCGCCGCCATGGCGACGGCGATGCTGGAGCTTTTGAGGATGATCATTCTGGCCAATCACGTGAGAGATCGGGATTGATGCAGCATGTGACTGGATGAAATCGTGCCGCACACTCGGTATCGTCCTTGGTGTTATTCTAGCGGCTTGTTCCGTCGACGCGCAGGATCATCTCGTCGTCATCTCCCCGCACTGGGAGGGGATCAAGACGGAGTTCAGGCGCGCGTTTGGAGAATGGTATCAGAAGAAGACCGGGCGGAACGTGGAGATGGACTGGCGTGACATGGGCGGGGCGTCGGACGACCAGCGCTTCATCATTTCGGAATTTCAGCAAAGGCCCGAGTCCATCGGGATTGACATGTTTTTCGGAGGCGGAATGGATCCCTACGTGGACTTGAAGCAGCGGGGGCTTCTGGCGGCATGGAAGCCACTGGCGTCACTGATGGATGGAATTCCCGCGAACATTTCCGGCCTGCCGCTTTACGACCCGCAAGGCGAATGGTACGGCGCGGCGCTTTCGAGTTTTGGAATCCTTAAAAATGATCGCGTGGCGCGGGAAATGAAGTTGCCCGATGTAAAGACGTGGCGCGATCTCGCGAATCCCGCGCTCAAAACCTGGGTGGGTTCGGGCGATCCGCGCAACAGTGGCGCAACCCACATGGTGTACGAGAGCATCCTGCAGGCGTATGGATGGGACGAAGGATGGAAGGTGATTCTCGGCATGGGCGCAAACGTCCGCCAGTTTGACCGTTCTGGAAGCACGGCCGCGAAGGCGTGTTCCGTGGGCAACGTCGCGTATTCGGTCGTCGTGGATTTTTACGGCTTCACGCAGATCGCCGAGGTGGGCGCTGAAAACATGAGCCTTGTTTTTCCATCGGGTGAATCCATTTTGAACCCCGACGCGATTGCAATCCTCAAGGGCGCGCCCAATCGGGCGGTGGCGGAAAAATTCCTGGAGTTTGTGTTGTCGGACGATGGCCAGGGCCTGTGGCTTGCGCCGCTGGGAAGCCCACGCGGGCCGAAAAAATTTGCAATCCAGCGCATGTCGGTGCGCCCGAAGCTGTACGAGGAGTTCGCGGGGGTGACGCAGGTGAAGATCAATCCGTTCAAGGATCTGAAACCGCTGCCGTACGATTCCGCGCTGGGCTCGTTGCGTTGGAGCCCGCTCAATGCGTTGCTGGGCGCCGTGGTGATCGACCGGGCACCGGAGCAACGCGCCAAGGCAAAGATCCCCGTGACATCGGAACAATTAAGCACGCTGGCAAAAGGGGATTGGAAGGACCCGATCCAGCGCAACCAGATCCTGCTGAAATGGCAACAGCAGCGGTGAAACGCGGAGTGCGGAACGAGAATGTGGAGTGCGCCGACTTGTCGGCGCTTTCGTCCAGCCGTGACTCGTCACGGCGTTCCACGGGATGTCTTTCCAAATCCAGACCCTGAGCGGGCCACGGAACGCCCTGGCGCCATGGTGGCCTTCTTCTCAGTAGGTTCGGTGTCAGGCAACTTCTTGTTGATATTTCCTCGCATTTCAACAAGAAGTTGCCTGACACCGAAATCAGATGACGGGGAATGACACGAATGTTCAAGAATAGGGTTTGCGTCATCCCTGAAACGGTTACTAAGAACAACGGGACTGACCCCTTTGACTCCGATCCCCGAACTGGACTCATGGCTGCGGCGGCGGATGCGCATGTGTTATTGGAAAATGTGGAAGCGACCCAGAACCCGAATCCGGGAATTGATGAAAATGGGCACATTCCCGCGTCAGGCAATTCTTACGGCGTTGAGCCGCAAGAGTTACTGGCACCTATCCAAGACACTGGTCACGCAGCACGGCATGAACGACCGTTGGTTGTACGAACAGGGACTTCCTTGTCTCAAAAGTCAGTGGGTGGCGATTTGACCTGACAGGCTGGAAGTGGACGCAAAGGACGTATAGTCTTGCCGCAAGAACGAAAGGCAAGACCGATGAAGAAACGATTCAGTGAGGAACAGATTGTGGGGATCCTGCGTGAGGGTCA
>JAHFSY010000062.1 GCA_023269615.1 Verrucomicrobiota bacterium
AAGCGTTTAATTTTACTGCCTTGGCGGTTCAGTGCGTGGGCCAACTTTTTACAAAACGTTCCCCTTCCCTCGGACTTGCTCCATTAGAGTGCTTTATGTTCTGAGACAGCCTCTCCGTCGCGTCCGCAGGATGGATGCGCCCCGTTGGATGCACGTTGCGCGTGAATCGTCAGATCGTTCGCGCCAGCGCTTTGATCACCTCATCCTGCTGGCGTGCGACGCGTCGGATGCGGTCGGGCGTCGGGTCCCCGTCGGCGATGTAGCGCATCTCCTGTGACTGTCGCTGAAAGACCTGCTGAGCTTCGGAAAGATGGGCTCCGGCTTTGGGGAGGGCGGTTTTTGCCCAGCCACAAAATTCCGCGGCTGCCGCTCGGGCGCGCGACCACCAGCCGGCCCGGCTTTTGCGCGCGCCGGCGGGACAGCGGTTGTGCTCCACGTCCGCAGCCCAGGTTTCAAAGGCTTCCGTGCCGTGATGCAGGGATTCGGGAGGGGCAGGCATGTTCGCGCCGGGTACCTTGCCGCGAAGAAGTTTCAGCGCGTCGGCAATCGCCTCGGTGGCCGCATGCGCGGGGGAGAAAGCGGGATCCGGGCCGGTGAAGACGTCCACATGAAGCCAGTGCACTCCATCAACCTGTCCCAGTTGATCGCACGGCGTCCGGAAGCGTCCTCCCCAGGGGTGGGTGACGAGAAGTTCGCGGGTGGCCGGATCGCAGCCTTCGAACAGTCCCCAGCAGCGGGCATTCACACCGCTGTCGCGCTGTTTGGCGCTCATGGGACTCCATGCGAGGGCGGGGATGCCTTGGGAGACGGAGCGGTTTACGATTTCCCAGACGCGATTGAGTGCGGCCGTGCGTTCCTCCGCGGTTGGAATTGGCTGCAGGTTCGGCTTGTTGCCGATCTGGTCCACGCATTGCGACAGAAGCCCCAGACGTCCAAGCCCCTGTCCGAAGCGGGACCATTCGAGTTCACCGGCGTGCCAGACCTCGCCGCCGCCCGCTGAGTAGGTGGACTCGAAGGCGTGTCCGAAAATCCCGGCCAGGACCGGCGCAGTCCATGGCTGTCCCGCCCGGTTGGCGCAGACCTCCACGCACGAGATCAGTCCGCTCAGCGTGTCGTTGAAGCGGATTTCCGGAATCTGGATGGCGTCCCCCATGGCGGATCGAATCTACCATTGATGCGGGATGATGTGCAATCGCAGGAGAAGCATTCCTGATCGGCAACGATGAATACTGGAAATCCGGTGGAAAGTGTTCAATGATCATCGCATTCGTTCATGCAATCCATTCCCCGCATCACCTTTGACGGTTGGACATCGTGTGCGACACGGTTTGTGGACCCTCCCACGATTGAGTGGCGGCCCATTTCCACGTCCGCCCGCTACTCCGTGGAGATATCCGTGGATGACAGGCGATCCCGTCTTTATTCCACGACGGGACCATTTTTTTCGATGAAGACGGTGTGGCCTTCACTCCCCATGGGACCGGTGGACATGATGGTTTCAGGATTGAACAGGAAAGGACACCCTGTCTGCAGCCCCAGATTCCGGCGTTTCTTCAAGGTGCCCGGCTTTGATGGTCGCAAGCAGAAGCCCTTGGATTGGGTTGCAGCGGTCCGTCGCAATCTCCGATATCTCTTTGCGCCGGCACGTGATCGGGTGGCGGCTTATGAGAAAGGTTTCCCCCGTTCGTGCTGGTCCTCCTACGAGAACAGCGTCACGGGCCAGCGCAAGTCCCTCGCTTTTCCGGCGCTGCATCACCCGAGTTTCATCTTCGCGTTCCTGAAGTTCAGTGAACTCTTTCCATCCGACCCGCTGGCGGTCGAGGCGCAAACGCAGGCCCGGCTTTATGGAGGATGGCTGGTTCGAAACCGGTTCCCCGCGGATTGGACTTGCGGCCTGTTTCCCTATTCAACCATCGAAGATGGCCGCCTGACGGGCGGGACAGAAGGGGGCAACATCACCCTTTTCCGGGCCGCGAGGGTGGGTGAGGCGATGATCGCCCTTCACCGCGCCTTTGGCGGAGCGGTATGGCTGGATTACGCGAACCACCTTGCCGGTGTTTTTGTCCGCCTGCAAAGGCCGGATGGTTCCTGGCCCTATCGGGTGAACCCGAGGAGCGGCGCCGTGAAAGAGGACTACACCTCCAATGTCGTGACTCCCGCGCGATTTCTGGGAATGATGGATGAGATCCAGCCGGATCAGAAGCGCCGCCGCGCCCGTCGCAAGGCAATCCAGTGGATGATGAAACACCCGGTGAAAACACACCGCTGGCAGGGGATGTACGAGGACGTGGACGAACGCCCGCCTTATTCCAATCTGCAGCACTGGGACACCAATGAAGCGATCCGCTACCTCACCCATTACCGCAAGGAAGACGCCGGTTTCGTGAAGGTTGCAAAAGATCTGAACCGCTGGATCGAGGATCAGTTCATCGTCTGGCAGGACGAGACGAGCAATGTTCTTTGCCGCTGCCCCACTCCGACGGCCCTTGAGCAATATTACTGTTACGCCCCGATGGAGGTCCACACCGCCAACTGGCTGCTTTCCCTGGTGGCGCTCCATGACGCAACGAGAGATCAGATTTATTTGAACAAAGCGGTGGCAGCGGCAAATTCGATTGTGCGCGGACAGCAACCTGGCGGCGCATTTTCCACGTGGGGAAACGACCGCCGTTTCAGTCATCCACCGGAACAACAGGACTGGCCGGGATGCAATGCCTGTGCCGTCAGCGGCCTGCTTCGTCTCCACGAGTTTGTTTCGGCCCGGAAATCAGGAGGGCATGTCGCCTTGGGGCTGGAAGGGATTTGACTCTTCGCCACAGAGCATCAGGAGCGCATGCAAATGGGAAAAAGTGCGTGTCAGATCGTAAAGCTGTAAAGCTGGGCGTGTTTCATCCAGATGCGCAGCATGAGGCGTCTGCCTTTCAACGCGCTGAGATCGGATGAACCTTTCCAGCTGAGCTTGTGCGCGATGGCGTCCCCTTTGAAGACGTCGAAATCCTTTGCGGCGAAACCCTCGACGGGTTTGCCGTGGGTTTCACGGAACCACGGTTCGGTGATTTCGACGATGAGTTCGCCGCCGGTGGTCACGGCATTGATCGTGATAGCGTCGTTCTGGAGCGTGAACGGGCGCGTGACGAGTGCGCCGCTCTGCGGGCCGGCGTCGAGGGAGAGGAAACCGTCCATGCGCAGCTTTCCACGCACCGGCGAATACTTTCCATACGAGGTGTCGCCATGGGGGCAATTCACGCCGGTGTAATAGACCCAGATGTCGTCGCCGACCACGACTGGCTCGTGGCAGGGCATGACCATATGGCTGTCGGGGCGGCCGGTTTCACCGTGCGGGATGAAACGCGGACGCTCGGGAAGCCTCGACCAGTTGAATCCATCGCGGCTGTACACCAGCTCGATCTCGATGGTGTCGTCGCCTTCCTCATTGTGGATCCAAAGCTGTCCGAGGTAATAGTCCGCGTAGCGGAAGACTTGCAGTGCGTAAAAATCATTGGGATCGAGTTCGTCGGGCGTGAGGATGATCTGCGATTCGCTCCAGGTCTTCAGGTCGGCGCTTTCCGCGTAGGCGACGCGGCGGCGTGGGTGGGCCTTGTTCAGCGCGGGCCAGTTGACGGCGGCGGCGTGCCAGCCTCGCATGTAAACCATGAACACCTTGCGCTCAGGGTTGTAGACGAGCGAATTGACGGTGTCGCTGTGGCCGAAGATGACGGGTTTGTTTTCCGGATACCGCCAGCGAAGTCCGTCGGGGCTGTACGTCACGATCATGCCGCCGAGTTCCAGCGAGAACCAGTCGAGTCCCATGCCCATGTAGCGCTCATCGGGCGGGGCGTCGGGACGATGGATGACATTGGCCACGCCCCCGCGGCTGAAGCCCTTGTGGCAGATGTTGTTTGGGCCCGCAGGATCGGGATAAATTCCAAGGTCGGGACGATCCCAATGAATGCCATCACGGCTTTCGGCATAACACATGTACAGGCTTTGCGGCTCGCCCACGCGTCCGAGGACAGCGCCCTTCAGGGTGAAGCGTTCCGCGTCGAGGTCGGGGCGGAAGACCGAGTACCACATACGGTACACACCGCGCTTGGGATCAAATTTGATGTCGGTGGGCGAGGGGAACCTGCCTTCCCACGGTTTTTCCGGTTTCAAGACGAGTTCATCCGTTTCGCGCCGCGGCTGGTGGATGCGGTGTCGCAGGCAGAACGTGTCGGCGACCGTGTGGTGATCGAACAGGAGATGTTTGCCGGGGAGGAGGTCAGGGTGCATGGACGAGTTCAAAGTTAGAAGTTCAAAGTTAAAAATTCCAGCAGGTTTGGTGGTGACGGAAAGGGGCGTTCATTTTGCGGTCTTCCATCCAAATGGAATTTCCTCAGACTTGGAACAGGTGATTTTCAAGCGGCTGACGCGTGCATTGCCGGGAGGGCCTTCCTCATTTTTCTGGCCGTCCTCGGAAACCCACAGTTCGGTGTGGTCGGCGCTCATGATGGCGGCGGAGGGGTTCATGAATTGCAACTGGCCCGCAGTCTCGACGGGGCTGCCGAAGCGGGCCACCAGTTGGAGGCTTGATCCGTTGTCCCAGAGGAACACGACTTCGCTTCCGCCCCCGCTGTCCCAGAACGCCCCGTCGCCGGGGCCGTGTGCGGCGACGCAGACGAGGTTTGCGGATGCGGAAGCTCCCATGGCGTGGCAGATCTTGTGTTCCAGCTCGGAGGCATAACTGATTTTCAGTTCTTTGCCCGTGTCCTCGATTTTTCGGATCTGTCCGGCCCGGTCCGCAAAGTAAACGGAGCTCTCGCCGTCCGACGCGATGCACCGGTCCTGATCGCCGGTGAGTCCCTCGCGCGCGCTCACGCTGTAGAGAAATCCATCGAAATCCTTCTGGGTGCGGTTGTACGCGCGAAGCGTGAAGTGGGCGAGGATGCCGAGGTAAATCTTTGGGCCGGCGCCCAGCGCGACACCGCCCACCTCCTGCGTGTTTCTTCCCTTCGCCGTGTAATGGTCCGGAGCCCATGCGGGATCCATGCCGCCGATCCGGTAGAGAGGCGAGTCGCCCGATCCATCCCACACTTCCACCTGACGACCATTGGGGTGATACACCAGGCCGCTTTCGTCTGCGGCGATCGAGCGGTAATACGAGGGCGATTCCGAGATGATCAATCTTCCGCGATCGCCAAACTTGATGTCGGGCGAAAGGTCGCGGTTGAATTTGTAAACGCAGGTCTGCCCCTTCGTCACCGCTTCCTCGGCGGGCTTGCCGTCCTGCTCCGGGACGGCTTCCTTGAGGATGAGACCGGAATCGAGGACGAACACGGATTTTTCCGTCAGGGCGAGATCCACGGGATTCACCCACCGCTCCTTGCCGGGGAACTTCAGCGCGGCGTCGGGGACGAGGTTGATGTCCTCGCGGTAACGCATGCGATACGAGCCGGGTTTGAGGCGTGTGGCTTTGTTGAGCGTGAGGATTTGTTTTGCGGCAACAGGGCCGGCGTGAAGGGTGCGTACGCAGCGACCGGTTTTTGAATCGAGGATTTCAACAAGACTGATGACGTCGGGCTTGGAGGGGGAGAGCGTGATGCGCATCCCGGCCTCGCCCACGGGTTCGAGTGTCATGAGGGCGGCGGATGCGAACGGGCTGACAAGCAACGGAAAGCAGAGGCAGATTCGGGCCACGGATGGACACGGATGGAACACGGATTTGGGGTCAGGCTCGCGGGCGTTTGTCTTTGTGCATGTAGCTCATGCGCTTCATCATGTCGTGGTCGGGTTCGAGGGAGACCTTGAGGTCTGTTTCCGTCACGGGGAGGTAGTAATGCGTCGCGGACTTCCAGGTGATGAAGCCTTCGGCATAGGGGACCTTCGCCTCCGAGCCGAACGCGCCGTCGCTGTTCTCGATGCGCTTGCGCGCGTAGGCCCCGCCGTAGCCCTGCGACTTCAAACAGTCGAGCGCGGCGAGTTTCTTGTCCACGACGTCCGTGATGTCCACAAAGGTGTCGTTGGTGAAACCACCCTCGGCGCCCCAGACGTGGGCGCGGACGGCTGCCGCGCCCATGCCCCAGAAGAAGACCTGCGTGATGCGGTGGGGCGGGTTGCGGTCACCGGGATCCACGGCGGCGGCGAGGAAGGCGCCCGCCATGGTGATTTCGCCCGTGACGGAGTGGGGCGAGGCGACACCTCCGCCCTCCTTGGGGAAATGGGTGAGAAGGATGTTGGGCTTGAGGGCGCGGATCAGAGTGGCGATCTTGCGGACGTTTTCCTTGGTTGCCTGAAGATAGGCGTCATCCTCGCCGAGGAAGTAGAGATCCTTGACGCCGAGGATGGCGCAGGCTTTGCGGACCTCGTTGGCTTTCACATCGGAGCGTTCGCCCATGAGTTTGCGAAGCTTCTCCGCCTCGGGGACCTGCTTGCTTCGGAACATGTGGTCGCTGATCACCTCGTCATGGATGCGTGCGCCGTGGGTGAGCACGACGCAGCCGACCCAGTCGCCGCGTTTCGTGTGATGGGCCATGGTGCCCCCCGACTGGTCGAAGATGTCGGCGGGGTGGGCGCCGATGACGAGGATGCGGAGTTTTTTCGGGACGCGGGTCTTGAGTCGGGGAGGTTTCATGGAATTATTTTCCGGATGCGGGTGAATACAGAAAACCGCGTCGGAAGAGGCCTCCGAATTCGGCGTCGTTCCAGATTCGGACCGTCACCACATTTTTCCCGGGCTTGATAAACCTGGTGACATCCAGGTCGAAGTCGTGCGGGCCGCGCCACCAGATGCGGTGTTCGCGATGCCCCGCATACTCGCCATTCACCCACACCCACGCCTCGTTCATCGCGCCGCCGCACCAGAGATGAACGGGCTTGCCGGAAAATTTTCCGGGCACGTCGAGTGTCATTCGATACCAGCCGTAGCCATCGTAATCATGACCTGCGGCATCCTCGGGTGGATCCTGCACTTCCCAGAGATACTCGGTGTTCTTCATGCCCCACTTGGAATCGTTGAAATCCGGGGCGTACCATTCGCCGATCACGCCCTCGTTCCATGGATCGCGGGTGAACTTGGTTTCCAGCGGGAGCGGCGCGATCATCGTTCCGGTTTTCCCATTGGTCAGGGAGAGGATCTCCTCGTACTTTTTCTTGCGACCCGAAGCGAAGAGGGCATGGGGATTGGTGGTGCCGAGCATGTAGGGGTTGCGTTTGTGGATCTCCTCCTGGTCCCCGAGCATGCGTGCGGCCGCGGCCGCGGCCTTGGAATAATCCATGTTCCTGTCGGCTTCCTCCATCGCGGCGTTCGCTTCAAAATGGTCGGCGATCAACGCAAAGAGTTCGACCCGCGCCTTCTGCTCGTCGGTGGCCGCCGCCTTTTTTGCGGCTTCAACGTGGGCGTGGATTTTTTGCGCAAACTCCACGGTGTAGGTCCGGTTCAGCAGCCAGTCCTCATGCGCCAGCAGGGTGGTGGAACCCAGCGCCTCCTCGCATGCGTCCCACCACGCCTGCACGTGGGGTCCCGCCTCGGGGCCGAACAAATTTACATAGGCTTCCTTTTTCAATGCGGCAACGTCGGTCTTCGAATCCCAGAGCAGTTTCGCCGTGACGTAGTAACTCAGCCACGTCTGCATGAACGCCATCCGTCCCTCGCGGCTCATGCCCTTGATGCCGATCTCCTTGTAGATCGGGACATTGACGGCCATGTTGGCGGCGTCGCGCTCGGGAAGGAAGGAGCCGGCAAGGAGGCCGGGATTGTAGTCGCGCATGTAGACGTTGGGGGTGAGACGCCGCCATTGCTTGAGCATCTTCACCATCTCCAGGCGCCGCCATGACCTGGGATCGTTGTTCGCGTGCAGGACGTCGCAGGAGATGGGGGCGTACTGGACGTCCACATTGGGTGGCAGCTTTACGCCTTGGGGCGGGGTTTCGCGCAGGGAGTAGGCCATGGTGGAAACCCATTTGTCGGGAAACTCCTTCGCGAGCTGCGCGACGAAACCATAAAACTCCTCGCTGATCATCCGCTCGGGCATGTAGGCCGGATAATTGAAATTCTGGTTGAGGGCCATGCTCTCGGGGGAGTAGCAGAAGGGCGCGCCGTCGGGCGGTGCGATCCCGAATCCGTTGGGCGCCATCACGTACTGGAGTTGTTTCTTTCCTGCGAACGCGTCCTTGAGACTCTTGACGCATTCCTTGAGCACGTCGGGATTGCCGAGGGAAACCATCGTTCCGAATGGGGCGCTGTCTTTCGTCGTCTTGCGTGTGCCGTCCCTGCTCATCGCGTACAGGTTCGGATTTTTCTCCGCGTATTCGGCGGGAGGGAGGATGTTGCCGATGAAGCCATCGCCGACGGTGGGATACATCAGGGTGAAATTGGCGTCGGCGTTGCTGAAAGCCACGCGGGAACACCATTGGCCGTAGCCCTTGTATTCCTCCTCGCCGAACAGGACCCATCCGGAAAGCCAGATGGCGCGGATGGGGAAATCAGGACGCGAGGAGACGTCCATGCTTGGAATGACGACTGTTTTTTGTTTCGGTATGATCTCGCCAAAGGTGCCCGGAAAATACCAGCGGCAGCCGAGTTTTTCGAGGAGCGCGCATGCGGCGAAAACGGTCCCCTGATAAGGGCCGTCGGAATTTCCGCCGATCACGATGGACTTCCCCCTGGTTTTCAGCACGAAACCTTCCTCATCGAAGGCATCCTTGTGGACGCCGGGATTGTAGCCCGAGGGGATTTTGATCCCGAGCTTTGCGGCCTCCTTCGTGTGTCCCACGAGAAGAATGGCGTCGTCCTTGTTGGGAAGCGGCTGTCCCTCGGCAACGATGGGGAGTTTTGCGCCGCTCATCTTCTCGATGGCCACCTGGATTTCCTCGGCCGCCCTTAGCGCCTTGGGTTCGTTGACAGCCACGATGATCGTGGCTTTTGGCCGTCCCTCCTCCACGAGTGTGAGCGGGGCGTCGGCATGCAACGTCAGGGCGAGCGCGAGGGTGGTGAGTGCATGAAGGGTGTGGAGGGGGAGTCTCATGGGCGTGATTTCTTTGTTGACAGATTTCATGTTTTGTACTACGTAGTAAAAATTAAGCAAAACAAATCTTCAAAAATTTCATGCCATCGGTAAACCAGCATTTGATCGCGAGGCGCCTGGGGATTTCGCAGTCCACGGTGGCGGGCGCGCTGGCGAACCAGCCGCGTTTCCGTCTTGAGACGCGCAAGAGGGTGCTCGCCGAGGCGTCGCGTCTCGGGTATCGCCCGCATCGGTTTGCGCAGGTGATGCGGCAGGGGCGCAGCGGTTTCATCGGGATGATCCAGTGCGCGGGGCACATGCAGCTCTCGGCGCAGCGGTCGCAGCTGGTGGCCCGCGAGGTCCACGGCAACGGTTACCAGCTTTTGAGCAGCGACGCCTTCTGGTTCGGGGACGAGGAAAAGACGGCGTGCGAGGTGATGATTGACGCCTGTGTCGAGGGCGTGGTGCTGGTCTCGCCCACCTTTTCATTTGATGCGCTGCGTCAGGCCGGAATCCCGGTGGTGGCGCTCAGCGGATCCCGTCAGCCGGGCGCGCCACAGGTCCGCGCCAACATCCGCCAGGGGATGCACGACCTGACGCGTCACGTGATCGGCCTGGGACGGCGGCGCCTGGCCCTTTTGACCCAGTGGCCTCTGGGGCCGCGCGACGAGGCGGCGTGTTATTATGTCTCCGAGCGCATCGAGGGATTTCTTGAGGCGTCGCGGGAATCCGGATTGGGCGAGGGACAGGCCGAGGTATGCATCGAGGATTACAGCGACCCGGAATCCAACACGTACCAGGTGGGGAAAATCTCCATGCGGAAAATCCTGGAGAGGAAGCGGCAGCCGGATGCGGTCCTTTGTTCGAACGACGAGTGGGCGACCGGCGCGCTGGCCGCCTGCAAGGAGGCCGGCGTGCGGGTTCCCGAAGACATCGCGCTGACGGGTTTTGACAACCTGCTGGCCAGCGGTTACGGCGCGGTTCCTCTCACGACGGTGGCTCAGCCCATCGAGCCGATGGCGAAAAAGGCGGTGGAGATTCTGCTGGGGCAGATCCGGAACGGGGAGGGCGCGTCTCCGCGGAAGGTCATCAAGATGCCATGCGAAGTCATCGTGCGCCACTCCTGCGGGAGTCCGAGGCAGGAGCCAGATCCCATCACCGATCCAACACGGAGGATGCGCTCATGACCACGGTACGCAAGCTGCGAGACGGTTTCACCCTGGTCGAGCTTTTGGTGGTGCTCGCCATCATCTCCATCCTGGCGGCACTGCTGATGCCGGCCCTCAAGAATGCAAGGGAAAGCGGCAAGCGCGCCAAGTGCATGAGCAATCTGCGTCAACTGGCCCTGGCCTCCACGATGTATGCCGGGGACAACAATGGATATTTTTCAGAGTTCACGGTGGACGGCCCCATCTGGGCGGTCCATTCGTACGTCAAGATGGATTCATACTCCTTCTTTACGCGGACGCACCTGTTTGTCTGCCCGAGTTCCGTCGGGAAGACGGATGTGAACAGCTACGCGATGGGGGATTGGGGTGGGTCGTACACCGACGGACCTGTCAGCGGATACAAGTCCTATGGTTTCAACCGTTGCCTGATCCAGAACGGTTTCAGTCCCGGCACGGGTTATTGCGACAACATCAACAAGGTCAAATATCCGTCCGCCACCTTCATGTGGACCGATACCATGTACAACTATTTTGACTGGGACTACTGGGGTTTCATCCCGGCCTACCGTCATGGAGGCAATGTGCCCTCCGGCTGGAACTGGAGCACGGATGGCAAGGCGACCAGTTCGACGACGCTCAACCCGAAATGGAACCAGTCCGGCGGTTTCAACATGGCGTTCGTGGATGGGCACGTCGAGTACATCGGATGGAGGAAATGGATCGTCTGGTGGAATGGGGCGTTCAACCTGTACGGCAACCCATGGTATTGGGGGTATGGTGATGGTCTTTACTGAACCCCGATGCGTGAGACCCGGTTCGGACGTCCGAAATGCTCGAGCCGTGAGTCAAGGCGATCTGTATGACTTCTCCAAAATTTGATGCAAACAAGCTGGTGGCGGTCATCAACGCCGTCCTCGACCGTCTTATCTGGGTGTTTGCCCTGGCTGTGCGCATGCTCCGTGGCGAGAAACTTCCTGAGGTGGCGCCGACCGAGGATCCTCAGCAACGGAACAAAAAACGGATCATCGCCGCGGTCAGCAGCCTTGTCATCCTGGCGTCCCTGACATCCCTCTGCCTGACCCAGTGTGAGCCAACCTACCATATGGACTTGGAACCCCATCGTGTGGTGGGTGAGACGGTGGCGAAGGAGGTTTCCAACCTGCTTTCCGGTCGTGGAGAACTGGTGATCCTGGAACTGGGGAAGCAGAGCCAAGCCGGGTTGCCGGAAGGGGAGGAAATGGAGATGCGGATGAAGGGTTTTTTGCAGGAGATCCAGGAGCACAAGGAACTGTCGGTCGCGGCCACCGAGGATCTGACCCTGCAGGAATACCAGACGGTGTTTGTGAAACGGGGTTTTTCGTCCGCCACCTTTTCCGCCATCCTGCAAAACCATCCCCGTGCCTCGGCCATCATCTCATTTGTCGGCCCGCCCGATTTGCGGGACGAGGATATCGCCAGGCTGGGACAGGACATTCCCAAGGTCATCACTTTTTCAAGGAGTGGAAGCGTGCCCAGGAAGCTGCTGGAAAATGGAGTCATCCAGCTTGCCATCATTCCCAACACCACTCTCAAGCCATGGGAATTCAAGGGGACCGGTGCGCGGCGGGATGAGTTCGACCGCCGTTACAAGATCGTCACCAAGGAAACATCCTCCTCGCTTCCCTACTGACCCAGGCGGTAGATTTTTTTATGAAAACCAAATCATTGACCGAAGAACAGATGCAGGGTTATCGCCGCGAGGGTTACCTCGTGGTTCCATCTTTTTTTGATCCGGAAAGGCTGCAACAGGTGGACCAAACAATACGGGAGATCACCCGCACGGCCATGGCGTCGGGGGATTACAGCAAGGTTCTTGAGGTGGAACCCAAGCTCGTGAACGGGGAACATGTGCCGCGCCGCATTTACAATCCGTTCGAGCAGCATGAGGTGTTTCGCTCCATGGGGGCCGATCCGCGTCTCCTCGACTGTGTCGAATCGCTCATCGGGTCCGATTTCGCCATCCAGCACAGCAAGCTCAACATGAAGCCGGCCAAGGTCGGGTCGGTCGTGGACTGGCACCAGGACCTCGCCTATTTTCCGCAAACCAACGATTCCCTCGTCACGACGTTGATCTATCTCGACGATGCGACGGAACAGAACGGCTGCCTCCAGGTCATCCCGCGCCATCATCATCATTACTTCAACCACACCACGCCGGACGGGACGTTCGCGGGCATGATCACCGAGAAGCTGGATGACGGACGCTTCGGTAAACCGGTCGCGCTGGAAGCCCCGGCGGGCAGCGTCATCTTCATGCACTGCATCACGCCGCACAGTTCGCTGCCCAACCTGTCGGACAAGGCCCGTCGCACCCTGATCTTCGAATACCGCGCGTCGGATTCATTCCCGATTTATTTCGGGCCGAGGACCGTGGATGACGAGGCGCTCGTGAAGCAGCTCCGGGGTAAACCCTCGCCGGTCGCCCGCTTCGGAGGTCCACCCCCGTGCATCCCGCGCATGCCCAAGGACGTCAAGTCCCTCTACCACCTACAGGAAACGACCAAGGCCGGCGCGGCGAAGGGCGGAAAACTCGTGGCGGCGTGAACTCCCGGCGCGAATCGTTGCTTTCATAGCCCGCGAAACTGAACCAAAATCCGCCCATGGAAAAACGCTACTCGGTCATCCTCGGCAACCTTGGCAACACGCGCGATCGCTTCATGGGGGGCGGGTACAAGACGGCGAAGAAGACCCATGAGATGATTGCGGAAGCGGCTTCGATCAAGGGTCTCACCGGGCTCGAGTTGGTCGGCACGTGGGATGTCACGCGCGAAAATTACAAGGAGGTCGGCAAGCTCTTGAAGGACCACGGTCTGGAGTGCGCCTCGATCATTCCAGATATTTTTGCGCGTCAAATATGGGGCAAAGGCGCCTTGGTATCGCGCAACGCTTCAATCCGCAAGGCCTGTCTTGATGAGATCCGCATGAATTGTGACATCGCGCAGTCTCTCGGATGCGGGCTGATCAACATCTGGCCGGGGCAGGACGGCTACGATTATCCGCTGCAGGACGATTATCTCACGGCGCGCGGGTGGATCAAGGAGGCGCTGGCCGCCGTTGCGGGGGAATATCGCACGTTGAAATTCGCCCTCGAATACAAGCTCAAGGAGCCGCGCACGCATTCCTACCTCGCACGGGTTTCCGACACGCTGCTCATGGTTCGGGACGTGGGCCGCGACAACGTGGGCGTCTGCATTGACACCGGCCACGCGTTGATGGCGTACGAAAACCTGGGTGAATCCATCGTGCTGTGCGGCGACCGGTTGTTCCACATGCATTTCAACGACAATTTTCGCGCGTGGGACGACGACATGATCCTCGGTTCGGTTCACACCATCGAGCAGATCGAGATGCTCTACTGGCTCGACCGCATGAACTACGCGGGCTGGTATTCGATGGACCAGTACCCGTATCGCGAGGATGGGCGCGGTGCCGTCGAGGAAAGCCTGCGATGGCTGCAAGGATTCCAGAAAATTGTGAACAAGCACCGCAAGGCGATGGATGAAATCCTGCGCGAGGGCAACGCCGTCGAGACCTCGGCCTTCCTCCGCTCCATTCTCCTCGCATCCGTCGCCTGAATTTTGATCTCCGGCTCACCCGGTTTTCATGAGCGTTTCGGCCAGGGCAAACAGACAGGAACTGCGGTCGCCTCCAATGCTCGGCTTCCAGATGTCACGCAGGTACGGCTTGCCCGGCAAGCGCCGTCCATCCAGTTCGATCCGTGTCTCATCGGCAAAATAGAGGATGGTGAAATAGTCGTTTTTCTTTTGAAACTCCCCGGCTGCAATCACGGGCGCTTTGGTCGCCTTCCAGGTGATCGCCAGCCGGCGTCCCCCCGCCTTGATGGTCCATGAGGGTGCCTTGAGAATGTCACCACCCCGCGAGAACGCCGCCGCAAGCACCGGCAGCTTCGGGTCGAAATAGTCCGAATCGCGGAAAAATTGTTTCGTGGTCCAGTCGGCCATCGCGCGCCGATCCGCCCAGATCGCGTCCAAGCCGCCGGGTCCGGGAATCCGGATCAATGCGGCGGTCCCTTCACCCGCCGGGGAAACACGCGTATGATATAAACTGACTTTGGCCGAATCGGTTGCCTCGCCCTTTCGTCGCAACATTCCGATCCAATGCTCCCCGCACCAAAGAAGTCTGCCCGGCTTGATCGCCACAGGTTTTTTCATGGCGTAAACCCAACACGCCGCGACTTGAATCTCAATCCTTTTTCCGCTGTCGGATTCTTTGAGGTAGGGACGGACCGCCGGGCCGTCCGCTGCGCAGTGGCGCGCCCAGCGGTCGCGCCCTACCACCAGAAAAGCTACTCACTTTCCAGGCACGCTCCAAGGCTCCGGATTTATTTTCGATCCCGGTTTGCGATTTCCGAAAAGTTTGTTATAATAACCGAATGGTTGGGCCCCCCAAGGCCCAGGCACCCGTCAATCGGGCGGTGACGAGCGACCTGGTGAATGCGTTGCGTCAAGTCGTGCAACGTAACAATCGTCGTTGGAAACGGCTCATCATCCTGGAGGCACTCGGGCTTTCGATCGCCGTTCCGCTGGGATGTTTTCTTCTTCTTATATTGCTGGACCACGTCATTCACCTGCCGTCTTGGGGGCGTTATGCGGCGTGCCTGGTCACACTCGGCACGGTGGGCTGGTTCGCCTGCCGCCTTTCCCGCCAGTGGCGCCAGGTGAGCTTCACCGAGGACCAGGTGGCGCTGGCCATGGAGCGGCATTCTGAGGGAACGGACAACCGCCTCATTAACGCAATCCAGATTGCCCGCGAGGCGTCTTCTGCGGATGGAGACCTGGGTCGCGCGGTGATCGAGGAAAATTATCAGCGCCTCCGGGACATCGAGCTTCACCAGGCGTCAGGGATTGGTCCCGCGATGATCCGGATTTCCGCGGCCGCGATGCTCGTGTTGGTGGGGGCGGCCTCATGGTTCTTCCAGCCCAGCGAGTTTAAAAACTCCTTCCTGCGGGTCATGAATCCGTTTGAGGACATCAAGCCGATCTATCGTACCGAACTTGCCGTGGAGCCGGGCGACGCGCAGACCGACCCGGGAGGCAGCGTGATGATCTCGGTCAACATTACGGGGAAACGACCCTCCGAGCTGGTGATCCACCGCACCGCGAATGGGGCGAATGTGTCGGAGGTGGTGCCGGTGACGTCCGACCACATGACGTACACTTTCAAGAATTTGGAACATTCGATGACGTACACGGTCCAGGGTGGCGACTTCAGAAGTCCCTCGTTCGCGATCAACGTGCCAACCCCGCCGCAGATCAATCTCGTGAAGGTGACGTATCATTATCCCGGATACACGCGCCTGCCCGATGCCAGGGTGGAAAGCGCGGGGGCCGATCTCGAGGCGTTGTTCGGCACGCGCGCCACTCTGACCTTCGTGCTCGACCAGCCGTCGGACCAGGCGATGATGCTGCTGGAGAAAGTCGTTCCGCCTCCCGATCCCAAACGGCCCTCATCGCTCAACCACATTCCTTCGCAGATGAACCGGGTGGAGCTGACACGGAAAGGGCCGACGGAGTACACGGGGGAAATCCTGTTCAAGGACGTTCTTGCGTACCGGCTGGAAACGCGGCAGGGAGCGGCGAAAGTCCACGAGAGCCCGAAATACAATCTTCATATCCTGGCGGACCAGTCTCCCAGCCTGACGCTGACCGGCTTGAACCGGAACATGGAGATCCAGACGGGCGCCATCCTCCCGTTGAAAATCGTGGCTGGCGATGACTATGGGCTGACCGACGTGGCGCTTTTCTGCTTCAAGCACAAGCCCGGGGAAAAAGGCGCGGAGGACTGGAAGCCGATCATGAGCTGGAAAGTGGCGGGTTCCGCACGGGAATTTCAAGCGAACTACGCGCTGGCAGCGGCGTCCCTCGGCGTGGCGGAGGGCGATCGCGTGGACGTGGTGCTTCGCGCCATGGACACCGATCCTTCGCGGGCGGGGGAGTGGGTGAACGGGGAGAGGTGCACGCTTGCGATCGGCGGTGATGGCGCGGCGCTGCAGGTGCTGTACGAGCAGATTTTGCGTACAGAGAAGGACATCCAGGCCCACATGGCCGCGCAGGAGGAATGCAGCCATCATGCGGACGAATGGGCGCGGAAACTGGACCCCGCTTCCGGGCTGCGATGGGACGACCAGAAAAATCTCGAAGATCTTTCACTCGCCATGAAGGAGCAGGTCCGCGTCCAGGATGCGCTTCGCCTGAGCGTGGGAGCCGCCGCGAGGGAGATGACGCCTGTCGCCGGCAACCTGCGGATGTCGCTCGGGTTGCTGGCCGACATGGAAATGGTCCGCGCGATCCACATTCTCGAGGCGGTGACGACGCGCGACAATCCGCAGGAAAAGCAAAGCGCCCTGGCCGAGGCGAGGCTCACGCAGGAGAGGACGGTGCGGGGCATGAACGAGCTGCTCGGAGCCTATGTAAAATTCCGCCAGGATTGGGAACAGGCGAACATGACGCCCTTCACCAAGATGCTGGCGGAACGCCAGATGAAACTGCGTGCTGAAACCGGAGCCTTGGAAGCGCAGGCGCCTGATGGCGCTTCTGCAGAATTGGTCCAGCGTTCCACGGGCCAGCGTCAGGAAAAACTTCTGCACCTTTCCACGCTCGCGCAAACAGCCTTTGCCGGCATTGCGGGACGGGTGGCGCTTCAGGATCCGGTTTTGGGCCATGCGTACGCGGATGCTGCGAACGCGTTTGACAGCTCGGGATTGAAGACCCAGATGCAACAGGCCGGGGCGGACGCGGTCGCCGGGCGATGGAAGGACGCCGCTGCGCATCAAGCGCAAGCGGGTGAGACGCTGGCAGGGATCTATGCAGCATTGAAAAAAGCGGAGGACGAAGCGGTGCTTCGCGTGGCGGGAACACGGACGCCTGGCATGCTGGAAAAACCCGGTGAACCCGGGGCGCTCGAACCGGGCAGCCTTGACACTCCGGTGACACGGAAGGACACCCCCATCGTGAGCATCGTGCATCAGCAGGATCCAAAGCAGGCGCCCAAATCCGACAGGAAAGGTGATCTGCCCGAATTCAATTTCGGCGAACTGAAGGTCACACCCGAGCTGGAAAAATTTCTGACGCTGCCGCTCAACGAGCACGTTCGCCCGGACACCGGCCAGATCAAGGTGGCCGAAAGCCCCACCAGCGGGACATTCATGGATCCTTTTGCAGTCGGGCTCAAGCCCAACGCGGTCACCGCTCCCTCCGTGCCCGGCAAGACGGAGGTCGTCATGGGGCCGAAACTGAAGGAACCCGACACGGAGGACAATGGCAAGTACAGCAGCAACAAGGTCAACACCGCAGCCACCGATCCCGAAACCGGAACCATCGGCAAGGGGGCGGGCCGGATCAATTCGTTTGGTGACACCGCTCAGATCGGAAATGAGCAGCCTCCGTTGTTTCAGGCGGGTGGCGCAACCGAGAGCGGGCGCACAGGTGCCCGTTCGAATGGATTGAACCTGGGCGACACGGCATCCAGCGAAAGTGGGCGCGAAAACCCCTTGGAAGGTGACGAGAATTCGCCCGATGCTCCCGGGATGTTGAAGGAACCCGCGGGAGCGGACACGGGCAAACCACCCCCGGGTCGCGGCGGCAAACCGACGGACAGCAAGAAGACCCAGTACAGCGAGAGTCCAAACGGGGAATGGAACAAGGACGACGCCAAACGGATGCGCAAGGCGGACGATACGTTCACCATCGTGGATCGGCCGGGCAAGCCGGTGGATCCCAAAATCATTGCCACGTTGTACGATCACGAAACCGACAAGTTTCAGGTGCTGCAGCGGGTGAAGACACTACGGAAGGAGCTCAAGGGCCTCTTTCTGCCCAACGAAAAAATGATCGAGGAGGATCTCTCCAACATCGAAAGGAAACTTCGTGAAACCTCGGACGCGGATGTGTTTGTTTTTGAAAAACAAGTGCTGAACCGCGTGGAGGGATTGGTTTTGAACTGGCAGCCGGTTTCTACCGTCGAGGCCAGCGTCCCGCGGTCGCAAGGCGTCCGGGGTGACGTTCACGACCAACCCCCGTCCCAAGCCAATCCTGGTTACGAGGAGGCGGTCAAATATTATTACGAAAGGCTGGTGAACCGATGAAATCATTCCGTCATCTTGCGAGCTACGCCTTGGCGCTTTGCTTTGTTCCGTTTCTTTTCGCCGAGCGTGATGTCGTGTTTCCGCCGCCCGAGAGTCCGCACCCGCCCCCGGCGCTCGCTCCACCAAATACGGAAAACGGGTCTGAAGTGACCGATATTCTTCCCGATCCCGGACCTGCCCCAAGAAACGACCAGGGCCGTTCACCACCGCCCCCCACCAACCTGACTGTCATCTACAAGTTGCAGTATGGCGAAACGTTGCAGTACACGCAGGCCGATGGCACGAAGCAGAAGTTTGAGCAGTGGAAGAGTTATCCCAACGATGCGGACCGGCTCGTGACGCGCGTCAACCGTGACCTCGCCGACGGAAACAATTACCAGTACGCGAACAAGCCGCTGGTGAGTGATGGGTTTGATCCCGCGGATATCCCGATCCTGTACATGACGGGGGATTATGATTTCAAGTTCACCGAGAGCGAGGTTGCCCATCTTCACAAGTACCTGACCGATGGAGGAACGATCATCTTCAACGCGGCGCGAGGGCGGGATGAATTTTCGGCTGCGGTGGCTCGTGAGATGGCGAAAGTTTTTCCGCAGAAGAAATTCATGCGGTTGCCGCCCGACCATCCCGTGTTTAATTCCAAGTTTCGGATTCGGCAGGTGTTGACACAGACCAGTGGAATTCAGTCTTCACTGCCCGTCGAAGTTTATTCGATGGACATCGGAACCCGTGCGGCGGCGATCCTTGTGCCGATGGGGCTGGGCGCGTCGTGGACGGGCACTGCGTATCATGCGGAGGGGAAGCACATTGTGGGCGAGGGAGCGATGCGCCTGGGAGTGAACCTGGTGGCGTATGTCCTGGGGAGCACGACCTACAGCCGTTTTCTCGCACAGCAATTTCCGGTGTACACGGACAAGACACGCGAGGGCGACCGGTTCCGTTATGCGCTGGTGCGGTACAGCGGGAGCTGGGACGTGAATCCCGGGCTGCAGAACAGCATGCTGTTCTCGCTGCATGACAATACGAAGATCAATGTCGATTTTGCGCCCAACGTGGTGGCGCTCGACGAGCCCGCGCTGCGCAATTTCCCGCTCGTGTTCATGACGGGACATTACGACTTTGAGCTGACCGGGAAGGAAGCGAAGGGACTGGCCGAATATGTTGAGAGGGGAGGGATGGTGGTTGCGAGCGCGGCCGCCGGGTTGAAGCCGTTCGACACGGCATTCCGTCGTGAGATGGACAAGGCGTTTCCTGGAAACAAGATGATCAAGATTCCTCCGACGCACCCGATTTTTTCCGCCGGGTGGAGTTCCATCGACAAAGTGTCCTACACGGCCAACGCCTTGAGCGAGCACCCGGATCTTGACAGTCCGGAGTTTTACGGACTGTTCGTTGGGGATCGCCTGGCGGTTCTTTACACGCCCTACGACTTGAACAGCGGCCTGAACGGCGAGTCCAACGCTTACGCCAAGGGCATTGACACCACCGACGCCCAGCGCATCTCCAACAACATCATCACCTACGCGTTGAGTCACTGAGGTTCAGATTTTTTTTGTAGGAGCCGCTGTCAGTGGCGACCGGGAGCGATGGGGACGGTGCGGAGTGCCTTTCAAGTAAGACGGTTTTTCTTCCGTCGATAATCCCGCGGCGTCAGGCCGGTGATTTTTCGGAAAAGACGTGCGAAGTAGTCGGGATCGGTGATTCCCACCAGGCCGGTGATTTTTTTCACGGGCTCCCCGGTGCTCTGTAACAAATGACGGGCATGCTCGACGCGGTAACGGTTGAGGTACTGGATGGGCGGCATGCCGACTTCCTGCCGGAATTTTCTCGAGAGCTGGAAGATGTCGGTGCCCACCCGGTCACCCACCTCCTTCAAGCCAAGCTTTGGATAGTAGTAATTTCGCTCGAAGATCTCGACGGCCCGCCGCACCTTGTCCGACAGGAGTGATTTCTGGTCCACGAGGCTGGCAACGCGCGCATGTTGCACCCGCGTGAGCATCAATTCAACGAGAATGGCATTGAGGGTGACATGGCACCTGGCCTCGCAAGCCAATGGGCGTTTGACCACCATGGTCCAGAGTTCCTCGAAGAGCGTCTCGAAACGTTCACGATTCAGGCCGTCAAAGATCGGGTTCTGATCAGCCCCCAGTTCCGCCCAGAGTCGCGGCACGTTCCGTCCATCAAAACAGACCCACCACAGGTCGGCCGTGACCGCTGCGGCATTGAAGTGGCGATGCGGCTTGCTGCAGTCCATCCAGAAGGCGCCCCCCTGGCCCACGCGATAGGTTTTTCCACCCACCACGTGTTGAAGCTCGCCCTTGTGGACATAGTGAAGCAGATATCCATGAACTGTGCCGCCCATCCGGACATCATATCCCTTGGAATATTTGCTGAAAACCCCGATGGAGGTTACATATTCATAAAGATCGAGGGCCAGCTTGCTGGGATAGTTGGAATGGTCGGAATCGATTCCACGACGTCTTGTGGGATGGAATGACCGCGAACGGAGGGTGCGTTTCACTTCATGGAAGCCTAGTCCGGTTGAAGCGGGCATGGCAATCCGGAACTGTCAAGATTGTCCTGATTTTTATCAAAACGCCATGCGTGCACCCGGGGTCTGCCCATGCGAGCATGAGGAGGTTGCAGATTTGAACATTCCATGAAACGTTTTGGCACCAAACGAGGGGATTGCGGGCAGGCCGTTGACGGCCGGGATTTTCCACGGCTGGCAGGGGGCGATTCCTTCACCTTGATCGAACTGTTGGTGGTGGTGGCCATTATTTCAATCCTTGCGGCGTTGTTGTTGCCTGCCCTGAGAAGTGCCAGGGACTCGGCCAACCAGACGGCTTGCATGTCCAATTTGAAGCAGGTCGCTTTGGGGTTGCAGATCATGGCCAACGACAATAATGGATGGATCAATGGGACGGGGGTGGCCAGCATCCCTCCGGCACCGGTGATCTGGCTGGATGCGCTGACCAATGGTTACTTTAAAGGAGGTGCGCGGTTGATTTTCAACGACCCCAGCTTTGGCGGCAACAGGGTGGGTTGCCCCGGAAAGATCGTCAATGAGGTGAGCGATGCTTTTGGGGTGAATTCGGTGTTTACCGGAAACTCCGGCTACGCCCCACCGGTCCGCTCGCTGAACGAGGTCAGGAATACCGCGCGCATTTTCCTTGTCGCAGACTCCTACACCTTCAGTCCGGACGACAGCCCTCAATTTGACAGCACCGTTTGGGACCCGGCCTTGACACAGGGGCGGCATCGTGGGCGGGGATTGAATTTTGTGTTTGTGGATGGGCATGGTGAATTTTTAAAGAAGGGCAAGTGGAACACCATCACCGGCGCAAACTTATGGTGGCCTTACAGCGCATGGGAGGCCGGCACTCCGCACGGCATCTGGGCTGAATAAGCGGGGTTGACTCCGGAATCATTTCCCCCTTTCTGAATGCTCACATGAGTGACTACTTCACAGGTGCCCCGCTGGTGATTGGAAATGAAACGCAACTTCTTCTGGATGATACGATCATCGAGGATCGCTGGCGGCTCACGCGCGTGATGCATCACCCGGACAAGTTTCCACGTAACCCGGTTGTGATGCGCGACAAGCCGTGGGAAAGCGACACCGTCCAGGGTCCCAACGTGATCTGGGACGAGGAGCTTGGCAAATACCGGATGTGGTATCTTTGCTTCAACAACTCCGCTTATTTTTATGGAAGCGGGGCGCAGGACTACGTCGGCTACGCGGAGAGCGACGACGGATTCAACTGGGTCAAACCGTTGTTCGATCATTGCCCGTACGGAAATTACAAGAAGACGAACATCGTTTATTACGGCACCCATGACCAGGGGACGTATTACGGCAAATGGCCCGAGGGCACCCTGATCACCCGCCGGCAGATTGCCGCCAAGTGCCAGACGTTCAAGGATCTCGACGAGCCTGATCCGTCGAAGCGTTACAAGATGATCACGATCGAGGGCCGGCCGCGCCTCGATCTCAACGAGATCCACTGCGGCGTCAACATGTCCTGCTCGCCCGATGGCATTCATTGGAAGCTTTCAGGTGACCGTCCGATTCTCGACCACTCGAGCGACTGCGCGAACCATGTGATCTATGACAAGGCCAACCGCCAGTGGATCATGATCTGTCGTCCGCCGGTGTATCACTCGGGACGCGGTCACGGCATGCGCAACATCCGCCGTCGGGTGGCGGCGATGACCAGCAAGGACTTCGTCAACTGGAGCTATCCGCGGGTGATCATGTACCCCGACGAATACGACACGCCCGACTACGACCATGTTCTCGTGATGCCGTACGGCAACTCCTTCCTGATGTTTTACGCGGCGATGTTTGGAGACACCCACGGGCGGTGGGAGTTGCGTCTTGCGTCGAGCCCCGACTGTTTTCACTGGGAGCGCTTCCACACGCGCGAGGTTTTCATGCCCTACGGGCCGGAGGGAAGCTGGGATGGCGGCGGCGTGATGATCTCGGGCGGGACGCCGGTCCGCCAGGGGGAGAATCTGCTTTTTTATTATGCGGGATTTGTTCGTGGCCAGGAGGAGCAGGGTGACTTCGGCGGGTCCATCGGGCTGGCGACCTTGAAGGTGGACCGCTTCGTGGAACAGCGCGCCGGTGAAACCCCGGGCTATCTCCTCACGAAGGAATTCATTCTCGATGGCAAAAGCCTGCGCGTGAACGTGGAG
>JAHFSY010000063.1:0-21768 GCA_023269615.1 Verrucomicrobiota bacterium
ATGGACACGGCTTCGGGATCCACCCGGTATTGGATTCCCGTAACGATCGAGAGATAGCGAAGCGCCTCGGAGAGCGGGATGTTACGAAGGTCCAGAGTGACCTTGATGTCGTTGAATGCTTCGCGGTTGCCGGTCAGAAGCATGACCACGCCCTTGTGAGAGGGGTCCGACGCGCGACTTTCGCTTACCAGGTAATCCACGGCGCTCTTGAGCGGAGTGTTCTCGAAGGAGACCTGCTTGATGACGATCGCGTCGAGCTTGTCATGCATCGCGTTGCGAAAGACGACCGGCTCCTCGGCTTCCTTTTTGGCTTCATCCTTGCCCTTGTCGGAGGGTTTATCATGACTGGGAAACCCGGTGGTGCCCGAGCCTATTTTTTTAATTTTGGACTCTTCAACAAATCCGGCGCGCAGGGGGAGGCTCGCCCACGCCATGCAAAGCACCATCATGAGGGAGGGCAGAAGACGGAAAAACGGGAGGAATGTTTTCATGGTGAAATAACGTGAAAAGTTTTTGGGGTTGATTGGAGAAGGACGACCCGCGACGTTGCGGTTAATTTCGCACACTCCGGGGCGATTCTCAAATTTTTTGTAGCCGCGTTCGCCAGAACGCGGTCCCTGGTCCAAATTCTTGCGAATTCGGCTACGTACGGAATCAAGCCTTCGTTGCCGCGATGTATCGCTCGGCGTCAATCGCGGCGGCGCAGCCGGTGCCGGCTGCCGTCACAGCCTGACGATAAATATGATCCACGCAATCGCCGCAGGCGAAGACGCCGGGGATGCTTGTCCGCGTGGTGGGATGTTGCACGTGCAGATAACCCGCTTCATTCATTTCGAGCTGCCCTTTGAACATCTGTGTATTCGGCACGTGGCCGATGGCGACAAAAACCCCGGCGCAATCGAGCGTGCTCTGTTGTCCGGTTTTAAGGTTCTTCAACTTCACGCCCGTCACCATGTCCTTTGAAACATCCAGGATGTCCTCCACCACGCTATCCCACACCGGCTTGATCTTCGGATTGGCGAGCGTGCGCTCCGCCATGATTTTCGAGGCGCGCAACTGGTCTCGTCGATGGATGAGGTGAACCACGGAGCCAAACCGGGTAAGGTAGTTCGCCTCTTCGCATGCGGAATCGCCGCCGCCCACAACGACCAGGGGCTTGTTGCGGAAGCAGGGCAGGGGCCCATCGCATGTGGCGCAGTAGGTCACGCCTTTCATCTCCAGTTTTGCCTCGCTCTCAAAGCCAAGATGGCGATGTCCCGCCCCGACCGCGATGATGATGGTCCGGCTTCGGATGATTTCTCCATCGACTGTGAGTTCAAACGGTGTCTTCGAGAAATCAGTTTTTTCAACAAGTCCGCCATATCGGGTCTGCGTTCCGAATTTTTCAGCCTGCTTTTGAAGATCGGACATCAACTGGTTTCCATCAACGCCCCCGGGAAAACCGGGATAATTTTCCACAATGCTTGTCGTGGTGAGCAAGCCGCCGGGCATCTTGCCCGTGATGACAACCGGCTTCAAATTGGCGCGCCCGGCGTAGATCGCCGACGTCCATCCGGCACACCCGGACCCGATGATGACCACATTTTCGATGTCAGACATATGGAAATGAAAAATTTAGAATGAAAAATGAAAAATGAGAATTCAGAAACGCCAGATGTTCCATGATAAATGGTAAATGATAAATGCTAGATGCCCAGCGCTTGCGCGATGGTTGGGTGGACGATTTTTCCGTCGCAGATGTTGAGGCCGGCCTTCAACTCGGGGATTTGTTCACAGGCGGCTTCCCATCCCAGATTTGCGATTTTCACGGCGTAAGGAGTGGTCACATTGGTCAGTGCCTGCGTGGCGGTGCGCGCGTAGGCGCCGGGCATGTTGGTCACGCAATAATGGATGATGTTTTCCTCGATGTAGGTGGGGGAGGTGTGCGAGGTCGGCCGCGAAGTTTCCGCGCAGCCGCCCTGGTCGATCGCGATGTCCACAAAGATGGAGCCCGGTTTCATCTGCCGAAGCATGTCGCGCTTGATCAGTTTGGGCGCGCGCGCGCCGGGGAGCAGCACCGCGCCGATGAGCAGGTCCACTTCCGGGAGCGCGTCCAATAAATTTTGCTCGTTCGAATAAAGCGTGTGCGCCGACGAATGCAGCGTGATGTCGAGGAAACGCATTTTTTCGAGGTCCACTTCGAGGATGGTCACATCCGCGCCGAGCCCGGTCGCCATGCGTCCCGCATTCACGCCTGCGGTGCCGCCGCCGAGAACGAGCACCTTGCCCGGCAAAACTCCCGGCACGCCGCCGAGCAGGATTCCCTTTCCTCCCTGCGTCTTGGCAAGAAAGTAGGAACCGACCATCACCGACATGCGTCCCGCGATTTCACTCATGGGTTCGAGCAGTGGGAGGCGTCGCGCGATCTGGACGGTCTCGTAGGCGAACGCCACCACGCCTTGCTTCATGAGCGCCTTTGCCAGATCGGGTTCGGCGGCGAGGTGGAGATAGGTGAAAAGAATCTGGCCCTTGCGCAGCATGCCGAACTCGGCGTGTTGCGGTTCCTTGACCTTCATGATCATGTCCGCTTCCGCGAAGACCTCCGATGCCTTCCCAAGGATGCGGGCGCCGGCGTCGGTGTATGCCGTGTCGGCAAACCCGCTGCCGAAACCGGCCCCTGCCTCGACTAAAAGCTGGTGACCCTGGTTTGCCAGCATGCGCACGCCGCCCGGCGTGCAGGCCACGCGATTTTCCTTGTCCTTGATTTCCTTTGGAATGCCGATTTTCATGGGAGAAGCTGATGTTTAGACCGTGCGAAGGCTTCCAACGTCAAGATCAATCACCCGACTCACAAAGGTCTCCGTGAGCAAGCTGGGAATCCGTTGACTTTGAGTGCAAATAAAATGATGGGCGGAAACGGGTATTTTCTTGAACACCGCTTCCCCCTGCTGCTACAGAGGCCTTGATAGAAAGAGCTTTGCGCACCGGAGGACATTTCCGTGGAAAGATACTACTATTACAATGGTCGGGCGGTGGAGGGACCCTATACGCTTGGGGGGATGCAGGATTTGTTCAGCGAATACAAAATTACATCGCAGACTCCGGTCAATCGCGAGGGTGAAGCAGGCTGGAAGACTCTTGCGGCTTTCTGCGATACCGCCGCGATCCAGATGAAGATTCCCCGAACCGTAAAGCTCAGCTTTCATCCCGATGTTCGCAAGTCGAAATAGGCGGGGGATGAACACTGGCGCCATCAGCCTTTTCTGAAATTCGAGGGGTCATTGACTTGGGAGTTGCATGAAAATCAGCGCTTCAAAAAAGAATTTTGCGATCGCGCTTCTTCTTGTTGTGACGCTGATGTCGCTCGTCACCATGTTTTGGGACATGTTTACCGAGCCCGGCCCGCCCGAAATCGTGGTGAAACAGGAGAAAGCGATTGCCGCAGTCATGGCGACGGAGGCCGGACGGTTGATTGGAAACCAGGGGCAGGTTGTGCTGATCACAACGGACAGCCCCACGGCCCAAGGCCAGGTGGACAATTTCAAGGCGGCCTTTGAAAAAGATGGGGGGATGAAGATCTCCGCAGTGGAGAAAATCGAGATGAAAAAAATGGGGCCGCCCCTGTCGCCTGGCACCATTCCGTCCGCCTCGTTTCTTCAGGCCATGGAAAAGTATCCTGATGCCAGGGCGGTCGTCTCACTGCTCGGCCTGCCGGAGCTCACGCCCGAAGATGTTGCAAAACTCCCGTCGAAGATGCCCAAGTTCCTGGCGCTTTCACAAACTGGCAGCGGGGTGCGTGACATGCTTGGGCGGAAGATTCTCCAGAGCGTGATCGTGCAGCGGCAACCCAGTCCAGGGCCCGGCCCGAAAAAAGTTGCAACGCCTTATCCCGCCGCGCAACTGAGCGTCCTCAAGCAAATCCCGTCGTGGGAAATTTTCGACCAGCGCTACCAGATCCTGACGCCCGACTCCGACTTGAGTTCGTTTCATGAAATGCCGTCGCCCCGTCGCCCCCCGGGAAGGTGATCTCAGTGTCGGGTCGTTGGAAGTTGCGAAACGCGCCTTTCCCGGCTTGCAGCCCTCACCCGCTTGATGTTTGCTGTGTGGATGAAATCGTGGATCGAACAATATTTGAAGGAGCAGTCGCGCGCCGCCCTCTCGCTGCCCGTCGCGGAAATCCAGAAATGGATCGGGTTGTTGAGCGACGCCCGCGAACGCGGATCGCAGGTCTTCGCCTGTGGCAATGGCGGTAGCGCGGCCAACTGCTCGCACTTTGCAACGGATCTTGGCAAGGGTGCTTCGGGCATCGTCGCGGGCAAGCCGACCGCCGACGAAAGCGTGAAGCGTTTCCGCGTCATGTCCTTGAACGACAATCTCCCCTGGATCGGCGCGCTGGCGAATGATTGCTCGTATGACGATGTTTACGTGGAGCAGCTCAAGAATTTTGGCCGGAAAGACGACGTTTTCATTGGCGTGAGCGTGAGCGGCAATTCGCCGAACGTGGTGAAGGCGTTGGAGTGGGCCGGCTCGGCGGGGCTCATCACACTGGCGCTTGTCGGCAACAAGACGGGCAACAAAATGTCGAAGCTGGCGAAGCATGTGATCTCCGTGGACAGCGGTCATTACGGCAGGGTGGAGGACAGCCAGATGCATGTCCTGCACCTGCTCTGTTACGCGTTCATCGAAAATCAGGCATGACCGTCATTGTCGGACGGCGGACTTTGATCCCCGTAATGTTTGCATCTCATCTCATTCGAGGGTATGCTCCGTTGCTTATGAAAACGTCCCATGCCTTGTTGTGCGGAGTTGTCTTCGCCTCGGGTGTTTCAGTATCTTTCGCGGCGCCACTGAAATCCGCAACCGTTGCTGAGATCCGGGGCGATGTGGGTTTGCAAAAGAGCGCGAAGAATGAGCGGCCCGCCGTGGTGAAGGACGTGGTGGATGGCCAGGATGTGCTTCGCACCGGGAAGAAATCCCGGGCTGAACTGGAGTTCACCGACAAATCACTCGCGCGTCTCGGCTCCAACACCATTTTCAGCTTCGATCCGAAGAGCCGTGACATGAACCTGAAACAGGGGACTGCACTGATCCATGTTCCGCCCGGAAAAAACGGGGCGCGGATCTCCACGCCCGCCGCCACGGCCAGCATCCTGGGTGATGTGGTTGCCATGCGTGTGAATGGCAAAGGCGACACTCAGATCATCGCGCTGTCGAAGGATGCCGACGGCCCCATCACGGTCACGCTCAACAGCAACGGCGAGAAACACAACTTGAATGCCGGCGAGATGTTCATCATTGCGCCGGGTGCGATGTCGTTTCCCGAGCCCATGGCCATTGCCGTGGATGTCTTTGTCCAGTCGAGCGGCCTTGCCAGCGGTTTCAAGCAGGAACTTCCGGCGTCCGCCAAGTCTGAAATCCGCCAGACCGAGCAGATCCAGGCGAAGGAAGTTTCCCGCGGCGCACTGGAATCCCGCAGAGAGACGATTGCAACCGATCCCATCAAGGGTATCCGTGTGGGCGGCGACAACACCAATCTCATTCAGGCTACCAGTTCGCGTGGCTTTGCCGGACGTTACATCATTACCACCGTGGATGGGCCGGGCTGCTCCACTCCTGGTCAGGTCTCCACGGGCTCGATTGATGTCACAGACGATGGACGAATCAGTGGACTCACCAGCAGCGGAGAAGCGATCACTGGACTTGTAAACACGGATGGGACTTTTACGGCAAGCGGGGGCACTGGCACGGCTTCGGGGACAGTTGTCAACGGTTCCATCAGGGGAATCGTGGCTCACCAGGCCCAGCCGGGATGTTTTGAAGCCCTTTCCGGCTCGAAACAGTAATTGCGCAGTTTGTTTCGCCGGGCTATATTACAACATCATGATCGAGATCACCCCAGCAGCCGCGTCGCAGATCAAAACGATGCTTTCGGAGCAGAAGACGCCTCTCGCCAACGGGGGCCTGCGCATCACCGTGGAAGGCGGCGGTTGTTCCGGCATGCAGTACGCCATGTCGTTTGCATCCCGCAAGGAAGGTGACCAGGTTTTTCACCAGCACGATGTGGATGTCCTCGTGGATTCCCCGAGCCTGGTTTTCATTGACGGTTCGGTGATTGATTACACGGATGGACTGACGGGCGCCGGGTTCAAGATCCGCAACCCGAACGCCAAGCAGACTTGCGGTTGCGGAACCTCGTTCGAGGCCTGATTTTTTGTTCTTTGCAGTTTTTGACAACAGTGCAGGGGAGCCCGAAAAGAACGGGCTGAGAGGGCCAGATGAACTGGCCGACCCTTGGAACCTGATGCGGATCATGCCGCCGAAGGGAGTGATGAAGCACAAGCCATCCACCCCCCGGATGGCTTTTTTATTTTTTAACTTCAACCCACAAAAACCATGATAGCCAAAGCTGACACCATCGGGCCGCAAAGCGGTGACGCACTTCCCAACAGCAAAAAGGTGTACGTGAAGGGACGCCTGCATCCCACGATCAAGGTCCCCCTGCGCGAAATCAGCCTCGCGCCCACAAAGGATTTCAACGGGCGCATCGAAGTCAATGAGCCCCTCCGCGTGTACGACTGCTCCGGCCCATGGGGCGATCCGTCGTTCAAGGGTGACGTCACGGAAGGCCTCCCCCGCCTGCGCGAAGAATGGATTCGCGCCCGTGGCGACGTCGAGGAATACGAAGGCCGCCCCATCAAGCCCATGGACAACGGCTACCTCTCGGATACCCACCGAAACCACTCCGGAAAAAATTCCGCGTTCCGCGCTCCGAGTTCCGCGTTGCCTCGCCCCCTCCGCGCCTCGAAAGGTCATCCCGTCAGCCAGCTCTGGTACGCGAAGCAGGGCATCATCACTCCCGAGATGGAATACATCGCCATCCGCGAAAACATGGGACGCGAAGCCGCGATGGAATTTGTCGAAAACAAAAGCGGCGCGCGCAACGTCCTGAACCAGCAACACCCCGGCCAGAACTTCGGTGCCGCGATCCCGAAACACATCACGCCGGAGTTCGTGCGCGACGAGATCGCCCGCGGTCGCGCCATCATCCCCTCCAACATCAACCACCCCGAGCTGGAACCGATGATCATCGGCCGCAACTTCCTCGTGAAGATCAACGCCAACATCGGCAACTCGGCCATCGCCTCCAGCATTGAGGAAGAGGTCGAGAAGATGCGCTGGGCCACCAAGTGGGGCGCTGACACCGTGATGGATCTCTCCACGGGCAAGAATATCCACGCCACGCGCGAATGGATCATCCGCAACTCGCCCGTCCCCATCGGCACCGTGCCCATCTACCAGGCGCTCGAAAAAGTCGGCGGCAAGGCGGAGGAACTCACGTGGGAAATTTATCGCGACACGCTGATCGAACAATGCGAGCAGGGCGTGGATTATTTCACCGTCCATGCCGGCGTCCTCCTGCGCTTCATCCCTCTCACCGCGAAACGCGCCACGGGAATTGTCAGCCGTGGTGGAAGCATCCTAGCCAAATGGTGCCTCGCGCATCACAAGGAAAATTTCCTCTACACCAACTGGGACGAAATCTGCGACATCATGGCCGCCTACGACGTCAGCTTTTCGATCGGCGACGGACTCCGTCCCGGCTCCATCGCCGACGCCAATGACGAAGCCCAGTTCGGCGAATTGAAAGCCCAAGGCGACCTCACGAAACGCGCATGGGCCAAGGGTGTGCAGGTGATGAATGAAGGCCCCGGTCATGTCCCGATGCACATGATCCAGGAAAACATGCAGAAGCAGTTGGAATGGTGTCACGAAGCCCCGTTCTACACGCTCGGGCCGCTGACGACCGACATCGCCCCCGGCTACGACCATATCACGAGCGGAATCGGCGCCGCGATGATCGGCTGGTTCGGCTGCGCCATGCTCTGCTACGTCACACCCAAAGAGCACCTTGGCCTGCCCAATAAGAAGGACGTCAAGGATGGCGTGATCACCTACAAAATCGCCGCCCACGCCGCCGACCTGGCCAAAGGCCACCCCGGCGCACAACTCCGCGACAACGTATTAAGCAAAGCGAGATTCGAATTCCGTTGGGAAGACCAATTCAACCTGAGCCTCGATCCCGAGACAGCCAGGGAATTCCACGACGAAACCCTTCCGCAAGAGGGAGCCAAAAGCGCCCATTTCTGCAGCATGTGCGGCCCGCACTTCTGCAGCATGAAGATCACGGAAGACGTCAGGAAATTCGCCGCTGAGCAAGGCATCACCGACGACGAGGCGTTGAAGAAGGGGATGGAGGAAAAGTCGAAGGAGTTTGTCGAGAAGGGCGCTGAGGTTTACGCAAAAGCGTAGTTCCAGGTGCGGTTTTGTGCGCAGTTCCACTGCAATGCATAGGAATATCGAGGCACGTGGCAACATCTCGCGAAGCTTGCTTTTTTATGAGCGGAGAACGACCTGATCAACAGCCAGCGGATCAGGAAGCAATTCTTGATTCAGCAGTCACACCTGAGCTGTTTCGAGTATGGAGATCTCCACGATTTGGTCGATCCAATCCAGAACGGATGAATAATTCAGTGTGGGAGTGGCTTGTGCGATCCAAGCTTAACGCTTATTCCGCAACGGAACGATTTAAAGGGCCGTCGGCGCTGGATGCTGGGCCGTGTTGGTGTTTCGATCGTTTTGGACAAAGTTCAACCCCGCTCCCAGGCGGGCGCACCGTGCTGATCGCCGGGGAGCACGAGGATCATTATGATCCGGATTTCTATATCTACAATGATGTGGTGGTTCTCCATCCGGATGGTAAGATCGACATCTTTGGCTACCCGCGAGAGGTTTTTTCGCCGACGGATTTTCACACCGCCACGCTCGTGGGCAACAGCGTCATTATTATCGGCAGCCTTGGCTACCCGGCGGAGCGAATGCTTGGAATTACGCCTGTTGCAATTCTTGATCTCGACACTTTTGCTGTCTCTAAAGTGACTGCCTCTGGCACGTTGCCGGGATGGCTTCACGATCACACGGCCGATCTATCGGAAGACGGCGCTTCGATTCTCATTCGGCGGGGGAAGTTGGATCGTGGGGGCGAAGGAATTTCGCTGGTTGAGAACATTGACGACTGGAGGCTGCATCTTGCTGGTTGGCGCTGGGAGCGCCTCACCGAACGACGTTGGCAGCGCTGGCAAATTACCAGGAAAGATCGAAAGCACCACCACTTGTGGCAAATTCAGCAGGCGATATGGTCTCGCAGTGTTGGCTGGAATAAAGAATTTTTGGAGGAGATAGAGCAGTTGACGCGGGTATTGGGAATTCGTCCTGACCTAGATCTGGCGGCAACCTTGTTTCGCCCGTCGATTCCCCATGAGACAATGATGGCCATGGAAGATGAATACAACGTTTTCAGAATAAAGGTTGAAGGCATCGTTGTCCGCTACGTTGTAGACACATATTCGATTCAAATGACCGTGGAGGGTGATTTGCCGCAAGCAACCGTCAAAGCTCTCGCGTCCGATCTCGTGGAAATCATGTCAACTTTGGAGAACGCTCCCTTCGATATGGCGCAGCTTTAGCTGATGGATACGCCCTCACGCCAGCGTTGCCGATAGAGACAACCCGACGGGGTGAGCTTTCGTTGATTAGACAAAACCCGGCTGGACAGCATTTTGTGGTGGCATAGTCTCTCGAGTTCCATGCCCACGTACAAACCTACGATCTACCTCATTGCCGGTTGCAATGGAGCGGGAAAAACCACCTTTGCGAAGGAATTTCTTCCGACGGAGGTGAAGTGTCTCCGTTTTCTCAATGCGGATGAGCTGGCTCGCGGATTGTCGCCGTTGGATCCTTCGGCAGGTGCGATCCGTGCTGCACGACTTTTGCTCGAGCAGATTCCATCGCAGTCTTGTTCACCTGACCGCAGATTATCTTCCTTTGGCGACGGGTTGGGTTGTGTGGGACAATCGCGCCTACACCCCAAAACGCCTCGCTTTTTCGGGTGTTCATGATATTGAATTGGTGAAGAAATTGATTGGCCTATGAATCGTAACGGAACCAAAGTGGAGAAGCGCATGCCTGCGTTTGTGGTGCGGGCGGAACGCGCCTTGCGTCGTGCCGTGCGTAAAGTTCATGCCGAAAACCGACGGCTTGGGCTTCCGGTGATCATCTGGAAGAACGGCAGGGTCGTGGCTGTGCCTGCGTGAGGATGCCTGTTGCGACACTGCGTGACGCGATATGCCCACGGTCGCACGCCGAAAACGTGCTGGCTGGTAAACTTCCTGTCGCCCAGCTTCGTTTGGGGTTGCGAGTGCGGTGCGGGGATCACCGAGCCCTCTGCGTTCGCCGAAGGATTTCATTTTGCTCCTTTCGTCCGGTAGGGCGACTCTTGTTCGCGCAGCATGGCGTTGGACGCGAGGCGTTCACCCCTGATGCTCACGGTGCGTTCGCGTAGCTTATCCAGCAGGGCGAGTTTTTCGGCGATGGGACGCTCGGCAAGGCGGCGGCGCAATGCCCGCTTGCTCTCGATCATTGTGGCGAGGTCGAAGTTCATCATTGAAGAAACTGAAGCTCGAAGCGTTTCCACGCTTCAGCAAGGCCATGCCGTGCCAGTAGCGCCTGAAAGCGTGTCACGTCCAACGCTCCCTCCTCGATGAACTGGAGCAGGCGGGCCTTGTCCTTCGCACGCCCGGTTTGGAGGGCAATCGCGGCGAGATGTTCGGCGGTAAATACCCGCGCGGGTGTGCCAGCCACATCTTTTTCCACAGCCTTGTCGAGAGCTTCAGCGACGAGCGGACCGGTCGGCGGCAGAAATTGCACAGGCCAGCCGGCGATCACGATGTGTTCGCCCTCCATGGTGCAGCCACGCGTCCTGAGATGATCGAAAATGGGTTGAGGGCTGACGATCAGACGTCCAGCTTCGGGTTTGAGAGTGATGAAGATGTCCACGTCAAGCGTGGCGACGGGTTCAAGATAGAACGTTGCACCCACCGCGCCGCCGATGGCGTAGCATTCAATCACGCCATCGGCCTGCATCTGATTGATGGTCTTGATGACTTCCTGAATGTGCATTTCCACATCCATATATCACGCGGCGGGCATGCTGTTCAATATCAGGAGTGATTTGCCGTTACCGGGCAAAGGGAGTCAGTTTTAGCCTTCGGGCTTTGTAAATGACAAGGGTTTGGTATCATCTGATGCGCACCGGGGAAATTGAGGCGAACCTTGTGACGTTGAACGAGGGATTCCGTCTGCCGTACATCGCCGATCTGGTGGCGCGGAAGCTGGCCGGGCCGGAGAAGTCCGAGTTGGCGGATGCGGACATTGCGTTTCACCAGTCGGAATATGATCGCTTGCGAGGGGAATTGCAGACGGCTCATGAGGCGAGCCGATTGCGTGAATTGACAGACGATAAAGCGCGGGCTGCGTTGAATGATTTGCTGGTGAGAGTGCGGATTCGTGGCCTTTCGTGAGAACTGCGGCGTTCCGAACGTAGCCGAACGCGTCAGCGTTTGGCTGAAGGTTTGCGCACGGGAGCACTTGGTCCCATGGACATGACGGAGCATGTCCCTCCGTTTCTGAAACCTCGCGCAACGCGACTCGATTGTTGGACGTTCGACGTTCAAAGTTGGAAGTTCCCGCTGCCTTTCCGGTTGTGCCTCTGGTCTGATGGCTCATGGCTGAATACGGGACTTGTTCCATTGGGGAATTGCGTGCTATCATTTCGTCGAGATGAAAAACAGAAACGGACATAAGACCCAGAACGAGTTCATTGCCGCAGCACAACGGGCATTTCGCCGCGTGGCAAGGCATCTTCGTGCTGAAAACTCCCGCCTCGGGCTTCCACTCGTTGTTGGTGAGAAGGGAAAGGTACGTCTGGTGCCACTTGGCGGAGGCCGTAATTTACAATGATTCAACCGGAAGAACTGGTGGGTGAGGAATGGGCCGAGTGGTATCGGCTCACGCCGGTTCAACGCTGGATTGAGAGCGAGAAGTTGTGGCAGACTTATCTCGCCCTTGGAGGCTCACTTGATCCCGAACCCGATACGCAAAGTCCTTTCTTCGATGCGCGCTCATCGCGTCCGCGCCCTTCTCATGGGCGGACAGGCGTGCGTGTTTTACGGCGCGGCCGAGTTTAGCCGCGACACCGACTTCGCCATCCTGGCGGATGCGGCCAACCTGGCGCGCTTGAGAAAGGCATTGGCCGAACTCCGGGCCAAGCCCATTGCGGTTCCACCTTTCTCGCTCAGGTACCTTCGCCGAGGACATGCCATCCATTTCCGATGCCAGCATCCTGAGGCGTCAAGGTTGCGAGTGGATGTGATGTCCAGGATGCGCGGCGTGGATTCCTTCGCTGAACTTTGGAAACGTCGCACCAGCGTCGAACTGCCTGATGGGACACCGTGCGATTTGCTCTCGCCACCCGACCTGGTGCAGGCGAAAAAGACCCAGCGGGACAAGGACTGGCCCATGATACGTCGTCTCGTCGAAGCGCACTATTTTCAAAACCGCGGTCGGGCCACCGTTCCGCAAGTCCGCTTCTGGTTGCGGGAACTCCGCACGCCGGAACTGCTCATTCGGGTCGCGCGGTCCAATCCGTCCCTCTGCCGTCGGCAGACTGCGGAACGACCTTTGCTGGTTCATGCTGCGGCTGGCAACGTTGCTGCATTGGAGCGTGCGTTGCGAGATGAGGAAACGTCCGAACGCGACTGCGACCGGGAATACTGGCTGCCCCTGCGACGGGAGTTGGAGCAAATGCGCCATCCCAGATGAGCCTGTGATGGCATCCGTTCCACCATTTCCAGTTAGCCCGCCATCAGTATCAGGAGGGAATTGTGCCCATGCGGTCGAGTTCGTAATCTTCGTAGGCTTGTTGAATTTCGGCCTTGGTGTTCATCACGAAGGGGCCTTCGCCTACGATGGGTTCTGAAATTGGTTCGCCGGCCATCACCAGGAGTGTGGCGTCAGATTTTGCTTTCACGGTGATTCCATCGCCGTCGCGGTTGAAGACGAGCAGGCTGCCTTCGCCGGCATCGCGATCGTTGTTGACGAGGATGTCGCCATGGAGGGTGAGGATCGCCGCGGTGTCGCCGTTTGGAAGCGGCAATTCAGTGGATTTTCCTGAACGGAGGTTCACATCCCAGAGGTTGATTCGCGTGAAGGTCCGCGCGGGGCCTTTGTGTCCCGCGTATTCGCCGGCGATGATGCGTGCGTGGCCTGTGCCATCTGGCAGTGGCACGTTGGGAATCTGCGCCTTGAGCAATGTCTGGTAGCCGGGTTTCGCGTTCTTGTGTTTTGCGGGGAGGTTCACCCACAACTGGACCATCTCCAGCATGCCGCCTTTGCGCGTGAATTCTTGCGAATGAAACTCTTCGTGGATGATGCCTCCCGCAGCGGTCATCCATTGCACGTCGCCCGTCCCGATCCGTCCGCCACCGCCGCTCGAATCGCGATGTTCCAATTCTCCCTGGTAAACGACCGTGACCGTTTCGAAACCGCGATGCGGGTGCGCACCCACGCCGCGACGGCCTTCGCCGGGTGGAAACATCGTGGGCGCGGCATGATCCAGCAGCAGGAATGGGCTCAATTCGCGGCCGAGGCCGTTGTAGTCAAACACGGACCGGACGGGAAAGCCGTCGCCCACCCAGTGCGTTTTCAGATTCTGGTGAATGTGAAGGAGTTTCTTCATGTGCAGCAAGACAGTGACTTCACCACGAGGGCTGAGTCTAGCAATTTTCAGAATGGATTTTCCGCCTTTGTTTTGAGAGCATGCTCACCATGAGATTTTGTGGAATTCATGTTTTGATCTGCCTTGTCCTGCTTTGGGGCAGCGGCTGTTCGCGGGAATCCACGCCCGCTCCGATGGAAAAGGAGGAGGCCGTTCGCAGAGCCAGGGCACTCGCTTCCATGAAACAGCAACAAGCAGAACTGGCGCGCCTGACGGAGGAAAACAGACGCTGTCAGGAGATGGTTGCCACGCAGAGCAATGCATTGCTTGCCGTCCAGAAGGAACTCAGCGATGAGAGGGAGTTGCGCCTTCAGGTGCAAACGGCCATCCGATCAGAGGCAAAAGCCAGGGAGGATGATTCGGTGAAGGAAGTGAAACGGCAAATCGCCGGGTTCGAAAAACTTCCCCGGTCCGATTCGGGTTCCCAAGGTTTTCGCCCAAAGCTTGCCCTGGGATGCGTGGTGGATTCAACGGAGTTCGCATGGGTGCAGGATGCTTCCAACCGGCTTCCCAAGGAGTCAAAGCCGCGGATATTGATTGTAAACCAGGTCGTGGGAAAGACGGTGGTGGCTCACGCTTACTGCGCGTTTCGGACGCCGCGAGGGACATGGTTTGCATACAACCCAACCAAGGGATCCCAGCAGCTCTTTTCAGCGCAGGTTCCAAACGCGAAAGAATGGGGCGAGGAGCTGGTGCCTTCGGCAACCAGTTCATGGTTCGAGGGCAACGAAGTGAAGTGAGATTGAAATGGGGACGCGGGCACGGAAAAAGTCCCCGCTTCATCAGGGCTTACGCATTTGGAATCGGCTCGTCATTTTTGTGCCTCTTGTGCCTTTTTGTGGCCATTTTCCGCGTGCCGAACAGACGGATTGGCCGCAAAGAGGCACAAAAAGCACAAGGCAACCACCCCGCATCCAGATTTGGAAGAACCTCTGAGTCCAAATGCGTAAGCCCTGCTGCTTCATTCACTCGACTTGAAAAACTGCTACGCTGCTCCCCTCGAGGGTCGCTTTTGTGCGAGCGGCGCGGTGTAAAACGCGAGGGCCATCATGGCCAGTTGGCTCAGCACGAACAGGGCGAGCCAGTAGAACGCTTTGTCTATGAATCCGTAGGAATGCAATCCCACTCCGAGCATGTTGACGCCGAACCATGAAAAACTGGTGACGATGTTGCCGAACACGGCCATGACGATGAGTCCGCGTTCGCGGATCATTCCGCCCCAGCGGGCATGCAGGGTGAGGGCGTTCCACAATACGATGATCAACGCGCCATTTTCCTTGGGATCCCATCCCCAGAAGCGTCCCCACGACTGGTCAGCCCAGATGCCACCGAGGACCGTGCCCACAAAGCTGAAGAGCGTCGCAAAGCAGAGGATGCCGTACACCATTCCGCCCAACGACTGTGCCGTGCGCTCGTCAAGGCGGTGGAAGAAGCGACGAATGATGTAAACCAGGGCGAGGAAGCCGGCCAGGAACGTGGACGCGTAACCGAGGGTCACCACCACCACGTGCGTTGCCAGCCAGTAATTGGTGTCGAGGACGGCGCGCAGCATTTCCATCGTGTCACCGTCGGCCGCAAGATTGTGGGCCACGAGCAGGGTCAGAAAGCCAAGCGTGGCCGCCGTGATGGCGCCGATTCCGTTGCGGTGAATTTTTTCGAGGATCATCCCAAGAACCACCGCTCCCCACCCAACGAAAATTGCGGAGGAATAAAGATTCGTCACGGGCGGGCGTCCCTGGATGTACATGCGCGCCACTAGTCCGAATGTGTGAATGACCAGCGCGATCAGCAGGAGATGAAACGCGATTCGATTCAGTCCCTTTGAGTCCACAAGCCACGAGAACAGGATGAGAACGAAAGCGGCAACGTACAGCACCATGCTCTTGTAAAATGGCTGGAGACGATTGAAGGAAAACTCAAAATCGGTCCTGGATAGTTCATGGGGAATCGCGGCTCGAAATTGGGAGCGCAATTGGGTGGTGGCCTGTTTGAACCGGGTGTTGTCGGAGTTTCGGTGCGCAGCCACCAGGTCGGCGTACAAGGCGACCGTTGAATCCAGATGCCCGGTGTTCACCGTGCGAAGAAGTCCTTCACCCATGTTCATCCACTCCAAAGGTTTTGTGGAGGATTGGGGAGGAGGGATGACCATCGCATAGGAGGTCTGCGAAAGGTAACGATAGCGGTCTGCGAATTCCAGGAAGAGCCCGAAATCCTTCTCATCGAACTTGCGGCCTGCCTCGCGTTCACGGACGGCCTGCATGCCCGCAGGGGCTGATTTTTCGTAGAGCGCAATTTCCGACGGCAGATCGGGGGAATCCTCCACCTGCAATGTGTTTTTCAAGCGTTGGTAAAGGTGGAGTTGATTGTATAATTTCAGGATGTTGGTCTGGAACAGGGATCGCTGGCCCGACTCCACCGGGTCGGCGAGCTTGGCCTGACGCTCGATTTCCTCGATGTGTGGCTTGAGTTGCTCAAAGGAAAAATACTTTTCCCGGGTTTGCTGGAGCCCCATCAGGCCCAGCACATCCGGGTTGTCGATCCGTAAAAACCGGCGCGCGTTGGAATCCCCGGGCTTTGCCATCACCTCGAGCAGCCATTCCATCGCGCTCACGGTTTCAGTTTTTGAAATTTCCAGCGATTGCTTTCCGTGAAGGATGAGCAGGGATGTTCTCGCGACGGTGTCCATCGGTTTCACTCGCCCGCCTGCCAGCACGGGAAGCCGTCCGGCTCCCTCGATGTCAAGCGGGCCGCGGTGTTCCCGCATCGAACTCGCGAGCCAGAGCGCGCATCCCGCCCACAACAGCCATGGCAGCCATTTCCTCATGCCTTGCGCCTCCGGATGAATGACGTGAGATGAATGGAAAACTGGACGAGGAGGCCAAGGCCGACGAGTGAGCAGGCGAAATACGGGGTAAGCCAGCCCGGATTGCGCATCACCTGCAGGATGCTTGTCTTGTCGTTGTTCGCGAAGCTGGCCTGGTAATATGTTTCGCCCGCGTAGCGCAGGGGATGGTTCATGTAGATCAGGACTTCGCGATCTTCCTTGAAGGAGGGATTTACGACACGCACCCGGCTCGAAAAATTCTTCGGGATGTCCGTGCCGGGATAAAGGTCGTGTGAAAAATTGAGCAGCTGGATGGAGTAGGGCTTGTAGTAACGCGCCTGGCGGATGCCGATGTGCCAGGTTTTGCCCTCGGTGGAAAATATCTGGTCCTTGCCCAGGCCGCTCGAAACAAGCCATGTTCCCAGGGATTTCTCGGGTGTCACGATTTCAACCAGTGCGCTGACGATGTCCTGCTGGTTGACCTGTGTGGCGCGTGGAATTTCCGTGGCCTGCACGTTGATCCCGATGTCCTGCGTGGCGGCCGCGGCGGCATCCGTTCCCGGCTGGCGCATGGCCAGCTTGGAGTTGGGATAATACTTTTCGATGTTCAGGCGGAACGGGAGACGGGGGTGCTGGATGTTTTTCTCGCTCCCAAGAAAATGTTGCGGGATGGCGACCACTTCGTCGTAGTCGGGATGGGAGGTGTCCACGAGTACCAGTTCGACGGCGAGCGGGTCTTCCGAGTAGTTTTTGGTTTGTCCCATGTCCAATGGCATCTGGCTTTCCACGGAGAGCAGGCCGCTGAGGAATCCACCGACGATCAAAAGGAGAACGCCCAGGTGGGTGAGGAAGATCCCCGATTTTTTCCATGCCCACTGGAAGCGGAAGATGTGCGCCGCGAGCAGGTTGAGCAGAAGGATGATTCCGAGAAGGTAACCGCCCGGGAGGACTGGGATTTTCCAGTTTGCGCCGGCGGGTTTCCAATAGACTAAAAATGCGCCGAAGTATTCCTCCTGCACCGCATGAATACCCATGTGGACCTGCGCCAGTGTGCCGACGAAAACAAGCACGATGCCGAACCCAAGGCAGATCACCGTCAGCTTCAGCGAGGTGAAAATTTTGAAGATGCGATCAATGAGCATAAACTTCGTGGAGGCGGAATGGAGCCACAGATGAACACGGATGAAACACGGATGGGCCGGTCATGGGAATTTTACTGTTTTGAGGAATTCGATCAGCGCGGGTTTTTGGGACTGCACGAGTTGGTCATCGCCTGAAATCTTGAAAAACCAGGTTTCCTCGCCGTGTGGCGTGATGGCGCCCAGGATGCGTTGCCCCCCCTTGCCCGCCATGTTGACGATCGTGATGTGGTGCCCCTGGATGTGGGTGGTTTCCGCATTTTTTTCGAGGTCTGGTTCCGAGATGGCGGCCAACCCGATCTGGCCGCGCCAGCGGTTGATGTTGGCGAGGATTCCTCCCGCCATGCCGCCAAACGAAGTGATGGAGACTTCAGCTCGGGAATTGTTTTCGCCGGTAATGAGAAAGCTTCCTTTGCGCATGGCTGTGAGCGGTTGCGCTTTCCAGTGGGGCGGGGCTTTCCATTGCGCCGCGATTGCAGGCGGCGGCGCTGTTTTGGAGAAACGAATGGAAGAAACGAGCTGGAGGAATTTTGCCTTCTGGGATGTGACCATGTGTTCTTCGCCGGTCATCTTCACAAAAACCGTGGATGCATCCTGTGGAATCATCACGGCCAGCATGCGCGTGACTTGAGGCGGGTCTCCCACGGGCTTTGAACTGAGCAGGTCCACCATGGTCGCCTGGATTCCGTTCACGGAAAATTGCGTGACCTGACGCGCCATCTGCGTTTCGGAAATGGCCCCTAATTCCAGTTGCGAACGCCATCGGTTGATGTTGGCGAGCGTTCCGCCTGCTTCGCCGGTCAGCTGGACGATGGAAACATCCGCCCCGGCTTTGCCAGCGGGGCCGGGAACCGCGAAGCTGCCGAGGCGCATTCCCGAGCTGGGTTGTTCATTCCAGCCCTGGGGTGTTGCCCATGCAATTTGAGATTCAGATGCCTGGGGAAATGCCGGGGCCGTGCGAATTTCCTTCGGGACGCGATAAACCTGGATTTCGCTCCGTCCGCAGCCCGTCAGGAAAATGGACAAGACGGCTGCCATCAGGCCAAAAGATTTGAGATTTGGGTTCATGCTTCAGATGTATCAATTCTTTGCCGTTCGTGGATCAAAGATGTCGCGCAGGTGATCGCCCAGCAGGTTGAGCGAGAGCAGGGTAAGCGCCATGATGCCTCCTGGAAAGACAATCAACCACCAGTTCATCGAAATCGGGTTGATGGCGGCCGCGCCCTCGGAGATGAGCGATCCCCAGCTGGATTGCGGCGGCTGGATGCCAAGGCCGAGGAAACTGAGCAGCGATTCCTCCAAAATCACCACGGGGATTGTAAGGGTGAGATAGACGATGATGATGCCGAGGAGATTGGGCAGCAGGTGGTGCCAGAGGATCCGGCAGGTGCCTGCACCGAGCGATTGCGCCGCAAGCACAAATTGTTGTTCCTTCAGCGCCAGCACCTGCCCGCGGACGATGCGCGCCATCGCGAACCACGACATGACTCCAAGCCACACAAAGAGCAGCAGAATCCGTGTGTTGGCGGCCAGAGTCTCAAGATGGAGATTCGTCAGCACAGAGTGGGTGTACTTGTCCAGCGCGGTGATCAATACGATGACGAAGACCAGGCGAGGAAGAGAATAAAGAACGTCCACGCCACGCATCATGACCGTGTCGGTTCGCCCGCCGAGATAACCGGAAATCATCCCGTACGCCACGCCCACGGTGAGGCTCACCAAGGTGCCGATCAACCCGACCATCAATGAAATCCTTCCGCCAAACAGGATGCGTGTCAGCAAATCGCGTCCGTGCAGGTCGGTGCCGCACCAGTGGGCGAGGCTTGGCGAAGCAAATTGCAGGTCACTTGTTTGTTCGTAGCCGTACCCCGTGAACCACGGTCCTGCCACGGATGCGAGGGCAATCAACGCAACAATGGTCATGCACACCACGGCGGTGCTGCGCCGTGTCAGGCGGGTCCATGATGAGATGGATTGCGGCGGCGTGTTCATGCGAGTTTGATTCTGCGATCGAGCATGGTGTAGAGGATGTCCACCACGATGTTGAACGCGATGAGGAGCGAGGAGTAGACAATCACCACTCCCCCCACGAGGAAGTGGTCGACATTCATCACTCCGTTGACGAAGAAGGGGCCGATGCCAGGAATCTTGAAGATCTCTTCCACGACAAATGATCCGGTCAGGAGATTGGCAGCCAGCGGGCCCGCGAACGAAACCACCGGGAGAAGTGCGACTTTCAGGGCATGCTTCACCACAATGCGCATTTCTCCCAGTCCCTTGGCACGCGCCGTGCGGATGAAATCCTGGTTCAGGACTTCCACCATGCTTGTGCGTGTGAGTCGTGCCACATAGGCGGAGTACGGGAGTGCGAGGCAGATTGCGGGCAGGAGCACCTGTTTCCACGAACCCCATCCGGCGACGGGAAGGATGTTCCACATCAGGGCAAAAATCAAAATGGCGAGGGGTGCGATGACAAATGTGGGTATCGAAATGCTCAACACCGCAACGAGCATTGCAGCCTGATCCTTCCACGTCTTGCGTCCCACGGCGGAAATCGAACCAAGAGTGATGCCACTGCCTAGGGCAATAATAAACGCGATCGAGCCGAGTTGCAGAGACACAGGGAGGGTTTGTCCGATGATTTCGTTGACGGTTCGCGCCCGGTAGCGGGTTGAGGGTCCCAAGTCACCCTGCGCCACGTGTGCAATATAACGCGTGTATTGTTCCCAAGGGGTGCCATTCAGACGGTATTTCACAAGCAGGCTTTGTTCGATATGCTTGGGAAGATTACGTTCCTTGGTGAAAGGGCTGCTGGGCATCAGGAACAGCATGAGAAACGTCAACGAGATCACCACGAACAGGGTGAGCACGCCAAGCGATATGCGACGGATGAGAAAGGGAAGCATTGTCAAACGTGGATGGTGAAAAAGATGTCTAGTGTTTGCTGAAATATTTCAACGGGTGATCGTCGAGAAAGTTGGGCTTGATGCCCGTGATCTTGCTCGGGTCAAAAAATTCAACGCCCACGTAGTAGTAGAGCGGTACGATGGGTGTCTCGTCGCTGCAAAGGAGTTTTTCAGCCTGCTGGAAGATTGCGTTTCGTTTTTTTACATCCGGCTCCTTCGCCGCGTCGGCGATCAATTTGTCGTAGGTGGCATTTGACCAGCCAGTGCGATTGTTGCCCCCGTCGGTGACAAACATGTCCATGAAGGTGTTCGGGTCGCTGTAATCGCCCACCCACGAGGCGCGGCAGAAGTCGTAGTCAAGGTCGCTCATGGACTTGAGATAAACTTTCCATTCCTGCGGTCGCAGCTGGATGTGAACGCCGAGGGTCTTGGCCAGCATGTCCTGAAGTTCCGTTGCAATTCCTTCGTTGAGGTCGGATTTTGTATAGAGGTAGGAGACATCGGGAAAGCCTTTGCCGTCGGGATAACCGGCGTCCGCGAGAAGTTTGCGGGCCTGCTCGGGATCGTGTCCGAGGCCTTCCGGTGAAGTGTAGCCGGGAATGGGAGGCACGAGGCTGTCGGCGATTTTTTCGCCCTGACGTGTGATCTTGGTCACAAGCCGCTGCTTGTCGATGGCAAGGGCAAAGGCCTTGCGCACGCGAACATCGGTGAACGGCTTGCGCTTCACGTTGAAGCGGATGAACATGTTCCCGAAGAAGGAACTGCTGTGGAAGTCGGGGCGGCCGCGCAATTTGTTGAGAAGCATGAAGGGGACGAGCCCCTTGTCGAGCATCAGGTCCGCACTGCCGGTGGAATACATGTTGAATGCCGTGGTCGGCTGGCTGGTGGGAAGAATGTCCATGGTCTGCGAGTGGACATGCGCGCGGTCCCAGTAATTCGTGTTGGCGCGAAGACGGATCCGGTCGTTCAACCGCCACGTCTCCAGGGCATACGCGCCGTTGGAGACCATGCGACCGGGCTTGATCCAGTCATCGCCGTATTTTTTAACGCTCGCCATGTGGACCGGATAAAGAGGCGGGGTGGAGCAGAGATCGAGAAAGAAGGGCGTGGGATTGTTGAGCTCGACCTCGAGCGTGAAATCATCTGGAGCACGGACGGCGAGGGGCGGTGGATTTTTGATTTTGCCTTCGTTTAGCGCCAATGCGTTTTTGATGTAATAAAGCTGGTAGGCGTATTCCGACGCGGTTT
>JAHFSY010000063.1:21778-22892 GCA_023269615.1 Verrucomicrobiota bacterium
TTCGGGGGCGAGTGTGCGCTGCCAGGACTGGATGAAATCATTCGCCGTGACCGGATCGCCGTTGCTCCATTTCGCGTCGTGACGCAGGTGGAAGGTGTAATGTTTGCCGTCGGGGGAAATCTCCCAGCGTTCCGCGACGCCGGGGACAACATCCGCTTTTTCATTGTGTGCCGTGAGTCCTTCAAAGAGTCCCATCACGATCCGTCCCTCGGGTTGCCCGGTTATGATGGCGGGGTCGAGGGATTCGGGCTCGGCGCCATTGATGAAGGTGAAATCCGCCTTCGGTTCCGATGGGGCGCATGCGCCCAGATGGAAGGCGATGGCGATGGCGAATGGAAGCAGGCGGTTCATGCGATGGTCGCAGCATACAACCGAAGCGGCGCAGCTTGCAGCAAATTTTGTCCGCGCGGACACGGGGTTCTTTTTCGCTGCTTGACCCATTCCATGTGGTTCCCTAAACGACAGGGGTTCCGCAACGCGTCCAGGCGAAGCGCCCGGGCGTGAATGAAGGAACGGGAATGATTGAGGCTCCCTGAGGGCCGCTTGCGGAAGAGTTCCCGTTCAAAACCCGGCAGCGACCTGATCCCCTTGCGGGAAAGGTTTTCCGCCCCATCCAGTTGAGCGTATTATGGCGAAAGTAATCATCGAGAATGTCACCAAGGTCTATCGGGACGGCAAGGGGAACGACGTGAAGGCCGTGGACGATGTGAGCATGGAAATTGACGACCAGGAGTTCATGGTCATGGTCGGGCCCTCGGGTTGCGGCAAGTCCACCACGCTGCGCATGGTGGCGGGGCTTGAGGAAATCACGGCGGGAACCATCTCGATTGACGGGCGTGTGATCAACCACGTTCCCCCGAAGGATCGCGACATCGCGATGGTGTTTCAGAATTACGCGCTGTATCCGCACATGACGGTTTACAAGAACATGTCCTTCGGCCTGAAGCTGCGAAACTTCCCCAAGGCGGAGATTGACCAGCGCGTCAACGAGGCCGCCGACATCCTGGGCATCAGGGAACTGCTCGAGCGCAAGCCGAAGGAGCTTTCGGGCGGTCAGCGCCAGCGCGTGGCCGTGGGGCGCGCGATCGTGCGCAAGCCCAAGGCGTTCCTCTTT
>JAHFSY010000064.1 GCA_023269615.1 Verrucomicrobiota bacterium
TCTCCCACGCTTGAGGCGGTGAGGATTGCCCAGAAAAGGCAGGGCAACAGCGCGCGTGTGAGCTTCATTGGAGCGGCTGTCTAGGGTTTGGGCGCAGACGCCGAAAGTTTCACGGCAATTTTCTCATCCAGCATGCGGTAGAGCAGGCAAACGTGGACGCCGCTGACGGGCGCCATTTTACCCGGAGGAAACGGGATGGGGACCACGGCATTTTCGAACGGCCATGGCTGTTCGAGCACCATCGCTGCGCCCTTGACCCTTGGGGCAAAGGCGTTTGGCTTGCCCTTGAAAGAATCGGTGGGCTCGTTGCCCAGCCGACAACTGAGGATGTAGTCGGCATGGGTCTTGCGGATGACCTTGATGTAATCGAACCAGGGCAGATCGGTTGACCATTCGCCAAAGAAAAACAGCAGATCGCCCGGCTTCACGTTCTCGTGGAAAGCCTCACCTTTCTCGCCACAGCTGATGCCCCGGAAGCTCCCCATGGGGCTGCGGTTGTTTTCAAGGACCTCGCCATCCAGTATGTGGGTGAAGCTCGATGCCCAGATTTTCTTGCCGGCTTTGAGATGAGCGACAGCCATGTCCGCCGCGCGGACGATCTGATCCTGGATCTTCTTTCCCTCCATGGTGGCCAGCTCGACCCCGATCTGTTCCAGGTAGATGTTCGCCAGCTTGCCGGCGGGAATCGGAGTGTCGCACGGATACAGGTGTGGAGGGGTTTCGGAACCCAGATAATCTTTGTTGTGGTCCGCGGCGCCCGGCAGCGGCATGCCCTTCAGCACGGCCGGGCGCTGTCCCAGGCGGGTGAGTGCCGACGTCAATTCGCAACACCAGATCCAACCGCTTGTCACGTTGACGATCTGGTTGAGAGCGGCCTCCTTTTCGCTCCCGTCCGCAGCCCCGTTATCAATGAGAAAATCTACGCGCAACCCTTTGGGCATGCCCCTCCTGGAGCCGAAAACAATGATCATCCAGCCGTCGGCGCGCGCCTTGGTCAATTCCTCCTTGAGGAATGCACCGCCCTTTTCCCAGGAACGCGGGGCCATCACGATGACGTCGTTGGCGGATCGAATGGTGAGACGGACGGTGTTCGGCTGGGAGTTCTCCAGTCCTCCCGCTCGCGAACAAAATTCCATCGTAAAATTGCTGGTGTCCCCGCCGAACGGAAAGTGAAGAAGAGTCTGCTTCTTCTCGACCCAGCGTTTGGCAACTGCCTCCGCCGCGCGCGTGATTTCCGGGATTTGCGTGCGCACAACCTCCAGCCGCTGGCGATAAGCTGCCACCACTTCCGATTTTGTGGCGGGCGTCGCGTCTGTCGTGCCGGCCCACAAGGGTAGACAAACTCCAATTGTTACGAGCAAGCCGAGATATCGAATAGTCGCCTTGCGCACGGTGCTGATGTTTTGCATGCAGTTCATATTTGAGATGGCTCCAACCGCCTCCTATTTTTTTACCTTCCTGGCGCCCGGGTTATCCACCAGGCATTCATGGACGCGCCATCGCAGCACCATGGCAGCGGTCCGCGCGTCCAACCCCGGATGCAGGGTGTTTTCCAGCAGGTACAGTTGGTTCACGAGCTGCTTGTACAAGGACCGGATCTTGGGTGATGCGGTGAGGTAGGCTTCGAAGAACGGGAGCAATTTTTCCAGCAATCGCAAGTAACCCTGCATGTAGCGCCATGACCATTGGATGGGGCCGCGGGTGGCACGCAGATTGCGCATCATGATCGGTTGCATGTCCGCCGCCATTGCGCGGATCTTGGGAATATTCCGGCGGCCAAGCTCGATGCGTTGGTCATCTGGCCTGGGAATGTAGACCGCCTCGGAAAACGGCGACCACAAGCGCGAAATACGGTCGAAGAAAGAGGCTGCCTTCCGCCAGTCCTTTCCGTATGCCACCGAAAAATGATCCGCGACCAGGCGATCGAAGGATGGTGTACGGTTCCAGAGCGTGCGAGCCATCACCTCAAAAGAGAGGTTGTGGGGGAACGAGAGCCGCTGGACCTGGCAACTGTTGTAGCCATTGAGACCAATGCCCTTCAGGCTGCGGATATCCTCATGCAGGACGCGGGTCAGATTGAACAGGCTGAAGTCGTAGTAGGCGGCCCAGAGCAGGTGATAATCAAAGTCGAACCCGTCGCCCTTGAATGACTTTTGCCAGGCGCGCAGGTAGGCCAGATTCTCCGCCGCTCCCTTTGGAAACTTGAGTTTATTCAGGACATATTTCTGCATCCGTCCCTCGCCCGCCTCGCCCGCGTCGGCGAAGGACTGGTCGTAGGCACGGGTGATCGGAGCAAACATCAGGACGAATCGATTCGGATTAAGAATTTTCTGGCGCGCCGGTGGCCACATGAGATCCACGTAGATCAGGAAAATGACGCGGGTATCGAGCCCGGCCGCTTTGAGCTGGGCGTCCACCTCATTGAGGATCTGAACATAGAAGTCGGCTGTCCGACCTTTCCTGCAGGCTGTGCATTCACAATTGTTGTTCGACCCGTCTGCCAGCCACACGTGCAGGGCGGTTGTTTCCGGATGCTTGCGCGCATAATCCACGACTTCCCCGGCAAAGGTGCTGCGAACCTTGGGGTTGGAGTAGCACAGGTTGGTGGTATGCGGAGTCTTGAAGAAGGCACGTTTGCCGTTGATGAGCGGCAGCCAGTGCCGTTTTTTCGGTGAAACGCGGGGGTTGACGTTGCCTGAACTTTCGTCGGTGACGCCCAGCGCGGCCTGGGTCCAGCCGTGCCCCATGCGTTCAAATCGCAGCCCCCGCTTCTGGATCGCAGCGATGATTCTTCGAACAATGGCATCAATCCGCTCCTGGTCGCATTTTTCGGGACGACGGTAAGGATTCTTCGCATGCTTGTACCACCACTTCCAAAACCAAGTCCCGTGCTCGAGCTGGAGAAAATATCCATTCATGCCGTGCTTGGCCATCCAGTCCACCAGGTCCAGCACATGCTGCTCGGACGCGGCGCCCTCGATGCAGATCGTGCGAAAGCGATAAGCGGGTTTCTCACGGATCGTCTGCGTGCCCAGCCACGTGGTTTTCAGGCGGGGGATGACTTCGCCCCTGCGGCCCGGACGAACCCATCGGAATCCGAGTTCATGAAGATAACGATAAGCGGCAAACAGGACGCTGCGACCATTGACCCCGCTGATGACGACCCTCCCGTTCCGCGCCTGGATCGAAATCCAGTCGTCCTCGGGACCAAGGCTCGAGGGCGGGCGAATGCCGAGGTCGCAGGCGAGGCCAATGGTGATGACCGTTCCCGGACGCGGCCCGGTGAAGCGGGCCAGGCTGATGGCCTGCCGTGTCCCAAGACGCAGATAACGTTGGAGTTCGCACGCAGCGAATCGAACAGACTCATTATTTCCGCAACACACAACGCTTATTTTCATGGGCTTCAGCTAAAACCTATATCCCCACAATCTTGTCAAACCAAATATGGGAACCAGCCGCAGAAGAGTTTAGCGGATGGGACAGGACAGGCGGTGGCGGTTTCGGGCGATTCGTTTGTACACCCATCTCGCGACGGGCGGGATGCCAGGGATGGCAAAGAAACTGGCGAGCCAGCGCCATTTCGGGAGAACTTTCAGGAGGTGTGGGGCGGCGTCGGAGCCGCGGAAAAATTGGCCGCTGGGAAAGACCACGAAACCGGCGCTGGGGACTTCCTCCTTCGGAAGTTGCGGAAAGCGCTGGAAGGTTTCCGGCGATTGCCAGGGGAGAAACTCGATGCGGTTGAAGGTGTCGTTGCGCCGGACCCAGCCCACCCAGCCCAGGCAGAATCCGCACTCGCCGTCGTAGATGAATGTGAAATCGCTCACTCAGCGTTTTGACAGGACCTTGGCCTCGTAGTGTTTGACTTCATCGAGCCACCGGGAGCCGACGGGGACGCCTTGCTGGGCGCAGTGATAATCCCACACGGCGCCGACGGGCAGGGTCTTGAGTTCCTCAAGCATGGCGAGCCGCGAGGTGAAATCTTCCTTGATCTCGAACTCGCGAAGTTTCGCGGTGGGCTCGACGAGGGCGATCAGAAGCGCCTTGAGCATGCAGCGCGTGCCGATGGTCCATGCAGCCACGCGGTTGATGCTGGCGTCAAAGAAATCGAGGCCGATGTGGACGCGGTCCAGGTAATCGTTGCGCACCACCTCGGCCGCGATGGCTTCAAGCTCGTCGGTGAGGATCACGACATGGTCACTGTCCCAACGCACGCCGCGGCTGACGTGCAGGAGGATTTCGTCGAGGAAGGTGAGGACGGCCGAGATCTTGTCGGAGATGACCTCGGTGGGATGGAAATGGCCGGCGTCGAGGCAGAAGAGCGTTTTGTTTTTCGCCGCGTACGCAAGGTAGAACTCATGCGAGCCGATGACGCAGCTTTCCGAGCCGATGCCGAAGAGCTTGGGCTCCACCGAGTCGAGGTGGAAGCGTGGGTCAAGCTTCTCGGCAAAGATGGCGTCGAGGGATTTCTCGAGAAGCTCGCGTGGCGTCTTGCGGTCAATGGGGATGTCCTTGTACCCATCGGGAATCCAGACATTGTTGACGCACGGGGTGCCGAGCTGGCGTCCCATGGCGTCGCCGATCCTGCGGCAGGCGATGCCGTGCTCGATCCAGAACTTGCGGATGCCGGCGTCGCGATGCGAGAGCGTGAACCCGCTCGCGGACTTGGGATGCGAGAAGAAGGTGCTGTTGAAATCGAGCCCGATCTTCTGGTTTTTGGCCCAGCCGATCCAGTTGTTGAAATGCTCCGGACGGAGGTCCGTGCGTTCCACGCGTTTGCCGCCGGTCTCGGCGTAGAGCGCATGGAGGGCGAGGCGATGTTTGCCGGGGAGCAGGCTGTACACCATCTCGAGGTCGGAACGCAGCTCGTCGGGGGTGCGGGCCTTGCCCGGATAATTCCCCGTGGCCTGGATGCCGCCGGTGAGCCCCGTACCCGTGTTCTCGTAACCGCCCACGTCATCACCCTGCCAGCAGTGGAGTGAGATGGGGATTTTGGACAACTTCAGGATGGCCTTGTCGGTGTTGACACCGAGGGCGGCATACGTTTCCTTCGCGACCTGGTAATTTTTTTCGATCACGCTGTCGGACGTTTTTTTCATGGTGGTTGGACGGGTTTGAAGATGGATTGGAAATTCTAGTGGGGAGGTTGCGGCTTGTAAAGTGTTCCGGAACAGTGGCAGCGCTTCAAAGCTGGGCCTGGGCTTCGGAGGGCATCATGGTTTCCCCTTTCCCTGTTGCGACGGCAACACCGTCTTGTCTTCCAAGGCTTGCTTGACGTGCCGGTCAAAATCCGACTCGAACAGCCGATCCTGCACGATGCGGTATTTCTCAAACTCACTTTCCGCGAAAGCCTTCGCCACCTCCTGACTGACCTTGCCCGGATGATCGAGGATATCCCGCTCGTTGAATTGGAGAAAAGCGTTCAACTTCCCCGCCCAATCCTTCATCGTCATGGGAATCTTCCGCTCGGCCTGATCCTCGGCGTAATCCAGATACATCGTTACGAAGCGGTCGAGCGACTTCAGTTCCTTTTCGGTCAGATAATTCTTTGCCACGACGACATCCGGCTTGAGGATTTTCCCGAGAGGCGCGTTCTTCCAGGTCGTCAGCCCCATCTTCTCCTTCTTGCTGTCAGCGCGCCCCACGATCAACTCGGCGGCGGTTCGCCCGTGGATGGCGAAATGCAATTTGTTCTGCACCGTGGCGAAAAATGCCTGTGTCGTCTCCGCGTCCGGGTTGTAATCCATTGCCGTGGCGTAGATGTCCGTGATCTTCTGGTAAAACTTCCGTTCGCTCGCCCGGATTTCACGGATCTCCGCCAGCAGGTTCTCGTAATACGTCTTGCTTAAAAACGCCCCATTCTTCAACCGCTCCTTGTCCAGCACGTAGCCGCGAATGGCGTAATCCCGCAATACTCCAGCCGCCCATTGCCGGAATTGGATGGCGCGGGCGGAGTTCACCCGGAAGCCCACGGCAATGATGGCGTCCAGATTGTAGAACCGCGTCGTGTAATCCTTGCCGTCCCCGGCAGTATGTCGGAAATCCCGACACACTGCATTCTCATCCAGTTCGCCGGTGTCGAAGATGTTTTTCAGATGCTCGGTGATGGTGCTGCGGCCCTTGTCGAACAGCACGCTGATCAACTTCTGCGTCAGCCAGACAGTTTCCTCCGCCACGTGCACTTCGATGCCGTCCTCGCCCGCTTGCCGGGTAAAGATCAGGAACTCGGCGGTGCTGTTGCGGATTTGAAGGCGTTTTCCCGGTTTCATCGGTGGATCATTTTATCCCAGTGCCCCATGCGCGGTCGAGGACGCGTTGAATTTGGGTTTCGTGGGCATTCTTGACATTTCGTCGGGTGCGGGGTCATCTGTGACCTTTATTGAACGTTAACGGAGTTTTTCATGAATCATGCCGAACGGTTGGAACAGTGTTACACGGGGGCGGTGTACGATGTGCTGCGCGCGATGGGGTTGAACAACCAGGCGTTGCCCTCGAGCATCCGGCCGCTCGACCCGTCCAAGAAACTGGCCGGAAAAGTGTTTACGATGAGCGGGCACCGTGATGAAAAGCTGGACGCGCACCAGACACTGTTGCATTGGACGGCGTTTCTTTCCAAGGCGCCGGCTGACAGCGTGGTGATCTGCCAGCCGAACGACTCGACGCTGGCGCACATGGGCGAGCTGTCGGCGGAGACGCTCCAGTTTCGCAAGGTGCGCGGATACATCGTGGACGGGGGATGTCGCGACAGCGAATTCATCCTCGAAATCGGGTTCCGGGTTTTCTGCCGTTACTACACGCCGGTGGACGTCGTGGGCAAGTGGGTGGCGGACAAGTTTAACGAGCCGATTGAGATCGGGGGGGTGGCCATTCATGCGGGCGACTTTGTTTTGGCGGACCGCGATGGGGCGGTCATCATTCCCTCGGCCCATGTGGAGGCGGTGGTGAGCAAGACGGAGGAAGTGATGAAGACGGAGAACCTTGTGCGCAAGGCCATCCTGCAAGGAATGGATCCGCAGGAGGCGTATTTGAAGTGGGGAAAGTTTTAGAATTGCGGATTTCGGATTGCGGAATGGGGGAGGCGAAAGGATTCTCCGCAGATTTCGCAGAGAGACGCAGATTTCCTGAACCGGAATTCCTTTACACGCAGCGCGTTGCGCTGCGTGTAAAAATCCTGTGAATCCTGCCCAAATCCTTGCTGCTCCGAAAATCCTGTAAGCCCTGTAAATCCTGTCAAAAGTCCGAGGGATCAAGGGGTGCTTGATATCGTGAGCTTTCGCTCTGTGTCGCCGGACTCCTCGAATAAAATCCAGCGGGTTCGATTTTTGGGCAGGATGGGGTTGGCCAAGGTTGGCCATTCGATGGCGAGGACGTGCTGGGTTTGCAATTCGGTTTCCAGGTCCAGGGCTTCAAGTTCTCCCGGTTTTTTGAGGCGATACAAATCGTAATGCACGAGGGTGAGGCGTCCGCCCTTGTAACGGTGGACGAGGTTGAAGGTGGGGCTTGTGACGGTGGAGGGGCTGCCGAGTCCCTGCGCGAGTCCTTTCACGAACGTGGTCTTGCCGAGGCCGAGGTCACCGGTGAGGGCGAAGACTTCGCCGCCCTTGAGTCCGCACGCGAGGCTGGCCGCGAAGCTCATCAATTCTTCCGGGGAACGGCAGGTCGCGACCCGAGACGCGGCCCGGTCGCCGCTGACAGCCCCTCGACGTTGCTCGGGACTGTCCTGAGCTTGTCGAAGGGCAGCGGCTCCTACAAGAGGATTGCAGGAGGATTTCATGCGCGAAAGTGGTCGTTGGTTGCGCGCGGGCGGGAGCGCGTGTGGTCGTCCACAAGCTGGATGCCGAACGACTTGGGGCGCACCACTCCGACGCAGGTGAGGCGAAGCTTGAAATGGCGGCGCCATTCGCGTTGCAGCCCGGTGAATTTACGTGACGGCAACGTGAAGAGCAGTTCGTAGTCCTCCCCATCCCGCATGGCGTGGCGGATTTCCTTGCGTGGCTTCAATTGTTGTGAGCGCAGGGCGGGGGAGATCGGCAGGGAGTTGGCGTGGATTTCAAAACCGACGCGGCTTTGTTCGGCGAGCCGTTGCAGGTCGCTCGCGAGTCCGTCGCTCAGATCCATCATGGAGGTGGGATAAAAGCGTTGCGCAAGGAAACGGGCCTCCCGCAGGCGCGGCTCAAATTTCAAATGTTTTCCGAGAATGCTGCCGCCGAGTGAGCCCGTGACGCATACGAGGTCGCCGACCCGGGCGCCGGCGCGGGTGATCATGTTGCGTCGCGCCACCTCGCCGATCACCGTGACAGTGAGGTGGATGCCGTGCGCGTTGTGTGACGTGTCTCCGCCCACGATGGAGACACCGTGACGTTGCGCGGCGGCGGTGAGTCCCTTGTGGATGCCGATGGCCTTCGCGACGGAGGTCTTGCGGGGCAGCGACGCGGCGTCAAGTGCATGGAGTGGAGTGCCGCCCATCGCGGCGATGTCGCTGAGATTGCGCGCCATCGCCTTCCACCCGATCTGGAAGGGAGTGGCATGAGAATCAAAATGAACGCTCTCGATCACCGGGTCGCATGTGAGGAGAAGGAGCTTGTCCTTTCCGCGGGGAGACACGGCGGCGGCGTCATCGCCGATCCCGAGAGCCACGCCGGCGGAAGGACGCGACGTACGGGCCAGGCGGCGGATCAAGCCGAATTCACCAAGCTGCGAGAGATTCATGGTGTAGGAGCTGTTGTGACGGGTGGGGCGTTGGTGCTGGTGGCTGAGGATTTTTTGATGGCGGATTTTTTTGGCGGATTGTCCACGAGGTCGGAGAGGGATGGGTCGAGTTCCTTGATCCTGGCCTTGAGCAGGTCCTGCGCGTGTTTGCTCATGATGTTGACCTGGTCCCGTGCGATTTTCACCTGCGGGTCCTTCATCGCCTTGGCGCGCACATCGCCCAGCTTTTGTTTTTCAAATTGGGCGAGAGGCTGTTTTGGGCTGCGGTCAAGAAGCGGTGCGACAGAGAGATCGATCGACTTCATTTTCATGTTGATGAGCTGGGTCGATTGGAAGGCGGCTTCGCTGGCGGCCTTGAAGGCGGCTTTGACTCTCGGATCGGCCATGGCCTGTTTTTTGACAGTCACGAGTTTTGCCGCCATTTCCTTTTCCATGTCCACGGGCTGGATGGAAATGGATGGCGGAGGCGCGTTGGTTTCGTCATGAGCGCGTGAAAGCAGCGGCATCCATGAGACCAAGGCGAGGATATGCAGGATTTTCAAGTGATGTTTCTCCGATGGACGAAATCCTATCCCGCAGTTGGAGATTGTCAATTGCACCCTCGATATGATGAAGCGTGGACGAAAGAACCGGCTGGGTTTACAATGCGTGTCACTGGGGAGACGAAGAAACAATGACAAGCATATTTCAACGGTGGATGTTTGCGGTGGTCGTGCTGCCTGCGTCTTTTCTGCCGGCGGCGGAGCCGTATGGCGTGGTCCAGCAGCATTTGCGCGATGCGCTTTCGACCGTCGGGCTGGCGGAGGAGGATTTGAATTTCAAGAAGGACACCGTGCCGGATCGGAATCTTTCGCCGCTGGTGCGCACGTTGTTGTCGCATCCGTTGAAGACGGTGGAATTTGCAAGGAGGCTGGAATGGGAACTGGATGATGCCCCCTGCCGTGAGCCTGACCGATTGGTTGCATGCGAGGTGCGCGATTGGAAGAACACGCCGGCGGAATGGCGTCCGATGCTTCAGCGTCTTTTCAATGAGATGCTTTTTGAAAAGCGGCGGGTTGATTCCATGTTTGAGGATGTTCCCGATGCGCTCAAAAATGAGGCGTTGCGTGCGTATGCGATGGAGAATTTTCACGTGGATCGTGATGCGCGTGCATTCGATTTCTGGTCGTCGGTGAGCGGAGGCGCGTGTCCGATGAAAGATTTGCTGAAGCGGGCGGATGACCTGACGATAGGGGACACCGAGTTGATCGAGCCGCAGTTGCGCTGCGGCAGGAAGCTGCGGACGCTGGAGATGCGGCGGGAGGTTAGGCGGTTGCTGGGCGTCATCGAACGTTTTGCGACCGAGGTTGTCTTGTGGAGGAACTCGAATGCGAAAGTTCCACGTTTTGGAAAAATCCATTTGGATACGGCATTGGGGATGGTGGTGCTTGGCGATGAGGGATCGCAGCATTACGATGAACGCGCGGCGTTGATCGTGGATTTGGGCGGAAACGACACGTATGAGCGGGCGGGCTGTGCGATGGGGACGATGGGATTGCCATTTTCCGTGGCGATTGATCTGGGGGGCGATGACCGGTATCACGCGGCGGGATCGGGCGTGTGTGGCGTGGGGGTGCTGTTCGACCAAAATGGAAACGATCGCTACGAAGCGGCCGATGCATCGCTGGGTTGCGGGTTGTTTGGCGCAGGCGCGGTGTGGGACGTCGAGGGCGACGATCATTATACGGGGGATACGCTGTGCGAGGGAGCGGCGGCTTTCGGTTTTGGATTATTGTGGAATGGCAGGGGGAGGGATGTTTATGACGTGGCGATGATGGGGCAGGGTTTTGCGGGTGTGAATGGATTGGGTGTTTTGCGCGATGACGTTGGGAATGATCGGTATCACGCCGGCGGAAAATATCCCGACTACGACCGCTATTCGAAGCGGACGCTGTCACTCAGCCAGGGGTTTAGCATCGGGTATCGCCCGTTTGCGCCGGGCGGGTTGGGAGTGTTGATGGATTCCTGCGGCGATGATCATTACGAGTGCGATGTGTTTGGGCAGGGAAGCAGTTATTGGTATTCGTGCGGGGTATTGATTGATCGCGGGGGAAACGACTCGTACAAAGCGTACCAGTATGCGCAGGGCACGGGCATTCACTTGAGCGTGGGAATACTCAAGGATGACTCGGGCGATGACGTGTATCACACAACGCGCGGGCTGGCGCAGGCGGGATGTCATGATTTTGCGGTCGGGCTTTTGTGGGAGGGTGGCGGCGACGATTCGTACACGGCGGAGAGTTCATCACAGGGCAGCGGCATCAGCAACGCGGTGGGAATTCATTATGATGCGTCGGGGAATGACGCGTATCGGATCACGGCCGGCAAAGTTGGAAAGGGGCAGGGGAGCGGCGACTACGTGGCGCGCCGCGGGATTGGAAGCGTGGGGCTTTTGCTGGATGCGAGCGGTCGCGATGCGTATTCGAGCGACCAGAAGAACAATCACGTGGCGGAGCGGCCGGAGATAGGCGCAGCGGTGGATGTCATCCACGCGTCCGGGCTCGTGGCGTTGCGGATGCCGTGGGCGAAGGTTGCGGATGAGGGTAAGGCGGAGGAGCCGGTTTTTGAGGAGTCGGTCTTTGATTTGGAGGAATTTACATTCGGTGAACTTGTCACCGATGATGTGGCGATGCCGCCTCGTACGGACCGCGAGATTGTGGAGGCCGGTGGCGATCCCGTCCTGGAAAGGCTTTTATTGGAGGCAACGATGGCGGGGGACGTGTCGTGGAAGGTTGCGAAGCGGGAGCGGGCAAAAAAAATACTCGAAGCGATTCCGGTCCGCCGTTACGATGGGCTTCTGCCCTGGGTTGGTCGTGCGGACAGCATGATCCGCGTGGTGGTGGACGGGTTGCTCGACAAGCAGGGGAAGGACGCGTTGCCGGTCCTGAGAAAATATGCCAGGAGCGACTGGTGGGAGCTGCGGGGACTGTGCGTTTACTGGCTTGGGGAAAAAGGCGGGCACTCTGATGCGAAATTGATCCTCCCTTCACTGGATGATGTTCGCACGCGTCCCGCATCCCTGCTCGCGCTCTCCAAGTTGGGAACGGAGGCCCGCAGCGTCCGTCCATGGCTTGATAGCGAACGGGGACTGGATCGGGCGCTCGTGGTAAGAATCCTGGGACAGCAGCAGAATCCGGAGTTTTACGAGATCGCGCGAATGCTGGATGATCCGGATTGGAATGTTCGGACGGAGGCGGTGAAGGCGCTGAGGAATGGAGGGGATGCGGCCGTGCCCGCGGTAAAGCGATGTCGTTTGACTCCGTTGGGCAGGTTTTGGTCGGGGAAGATTTGGGGTAACTCCTCCGGTCCATCCGCATTGTGAGGAGCGCGGGCGGTTGCCGAGCGCCTCCGACGCCTTATGTTGCGCAACGCAACAGGGGCGTCTACGGCGCTCGGCAACCGCTTCGCTCCCCGATCGACCTGAATGGTTGCGATTTGGGAGCGTCGCTTACGGTGAGAAGAGCTGCTTACTTCGCCCTTGATTTTTTTAGAAGGCTCACCACGTCCGCGTGCTTTTCCTTGGCGGCGCATTGCAGTGCGGTTTCGCCCTGCGCGTTGGTGATGTTGAGGTCCGCGCCGCCGGCGATCAGAACCTCGACGGTTTCCTTGTGTCCTTCGGAGGCGGCTTTCATCAGCGGAGTGAGGCCGCGCTGGGGATCCTTGAAGTTGATGTCGGCATTCGCCGCGATCAAGAGCCTGACGATCTCGGCATGACCACGTTTTGCAGCCATCATGACCGGGGTCCATCCGCGAGTGAGCCCGTCGGGTGCATGGCCTTTGCGAATGGCATTCACGTCGGCCCCGGCGCCGATCAGAAGTCTGACGGCTTCGATGCGGTTGTGCCATGCGGCCTTCATGAGGGCATTCAATCCACCCCAGTCCTGGATGTTCGGATCGGCACCCTTCTCGAGCAGTGCGCGGATGACATCGGAGTGACCTGCCCGTGCCGCGATCATGAGCGCGGTCTGTCGCTGGCAATCCTGCGCATCCGGTTGTGCACCCTTGTCGAGGAGGATCCTGACTGCTGGAAGGAAATTATTCTCGGAGGCCATCATGAGCGCGGTCCATCCGATGTTGGACTGATCGTTGAGTTTTGCGCCATGCTTGATGAGGAGAAGGGCAATGTCTGTGTCGCCGTTGTTGGCGGCGATGATCAGCGGGGTCCAGAGATCCTTTTGCCTGACGTTCACGTTGGCACCGTTGAGCACGAGAAGTGCCACGGTTTCGGCATGGTGGCCCGCCGTTGCGCGGGCCAGGGGAGTCCATCCGCTGTCATCTGTGGCATCGACGTCAGCACCCTGTTTCAAGAAGGACTCGACGCTTTTGGTGTCACCGAGAAGCGCGGCGCGGATGAGGGCGTCGTTGGGCTTGGCCTCGGGAGAGGTGAGTTTGAGCAGGGCAGCCACGGGCAGGAAGAGGATGACGGCTGCCAGCAACACTTCCTTGAGGGCGTTCATGTTCGCGCGCTTTGCGGCGGATGTCAGGCGTTCACGGTACCGCCTGAGAGGAGGAGGAGTTTTTCTTGAATTTCTTCCGACTGCTTTTGCACGCTTTCAAAGGAACCTTCCCATCCGTCCTTGCATCCCGGCTGTTTATGGAACGAGGCAATGAGTGGATTGGAGAGCATTCCAAGGATGGCGAGGACGTTGTCAAATTCATGGGCGAGCTGCTCATCGAAGATCGCATGTGACGGGAGCTGGTTGGATTCAATCAGCTCTTGTTCCAGCTTGCTGATACTCTCGAAATCCTGGAAAACGATCACCCGGCCAACGACGATCCCGCCGTCGTCCAGCAGCGACGAGGAATTCTGGAGGTAAATGCGTTCAGTTCCATCACTGCGTTTTACCCAGGATTTGGTCAATCCGAAGCCGGCCTGGGGGGAGTCATCTGAAATCCGGCTCATGGTGCGGAGGGGGCGCTGTCGCTGTACGGCGAAAATGTCGTCGAGTTTTTTTCCAAACACCGCGGCATGCTTGCAGGAGAGCAGCTCCTCGGCGCACGGGTTGATATGCACGATGTTGTCTTCAAGATCCACGGTGATGAACGCATGGATCATTTCGTGGAAATGTTCCTCGCGCACGTAGGGGAGGGGTTCCTTCTTTTCGGCCCTCGGTTTTTCGAGCTCAGGCACCGGTAAAGCAGAGGGTGCTTCTTCCGCGGGTGAAGGATTGCCGTTCTGATGCGGCAGGGTCCGTCGTTCCATCTCACGGAGTTTTTCCTCGGCGCTGCGCAGCTTGAATTCCAGCGTGCGCAGTGTCCGCTCGTCGCCTTCGCGCGCGCTTTCGCTCGCGCGCCGTGCGGTGATGTCCTCGAAGACACGGATGGAGTAGCGTGGAAAGCCGTCCTCGCTGCGCACAATGGAGGTGGTGGCGCGCGTCCAGACCGGGTTCTGGTCCCTGCGTTTCAGGCATTTTTCAACTTCATAATGGTCGCGTTTTCCGTCCAGGCATTCGGCGTGGAGATGATGGTCGGCATTGGGGTCCGATGGATGCACGAGTTCGGACATGGCCTTGGACACCAGGTCATCGTGGGAAAGATCGAGCAGGTGCTCGAGCGAGTGGTTTACGTAGGTGATGCGGTCGTGCTCGTCGCACAAGACGACGCCGGCCCCGGTGTGCTGGCAGAGCGCCTCGAAGCGGGCGTGATTGATGTGAGAGAGTTCCTCGGAGACCACCCGGGCGGTGATGTCCTCCACGAGGATGAGCGTGATGGGGGGAGCGTCCTGTTTGCCGTGCAAAATCGAGCCCGTGAGGCGCGCCCAGATTTCCTCGGCGTGTTTGTTCAGCAGGCGCAGCTGCACTTGGAAATGGTCCTTTTTGCCCTCGGTGCATTCCGCCTGCGTGGCGGCAAGCGTGTTCAGGTCGTCGGGATGAACGAGGTTGGCGAGCGATTTTGTGGCGAGTTCTCCGTGGGAGAATCCGAGCAACGACTCCAATGCGGCGTTGGCCTCGATGAATCGTCCATGGTCGTCGAGCGACGCAACGCCCATGCCGGGCTGGTGAAAGAGAGAGCGATAACGCGCCTCGGATGCCTTGAGGTTCTCCTCGAGCGCGTGGAGATTTTCCTCGAACGCGTGAAGTTTTCCCTCGAGGGCATGCACGGTGTCGCGGGTCACAGCGAGGGCTTCGGACTTTTCATCAAGCTCGCGGTCGGTCCCGGAGAGTTTTTGCGAGGTCTGCTGCTGGCGGGCATCGGCATCCTGGATCTTCTCCTCGGCCTGGCGCAATTTTTCGCGGACGTCCGCCAGGGCAAGCTCGGCTTCACGGCGGGGCGCGATGTTTTCGACGATCGCGATCGCATGCGGGCCGGAGTGGTCGGACTGTCGCATGGCGGAAAGGGTCACCCGCGTCCAGATCAGCGAGTGGTCTTTGCGTATCATGCGTGTTTCGATCTGGAAACGGTCGCTCTTGTTTTCAAGCGACTCGGAATGAAACTGGACAAGCTGCGGACGCTGCTCGGCGTGGGCCAGATCGAGGAAGGATTGGCCCACGAGCGCGCTGGCGGAGGAGTCCACCATTTCAGCAAAGAGGGCGTTGATGCGGAGGATGTGGCCATCGCGATCGAGCAGGGCGATGCCCGTGGGTGCTCCATCGAGAAGGACCTGGAATCGGGATTCGCCCCGGGCGAATGCCTCCTCGATCTGCTTGCGGGGCGTGATGTCCTGCAGGGTGGCGACCATCTCAGGCGTGCCGGGAATGGAGGCCATGCAGAGGCGACCCCAGAGCGAGCGCCCGTCCTGTCCCGCGTAGCGATGCTCCACCTCGAAACCCGCCCTGCTTTCAGCGCAATCGGAGAGCAGGCGCTTGTATTCGGCGAGATCGTCGGGATGAGTGAAGTCGGCAAAGGATTTGAAATTCAGCTCCTCGATCGAGAAACCGAGAAGATTACGCAGGAACGGGTTGGCTTGAAGGAAGCGTCCTTTGTGGTCGATGAGGGCGGCCCCGATCCCCGGCTGGTCGAAGATTGCATGGAAATGAGTGTCGCTCGAGGCAACTTTTTCATTGAGAGACTTGGTCCCGCTGATGTCCTCAAAGAGTGCGACTCCATAGTGCGGCGATTGATCCTGGCTACGGATTGCCGAAAAAGTGGCACGGAGCCAGACGGGACGATGTTCCCGATCCTGGAAGCGCGCCTCGATCCGGCAATCAACCCGCTTTCCGCCCAGCCATGCATCCAGAAGCGCGGAGGCTTCCTTTCGGTCGTCGGGGTGAAGAAAATCGACGACTGGCCTCGAGAGCAATTCCTCACGGGAACAGCCGAGGAATTTTTGCAGGACGGCATTGGCATGGGTGATGCGACCCTGCGGACTGGTGAACGCGACGCCGGTTTGCGCATGTTCCAGCAGCAACTGGAGGGGGGCGTCGACGGCGAGCAGTGCTTTTTCCTTCTCCACGCGTGCCGTGACGTCCTCCCACATGGCGATGGCGTACTGGAATGAGCCGTCGGTTCCCCGCACGATCGTGGTGGTGAGCCGCGCCCATACGGTGGACCTGTCCTTGCGCGTGAAGCGTTTTTCAGTCTGGTGATAGTCGCGCTTCCCGGTGACGGATTCCTGGTGGGCCTGCAGGACTTTTGCGGCGTCTGCTGGGTGGATGAAATCGGAAAGGGGTTTCGAAAGGATTTCCTCGCGGGGGAATCCCAGCCATTGCGCGAGGGAATGATTGGCCTGGGTCAGCCTTCCTTCGCGGTCAAGCATGGCCACGCCGATGGCGGCACCTTCGAACATGGCCTGAAAACGCTGGTTGCTGGCGCGCAGGTTTTCCTCAGTGCGCTTGTGGGCGGTGAGGTCCTCGATCACGCCGACAAAATCCTGCGGATCGCCGGGCGCCGAGGAGATCGTGAGCCTGCCAAGAATGATCTCGCCGGTTTTACGCAGAAAGCGCCCTTCCACCTGGCTGTGGGGACGCGAGCCGTCGAGGCATTCGATCAGGCGTGCCTCGTGCGTTTTCCAGTCGTCGGGATGCATCAGGTCGCCCCAGGATTTGGTCTGCAGCTCGGAACGTGAATAGCCGAGCAGGTTTTCTAGGGCGGGGTTGGAGTGGGTGATGCGGCCCGTGTGTTCCATGGTCACGACGCCGACCTCGGCGCAATCGGAGAGGGCGTTGAAACGCGCGTTGCCGGCCTGGACCGCCTTTCGGCTTTGCGCGAGTGCTTCCTCGACCTGGCGATGTTCCGTGAGATCCTGCAACATCATGACCATGCTTTGCACGGAGCCGTTTGAGGAATTGGCGGCGGAAATCGTGAGGGCGACCCAGACAAGGTTTTTGTCCTTGCGCAAGCAACGCATTTCAAGGCGCCCGATCGCACGGCGGCCGGTGAGGCATTCTGTCTGCAGACGGGCGCACGCCTGCAAGTCGTCGGGATGACACAGGCTGGCGATGGATCGTCCGCGCAGTTCGTCTGCAGGAAAGGCGAGGAGATGGTAGAGAGCCGGGTTGGACTGGGTGATGACGCCCTTGTCATCCATGAGGGCCACACCGAGAGAAGACTGCTCGAAGACGGTGTGGAATCGGGACTGGAGAAGCGCGCACGACTCCTCGGCTTCCTTGAGCGCGGTGATGTCCTTCACCACGCCTGCGTAATGCAGGAGGCTCCCCTGGGAGTCGCGGATGGCCCGCAGCTTTTCCGAAATCCAGATGTGTCGTCCATCCTTGCACACCGCGCGGCATTCGGGATCGTACACTTCACCCTCCGTGCGCAGTCGCGCCATGGTGTCGGCGCGGCGGGACGGGTCTGCGTACACATCCCTGGCGACCGACGCCACCTGCTGGATCAGCTCCGTGGGCGAGGAATACCCGAGGATGAGCGCCATCGCGGGATTCACATTGGTGTAGCGGTCATCCGCCGACAATTGGTAGATGCCGTCGGCCGCATGCTCGTAAATGTTCTGGTACCGGGATTCAGAAATGCCGAGCGCGTTTTCGAGACGGCGGTTCTCGAGCTCGGCCGCAACGCGGCTGGCGAGGATGACGAGGATGGATTCAAGGATGACTGTGTTCTTCAGCGGATTGCGGTCCACGAACACAATCACCCCGTTGAGCTTGCCCGTTGAATCGAGCAGCGAGATGCCGGCATATCCCGACGCGGAGATGCTCCTGAGATACTCGTCGCCGGGAAACTGCTTCAGCACGTCCCTTTCATGGCAGCAGACATGGCGGCTCGCAACGGATTCGAATGGCGAGTGCGGCAATGGGTAGTCAAAATTCTCCACGCGCGCTCCCTGGAAGCAGACGGCCACGGCGCGTGCGACCTTCGGGCGCTCGGGGGAGATCTCGGCGATGAAAACGCGTTCCACCTCGGCGAGGCCCGCGAGATGGCGTGCGAGAAAGGGCAGGAAGACATCGCGGGTTCCGCGTGTCTTGTGATTCTGGAAAAAGTGGAGCACCGACTCCACCGCTTCCTGGCAGTGCGCAAACTGATCGGCCTGTTTTTGAAGCTCCAGCCTTTCCGTCATTTGCGCGGCCGTAATCTTGAGCGCGAACTTTTCCTCGTTGCCCAGCGTGCGCTCCCTGTCGTCGAGCACGCAGAGCGCGCCGATGAGCTCGCCCGAGCGGGTGCGCAGCGGGGCGAACGCGGCGAAGCGGGCTGTGCCGTCCTCTTTTTGCTTTTCGTCAGGCGACCGTGGTGGTGCGGGCTTGTGGACTTCTCCGACATCGGTGGCGGCGGACTGGCGGAGATGAGCGAGGAGATCGGTGCGGACCGACTCGATGGCGATGGGAAGGCTGGAGTGCCGCCACACGGCGTTCCCATCGAGCCCGCAGCTGAAGGCGAAGGGCGCGCGGCAGCAGCTTGCGGCGAGAAGGCCGAAATGTTCAAGCACCTGCGGATCGGCCTTGTCGAGCGAGATGGAGACCGGGGGCAGCGATGGCTTTGAGCTGGAGTGCGATTCATCATCCAGTCGAATCGCCTCCCAGGAAAAAATCCGCCGAAGGTTCTTGAGATTAAAATATGGAAGGAAGCGTTTCATGAAATGTGTCTTCCACTTTCTTTTGGCCCCACTGAAATGGGGGATGTTCATTTAAGCCCAAAGCCCCCGGGAGTTCAAGCACTCTGAGGGGGGTGCTTTTCCCCTGTTCGACACCCCTTACGACCCTGCTCCGCACCTGTGGATCCAATAGCGTCGAACACCATCGAAAAAACAGAACCCCAACAGATAACGTCCAAGTAATCCCGTCGGGTAGCTGAATAATTGCTGATAATCGATCAGGGTGGATTGGATGAGAAACGCCATGAGAATGGCTGCGGTGGCGGTCAGGCAGGTTTCCGAAACGGTTTGAAGATGGGAAGATCTGATGCGAAGGACGCAAAGAAATAGGAAATAGCCATATCCCAGCAGGAATGGGATGTAACCCAGGGTTTTTCCAACGACAAAACAGAAATGGCGGAGATAACATTGAAACAGCCGCCATCCATCCTTCCTCCAGAGCGACAAATACATGTCACGAACACTCGTCAGATACTTTTCAGAATAGACAACCAACTGGTCCGATTTTTGTTCGCCCATGATTTGATCGTAGGCGAACTTATCGGCGTAAACAATTCCCCATGGATTATTTTGAATATTCCCGATGCCAACGTACAAAGGATGAAAAATTGTATGATGCTTCGGGCTGTTGTTTTGACCCGGTGGAAGGCCGAGTTGAGCATCGCGCCACGCCAAGGTTCCATGGAAACCCAGCCAGACCAACAATGCGCCTCCGACCGCGTAGAACCAACGTCGGCTTTGTCGAAAAGACCGATGAGTAACGTCGCCCCACCAAAATAACACGCTGACCAATAATGTGAAGATCATCATCATTCCAATGGCCTGACGGAGAAAATAAATGGAGCCCATCAATATTCCAGCTGCGATCCACGCTGTGCGGCGTTGACTATGAACAATCAGAACCATGGCACCAATGCCGCTGAGTGCGAGCGTGCCATACAAGGTGAACAGGTCGGGGCCGATCACTTTCTCGGGTATGTAAAAGGATGGAAAAAACAGGAGAAACGCCGCTCCCATGGCCGCCAGGGGCCAGCGCACGAGGGATCCAAGAAAAATCCAAAGCAGGCTGAGATTGAGAAAGGAAATGAGACAAAAGAAATCCGGACGCGTCATCTGCCTTCCAATGAAGCAGGTTGTCCAATAAACCAGGAATGAGAAACCCATGTCATCGGTATAAATCTGCTCCACCGGCTGAAGCGGCCCGTCAATCTCGATGCGCCTTCCCGATAAAACAGGGGCGGCATGGTGGCTCCAGAAACTGACCCACTCCCAGAGAATGATCCGAATGGGATAGGCGAAATCCGCTCCTTTCAAATGATGCCTCCACAAAATCACCGTGAAGAGCAACGGCGCCATGATTGCAGACAAGTAAGCGGCCAAGGAGAGAATTCGACCATATTTTGAACGCAGCTGATGAAGGGTCGACATGACTGAGTCAAACATGGTATTTGCAAGCTATGCAACTGGCCATTGTTGTTCCAGCTCATAATGAAGCTTCCAATCTTCCAAAATTGTTTGAGTCCCTCCAGAAGGCGTTGGCCGGAGAGCCGGAAGATTGGCACGTGCTTTTTGTGGATGATGGCAGTTCGGATGATACCCTTTCTGTTTTGGAGAAACTAAGTCGGACTTCACCCCGGGTGCGGTTTTTGTCGTTGTCACGAAATTTTGGTCAGCAATCAGCGCTCACCGCGGGTCTGGACCATGCCGAAGGAGATGCTGTGGTTACGATGGATGCTGATTTACAGCATCCCCCGGGACTGCTTCCCGCCATGCTGGAAAAATGGCGGAACGGCGTGGAGATTGTTCATACCGTGAGGACAAAAACTGAAGGAGTCCATTGGATGAAAACATCGAGCTCACGATTGTTTTATCCCATTTTCGGATGGTTGAGTGAGACTCATTTGGAATGTGGAACCGCGGATTTCCGCCTGATGGATCGACGAGTGGTTGATGTCCTGCGGAACATGCCGGAAAGAGCACGGTTTATCCGGGGAATGATTGGCTGGGTGGGATTCCAATCGCAAGTGATTGAATATACCGCGCCGCCCCGCCTGCATGGTGGAACTCATTACACATTTGGAAAAATGCTTTCGTTCGCATGGACCGCAATCCGCTCTTTTTCCACCAGGCCGCTGCGCATTGCGACTTGGATTGGATTGATCACGTCGCTCTTTGGAATGCTCTACTTTGTCTATGTTCTTTACATTCGTTTGTTTGCACAAACGGCGATTCCCGGCTGGACATCCATTTTATCGGCGATCTTGATCCTGGGGGGGCTTCAGCTTTTTTGCATTGGTGTGCTGGGGGAATATCTGGCCTTGGTATTTGAAGAAAGCAAACATCGTCCTCTCTATGTGATTCGCAAAACGGGCAATCTCGCATCGGGCAAACGGTCACCTTCCGCGATCGGAGAAAAGCCTGGATGAGTCCGACCGGGGATAAGTCCTTTTTTTACGAGGAGTTTGCCGATCGGTTTGATCAAGTGATGTGCATGTATGATGTAAATCGACGGCTGGAAGTAATTTATGATGAATTTTTAAACGGAGAATCGTTGGCGGGCAAGCGGTTGTTGGATGCTGGTTGTGGAACCGGATGGTTCACGAAGGCGGCGGTGGAGCGGGGAGCGAGTGTCGTGTCGTTGGATATGGGACCGCGTTTGCTGGCCAAAGTGAATGAAAAGGCGATCTCCGATAAAACAGTGGGAAGTGTATTGGCTCTCCCATTCAAGCTAAGTTCGTTTGATATCATTGTGTGCAGTGAAGTGATCGAACATACACCGCATCCCTGCCAGGCAATTCCCGAACTGGCGCGCGTTTTGCGCCCGAAAGGAAGGCTCTTGTTGACGGTTCCCAACCGGCGTTGGAAATTCGCCCTGTATGTTGCCAACGCATTGAGGCTCCGTGAGTACGATGGACACGAGAACTGGGTGGGCTGGAAGGACCTGGGCAGGTGGCTCAAGGAAAATAACCTTCAAGTTGTCGACATGAGAGGCATTCATATCCTTCCATGGTTTACGCGGGTGCTCTCGCCGTTTCTTCGCTGGGTGGACCATCGCTTCGGCCATGTCTTCGGACCCTGGATGGTCAACATCTGCGTCAAGGCGTATCGCCTGGAAACTGTTGCCCCCAAACAAGTCTGACCGCGTGTCCGGAAATCAAGCGAGGCGTAAAGACGTCAACCCCTTCGATTTGAAGAGGTGGGTCACTTTTTGCTGTTCGCGTTGCTTGTGAGAACCACGGCATTATTTTCCGCTTGGGCATCCACGCCGGTGACCTGGGTCAGGAACTTCAGCGCCTGGGCGAGTGTGACATTGCGCAGGTCGAGTGTGACGGTGGTCTTGAGCTGGTCGGGGCTCAGCGCGAGCACGAAATTCACGCCTTGATGCTTTGGGTCGGCCTTGCGTCCCTCGGCGATCAGGTAATCCACGGCATTCCGGATGGGTGTTTCATCGAAGGCGATCTGGGGGATGGTGATGGCCCCGAGTTTTCGTGATGTAGAGTTTCCGCCGATCAGCAGGTCCACGTCACGATCCAGCGATGAGGTCTGTGGGCCGGGTTTCTCGTCGTTCCCGGACGGCACGACGAAGACCGCGTAAGGCTCGACGCGAAACTTGAGATTGGCCACTTGCGCCGTGTAGCGGATGGCTTCCAGAAGTGTGACGTCCTGGAGGTTGAGCGTCACCTTGCTGGCCGCGAGGAGGTCCGGATCTCCGAGTGGAATCACGCTGATCCCGCTGCCATCGGGATCGGCCTTGCGGCTTTGGGTCACGAGGTAATCAAACGCGCTGACGGCGGGCGTCTCCTGAAACTCGACCTTTTTGAGGACGATCGAGCAGAGCGCGCGGAGGACGGATTTCCGCTGAAGAAGCGTGGCAATGCTTCTGTTCATGGGAGGGAGAGGCGTTCCCTCCTTGCCCGGGGCAGCGGGTTCCGAAATGGACACGGCTTCGGGATCCACCCGGTATTGGATTCCCGTAACGATCGAGAGATAGCGAAGCGCCTCGGAGAGCGGGATGTTACGAAGGTCCAGAGTGACCTTGATGTCGTTGAATGCCTCGCGGTTGCCGGTCAGAAGCATGA
>JAHFSY010000011.1 GCA_023269615.1 Verrucomicrobiota bacterium
TGGCGCAAGGCGTTCGGATTCGGGCGATGCGGCGCCGGAAGAACGATCTCGAGTGCGGCTGTATGCCTCCTGGCCATTAAAATCCCGGTGGAGTTGCTGGCCCTGGTGACCGTGGGAATTTTTTATTGCCTGGGTGTGCCGGTGGAACAGCAGGACATCCTGCAGGACTTCCTGAAACTGAAGGACCCGTGGCTGCGGGGCGGCATCGTGATGCTTGCGGTGGCGGGCGCGCCGATTTTCGAGGAAATCCTGTTTCGCGGCATCATCTATCCGGTTCTGAAAACACACTACGGATTCATCCACGCGGCCTGGGTTACATCGCTCCTGTTCGCGGCCTTTCATTTTCATCCGCCAAGCGTCCTGCCCCTCTTCGGCCTGGCGATGGGATTCACGCTCCTCTACGAATGGACCGGCAGCCTCGCCTGTTGCATCCTGATGCACTCGATGTTCAACACGCTCAGCCTCTGCATTCTCCTGCTCAAGGAAGTGCTGGTCTGAATTCGCAGCCGAAGACGCAGCCGAACTCGCAAGAGTCGGGCTTCCACTCCTTCCCACATCCCAAATAATCTTGAAAGCCCACCCTCTTGGCTTCAATCTCCACGCTAATGATCGAACAATACCTGCCCATCGGCCTGATGATCCTCGTGGCGCTCGGCTTCGCCGCGTGCACGCTCATTGTCTCCTCGATCACATCGCAAAAGGCGAAGACCAACACGTCCAAGGACAGCGCCTATGAGTGCGGCCTGCCGCCGCTCACCGGCGCGCACGCGCGTTTCTCGGTGAAGTTTTACCTCGTCGCGATGCTCTTCATCCTGTTCGACGTCGAGATCGTCTTCCTGTACCCATGGGCCGTCGTCTTCAAGGACATGATGCGGCAAAGCCCGGCCATCTTTTTCGGCATGCTCTCGTTCCTGGGCATCCTCTCCGTCGGCTTCCTCTACGCCCTCAAGAAGGGGGCGTTTGATTGGAGGTGAGGGCGGAAGGGCTGCGGGCTGCTAGCTACTGGCTTCTGGAAAGGGCGGAGTGCCCGGGACAATCCTGCCCATCCTTATCTGCCACGAGTCGCGATTCTATTTGGACGTCGCACCACAAAGTAGCTCAGCGCGCCTATCATGGGAGCGAAAACAATAATCAGCAGCCAAAACAACTTATTGTTCCCGGATGAGGCTTCATTCGCCACACAATCAACAAACATCCACACCCACAAAGCGGTGCCTAAAATGGCAGCGACTGAAAACAGCATTGGAATAATATTCATTGGCTGAGGAGGGAACTCCGCTCTCACGTTTGTTCTGACGATGGTTGGCTCACAGGCAAAACTTAACTGCTTCGCGGTGAATGTCAACCTGTGGAAGAATTCGTGATTCGAATCGGTGGCGAAGCTTGGACGCCCTTTTGCCCGCTAGACGGCAAGTGGGCCACTCGCCCTACAATTCTCAGACATCCTTTCACGCAGCGCGAGCTGCGTGAAAGGCAATCCTGTCAATCCGGCACCATCTCCCTCTCTTTCTGGAAATCCTGTCCATCCTGTGAATCCTGTCAAAAAATCCGGGGCCGGTCGCGGCTGGCAGCCGCTCCTACAGAAAGTCGGCAGTGATGTCAGCCTAATCTTGCCAGCGTGCGGACCACGTTGCGATTCATGCGTCGCTCGATCAGTGGGATCAGATGGTGACGAATCCAGTTTCTCGGACGTGTCATGTCTCGATTTGAGCGATCCTCGCGCCATGCCAAATGATGCGCGCGGGCGTATTGCGTCATCTCCTCGCGCGACGCGTCGAGCAGCGGGCGCACGAGTTGCAGCGTGGACTTTCTCTTTGAACCCGCTCCGCTCCATTCGAGTCTAGGAAATGGACGGCTGGATGTCATGCCGCCCAGCATCTCTCGACGCCCGCTTTGCAGCACACGCAGGAGGACCGTCTCCGCCTGGTCCATTTCATGATGCGCCAACACCACCTTGCGCAACTTTTTTGCACGCGCGGTCTTTTCCAAAAAACGATAACGCGCGATGCGGGCCGCCTCCTCGATGGAAAGATGGTGACGTTTCGCTCGCGCCGCCACGTTCTCGCGCGCCGTCACCAACGGGACCTTCCACGCGTGGCAAAGCCTTTTTACAAATTGCTCGTCCGCCATGCTTTCGCGGCCGCGCAGGCGATGGTTGAGATGGGCTGCAACGACGTGATGACCGTTCACGATCAGGAGATGGAGCAAGGTCACCGAATCGCGTCCGCCCGAAAGCCCGATCAACACCCGCTCGCCCTTTCGTTTCCATCCCAGCTTCGCCGCGTTCCGTTGAAAGCGTTCGTGCAAACCACGGCGAAAGCGTAACATGGGCGGCTGAATCTTGTAGGAGCCGCTGTCAGCGGCGATCCCCGCCGAGCCCGTCTTTCCCGGTCGCCGCTGACAGCGGCTCCTACGAGACCGTAAGGCGACATTCACGGCGTGGCGGTTTCATTTTCCTGGAATGCGCGGATGAATTCATCGGCGTCGCGCGCTTCAAGCAGGCTGGTTCGGAGGGCGTCGTTTTTCAAATGCCTCGCCAGCATGCCGATCAACCGCAGGTATTCGGTCACCATTTTCTTGGGCGTTCCAAGGAGAAAGATGAGGCGCACGGGGAGCTCGTCGGCCGGCTCGAAACGTACCCCCTCGGCCAGCCGTCCCACAATGATGAGGATGTCCTTCACCTGGTCGGAGCGTGCATGGGGAATTGCCACGCCGTAACCGATCGACGTGGCGCCGGCCGCCTCGCGGTCATAGATGGTCCGACAAAATGAGGGGAAGTCCCCGATGTTTGGATGCCCCTTCGCCAGCTGCGCCATCTCGTGGACAGCCTCATCCTTCGTCTTTGCCGAAAGATTGAGGAAGACAAACTCCTTGCGGATCAGCTCGGAAATTTTCACGTGGCTCCAGTCAGATGTTGGACCCGGTCCAACGCAGTTTCTTCCGCAACAAATCAAAAAATGAATCGCCCGGCAATACAACCCGTCGCACCTTGTACCGCCCGATCGTCACGCGGACGCGATCATCCGGACTCAGGCGGATCATGCTCTGCCCATCCAGCCCCAGGAACAATTCGTCGGGCTGGCGGATGATGCGCACCTCGGCCACGCTGCGCTCGCCCACGATCACCGATCGGTTGCTCAAGGTGTGAGGGCAGATGGGCGTGATCGCATACACGCTCGCCGTGGGCGTCACGATCGGTCCTCCCGCTGAGAGCGAATAGGCGGTCGAGCCCGTCGCCGTGCTGAAAATAATGCCGTCGCACAAATACGAATTGAGCCGCTCGCCATCCACATGCACCTCGAGCTCGGCCACGCGCGACACCGCGCCGCGTGAGATCACGGCGTCATTGAGCGCAATCCATCCCTTCCTCCCGCGGCGTCCGCTGTGGATGGAGACCGCCAGTGTGGAATGCTCGATGATCCTTGCCTTCCCGCGGATCACGCGGGGCAACGCCTGCTTGAGGCGCTCCGGGGCGATGGAGGCGAGGAATCCCAGCTTTCCCAGGTTGACGGAAAAAATCGGAGTCTCGTGCGGATGCAGTTCACGAGCTGCGCGGAGCACCGTGCCATCGCCGCCCAGCAGGATCAACATGCGGCACCTTCGCCCGAGTTCCCTCATCTCCACGCCACCCGCACGACCGAGGCTCAGCGCCAGCTCGCGCTCCAGCAGGACAGGCTGACGCAAGCGCGCGAGCTGGGAGAGCAACAAGCGGGACACCCGCGGCACCTGCGGCTTTTCCAAGTTGGCGGCGATTCCAAGGGGCTTCATGGGGGGGAGAGAGAATTAAGAATTAGGAATAAAGAATCCAGAAGAATTCGCCGCACTTTCATTTCAACATTCTCAAATCTCAACCCCTATTTCTCAATTTCATTACAAAATGCGCCATGAATTCCCTGTTCCCCGCAGGCCCTTGGATCGGGCTCTCCATCACATCACGCCATTCCGCATTCAATTTCTCCTCCGCAAAACTCCGCACGCTCTCGATCACCTGGCGATGAACCCCGGGATCACGCACCACGCCGCCGTGCTCAACCTTCCCGCGTCCCGCCTCGAACTGCGGCTTGATCAGCACCACGAAATCCGCACCGGGACGCGCGCACGCGACCGCTGCGGGAAGAACTTTCGTGAGGGAAATGAACGACACATCCGCTGTCACAAGGTCAGGCGCCTCCCCCAGCATGTCGGGCTTGAGGTTGCGCGCGTTGGTGTCGTCGAGCACCGTCACGCGCGGATCACTGCGCAATTTCCATGCGATCTGATTTTCTCCCACGTCCACGGAAAAAACGCGTCGCGCCCCTCGTTGCAGAAGACAATCGGTGAATCCTCCGGTGGAAGCCCCAAGGTCAAGGCATACGCGATCCTTGCATGGAACTCCAAAACGCTCGAGGGCGGCGTCGAGCTTCTGTCCACCCCGGCTCACAAATTTTTCACCTTCAAGCACCTGAATTTCATCGTCAGGTTTTACGGACTGGCTCGGCTTCGACGCCGGATGGCCGTTCAAGCGAACCTGTCCCGCCATAATGAGCCGCTGCGCCTTTTCGCGTGAAAGTACCAGTCCCCTCACCACCATGGACGCATCGAGTCGCAACTTATCCGTCATGGCGCTTCTATGCCGTCAGGAACCGCAGGCTACAAGCCGGAAGCCTCGGAAGGAGTCTTGAATCCGTCACTCTTTCTTGAGGCTTCGCAAATAACGAATGTCCTCCTCATCCTGATGGCGCGCGGTATCAAGCTTGGACTCTATGAGATCGGCGATGCTGAGACGCCGAAGGCATCCATCGAATTCACAGGATCGTTCCCACGCAGCCTGAAAATCAGACAGGCGATGAGGCTGGTAAAAGACGTCAACGAAACTTTCCATCGTGCCGATCCGCACCATCGAGTCCTCCCGCACCGCCTCTTCCACCCGCACGGAGAGCGAACCCGATCCAACGTCCTTCGGAAAGGAGCCGAGATTCTGATTTCCCCTGAGGCGTGTCCATTCGCACGGCATCTCGCAGCCATTCGCAACCTCCATGAGCCGTTTCACCCACGCAGGAATGCCCATCGTGGAATCCAGCCACCAGTCCGTGTCCTTTGTGAAGCGTGTGGAGCCGTATGTGAGACAGGCCACGCCCCCGAGAAGAAGCGAACGGATGTCACGTTTTAGAAGCTCGATCGAGAACCTTTCCTCGAAATTGCCTGGAGTTGGGAATTCCTTGCTCATCTTTGACGTCCAGCGGTTTTTTTAGGTAGAACAACGCCTTGCGTTCCAGCTCCCGCCGATACTGGTAATATTCCCTCATGTTGTGAAACCGGGGAACGTGTGAATTGTCGGGAATCTCAACAGGCATGGCACATTGTAAACTTCACCGCCTCAAAAGGCAACATGTCTGAAAACATTCTCCTGCAATTGCAGAACTCGCTTGATCCTTGATCGCTTCTGCGATTAGGTTCCCATCATGAGCTCAAAATCCATCCGCTTCACCCGCAATGATCTTCACGGCATCTGGGCTGCGCTGCCCACGCCTTGGAACAAGAACGGCTCGCTCAATCGCGCCCTTTTCGTCGAGGATGTCGCGCGCATCTGCAAGGCGGGCGTCCATGGCGTCTATAGCGGCGGAACGACGGGCGAGCTCTATGTCCAGGACTTTGACCTCTTTGCAAAAATCAACGAGGCGCTCATCCGCACGGCTCACGCGCACGGCACCCCCGTGCAGGCGGGCTGCACGGCGCTCGGCACGGATGAAGCCTGCAAGCGCATCCGTCACTCGCGCAAGCTCGGGGCCGACATCATCCAGATTGCGCTCCCCTTCTGGCTGGAGATGGATGACGACGAGGTGGTCACATTTTTCGATGCCGTGGCCGACGCAGCGGGGCCGTTGCCCATCGTTCATTACGACACAGGCCGCAGCAAACGGCGCGTCTCGCCCCAACTTTACCAGCGGATCATCAAGCGCGTGCCCACGCTGTGGGGAACGAAGTTCGGCGGCTCCGATCTTTGGAATGTGAAACAGATCACGATGGCCAACCCGGATCTGCGCGTCTTTGTCGGCGAACACATCCTCGCGAGCGGCACACCCATGGGAGCCACGGGCGCGTACAGTTCCATCGTGACGCTGAACCCGTCGTGGATGCTCGGCTATTACGAAGCCTGCCGCAATGGGAGCTGGTCGCGCGCCTTCCGCATCCAGAATGAGGTCGCGGTTCTTTTCGAGGGATTCGACGAACTGGTGACGCCCAACATGCAGGACACGGCCATTGACCGCATCATCGGACAGGTCGCCGGCTTCATGAAATGCCCGATCGATGCCAAGGGCCCTTACCGCCACGGAACGAAAAAAGACCTGCAAATCCTTCGCGCGTGGGTGAAACAAAAACTGCCGCATATCATGGAGCAAGCTTCTAGCCGCTAGCTACTGGCTGCTGGTTACAAGACGAATAGGCCCAGAAACGTCCCTATGACTTTCCCCAAAACTCCGCCTAGCAGCTAGAGGCTGGCAGCCAGAAGCTCACTCATGATTCCCACCGTCACATCCTCTTCCCACCCGCACCTGCGCGCGCTGGCTTTTTCGCGCGAAGAATACCGGGCCCGTCTCCGCCGGGTCCAGAAGGCGATGGCGCCGCTCGACCTTGACGCGTTGCTTTGCCACATGGCCCCCAATGTCTGCTACCTCACCGGATTTGAAGGAGTGCTCTGGTTCAAGTATGCGCTGGCAATCGTCCCGCGTGAAGGCGATCCCATCCTCCTCGCCGAGGATTTTGAAATGCCCAACGCGTGCGCCACCGTGTGGTGCGATGACTGGGTCACCTACAGTGTGTTCAACGGTGATCCCATCGCTGTCACGCGTGACCTCCTGGAAAAGCGCGGGCTTTCACGCAAGCGTCTCGGCTTTGAACTCGGCCAATGGGCACTCCCGGTCACCATGTACCACCAATTTCGCGACTCTCTCCCCTCCGCCACCCTGGTGGACGCCTCGCACATCGTGGAAAGCGTCAAGGCCATCAAATCCCCCGCGGAGATCGAAGTCATGCGGCGTTGCGCCAAGGTGACCAGTGACGGCATGATCGCCTCCTTGAAAGCGGTGCGCGAAGGCGCGACGGACAACGACGTGGCGGCTGTCGCGTACGACGTCCTCATGCGCGGCGGCAGCGAGTACATGTCGCTCGATCCCATCATCACGGTGGGCGCGAGGGCGAGCATCCCGCACTCCACGCACGCCCGCGTAAAAATCGGCAGGGGCGATTCGGCACTGCTGGAGATGGGCGCGTGTTTTCATCGCTACTCCACCGCCACCATGCGCACGGCTGCGGTTTCGCCGGTTCCGGACATCGTGCGGGACATGACCAACGCCTGCACCACGGCCGTCAACACGGTGATCTCACACATGCGCCCCGGTGCCGTGGGCAGGGAGATCGCGAAGAAGGCGGATGCCGTATGGCCGGAATTCATCTCCCGTTACATCTGGCATGGAAACTACGCCTACTCGCTCGGGATCGGATTTCCACCTGATTGGAATGACAGCCCCTGCATCGTTCATGTCGACCATGACCTGGTGCTCCAGCCCGGCATGGTCTTTCACGTCACCACTTCGTTGCGGGAAGTCGGCGTCTGCGGCACGGCGAGCAGCGAAACGGTGCTGGTCACGGAAAAAGGCGCGGAGGTTCTCACGCAAATTCCGCACGGGCTCACCGTCGCTTGATGAAAGCCTATCCGCCTTCCCCGGTTTCCCCCGGCCCGGTCCGTCTTCTGCTCGACGACCAATTTGTATCCGACAGCTGGCTGCTCCGTCGAGTGGTCGTCCAGCCCCGCAAACATCCGGGGCCACTGCTCCAGCATCGCAACAATCCTCCCTGGGGCTGCATCTCCTACGTCTCGGTCGTGCACGATCCGCGCGATCGGCTTTTCAAGATGTGGTACGACCTCAACAATCGTGAAGCTGGAGAGCTCCGCGCAAAAGTCCCCGAGGATCGTTTGGCGGAATGGGTGAAGAATGTCCCCGAAACCCACAAGTCCCCCGCCATGGCCTATGCGGAAAGCGAGGATGGCATCACATGGCGCAAGCCCCCGGTGGGAAAAGGGCTTTTCGCCGGCACCAATATCTGCTTCGCGGGAAACGTCCAGGTCTCGAGCAACCATGTGTTTCTCGAGGACGATGACCCCGACCCTGCGCGTCGCTTCAAGCTCTGGTACTACGACGCCATCACGATCGAGGATGGCGGACACTGCGTCGCCTTTTCGCCCGATGGCATCAACTGGAAGGGCTATGAAAAAAATCCGACCATCTACGGGAACAGCGACGCCAACAACACCGTCGTGCGCGACCCGATTCGCGGCGGTTATCTTTTATACATGCGTCACTGGGACGCGGCAGCGGGAGGATGGCTGCCGGACCCAAACCGTAATTTCCGCCGCCGCATCGCCGTGGTGCCGGGCAAAAGCGTCACCGAATGGGGTGAGCCCGTCAACGTGTTCTACCCCGACGAACTGGATGAGAACGATTTCCAGGGACTCTCCGTATTTCATCATCACGGGGTTTTCTTCGGCCTGCTGACGAACTACAGCCACAACCGCCAGGTGGTGGACTGCCAGCTTGCGTTCAGCCGGGATGGTTACCGTTGGGACCGGCTGCCGACGCGCCCCGATTTCATCCCGCGTGGTGCCGAGGGTGATTTTGATTCCAAGATGATTTTTCCATGCTATGCGCCCGTGTCTGAGGGCGAGAACCTGCGCTTCTACTACACGGGCATGCCCTTTTATCACGATGATGAACACACGCGTCTCTGGGAAGACTGCGGCGTGGGGCTCGCGACCGCAAAATGGGGGCGCATGATCGGGCGCCGTGCCAATGGCGAACTCGGAATTCTTCTCACGCATCCATTCGTGGTGGATGGCGACAAACTGGTCATCGATGTCGAGACGGCCGGCCACGGCGAGATGGTGGTTGAAGTGGCCGAGCCCGACCCACGCGTGCGTGGCGGCCGCATTCCACCCGGCTTCGCGCGCGCCGACTGCGATGTCTTCCGCGGCGATTCCAACAAGCACGTGGTGACGTGGAAGGGCAAACACATCGGAGCGCTCAAGGGAAAACGCGTCCGCCTCCGCATCGGCCTGAAGATGGCCACGATTTTCAGTTACGCCGTGGTGTGAAATTCCATCGCTGAATTTGTTCCTGTCATAATTGCGATTTTGGATTATGGTATATTCTTATGTTTTTGCGAATGTGCGGCCACCTGTTGTCCCGTGGAGGATGCTTTGCCGCGCTCTGCCTGCTTTTCGCACCACTCTTGCCGGCCCAGGATGCGCCACCGGTCATCCAGGCGTTCTTCGGGCCCAAGGCGGCGGACGATCCCGCGGGGCTGTACTTCAACCTCATGCGCTTTCTCGACACGGCAAAGGTTTCCATCCACGCGTCCATCCACGAGGTGGACATGATCAGCATCGCGGAAAAACTCGCCGAACGCGCCTCGCAGGGACTTGATGTCCAGATCGTCATCGAAGCCAAATGGTGGACCCTCTCCAAGAACAAGGCCGTCCGCGGGGTTCTCGAAAAAAGCAAGGTGAAGGTCATCCTCGACACCAAGAGCAGCGGCCTGATGCACAACAAATTTTTTGTCGTGGACGGCAAGCGGGTCTGGACGGGCTCCACCAACATCACCGAGACCTGCCTCCTCTACAACCCGAACAACTCGCTCTGGATCGAGGACGCTCAGGTCGCGGAAAATTACATGCAGGAATTCAACCAGGAACACGCCGGCCACTTTGCCGCGCAGCGCCCCGGCGGCGCGGGCGTCCTGCATCCCACGGTTCAAACCGCCGCCGGAAAAATCCGCACGATGTTCTGCCCGGAAGACAAACCCCTGGGCACGATCGCCAAGCTCATAGATGGCGCCCAGAAGAGCGTGGACATCCTGTGCTTCGTCTTCTCCAGCCAGGAGATCGCCGAGGCGGCCATCCGCGCCCACCGCCGAGGCGTGAAGGTGCGTGTTCTGCTCGACAACGTCTTCAGCAGCCCAGCCGCCACGTCCCACTGGAAATACGTCCCGTTCCGGGCCATGAGCGAGGCGGGCATCGCCTGCAAGTACGATGACGAAAATTCAAAGCTCCATCACAAGCTCATCATCATCGACAACTCCATCCTCGAAGTCGGCAGCATGAACTTCTCGCTCAACGGCGAAAAGACCAACTCGGAAAATGTGCTCATCATCGAGTCCCCCGAGCTGGCCCAGAAATACGAGGCGGAATTCGAGCGGTTGTGGAAATATTTCGACGGCAACCCCTCCGAGACCACCCCCGACGCGGAGGGCGAGGATGGGTGAATCCACGATCGATGTGATTTTTCCGAAGGTAGGGCGCGCTCGCCGAGCGCGCCGCGGGCACGCGTCGCCCGGGACTTCCTACGCATCATTCAAGGCGTTTCCCCGCCTCGGCGCGTTCGGCGAACGCGCCCTACCTATGATCTGCACCTTCCTGCTGGTCACGCTCTGGACTGCCTCTGCCTTCGCGGACTCCGACCTCGCCGGCACGGTCATCCACCCGAGCGATGGCGGCGTGGTGGAAATCCAGCCTGAGGGACAAAAGCAACTCGTCACCATCAAGCTCATCGGCGTCGAGGTGCCCGTCAAATCCACGCGCGACGCCGAGGGGCAGGAGCCATGGGGCACGCGCGCCCAGCAATTTCTCTCCCTGCAGGTCACGCGCAAAAATGTCCGCGTGGAGTTTGACGTCCAGACCGCAACCGACACCCAAGCGAAATGGGGTTATCTCTGGGTGGGCGACAAACTCATGAACGAGGAGTTGTTGCGGGCGGGACACGCGGTGCTCGACACGCGTCCGCCGAATGTAAAATACGCCGAGCGGCTGCAAGCCGCCCAGCATGACGCGCGCGAAAAACAGGCCGGTATCTGGGATCCGAAGGAGCCGTTGCCCGAGCAGCCAGGCAAATTTTCAGCGGAGAAACACGACGCCAAAAGAGCGGCGAAGACACTCGAAGCCGATAATTCCATCCCAGCGTGGCAACCCGGCTGCGTCATCGGCAACCGCAAAACCAAAAAATTTCATGTTGGCGGCGGACGCTACTACGAATCCGCCAAGAAGGGGAAAAACGCCATCTTCTTCAAAACCGCAGAGGACGCGCAAAAAGCTGGCTACGTGAAATCGGGGGAATGAGAATGATGATCCACCCCTGCCACTCCATCCAAATCACCGCCCTCCTGTTCTGCGGAACCCTGGTCGCCGGCGAACCGAAGATTGAAAATGGTTTTTATCGCATGGTGGAATCCGGTGGCATCAAAGTCCGCACACTCAACGGAGAGGAAATCCAACTCGGCGAGAAATTGAAAGTCACGGCGGATTACTCAAGACTCAACGTTAGCTCGATGAGCAACAAGAACGATCTCTTCAGCTTGCTAGTCGAGAAGAAAGGCCCGTTCTCCGAACCCATCCCGAACACCGCTCTCTTTGTAGATGGCTTTTGCCTCATTGACCCTCCCGGTTCGGGTAAGGAAAACAACCTGTTTTATAGTAACTTCCCCTCTGAAACTGCCGCCACCAGCTTTGCACGTCATTTCAATGTCAAAGTCGTGTATCGCCATCATCCGCACCACGAGATGCTTGTCTCATTCGTACCTGAAAAGGAAAAATATAAAACTTCATCCAGCGTTCCTGTGAAGCTCCAGATCAAGAACGTGGGCAAGGAGCCCTTCGCGTTCATGGTTGGTGGAATGGAGATGTTTCGCGACAATCAATTCGCCTTCGCCATCCTGAATGACCATTCCGTACTCGATACGGGAAATTCGATGATCCTGGGAGGTTTGATGCCCGTTACCATCCTGAAACCCGGCAAGACATTTGAAAAGGAAGTGGATTTGAAAGGCTGGTTCGATTTCAAGGAGCGTAGCACCTACCCGATCCGAGGCAGCTACTCGATGAATTTCGTGGAACCCAATGCGGACTCTTTCTTCACGATCTGGACAGATTACGCCACAGCAGACTTCAGCGTGACCATTGGTGACGATTGACAGGCTCTCCCCGGCTTTGTGTGGGTCTTAGCGCGTGTCCGGAAAGTAAGTTGCTTGCTCGTGGTAGGGCGCGACCGCCGGGCGCGCCGCTGCGTAGCGGACGGCCCGGCGGTCCGTCCCTACCTCGAATACTGAATTTCCGGACACGCTCTTAGCGTGTGTCCGCAACATAGCGCGTTTGAAATCGGGGGAAATCAAGCGGTTGGCCAGCGCCGCAGCCGCCCTGTTGCGTCGCGCAACATAAGCGGCGGAGGCGCTGGCCAACCGCTTCGACAGGCACAGGACAAGTCGCCAGGGGTCGATTGAGCGGATTTTTCATGCGTTTGCCCTGTTTTTCCGTGCCGTGTGATTTTCAAACCTTCGCTTTTTGTGTGACAAACTTCTCGCCCCACACTCCAAGCTTGTTTCCGGACCGATAGGGTGTATGCTTCCCGCATCGTTTTCATGGGAGGCTTCATGTTCAAGCAACTGGGAAAAACTTCAGCTCTGTTCACCATCGGGCTGGCTTTTTTTCTTTTCATTCATCCTTGTCGGTCTGGAGCGGAGCAGCGTGACCTGATCAATAAATCCGAGGATGAAGCCATCAAATGGCTCGGTCCTCCATCAAGCGAGCTTGAACTTGGAAATGAAAAGACCCTCGTCTATCCCGACAAGAAGGTGTACCTGACCGACGGCGTCATCAAGAAAGTGGTCGCCACCAAGGCATCAGATGCTGCTTCGGACGAAAGTGCCGCGAAGGAATCGGGTTCAAGCGCTGGCGCGCCCAGCGCCACCCAGTGCCCCGTTTCGGGTTCATGCAATGCCTCGGATTCCTCTGCCAGTCCGGAACTGCGTCAAAAGTGCCAGGAGTGGGAGAGCGCGAATCAAAAGTACATCGAATCAGCCAAAAAACTTGACCAGGAGTACAAGGAGCGCTTCAAGGCGTTGAATCGCAGCAGTTCCAATTACTCCGCTGAATGCCAGAAGCTGGCTGCGGAACGCGCGAAGGCGGTTCAAGCTCTGCGGGAAGACCTGGGCCTGACCTCCCTCGCAAAGGAAATCCAAAAGTTGCAGGATAAAAGCCATGCCGAGCTTGCGGAAAAGAATTCCACCAGCGACTCCGCTTCGGCTGACCGCGAGAAAACATCCCTCCAAAACAGCAAGGACATGTTCCGTTCCAGCGAAAGCAGCAAGTCCATGAACAGTGGCTCCCAGTCCGCCGCGGACCTCATCAACAAGACCAAGCAGGATTTGAATTCCCACTGAAACCGCAGGCCGTTTTGTCAGGCTTTTTTCTTTCCCGTCACCAGGACGAGGATTCCGCCGACGAGCATCACGCCGCCTGCGATCGGGGCGAGCTTCGACGGCTTCCTGGTCTCCGCCTGGATTTTTCCAAGCGGCCCCGCGTCAATCACCGTCTCCTGTTCCTTGACCATGATCTTGGAGGCCAGCAACGCCGCGCCAGCCAGAATCAACACAATACCCACAATCGTTTTTAAATTCATCGTGCCCGTTGGTATCACGCTTCCGCGACGGAAGCAAATCATGTCGAAGAAATGCGCGACGCCCTCAACATCCGGAATTCTTTTTCCCCTTGATGAACAGGGCGTCGATCAGGCGGTCGAGCGAAAAGAAGCCGGGGCCGAAGAAGAGGACGACGAGCGCCGTGAAAAGAAAGGGGAACGGGTCCGCGCCGGTAAACTTGCCAGGCTCACTGAAAATCATCTTCAAGGCACCCGACTCCGCGGTTGCGTAGGCAACGACCATCGTGAATGCCAGCGGGATGGAGATCAGGCGCGAGAACAATCCGACCATGAGAAGCAGTCCGCCAAAACATTCCGTGGAAGCAGCGATGTACACGTTCAGCGTGGGCATGGGAATGTGCAGGTCCTCGGCGAAATACCTGACCACCTGCGGAATCCGGTGAAATTTCCCCCAGCCCGACTGAAAAAACTGCCATCCAAAATAGAGGCGCACGAATAACAGGAATGGGTGTTGAAGGAGCTTGGCAACCTTCACGAGCAACGAATGGGATTTGATGAGTAGCTGGAACATAGAAAAGAAAGGATGAAGGATGAGGGATGAGGGATGAAGAAAAAAATGAAGGCCCAGAGTGCTGTTAGTTCATCCCTCATCCCTCATCCTTCATCCTTTGTTTACAAAACCAGCCGAGAGACATCCAGTTCTTAAACCATTCCTGGATGCGGGAACCCCAATCCGTCGCGTTCGGATGGCTTGATCTCAAGGCAGATGCGCACGCGGCCCCAACCGTCCTTCCGTTCCGAAGCGCGCTGAGAATATGATAAGCTTCCGGCTCCAGGCGCTTGTAAAAGAGCGCGTATTCCACCCGATGCACTGCCACAAAGGTTTTTTGCGGGCGGGGCAGTTTCAGTTTTTTTGAATGCGATGCCGTCCGTTTCGCCTCCATGGCGTTGCTCGCCTCCGAGCGCAGCGCGGCGTGTTTTTTCAGGGCGATCAGAAAATCGTCCACCGGATATTCGAGGGCGAGCAGGCCGATATGGGGCTGCAGCTCGAGCTTCAGCTTTGCGGGATCCCTGCCCGCCAGCGCAACGGGCTTGAGCACCGGGCGCGCTTCGCTGTCAAATGCCACCACCTGCGCCCATTCAAAGCGCGCAACGTCCATCGCCAGTTGCCCATGCGGCGCGGCCCAGCGCGGCTCCTTGCGCAGAAATTCCCCGATGCGGCTGCCGAGATTGCGCATCGTGAAGGAGCTCGATGGATGCCGCTCGAGGTAAGCCTCCGCAAGTTTCACAAATTTCCGGTCGCCCACCACCGCGCGCAACCCGGGAAAATCCTCGTAAAAGGCATCGAGCAGGCGAAACCAATACTGGCGGTTGTAAAGCTCCAGGCGCTCGAACGACGACAGACGGTCGTTGGGCTTGATGAATGATTCGACGACGTGCCGGGTCGGGCGCCCGTCCTTCCATCGAGGCTTCATGCCATTGGAGGACGTAAGCGGCCGCATGATCGCCCCGGCCATGAGGCGCTGCAAACTCTTGAGCTGGCGCGCGGACTGAACCTGGAATTTCACGCCGCGACCTTTTCCTCGCGGATGCTTTGACGAAATTGGTTGGCCTTGAGCGCCTCGCGATGGACTTCGTGGAATGACGGGATGCGGTCGTCCCATTCGAGAAGCGTCGCGGTGTCGCCCACGAGCCGCGTGGCGTGCGCGTACAATTTCCACACGGGGTTGAGCACGGGGTGGTCGTGCGTGTCGAGGATGTACTTCTCGTACTTGGAATGCCCTGCGACATGGATTTGCGCCACGCGATGATGCGGGACGTTGTTGAGATAATCGTACGGGTCGAATGTGTGGTTCTTGGACGACACGTAGATGTTGTTCACATCGAGCAAAATTCCGCAGTCCGCCTTCTCGACCACTTCCGAAAGAAACTCCCATTCGGTCATCTCCGACGCATGGAATTCCGCGTAGCTGCTCACATTCTCAACGGCGATTGGGATCTCGAGAAAATCCTGGACCTGTCGGACCTTGCGGGCGGTGACGCGCGCCGCCGCGTGCGTGTAGGGCATGGGAAGAAGGTCGTGCGTGTAACGGCCATCCACGCTGCCCCAGCAAAGGTGATCGGAAAGCCATGGGGTTTTCGTCCGCTTCACAAGCCGTTTCAGCTTGTTGAGGTGCTCGCGGTTGAGCGGGTCGGCCGAGCCGAAATACATCGAGACGCCGTGCTGCACGACGCGGTATTGCTCGAGAATCTGGTCAAGGATGTGGAGGGGGCGGCCGCCATCGCACATGAAATTTTCCGAGATGATCTCAAACCAGTCCACGACCGGCTTGCGCGTGAGGATGTGGTTGTAATGCGGGACACGCAGCCCGATGCCCACGCCGAGATCCGTGTGTCCGTTGAAACGGTTGGCGGGCATGCAGTGAAACAGCGCGGAGGACGATCCAGCGAGGACCGGGGAATGAAACCCCGGCCCTCGTGGATGAATTCGGGAACGACCCGATTACTTATCCTTCTTGTCGTCCTTGGGGGCTTCGGTCTTGCAGCCGCCCTTGCCCTTGCAGGTGTTCTTGCCTTTGCAGCCACCGTCACCGGACTTGCAGCCGCCTTTGCCCTTGCAGTCATTCTTGCCCTTGCAAGAATCCTTGTCACCGTCTTTGCCCTTGCAGCCATCTTTGCCGCTGCAGCCCATCTTCTCGAGTCCCGCAATGCCGATGCCAGCCTTGCCGTTGTCCGTGGTTCCCGCGAACGCGCGAACGGCCGATCCGGAGATCAGGCCCGCAATGGCGGCGCTGGCGATGAGGGCTTTGGTTGTCTTTGTCATGGTGTGTTTCCTTCTTTATTGTTGTTTGTTGAAACCCGCGCCATTCAAGGCGTCATGCCGCAAATGACGGGGTGAGTGAAATAATTCTGCATGGATATGCTCCAAGGGTTCTTCTAGCAAATAAGTGTCCAAAAGAGAAGCGCGATGATTGCCTCCAATCTCGACATTTCCCGTCCTTGCCGCTACGATCCCCGGAATGAAGCCTAGCGATTTTCGGACGAAAACCTAGATGAGCCCCGGTCAGACATTGTTCGAGCTGGCGAAGAAGCATGGAGCGGCTGCAGACGATCATTTGCGGGAACAGCTGTCCACCGATTCCATGCCCACCTACCTGGCGCTGGACGCCATTCAATCCGCAAAGGGATTAAACGAGGAAGGCTTTGCCCGCGACCTGGCGGAGTGCTGTGGCATCACCTGGTGGAAGGAGCCCCTCGTCCAGGCGCCGCGCGAACTGCTGCGGGAGGTGTCGGCGCGTGTGGCGCTGCGGCACCAGATTCTCCCCATCGAGAAAAACGAAAGCGGGATGACGCTCCTGATCGCGAACCCGTTCGACCTGCTCGGGCGGCAGCGCATCGCGGCGTGCGTGAAAGGGCCGCACCGTTACGCCATGGTTGACCGCCACCATTTGAGGGAGGCGCTGCGGGCAAGTTACGGCATCGGGGCGGAAACCTTCGAGGCGATCATTGCGGGACGCGTGGACGATTCGGCCTTCGACGAATTTCATGAGGAGGCGAGCAATCTCGATGAGGAAGACAATGCCGAGGCCTCGGTTGTGACATTTGTGAACAATATTTTGCGCGAGGCCATCCGCACCGGCGCCACCGACATCCATGTGGAGCCGCTGGATGACGACCTCCGCATCCGCTTTCGCATCGACGGCGTCCTGCATCCCATCCCCGTTCCGCCGAACATCAAGGTGCTGCAGGAATCCGTCCTCAGCCGCCTCAAGATCATGGCTCACCTCGACATTGCCGAGCGCCGCCTGCCGCAGGACGGGCGCATCAGCATGGACACCGGGGGCCAGCGCATTGATGTGCGCGTGGCAGTGATTCCGACGGTGACGGGAGAAACGGTGAGCCTGCGCCTGTTGCCGGATCGGAAGTATGACATGGCGGGCCTTGGATTGGGCCCCGTGGAGGAGGCGAAAATGCGGGAGTTGCTTGCGCTGCCGAACGGCGTGGTGCTGGTGACCGGCCCGACGGGCAGCGGCAAATCGACGACGCTTTATGTTCTGCTCTCGTGCCTGAACGATCCGGAACGACGGATCGTGACGATTGAGGATCCTGTGGAAGGCAAGCTGCCCGGGGTGAACCAGATCGCGGTTCGCCCGGACATCGGTTTGACATTCGCCGCCGGGCTGCGGAGCATCCTTCGCGCCGATCCGAACGTGATCATGGTGGGCGAGATGCGTGATCTTGAAACCGCCGAAACAGCCATTCGCGCGGCGTTGACGGGCCATCTGGTTTTCTCGACACTTCACACCAATGATGCCGTCGGCTCGGTCACCCGCCTGATCGACATGGGAGTCCCACCCTTTCTGGTTTCAGCCGCAGTAAGGGCCTTTGCGGCGCAACGGTTGGTGAGACGCCTCTGCCGATCCTGCCGCAAAGAAGCGCCACCCGACCAGGCTGCGCTGAAGAGCCAGGGCTTGACCGCGCCCCCTGGGGCCAGGATATGGAAAGCCGCTGGATGCCCCTCCTGCCAGCAGACCGGATATCAGGGACGCGTGGCGATCATGGAAATCTGCTCGGTGACTCAAAAAATGCAGGAGATGATCAGCCGCGGGGCGTCCTACTCCGACCTTCATCAACAGGCATTGCAGGACGGGATGAAAACCCTCCGCCAGGTTGGTTTCGAGAAGGTGCTGGAGGGGATCACCACGCTGGAGGAATTGGAGCGAGTGACCGCCGTGGAAGAAGTCGCATCCAAATAAGCCGTGCGAAGGGGCTCTCACCATCCAAACATTTTTCAAGCCCCCTTGCGCCATGCCCACATTTAGTTACGAAGCGCTCGACGCCCAGGGACGGCGGGTGAAAGGTGAGGTGGAGGCGTCCGGGCGTTCGCAGGCATTTGCGGAATTGCAAGGTCGCGGCCAGAACCCTCTGAATCTTGAGGAAAAGGCGGATGCATCACACCCCCAGCCCACCTCCACCGATTTGAAGGACGTGCAGTCGGCCGAGGGGGAGATGTCCCTGCCGCGCAAGGATATCATCCACTTTACCGAGGAATTGGCGGACCTTCTCGATTCCGGAATGCAGATCGAGCCGGCCCTGGCGTCCATCGAGGGCAGGAAGAACGTCTCGACACTTAAACCGTTGTCCGCCCTGGTGCGACGATACCTGCGTGAAGGCGCCTCCTTCTCCGTGGCGTTGCGTCGGGCTTCACCCAGTTTTGGCGAGCTGTACATCAACCTGGTGCAAGCGGGGCAGCAAAGCGGGGCGCTGAAAGTGATCCTGCGGCGGCAGCTTGCGCAGATGATTGTCATCGAGGACCTGAAAAGCCGGGTTCGCGGCGCCCTGATCTATCCTTCGTTCATGATTGTCGCCGCGATTGCACTGACCGCCATCTTCGTCGGCTACCTCGTCCCGCAACTGCAATCACTGTTCACCTTGGGGCACGGTAAAATGCCACTCATCACCCAGCTCCTTATTTTCAGCAGTCATATTCTGGTGCGATGGTGGTGGTTGATTCTCATCACAATAGGCCTGAGCGTGTGGGGCTTCTCCTTCTTCGTCAAACGCCCCGGAGGGCGTGCATGGTGGCACGCCTTTCAGCTCAAGATCCCCGGTGCAGGCCGCGTCCTGATGGACTCCGCCTGCTCGCAGCTCGCCCATACCCTGGCCACACTGGTCAAGAATGACATCTCCCTCATCAACGCGCTCCGGCTGGTCCGGGCCGCCACATCGAATGTCTGCCTGCAGGCCGCCTTGGACAAAGCCATCGCCGAGGTGTCGGATGGCTCCACCCTGTCCCGCGCGTTGAGCCGTCGAAAATTTTTCCCGGACGAGTTCACCGACCTTGTCGCGCTGGGCGAACAAACCGGCGACCTGGCCGGGGCGCTGGAAAGGGCGGCCTGCCGCTACGACAAGGAGCTTGACCGCAGCACGGCCGCGCTGACCCAGCTCATCGAGCCCATGCTGATCATCGTCATGGCCGTGATGGTGGGCGTGATTGCCTTCTCGATGATGAGCGGGATTTTTCAAGCCGTGAACGCCCTGCGTCCACATTGACATTCATCATATGGTTTGACGCTGGCTTCAATTATTCATAGCGTTTCAAGCACCATGAAAACACGTTTTTTATCGTCTGCCGCACGGGGTCTTTTGCTGCTGGTTTTCATTTCCTCCGCAGCAATTGCCCAGGTCAACCCGGCGCTCAAAGTCTATTTCATCAACAATTCCGGTTACCACGACACGAATGTCTGGATCAACTGGCAAAATGGCGGTGGAGCCAATCCCTGGCAGATTGGCTATGGCACCAATTCGCTCCCCGCCCCGAAAGCGGGCCAGATGGGCAGTTCCATGAATCTGAAGCAAATCGGCGCCGGCGGATTTGACGTCACCAATATTTACAGCGGCGTTGTCTACGTCTCCTATGGCGCCTGCGTCTCGACTGGAGCAGCTCCCAGTCCGGTGAGTTCCGCCGATCCAAACTATCTCATCAGATACCAGAATTTTGAACTCGACCGCACGGGTAACCCGGGAGATCAGGGTGACCTGACGGCCATCAACTTTTTTTCATTCACGATGTCCGCCAAAACCTACCATGGAGGGACCAATGGCACGCTGCTGCAATCGTTCGGGTATCTCAACCCAAAAACTGCCAACGCCACGGTCAGCAAGGCGTTGATGGCCCTCACCGCCAATCAAGCCGCAGTTTACGATGCAAACAACAACTTCATCCGCGTCATCGGCCCCACGGCGTATCCAAACAATTCTTACGGGCCCTATAGGAACTTCAAAAAGTATTTAACTTCCGTGTATCAATCTGCCAACGCCACCTTCATCAGCAACTCCAATGCTTTTGCCGATGCAATAGGACAACCCTCTGGAAGCACGAATTATAATTTCATCTTGAATTTCACCAACACCACGGCCACGGCGGACAATTCGATCGTGATGGGGGGCAATATCCTTATGTCCAGGTACATATTTAATGGAACGTCAAACCCGACAACCCCGTTAGTTGGGACGAATTTCCTCAACTGCGTCGCCACCATTCCCGGAGCATATTCCAACTCCACCGTCACGATCTATGCGGGCGCGTTCAACTCCAACACGACATTCGCCGGCGGTTGGCAGGATTTTAAAGCGTACGCCCACTCCCATGGCCTTTACCAAACCAACACCAACCCGACGGTGGCACCTTTGGTCGACGCCTACGGCACCACAAAGGCACTGGCTGTCGGCGAAATCACCTCGGGATACCAGGCGGGAATGATCAACAGCACAAAGATCCTGCCTGGACACACACGCATGATCAAAGATCTGCCGAGCGCGATGTGGTGGGGCGCACCGAACCCCATCGCTTTCTCCGATGTTCAACCCGGCCATCCTGATTTTTACAACCAGTATGGGAACGTGATCTACTTGAGTTCCTCAAACAGCGTCTACGGTTTTCCCTATACCGATCGATTCACGAATCCATCCGTGCTCTTCAGCACAGTCCAATACAATAACACGAATGTGGACACGCTGGTGATCACACTTGACCCCATGGTCGGCGGCACGGGCTCCCAGGCTCCCCAGCCAAAAAAGAAGAAGGACGATGGAAAGCTCCAGGACCCGGACTTTTAGGCCCATGCGTCGGCGAAAAAATGCGGGTTAACACAATTTAACCTCGATTTAATACCGTTTGTTTGACAGCCCTGCTTTTCGCATTTACGTTCGGCTTGTTTCCGACCCACCATTTTCAAAAGGTCTTCCATGAAAATCAAATGTTCCTCCCTGCTTATTTTTTCCCTGTTCTGTTCCGCTCTCTGTCACGCCCAGACCAATCTCACGGTTGAGGTCGTGGACGACCGTGAGGATGCGGGAAAGCACCCGGCCTATATCATGATTTTGGGCGAGGCTTTTTCTGGTGTTGCCAATAACGCCGCCATGAGCATCTCGGGCAACCCAGCGCCGCCGTCTATTAATCTTCTCGCCCCTTCACCCACGGCCCCGGCGCTTGTGACCAGCCTGCAAACGTCTCGTTCGATTATTTCCCCCTACACAGGGAAGTCACGCCCCGTGTATTCCTTCACGGTGGCCTCGGTCAGCTCGGGTAATATCTATTTTTTCAAGAATTATGGGGGAGGGTCTCCCCCTTTCACATTCACCACCAATGCCTCTGGCGGCCTCGTCGTGCCCGACCCGACCACAGCCAACTTTCGCTATGACTTCTGCGAGTTTTCCTTCAACCCCGCCGTGCCCAGCGTGGTCGACCTCACCACCATTGATCAATTCGCCATGCCGATGCAGCTGGAGACATACAAAGGTCCCTCCACTGCGTTGACCAAGGTGGATGAACTCACCTACTACGCGTCAACAAAGTCCATGCTGCATGAATTCCAGAACTTGGGCTCGTCGATGACCAATGCCATTTACAAATTCAACAAGGCACCCGGCACGGTCAAACCGCTTCCGGGTTGGTCCACGGCGAATGGGCTGACGAACTTTGTTCGTGTGATGGGCCCGGGGAAATTGGCCTCCATCAACAACGGCCAAACCGCCCCCTACCCGAGCTTCTCCAGCTACCTCAGCGCCCTGGCAGCAAGCGACTACCAATTCCAGGTAAGCGGCACTTCCTGCGGCTACCAATACAACTACACCGGACAGGTGAAATCCGTGAAGCATGGATACAAGCTGAAACTTGATGGGACACTCACAGGAACGCCGAATCTGAATGCAGGTGCCACCGTGACCATGCATCTTCCCACGGTGAATACAGCCACCGCCACGGCAACCGTTAATAGCAATGGTCAGGTCACCGCGGTGACCCCCACCGCCAACCTGGGCTACGGTTACATGGGGAACGCACCGACCGTCACCATCGGAGGCCCACCGGGCACCGGCAATACAACGGCCACAGCCAAGGCGATGGTCAATTCGGACGGTGAGGTCACTGGGTACAAAATGATTTCAGGCGGCTCAGGTTACAACTCACAAAGCCCTCCCCCGGTCACCGTCGACGCCCCCGCAGGCAGCATGGACACCTTCCTCTATGGCTGCACCCTCAGTTCGGATGCCGTCGCAGTCTCCGGCTGGTCCAACGCCCAGGTGGATGCAACCTCCAACACGCCTTTTTCCACAGTTGTCGGAGATGCCTCCGCAGCCATCAATTTTGGCTATCTTTCAGGCAGGCATCCGAACTCTGGAGCAAGCTGGTATACCCAGTACATACCCACTTGCATTCCCTTTGGTGGAGCACGCAACTCGCCCGATGACGGTTTCTATAGTGCATGGGCGGCGTGGGTCTATAATAACTGCGATTCCTATGGCTTTGCCTTTGGCGACCGAAATGGCCGCCCCCCGGTCACCATCAATATAGCCCCGAACAGCAAGACCTACGATACAACCCTGCGCATCACGCTTTTGCCGGATGAGCGCTTGGATGCGCCGCAAAATATTCGAACAAAATCGGCACAGAACTCCATCGAGTTTAGTTGGGCCAAAGCTTCGCCGTGGTCGCCGCCGATGACCGGTGTGTTGCTGAAAGTGCTTTCTACAACCAACATCGCTCCCATCACGGTTACTCAGAACCCTTACACCTTGAACGGCCTGCAACCCGGAACACCCTACACGTTCGCCCTGTCTCACCTCGGCAACGCCAATGGCAAGCAAGTAAGATCTCCGGACCAGTTCGTGCAGGCCACCACTAGTGGAGATCTCATCCCTTACATGCCCACCGCCGCCAACTCCATGACTTTTGATTTTGCCTTGGCCGGGTGGACCATCAACCCCTTGAACCCCACATGGGGCACCAGTGCAGGCTTGGGCTCGACGATGAAGATCAACGACCAAAAACTCTACTATGCTCCCGCAACCTCCAACTGGCTGTCCAGTGCGGGGAAAAATGCCACCCTTTGGGCCCAGGGTGGCACCAATAATTATGTGGTCAACATCATGGACCCCGATGGACACACCCGATACAGCAGCATCTTCACCGCCATTTTTGCCACCAACCATCAGGCCACCGCCACGGTTCAAGCCACCTCGGGAGGTGCGCCCGCAAACGTCCTGACCAATCTGACCCTGACCTATGGAGGCAGCGGCTACGATACACAATGTCCTCCCGTGGTTGCATTCATCGGCGGGGACGACCCCGGAGCCGCCTCGACGGTGGCCACAATTTCCAAGGGAGCGATCACGAGTTTGAAGTTGGTCAATGTGGGATGCAATTATGAAAATCCCATCGCCGTCATATCTTCAACTTATGCGGTGAAGAAGGCGAAACTTTATGGCAGCAGCGGTGCCGTCACGCCCTGCCCGCTCCCTGCAGGCACGAAATATTACGGCTCCACCAATCTGATGGCCAGCTATTTGACTTTGCCCGTAACTTTTATACCAACCGCCAGCAAGGTGTTTTATCCAATCACAGTGGCCCCATTGGGCTCTTCCGGGAGCGACGAGAAATCCCACAAAGGATGGGCTCAGCCCAAGGGAACCTGGCTTCCCTCGGATATGGGCAGCTGGTATTCATCCGACAAAGACAAATAAGAAGCATGGCCTTGACAAATAAGAATCCATTTCGGGGATGCCATTGACTCTGCCGCACTGACATGCTCCACGTGATCATATGAATAAACTCAAAATATTCGCCGCCACTTTTCTGGCTGCTTCCTTCATGCTGGGTGTGGCTGCCATCCGGGTTGTTGGCCAGGGTGCTCCGTCGGGAACCCTCCGTGTCGATTTTAAAAACCAATCGGGGCACGACGTATGGATCACGGTCCTTGGTGGCCTGACAAACGGCGCCCCTCCCGGCTTCTGGAGCACCAACAAATATCTCGGAATCAGTGCGGATGCGATGAAGGCCGCCCCTTTTTGCATCACAAAGGCCCAGACCAGCTTCACGTTCCTGGTGACAGCCGTGCCCTACAGCGGCCGGGTCTTTATGTCGCTGGATCATCCCGCCATGGGCTTCATGATGGTCACCAACACGGACAAGAAGTCTCCCGCGTACATGACGGTCGCGATTTCACAGCCCACCACGGCCAATCCCAGCGTGACGCCGTATGAGTCCCAGTGGCAGTTTCTCGAGATGAGCCGTCAGAACGACCCTGCTGACCACACCTTCTTCATGAACATCTCCTACGTCGACATGTTCCACCTCCCTTACAGCATCCAGGAAAACGGAACGACGAACAAGACCGGCATCATCATGTCGCGCAAAGACGCCCTTGCAACACTGGCGCCCCAGTTCACGGGCATGTGGGCCAACTGCCTCAATTACAACCCGAACCCGCCTTTTACAGGAAAAATCTGCCAGATCGCCAATCCGGGCGGCTTGCTGTGCGCCGTTCCCTCAAACACCGTCTTTGGAGTTCAATCTGGTTACGCAGACCAGGCTTCAAAAATCTGGGCCGCCAAGGTCATGCCAAGCATCACCGTGCAGTGTGCCGAACTCGTTCCCGCCCCGCCCGGAACCAACACCTTCCTGGTCAACGGCACATTCTCGGGAGGAAAGCTGAATTTTCCCAACCACCCCGAGTGGGGGGTCGGCGGCCCGGAAAGCATCGGGGTTCCGGACTTTGAAGGGATCGTCGGCTGCGCCGGCTCCATGCAACCCGTGAACAAGACCGTGCAATCGATCTTCTGCAGGAATATCTCGTCGGCCATGATCGTCGGCGTCTACCCGCCCGATGGTGTCTTCAGCAAGGAATGGTGGCACTCGGATTCTACAAGGGCCAACCTCTACAAGACCCCCCCCTACGATGTATACGCCAAAGCCATTCACACGGTTCTCTATGAGAACAAAGGCTATGCATTCGCCTTTGACGATGTGTGCGGCCTGGATGGATCGCTCGGCCATCTGAAGCCCGGCACAGCCGCGGATTGTGGCGTGACGGTCACCGTGTACGACTGCACTGATTTTCCGTCCGTGGTTGGAGCAAATCAGGGAGGCTCTGCCAAGCCCGCCGGAACCAACTCCCAGCCCACCAACGTGGAAGGACTTTTCCCATAAGCCTGAACGGTTCCAGAGGTTGGTCGATCATTTGGCGGGGGCTGGCAGGTATTGCCTGAACGGGGGCTCGATCAAGTCCTGGATCGCCGGGTTATTCAAGTTCTCGCGGGTCACAATCGTCACCGGGGTGAAAATCGTGCGGGGAACTGCCTTGCCCATGACACGGCTATAGGCGGTTTCAAACGCCGTTCTCCCGATCTCCATTTCCGATTGCACCACCAGGGACTCGACGTTTCCTTCCTTCAGGGCGGACACCAGGAGTGGATTTGTATCAAAAACGACAAGCGGAACCTTTCCCGCCAGCTTTGCGTCGGTCATCGCACGGAGCATCTCGTTGCCGCTGAATTGCGTGGAAACCATCACCGCCTGGGCCTGTCCGCCAAACTGGGCCAAGCCTTGCTTGCAAACCTGAAGTGCGGTTTCCCGATCGGTCCCGCAGTACGTTTTCCAGGGTAGGAGCTCGATTTGCGGATATTTCTCATGCAACCGGTTGGCAAAACCCGCCTCGCGTTCCATGGACGAATCGGAACCCGCCACGTAGCGCTGCAGGAGCACCCTGCCCTTGCCCTGAAGAATTCCAGCGAGATGATCGGCCGCCTTGGCCCCTGCATCGTAATTGTTTGTCCCGACGTAGCTGCTGACCACGGAGCTGTTGAGCCGGGAATCGAACGTAATGATCGGGATGCCCTGCTCCGCGATCGATTCAATCGTGGAAATGAGAAGGTCGCTGTTCTGCGGGGAGACGATGATCACGTTCACCCGCTCATCAGCGAGCTTCCTCAACAAACGAATCTGTTCCTCAAGATCCCCCTCGTTTGCCGGCCCATGCCAGAGCAATTCGACCTGGGCACCTCCCCTCTCAAGGTCGCGTTCTTCCTGGATGGCACCCGCGTGAAGAACGTCCCAGTACGCGTTGCTTTCCATCTTCGGCACGATGGCGATGCGGAGGCGCGGCGTGTTCGCACGTGGCTGACAGCCCCCCATGGTCAAAACCGTGACGAGAAATGCGAAGAGCAGCGGCAGGGCTCGACGGATCCCCCTTTGTCCTGTCCGTGGTGAAGTCATCACTCTGCGGGCTCCGTCACCTCTTCTGGATCAGGCAATTTTTCCACCGGGTCGGCAGGAATCGAGGAAGGCGGTGCATCCAGCATTTTTACCGCCTTCTCACCGATCTTCGTGCGGTCAATCTCGTACTCACTTTGGGCCCCGGCTCCATCCAGCGAAGAAATGACGTTGGGCTGGATCAGGATGATGAGCTCCCTCTTGTCCTTCACAACCACCGTGTCGCTGAAAAGGTAGCCGATGAGCGGAATATCGCTCAGGAACGGAATCCCAATCTGCGTCACCCGTTCCGACTCGGACATCAGGCCGCCAAGCACCACCGTCTCCCCGTTGCGGACGGTGATCGTGGTGTTGAGAAGCTGCTTGTTGATCGCCGTGGCGGTGACCGATCCGATGGCCACCTGGTTGCCCAGCGTATCGTTGCTCTGGGCAATCTGGAGCGTGACATCATTGTTCGCGTTGATCAGGGGAACGACAGCCAGCTGGAGGAGGATATCCTTGTATTCGACACTGGTGTTGAGAACCGTCGATGTGCTGTTGGTGCTGGTGCCGCCGCCTACGACATTGGACTGGGTGGTGCCGGGCACGGGCTGCTGGGTACCGGAGGCGATGATCGCCTTCTTGTTGTTCGAGGTGTAGATCGAAGGGCGGCTGAGAATTTTAAAGCGGCCGGTGTTCTGGAGGAGTTTCACGTAATAGTTAAAGAGCTTGCCGACCGTGCCCCAGACCGACCACCCATTCGCAAGGCCGATCAGCGTGCTGCCGTTGACCTGGACACTTCTCGGGTCAGTCGGGCCCGAAATGGGGAAAGTGTTCAAGCCCGACGATGCATAGTTATCCTTGGTTCCTCGGGACGCCTGCAAGATGTCGACACCCAACTCCTGCGTGCCGGTATTGGACATCTGGCCGATGAGCGTGGCGAGATAAACCTGCTTGGGTGGCTGGTCGAGAATTTTGAGAATCCCCTCAGCCACCTGCCAGCTTTGTGGCGGGCCGACAACCACCATGGTGTTGATGCGATTGTCCGCGATCAGCTTGGTCTTGCCCACGACAAGCGACATGGCACGCGACTTTTCTTCAGAAACATGAACCTGGGAGGAAACATCCACACTTGAGCCCGATCCGATTCCCGAAGTGGTGTCGCTGGAGCTTGAACCCGTCGCCTGTGATCCCATCGCGCCGGCGGATGATGCCGGCCCGGTTTTTCCCTGCTCCGAGAGCGCATCGGCCAGGATGGGCAGCAGGTCGGTGGCCCCCACATAACGCAGGCGGTATTCCTTCGGATCGCCCACCATGGCGGCTTCGTCGAGCTTCTTGACCATCCCAACCAGAAGGGCAAGGCTGTCCTTGCCGGCCGCGACCAGTACGCGGTTGGTGCGCGGATCGGGCAGCAGCCGCTCGCTGCCATTCATCTTGACGAACCCGGTGGAAGCCGGCTGGCCGGGAGCTCCATCGACAGACATCTTCAAGTTCTCCTTGCTTCCAGTCACGCCAGTCGTGCCGGTACCCAGCATGTTTTTGACCGTGTCAACCACGTCCGTGGCAGTGGCATTGTGCAGCTGGACGAATTCAATGTTCATCTCGGAGGGCGGAACGTCGATCAGCTTTTGAATCTCGATCAGCTGGCGGATGACGTTGACATTTTCAGTGATCAGGAGCGCCTGGGCACCGGGGGCGCTCACGATCGAACCATAAGGCTGGTTGAGCGCCACCTGCTGGGAAAAAATGAGGAAGGCATCCGCCGCCGGCAGGTTCTTGAACGGCATGAAATAGGTGATGATCTGGCTGTCCTTCGGAAATCCGGAAGCGGGACCGGTGCAAATGGGCAACCCCACGGCACGGGGGTTTGACGGCCCGACGGGCACAAGCTTCGACCGATTTCCATCACCGGGAACCAGGGCAAACCCATTGACCAGGAGGGCGGAGCTGATCATCTCGGCTGCTTCAGTGACCGACAGGGGCTCGGGCGCCATCAGGGAAATCTTGCTGGTGGTGGCGATCGTGGTGGGAATGATCACGCTCTTGCCCGTCAGTTTCTCGTAAATGGCAACGGTATCAAAGATGCCCAGTTCCGGCATGCGCAGGCGGACACGGTTCTGATCGTCCATGGGGACAACGACAGCGCCACCCGGCTTGTCCTGAGCCGCAAGATCTGGAATGGGGAATGGCAACATCAGGAGGACGATGCAGCACCACGCAGGGGAGGGCTGCCTCCATGACCGACGACGGATTTGGATTACTGAAGTCATGGGTGAGAGGGGCCGGGAACCGTACCAGATTCCTCAAGCACTTGATATCGTTTTTTTAGCTCCTCGAGAATGGGAGGCAGGTAGTGGAGCTCGACCGTCTTCTGCTTATGACGCACGGTGACAAACTCCTTTTCCGGGTCCTCGTCGAAATGCGCCGATTCCACGGAATATTCATCGGGGTTGGGCTTCGGGCCAACATACATGCGGAGTCCTGTTTTCTCCTTTTGGAGGATGGCGAATGTTTCCTCGCGAATTTTGATCAGGGCCAGCAACGACCATCCGTCCACGCTGCCGGCCGAAGATGCAACGGAAACAGCAACTGTGGGGTCGGGTGGACGAAATGTCCCCTCCGTCCAGATGGGGGCGAACTCCTTGATCGGAGGCATGGGGGGCACTTTTGCCGCGCGCTCCAATTCCCCGAGATCCTTTGTGGCGGCAAACGCAAGCGCACCGGCAAGGGCAAGGCTTCCAACGGCCACTCCCCATTGGAGTCCACATTTGAAGAGGGGCGTTCTCATGCCTTGGGCGAACTGTAGTAGCGGGTCAGCGTGATCTCCCACTCCATTTCGGCGGAATCAACTCCCTGGTGGCAGACGAACGCCGTGCATTCAACGAAACTTGACGGCGTCTGGAGGTCATGAAGCCATGCCACCATCTGCTCGAGTTGTCCCGACAGCCGCAGGTGAATGGAGAATGTGTGGCAGCCCGTCACGTCCGCGCTCTCCAGCAGATTTTGATCGAGGATCTTGACTCCATTTGCCTTGGAGAGATCCTGCATCTGTCGGACCAGCGTGGCCGGGGTGATCTCCTTTGTGAATGCCGGGCGCGCCGCCTGCAACCACTGTTCGCGGGCGCCCCAAAGTGTGCTCTGCGCAAGCCATGCGTCCGCCACCAGTTTCTGCTCATTGAGGGCGGAGCGTTTCGTATTCAAAGTCCGTCCCAAGGCAAGCATGTGCGAAATGGCAGCCATGTTTCCCACGATGAAAATCGCGAGCCCCAGAAACGTGGCCAGAAATTGTTCGGATTTATTGAGCTGACGCATACGGTAGTTTTCCCTGGACACGAAATTGAGTGAGATTGTCCGCCTGGATGCTGGGCGTGTCGAAAGCCCAGTCAATTCCACCATCCTGTGCGCCAACGTTGAGCTTTTGTCGAAACTGGTAAACCAGATCCACCTCGGTGGTGGTGCCGCGCAAATCCACCACTCCGTTCGCAATGCGAAATTCCGTCAGCCAAAGGTCCTTCTCCGGCATGGCGCGGCGGATTTCCAGCAGGATCATCAGCGGATAATTGGAAGGGTCAACCGTCGGCTGCGTCTGCTTCCATGCCGTGGCCGCCTTCTGGAGACTCTCCACCTTCGCACGATTGCCATCCAGTTCTGCTTGAAGCCTCTCGATCCCCAGTTTCCGGGAGAGGAGGACGCCCGCCCACGTGCTGATCACCACCAGATACAACGCCGCCACCACGCCCACCAGCCGCCGCCGCCGGGCCCGTGAGCTGCGCTGCAATCTTGCCTGCACGACGGATGAAGGCACCAGTTGTCCCACCCTCGCCGGCAGGCGGGGTGCGGGACGCGCCGACACCACAACCTTCCCGCCGAAAAGCGGGCCGAGCGCCGCCTCGGCCCCACCCCCCGCATCCGCCCATACCCAGATCACGGGCGCTTCCGTCATCAATCCCTCCATCTTGAGAATCCGCCCCAGGCCGCGAAGTTCATCGAGCACGGCCGGTGTCAGACGCGCGTCTGCCAGCGACTGGAAATACACGAGCTCCCCTCCGCGCATGACACCGATCACGAGGCGGCTGTTTTCAAGCCAGAGGGCGCAACCATCCGGTGGCAGGGGCAGCATGCGCGCGGACGTTTCAAACCGCGAAATTTCCGGACGCCCCAGCTCGGGTGGAATATTGCCGCTCAGCTCCTCCACCATGACCAGCCGCTGCTTCTGGGCGTCCTCCGGCCCGGCGGGAACTGCGTCGAAAACCGGTGGCTGCCCTTTCTCCGTCGCGAGGGCGCGCTGTTCGCGCTGGAACGAGGCCAGCGCCCGCAATGAAGATGCATCCGCCGGTGGCGCATGAAACACAAAATTCAGCACCGATCCGACCGGCAGGCCGGCGGCCGCGATCTGGGTTCCCGGCGGAAGCTGGGCCAGCCCGGTTGAACGAAGCCGCGCCCGGTCCGTGCCCGCGTTCTCCCAGACTTCCCATTCACTCAAGGGTCCGGGGAAAAGAACCACGCCGGATGCAGCCCCGGTTTTGGGCGTCACTGGCTCGATGGTGGGCTGGCTCATAGTTGTTTTTGTTCCAGCAGGGTAAACGGCGTGGTGGCACGGTTGACCACCATGGAAAGACTGGCCTGGATCGGCCCGCTTTGCCCAATGCTTAGCATGCGGGTCACCGGTGATTCAATGCCCAAGGGCGTCGCCAGGGCACCCCAAACTTCCGGAGAAATCCCGAGAAACTGACGGGCGTCCTCAAGGTTTGCAAAACGAATGTCATCGCCCGTGTCAGGCACCCCATCCGGTCCGCTGAGATAGGTCACCATTTCCACCGCCTTGGAGTGGGAGGCGCCCGTCGCCGCCGCCACCATGTCCGCTGAAGCCGAGTTGAGATCCAGGCTGCCGTCAGTCCAGACGGTGAAAAAATTCCGCCAGTCGGATTTCCGCCGTGTGACCAGGTCAAAGTGAAGGACCTGGGCCATCTGTTCCACCGAGATGAATTCCTTTCCCGTGGGGCCGTATGCCAGCCCGGCCGCAACGTAATCGTTGGGCCCGGCGCCGTTGAGCCGCCGTCCAGCCAGCGGATCCACCCAGTCCAACATGCAGTCAATCACCGTGTCCGCCTCCACTGAATTCAACCCCCATCCAAGAAAAAGTTGTTGAAGCACGGTCCGGTTCTGGTGCTTGAGCACCGCGTTGATCTGCAATCGCCCGTTCTCGCCAACCGCGTGTGCTGTAAAATGTCCGCCGCCGGGCAGCGTCTGCGTCAACACGGGATCTCCGTTTTTAATGCCCGGACAGGACAGGATCGCCAGGCCGGATTCCGCCAGGTATCGCGCCCCGTCGGACTGCTGAAGCTCGGTCTCGTCCTGGATCGCCGACTGCGTCATCGCCGTCAAACCCACCACGGCGATGCAGATGACGCCGACAGCCCACAGCACGAGCAACAGCGCGGCACCTTCCCGTTGCGAGCCCTGTGTTTTGATCGAAGAGTGAACCGGGGTTTTCATGAGGGACTTCCAAAATGCGGCAAGGCGTTGGTTTGAACCTGCGGGATGTAAAAAACCGTCCGGCTGCCGGCGGCCTCGGTTGGACGCCTCAACCACAGCGCCACGGCCAGTGGACGACGGATGGGATCCTTCCATTCATCCTTCCATTCGCCGGAACCTGGATCTTGAAACGACCACTCCATTTCCGAAAAACCACCGGCCAGCGGGAGCCATGGCATCAGCTCGGCATGCGCCCGGTCATTTGCCATCGGGTTGAATTTCCTCGCGGCGAGCACCCATCGGCCATCCTCCTGCTTTCGCGCCGCCAGCACCACGGTGACCGCCATCGGATCCTGCCATCGTTCGCCCCACTGCAACGTCCCCGGTGCCTGCTGAAACTGGACTTCCCGGCTGGAGCTGGACTCAGGACGCTTTTCTGCGCGCACCACCGCCGTCACTGGCAACCGGCTGCACGCCTGGCGCAACACGTCCAGGAGCGCATCGGTCTCGCCCTGGGTCCGGATGAGTCCCCTCACCACCATGATGCTCTCCATGGTGCTCTGAACAATTCCAAAAATGCCGCCGCACAGGACGCTGAAAAGCGTCAGCACCAGCATGACTTCGAGAAGCGTGTAGCCCTCAGCGCGCCGTGGTTGGATCTTTGAAAACATATTCCTCCACTGTCGCGGATTGTGGTCCTTCCGGCCCCACCCATTTCGCCGTCAGTTGCAACCGGTAAAGTGACTGCAGCTCGTGCCCCTTGCTGTCCCGCAGCTTGAGCGGTTCTGCCACGGTCGTGTAAATGACTCCCCGCCCGTCTGCCGGGCTCGTCGTTGTCCCCTCGGATCTCAGCCGCAGCCGCGCTTCGAGAAGACGGCTGTCCAGTTGCTGGCGGACGTAGGCCGACATCGCCACCATCGAGGAGCTGCGAATCGTCTGGTTCATCCCCGTCACCATTCCCACCACCGTGATGGAAAAGATTGCAATCGCGAGCATCATCTCCAGAAGCGTGAAAGCTCCCGTCGGTTGGTTTCGTCCTGTAGGAGCCGCTGTCAGCGGCGATCCGGATTCCACCCCTTCCCGGTCGCCGCTGACAGCGGCTCCTACAAGCGAGAAAATATTCCGGCTCCTGACTCCTGTGTCATTCTCTTTCATGGCATTGAACTGGTTTCCGAAAGGACGGCGCCGGTCAGGGGACTGAAGGTTTGCTCAATCACCGCCGAACCGCGCTGGAAGCGCAGCGACAGGGGTTCGCAGAGTCGACCGGCCACGAATTCCCACCGGAAATCACGCACCTCGTGCCACTGTGCCTGGCCCCACGATTTCATCAAAAGACGCTGACCCCGTGCCAGGTGGGCAACTGCCAGGCTGGGTGGATCGCCCGGCTGGGGTTGGGCCGGTTGCAGCGTAAAATAGTCCAAGTGCAACTCAATCGTGTAGGCCCGATGCTCGCGCAGTGCCAGTTCCCGGGCCCGATCAATTTGATCCGCCAGCTTTTCCGTCGGCTCCCGCAGTTGCTTCTGGGCCTGGTAATCCCCCAGCACCGGCACCGCCACCAGCAGCATGATGGCGCCGATGGCGAGGGCCAGCATGATCTCGAGCAGCGTGTAACCCTCACACGCGCGATGACGGGATGGAGCGGCTGGGGAAAATAACGGCTTCAAGGCAGACCTCCGGACAGCGTGTCTTCAGGAATTGGATGCCGACTTCTGCCAATTGCCAATCAAGCCCTCGGAAGCATTGGGCCCGTTTGCTCCCCAGGACCAGAGGTCGAACGACCCCGGATTGTGTTTGCCGGGACAAATGTATTGGTAGGGATTTCCCCACGGATCAATGAGCGCTTCCGGCTTCAGCAATTGGAGCCAGTTCGGCGGGGTGGGCGGAATGGTGGGTTTGCTCACCAATGCCTGAAGCCCCTGTTCGGTGGTCGGGTACTTCAGGTTTTGCATCTGGTAGGTCCGCACCTGCGTCCCCAATGCCCCGAGATCCGATTGAACACGCGTCTCCTTGGCCACCGCCACGTTGCCAGACAAGTAGTAAATTCCCGATCCCAGCAGCACGGCAATGATCGATAGAACCAGCATGATCTCGATCAGGGTATATCCCGCAGTCCACCGCCTGCCCGCCAATCCGGGATGATTCCTCACGTCAAAACCACTTTGCTGTAAGATATTCACCGCAAACAGGTTAATCCGCCCTGTTCGGACGAGCAAGCCCAAACTTCCCATGGAAACCGCTTCCCTGTTCCCTATTTGACTCTGATGCATCCTGCCCTTACATTTCTTCATCCCTGCATGAACCTTCTGACCCACCGCTTTTTCACCTACTTCACCGACGCCCATGCGAGGTCGCTGGCTGAATATTCGGAGGAAATCCCCTGCAACGCCGATACGCTCCTTTTTGAAGAAGGCGATCCATCCGATTGCCTCTACGTGGTGCTCGAAGGCCAGGTCGAGCTGACCAAGAAGGCCCCGGACGGCACGAAAGTCCCGCTTGCCACCATCGAGGCCGGTGACTATTTCGGCGAGATGGGCATCATCAGCGACAAGCCCCGCAGTACCGGCGCCCGCACCACCGTCTTCTCCCGCCTCGGAAAAATTCCGGGGCCTCCCCTCATGCGCATCCTGCAGGAGGAACCTTTCGTCACCCTCCACCTTTTTCGAACCATCCTCGACCACCTGCGCAAAGCCAACGATCGCTACGTCGCGGACGTCCCCAAAAAGGGCAAGGGCAAATAATCCGCAAATTCAGAGTCCGGGGCTTTTCAACGCCCTGAAAGATCATGAATTATCCGTATGAAATCCGATGCGCCTTCTCGGCGGATCCGGGGGTGGTACCAGCAGAGGTTGAAGCTCCGACCAGATGATCTGGAGCGACTTGTCATGCTGAAGCAATGCCTTGTCTATTTCCGCTAATCGCTTGAGAATGGCCGCATTGGCCACGAGTTGTTCCCGCATCTGGATGAATGCACGCACCACAAATACGCTCATCGCCACGGCCGCGGGACTGTTCAACACCGTCGCCGCCATGATCGCGCCGTGCTCCGTGAACGCGGTTGGCCGGTAGGCCGATCCCCGATGTCTCTTGGAACTGGTCGCAAATTGCGACCAGTTCAGCACAACGCCTTCTCTTTGCGGGACCTTCACATTTGAAGTCACAATTTGTGACTTCAAACGATCCCACTCCCGCACGGTCAATCGAAACATGAAATCTTCCGGGAAACGGTCGCGTTGCGCTTTACCTGTTCGTTAAACCGCTTCGTGACCACGCCGTAAAGTTCCGCCAGATCCGCATCCAGAATCACCTTCCGGCCACGCAAGTTGAAGATCAGGGAACTGATGGGCTTCTTTGCTTTCATCGGCTTCATGTGTGGAAAAAACCAATGGCCCGGATGACGCGGCATTCCCGCTCGGCTTCGAGCCAGTCGAGATGATCCAGAACCTCCTCGGAAAGAGGAATCCGCGAGCCAAGCAACCGTCGCATTTGCCGTTTGTCTTCGTAACAGCGCCACACCGCCTCGTCTTCATTGAAGCGGCGGGCCAGTTCCTGGGAATCGTTGAGGGGATTCATGATGGTTTGATTTGAATTGTCCTGTCAGTGTTGTACGAGGATATACTCATACCACTTCGTATGAGAATTACAACTGTCAAAAGAGGAATGTCACCCCAACCCCCACATCCCCTTGTCGCTGTCGCCCCCATCCTTCCTCACCGCCATTGCAATCCGCCCGCATCGTGCTATGCTCTCGCCCCTTATGCCGCTGGACATCCAGAGCCTCATTCAAACCCGACTCGGCGAGAACTACGATTTGCATGATCGCCATGTCAATCGCACGCTCGTGAAAGTCCTTCGCACGATCGGGTTCGACAAAGTGTACGCGCGGGCACAGGGGGCCTACCTGTACGACCGCGACGGGAAGGATTATCTCGACGGACTCGGCGGCTACGGCGCGGTGAACATCGGGCGCAATCATCCAGCCATCAAAAAGACGCTCTCGGACCTGATGGCGATGGACATGCCCAACATGGTCCAGATGGATTGCTCTCTCCTCAGCGGGCTGCTCGCCGAGGCGCTCATCAAGCGCTCCCCTCCCCACCTCAACGCCGCGTTCCTCTGCAACTCGGGCACGGAAGCCGTCGAGGCCGCCATCAAGTTTGCGCGGTGCGCCACGGGACGTGAAAAAATGCTTTTCTGCAGCCGCGCGTTTCACGGTCTTACCACCGGCGCCCTCGCGCTCAATGGCAGCCCGATGTTCCGCGAAAGTTTCGGCTCGCTCCTGCCGGGCAACGACATCACGCTCGACGATTTTGAAGCGCTGGAACGCGAACTCGCCACGGGCGAATACGCCGCCTTCTTCATCGAATGCGTCCAGGGCAAGGGCGTCCACTATCCGAAAAGCGACATGTTCTGGCCGAAGGCGCAGGAGCTTTGCCGCAAGTACGGCACGCTGCTCGTTGCCGATGAAGTGCAGACGGGACTCGGCCGCACGGGGCGCTTCTACGCGTTCGAACACTGGGCGCTGGAGCCGGATATCGTGACGCTCGCCAAGAGCCTGAGTGGCGGACTCATTCCATGTGGCGCGATGCTTACGCGCCGGGAAATTTACGACAAGACATTCAGCCGTCTCGACCGCTGCGTGGTGCATTCCACGACTTTCGGGCGGAACAACATGGCGATGGCGGCCGGGCTGGCCACGCTTCAGGTGATGGATGAGGAGCGCGTGGTCGAAAACGCCGACCGCATGGGCAAGGCGCTGCTCGAGGGATTGCGCGGGCTTTCCTCCCGCCATGAGTTCATCAAGGAAGTGCGCGGCAAGGGATTGATGATCGCCATTGAATTTGCGGAACCCAGATCACTGCGCCTGCGCGCCGCGTGGAAAATCATCCAGGCCGCCGACAAGGGTCTCTTCGCCCAGATGGTCGTGATCCCCATGCTCAAAAATCACCGCATCCTCACCCAGGTCGCGGGCCACCACATGGACGTCATCAAGATGACCCCCCCCCTGATCATCGGGCAGACGGAGGTGGACCGCATCGTGCGCGCCTTCGACGAAACCCTGGCCGATTGCTACAAATTTCCCGGCGCCATGTGGGACATGGGGACCAACCTCGTCCGGGCATCCCTTTCATCGAAACGAGCCGCGTGATGCGCCTTCCCTCCCGCATCCCCGTCACCCTCTGGCTTTGTCTGGCGTGCGCGATGACCTCGTTTGCCGCCGATGAATCGATCGCGGCATTGAAAAAGAAAAGTCTCAAGCTGACGACCGACGTGATGAACGTCGAGGCGTTGAAGCAAGCTGCCACCGTCTGTGAACAAATCCTGGAAAAACAGCCGGAGGAACGCGAAACGCTGACGCTCCTCTCCCGCGTCTATTGGTCGCTCGGAAACCACGAGAAGGACCGCGGGGCGCAAAGCGAATGGTTCAAGAAGGGCGAGGATGCCGCCCAGAAACTCAAGGAGGTTTATTCCGAATCGGCCGATGGCTATTACTGGTACGGGGTCAACTATGGCGAGTGGGTGGACCGCGCCTCCATCTTCGCCAAGATCGGCGCCAAGGGTGTCATGATGGAAAACATGAACAAGGTGCTCGAGTACAACGACAAGTACGATGCGGGTGGAGCCTACATCGTGATCGGCCGCATCAACTACATCGCTCCCGGTGGAAGCTATGCCAAGGCCATTGAGTGTTACGAGAAGGCGATCAAGCTCGGCCCGCGCCGCACCACCGCCTACGTCTATCTCGGCGAGCTCTACATGCACGAGCATATCTTCGCCAAGGCCGAGGACCTCCTCAAAAAAGTCCTCACCATGGAAGTGGACCCACGCTACGCCATCGAACAGCGCGACGACCGCGAACTGGCCAAAAAACTCCTCAAGAAGCTGGACAAGAAAGAAGAGCACTTCCCCGCACAGGAAGAACTCACCGGGCACTGAGGGGAAAAGTTGCTGGAAGAACCCGTAGCCGAACTCGCAAGAGTTTGGCCCCTCTGATCCGTGTCTTGCAAAAAAAACGGAGGGACACGCTCCGTCGTGTCCGTTGGTGGGTGAGTTCGCAACTGCCAAACCAACCTTGAAGCGGGAACACACGGTTTCGTCGCCCTCGAAAAGCATCATTGCTTGAAAATCCATTCGTGACGTGGCTGGACACGACGGCCCGCGCTACGCCGCTCGCCGTCGCGACGAAGCGCTTTGGCGTAGTCGGATAGGCTTCGGCGAGGCGAGAGCGTGTCCCTCCGTTTTTCCAGCCCCATATTCCCTGTCCTATCCGATTCGTTTTGTTATCATGCAACAACCATGCTGAAAAACCCTTGGCAGCCGGGAAACAAAGACCTCAGCTTCACGTTGGTGGAACTGGTCGTCGCAATCTCGGTGATCGCGCTGCTCATCGCATTGGTGATCCCGGTCATGGCGCGGGCGAGAGAACGCCAGGCCAGATCCTACTGTCTTTCCAACATCCGTCAGATCGGCCTGGCTTTCAAACAATACTCTATCGATGGCCTCGACTTTTTTCCCCCATATCCCTACCCCGTTGGTGTTAATCCCTACGCCACTTCCTCCTCGGTCTTTCTTGGTCTCACCAACGGCCACTATCTGCACGTCGGTAGCATCTACGTCTGCCCGCTCGATCGCTCTCGAAGACCCGGCACGGTCAATGCCTTCGGCATCTCCAATAACTCCTACGCCTGCTCCGTGGCCGACCTGACCGGCCGCACGGGCCTCACGGAAGCAGTCACCTCAGACAACCCCATGGTCTTCGACCGCGGGCTCGCCGGCGCACCGGGTTGGATCAAAAACCTCACCAACGCCACATGGCTCGCCAGCTCACCCCACGGCACTGATGGCGGCAACATCTTTTACGCAGACGGCCGGTCAGGCTTCAAAAATTTCTTCGACACCGGCAAGGATGGCACCAACGGTTTCGTGCTCGAGCCCTGATAAATTTGGAGGAGGCGATTGTCCGCAGATTTTCAGAATGACGAACCTTTTTCACGCAGCACCGCTGCGTGAAAAAGCTTTGCGCCTTCGCGTCTTTGCGCGAACCCCTCCGAAAATCTGCGTCCGTCTGCGAAATCTGCGGAGAATTTCCGACGGCAACAGGGCTCTGCTCCGCTTGAAAGGCAATCTTGCGCAAAACATTCCTTCAATCCATAATCCCCAACCCATCGCCCCTCCATGAAGGCCCGTTCTCCATCCCGATCGCGTGCCGCTGCCCGTGGCCGGATGCTCACGTCCCCGCTCTCACCCGCAACTTCCCCCGGCAAGGATTTCAATGCCATGCGCGATGCCGTCAGCAAGGCCTGCGAGCTCAAGACCAAGATCACCTATGACTTGAAGGGACGGAAGAAAACCATGGTCGTCTGCTCGCAGGACACACGTGACGAGGTCCTCCGCAAGTCCGCCGAATATCTCAAGATCATCACGGGCAAGCGGCGCCTCACGCCCAAGGTCAAGAAGGAGATCGTCCGCCACACCCTTGAGAACTTCGACAACTTCTACAACCGCGGGTTCCTCACGTACCGCAAGAGCGTGGCGGAGGCGAAGGATTTTGCGGCGCTCGAATGGGAGGGGCGCGGCTCGATCATGCACGACCTGCTCGGGCGCCAGTTCATTGACTGCCTCGGCGGCTACGGCATCTACAACATGGGAATGTGCCACCCGAAGATCGTCGAGGCCGTGCGCGCGCAGGCGTTGCGCATGCCGCTTTCCTCGCAGGAACTGCTCGACCCGCTGCGCGGCGCGCTGGCCGAGTTGCTCGGCGAACTCGCGCCGGGCGATTTGCAGGAATGTTTCTTCATCAACAACGGCACCGACGCCGTCGAGGGCGCTCTCAAGCTGGCGCGGCTGCATACGAGGCGCGTGGGCTTCATTTCCTCCGTCGGCGGCTTTCACGGCAAGAGCATGGGATCGCTCTCCGTCATGGGAAAACACACCTACCGCCACCCCTTCGAGCCGCTGCTTCCCCAGATTCATTTCGTTCCATTCGGAGACAAGAAGGCGCTGGAGGACGAGTTCAAGAAATTAAAGGCCGTGGGCGACGACGCAGCGGCGCTGATCCTCGAGCCCGTTCAGGGCGAGGCGGGCGCCATCGTTCCCCCCAACGATTACCTGCCTGCGGCGCGCAAACTGTGCGATGAGTACGGAACCTTGTTGATTCTCGACGAGGTGCAGACGGGGTTTGGGCGGACCGGAAAAATCTTCGCATGCGAACACTGGCACGTGGTGCCGGACATCCTCTGCCTCGGAAAGAGCATCGGCGGCGGCGTGATGCCGCTCTCGGCATTCATGGGCAATTCCGAAATCTGGAAGGTGCTGGAGGAGAATCCTTTCATCCACAGCTCGACATTCGGCGGAAACCCGATGGCATGCGCGGCCGGCATCGCGGCCATCCACGTGATGCTTGAGGAAAAACTACCGGAGCAGGCAGCCCAGAAGGGGCATTTCATGCTCAAGCGATTAAAGACATTGAAGGCACGCTACCCGCATATCCTCACAGACGTTCATGGGATGGGCCTCCTCATCGGCATGGATTTCATCAACGATGAAACCGGCTACCGCGTGGCCGCGGGCTTGTTCAAGCGCGGCATCCTGGTGGCAGGCACTCTCATCAGCTCCAAAACCATCCGCATCGAACCCGCCCTCAACATCAGCTACGACCTTCTGCATGTGGTGCTCGACAAGCTCGAAGAGGTGCTGCGGGAAATTGCCCATGGAAAAGCATGAAAACAACCACGGATGGGCGCAGATGGGCACGGATCAAACTGCTCAGGCCCTGGCTTATCCGTGTTTCATCCGTGTACATCCGTGGTTAAAATTCTGATCTCCCACCTGTAGAATCACTGCATTTTTTATGAATCCATCATTTGAACTCCCGCCCGATCCGCCTCCTCACCTCTCCCACGTCAACCTGGAGAAACATCTCCAGTCGAAAATTCGCATTGTCACCCTGGGCGACTCGGTCACGTACTCGCAGGCCGACTTCGAGAAATGCTGGCCGGTGGTCCTCGAACGCCGGCTGAAGGAACTTCTCAAGGAGGACTCCATTTCCGTGGCCAACGCGGGGATCGGCGGAACCACCAGCGGACAGGCGCTTGCACGATGGGATCGCGACGTGGTTCCTTACAAGCCAACCGTCCTCATTCTGGCATGCATCCTCAATGACGGTTACCTGCGTGATGGCGTGAAATGCGCCGGGTTCGGAAACAAGTTCACGAAGCACACGCGTCGCGAGGCCACCGCCTGCTGGACGGAGCTCGTGCAGCGCGCGAAAAAGATCAAGGCAAAAACCGTGCTCTGGACGACGAACCCATGGCTGACCTACTGGGTGAATGAGGCCTCAGACGACTGGGTCTATGCGCAGGACCGTTCGTATGACCGAATCCGCCGCCGTTACATGAAATTCGCGGCGAACAACAAGCTGCCCCTCGTGGACACCTATCGCGAGTTCATGAAGCAACATGACGTTGCAAGCCTGATGGATGACTGGCTGCATCACAGCGCCAAGGGAGCCGAGCTGATCGCCGGGTGCATCGCGAACCAGGTCGCCGGCATGATCGGAAAGAAATAAAACCCGTCACCTTTTCCGCACTTCAAGCCAGCGGGCGAGACACTTCAACGTCTTCGGGCTGATGTGATGCTCCATGCCCTCCGCGTCCGCGTCCGCCGTCCTGGCGTCCACACCCAGCTCGATGAGAAACTTGCGGATGAGACGATGGCGGCGCTGCATGTCGCTGGCCGCCGCGCGGCCCGTGCGCGTCAGGGTGAGCCCGCGGTATTTCTCATACGTGAGATAGCCGTTGCGCGAGAGCTTCTGGATCATGCGCGTGACGCTCGGCCCCTTCAGCTCCAGGCGCTGCGCGATCTCCACCGCCTTGGCGTACCCCTTGCTCTCGATCAACTCGTAGATCGCTTCAAGATAGTCCTGCTCCGCGGGGCTGACGCGGTGATTGTCCCGGGCGTTGCGCTTCATCCGCCCTCTTCTATTCACGACCGGACGGCCACGCAAGACAAATAGGTCGTTGCCACAATTGTTAGCCACGGCTAAGATTCATGGCAATCATGATTGACACGGCCGCGCGCATGCCTAGGAATGAAAGCATGACCCCTCAAGGGATTTTTCCGGCATTTGCGGTCCTGCTCCTGCTCTCCGTCCCCTGGCTGAGGGCGCAGGAGCAGACCACCTCCCTTGTGGAGGGGCTGGCGAGGGACATCCACTTCTCCGATCGGATGACGGGCGACTGGGGCGGGGCGCGGGCAACGCTTGCCGAGCATGGCGTGGACTGCGTGCTCGCCTATACCGGGGAGGCGATGACCGATCTTTCCGGCGGATTGCGACGGGGAACCGCCGCCGAGGGGCTTTGGGAGATGGGTTTTGTCACCGACCTAGAGAAACTTCTCGGCTGGAAGGGAGGCACGTTTCATGTGTTCAGCTACTGGCTGCATGGAGCGAGCCCAACCTTCAAGTACGTTGGCGACATCCAGGGTGTAAGCAACATTGATGGCTTTGACACGCTTCGTCTCAATGAGCTCTGGCTCCAGCAGGAATGGCTGGACAACCGACTTTCGTTGCGATTCGGGCAGCTGGCGGAAGATGAGGAATTCATGATCGGGGAATATTCGTCGCTTTTCATCAATGGTGCGTTTGGCGATACGGTCACCGTGAGCGGCAACCTGCCCGTTCCAACTTATCCGATGAGCGCCCCGGGCATCCGTCTCCGAACCGACCCCGTGGATTTCTTCTATTTCCAGGCCGCGGTGTACGATGGAGATGTGTCGGCCCAAAACCTGAACGACACCGGCACACGCATCAACATCAACCGTCACGACGGATTCTTTTCGATCTACGAGATGGGTTGCCTGGTGAATCATGAAAAGAACTCCAAGTCCCTGCCCGGCTCATACAAGTTTGGCGCCTGGTATCACACGGGTTCGTTTGGCGACCAGCTGGCCGATGCGGATCATCTGTCCCTGGCAGATCCCGCATCCAGCGGGACACCCGTGTTCCATCAGGGCAATTACGGGCTCTACGGCATGGCCGACCAGATGGTGTACCGGGAGGACGCGAAGTCGAAACACCCGCAGGGGCTCGGGCTTTTTTTCACAGGAGGAAGCGCCCCGAACGACCGCAACCTGGTCTCGCTCCAGCTCGCGGGCGGACTTCATTACACGGGACTTCTGCCGGGCCGCGACGAGGATCTCCTGGGTCTTGCCGTGACGCATGTGGACATCGGCGACAACGCCCGCCAGTTCGATCGCGATACCAACGCCTTCAATGGCACGGATAACGCGATCCGCGATTATGAAACGACCATGGAATTGACGTATCGCTACGTGGTGAACGAGTGGTGCTTTCTCCAGCCGGACGTCCAATGGGTCCTGCACCCCGGCGGCTCCCCCGCCGTCGGGGACGCGGTGGTGGCTGGGATGCGATTCCAGGTGCTCTTCTGAGCCGGGAATCGTGGCGCATGCGTATATTATTAGCCTTGGGTAATATTATTAACCGTGTCTATTGACAGAAGGGCGGCGGTGTGAAAGAATGACGGTGTGCTGCCAGCCATATCCCAACCAGAAACCCCACCCGCGTCCGATTCCCCCGGCTGGCGCAAGGCTGCTGGATCGCCAAGCCTCCCGGAAGTCCATCGCTCGGTCACCGTCCCGAAGGAGTACGGCTTCTGGCGGAAGGCGCTGGCTTTCGCCGGCCCCGGCTATCTCGTGGCGGTGGGATACATGGACCCTGGCAACTGGGCGACCGACCTGGCCGGCGGCTCCAAGTTCGGATACACGCTCCTGTCGGTCATCCTGCTTTCGAACCTGATGGCCATCCTGCTCCAGTCGCTTTGCGCGCGGCTGGGCATCGTCACGGGACGCGACCTCGCGCAGGCCTGCCGCGATCATTACCCTGCTCCGGTTTCATTCGGGCTGTGGATCCTGTGCGAGATTGCCATATGCGCCTGCGACCTGGCGGAGGTGATTGGCTCGGCCATCGCCCTGAACCTTCTCTTCCATATCCCGCTCATCTGGGGTGTGTGCATCACCTCGCTGGACGTGCTGGCCGTGCTGTATTTGCAAAACAAGGGATTCCGCTACATCGAGGCCCTCGTCATCACACTCATCGTTCTCATCGGCGGATGTTTCGCCATGGAGATCGTCTTTTCGCGCCCGGATATGAGGGCCGTGCTGGGAGGCTTCGTCCCGCGCCTCGAAATCATCCGCAACCCGGAGATGCTCTACATCGCCATCGGCATCCTCGGTGCCACCGTGATGCCCCACAACCTCTACCTCCACTCCTCGATCGTGCAAACGCGCAAGTATGAGCAGACATCCGAGGGGAAGGCCGAGGCCATCAAGTTCGCCACGCTCGATTCCACGGTGGCTCTCATGTTCGCACTCTTCATCAACGCCGCGATCCTCATCGTGGCCGCCGCGACGTTCCACACGCGCGGGCAGACGGAAGTCGCAGAAATCCAGGAGGCCTACAAGCTGCTCAGCCCGACTCTCGGCGCATCGCTCGCGAGCGTTGCCTTTGCAATCGCCCTGCTCGCATCGGGTCAAAACTCGACGCTCACGGGAACGCTCGCGGGACAGATCGTGATGGAGGGATTCCTCAACATCCGCCTCCGCCCGTGGTTGCGCCGCCTCATCACGCGCCTCATCGCCATCGTTCCCGCCGTCATCTGCACGGCGATGTACGGCGAGAGCGGGACCACACGCCTCCTCATCTTGAGCCAGGTGGTGCTTAGCCTCCAGCTGAGCTTCGCCGTCATCCCCCTCATCCTTTTCACCAGCAGCCGGAAAAAAATGGGTGAGTTCACGAATGCCATGTGGGTTCAAATTCTGGCATGGATTACCGCCTCGATCATCGTCATCCTCAACGTCAAATACCTGCTCGACTTTTTCGGCATCACCGCGTGGCTTACCCGCTGACCCCATGTACAAGAACATCCTCGTCACCCTGAACAACAGCGAACAGGACAAGAACCTGCTCGCGCACGTGTCCGAGCTGGCCCGCCTGACCCGCGCACATCTGCTGCTCGCGCATGTCGCCGACGGCTGGGCGGCGAGGAATTACGACGCCCTGAAGCTTGCGGAGTCCGAGGAAATGAAAGCTGACCGCGCCTACCTCGAAGGCATCGCCGGACAGATGAAAGGTGAAGGTCTGCAAGTATCCACACATCTCGCGATGGGCGATCCTCCCGCGGAAATTCTCAAAGTAGCGGAGAGGGAAGGTTGCGACCTGATCGCCATGACCACCCACGGCCATCGTCTGCTGGGCGACATCATCCTCGGCAGCACCATCGAAAACGTTCGTCACAAATCCCGGATTCCAATCCTCGTTGTGCGAGGTTGACCGCGGATGGACGGATCGGTCTGCCCGTTTTGATTTGGAATCGGCTCGTCATTCTTGTGCCTCTTGCGCCTTTTTGTGGCCATTTTCCGCGTGCCGAACAGACGAATTGGCCGCAAAGAGGCACAAAAAGCACAGGGCAACCACCCCGCATCCAGATTTGGAAGAACCTCTGAGTCCAAATGCGTAAGCCATGACTCTCGCTTGCTCCACCATGCCTTTGTGCTAAACATGCATAAACCATCGCGCAACATTTCCAAATCAACCCAAGGAGTTTCCCATGATCACACGCCGCCAGGCCATCAAGACCGCCGTCCTCACCACCGCCGCCATCGCCACCCTCCGCCATCTTCCCGGCATCCCCGATCTTTCCGCTGCGACCGTTGACGTTCCACCAACCGGACCTTTCACGCTTCCGCCCCTCGGCTACGACTACGATGCGCTGGAACCGTTCATTGATGATGAGACCATGCATCTCCACCACGACAAACATCACGCCGCGTATGTGGCGAATCTGAACAAGGCCGTGGCGGGCCATCCCAATCTCGAGAAAAAGTCCGTCGAGGAATTGCTCCGCAACCTCGATGCCGTTCCCGAGGCCATCCGCACCGCGGTGCGCAACCAGGGCGGTGGGCACTACAACCACTCACTTTTTTGGAAGACGCTCTCGAAAAATGAAGGCGGCCAGCCCAAGGGCGAGCTTGCGAAGGCGATGGACAGGAGTTTCGGTGGCTACGCAAAATTTCAAGAGTCATTCACCAAGGCAGGCACCTCCGTTTTTGGAAGCGGATGGGCATGGCTGAGTCTGGCGCTGGGCAAGGACCGCGTCATCGAAAAGGAACTCATCATCGAGACCACCCCCAACCAGGACAGCCCCATCATGAAAGGCCATGTGCCGCTGCTGGGCATGGACGTATGGGAACACGCGTACTACCTGAAATATCAAAATCGCCGCCCCGAATACATCGCGGCGTTTTACAATGTGATCAACTGGGACTACGTCACTGAGAGATTTCTCAAGCACAGCGCATTCATTGATGACCGGGACTCTCTCACACTCTATCCCAAGCTCGATGAATCCGGACGCGGCCCCGGGATGTAAAGGCGCTTTGCAGAAGCGCAGCTACATCAAGCCTGTCGCGACCCCATCATGCCTCTGACCATTGATCCCAACGCGGAATGGCTGGAGGCCGATGGGCTCGGCGGCTTCGCTTCGGGCACGGTGTCGGGGATCCGCACGAGACGTTACCATGCGCTGTTGCTCGCGGCGCGCAATCCGCCCACGGACCGTTTCGTGCTCGTGAACGGCTTCGAGGCGTGGGTGGAAACCCCCGATGGAAAATTCGCGCTGAGCTCGCACCGCTACAATCCGGATGTGACTTATCCGGACGGAGCGACGCGCATCACGTCCTTCGAAACCAATCCCTGGCCGCGCTGGCGGTTTGCGCTGGAGGATGGAACCGAGATCGAGCAGGAGATTTTTGTCGCGCACGGCTCGCCCCTCGTCGTCATCTCCTGGAAATGGATCAGCGGGTCAAAGCAAATCACGCTTTCGGTCCGCCCCCTTCTTTCGGGGCGCGACTATCATTCGCTCCACCATGAAAATCCCGGATTCCGATTCGACGCGGCTCAGCAGGAGGGCACGGTGGTGTGGCACCCGTATGACGGCGTCCCGCCCGTCACTGCCATTTCCAACGGCATGTATTTTCACCAGCCCGAATGGTATCGCAAATTTCTCTACGAGCAGGAACGCGAACGCGGGCTCGATGACACGGAAGACCTTGCCTCGCCCGGAACCTTTCTCTGGGATCTCCATGAAAACGAAGCGCTGCTGATCTTCACCACCGCGCCGGCATCCGCCGCTTCCGCCGATCAAAAAATCGGGAGCCTGCGCACCATTGAACTCCAGCGGCGATCACGCTTTTCCTCTCCCCTGCATCGGGCGGCAGACGCCTACATCGTGCAACGTCATGACAAAAAGACCATCGTCGCGGGCTATCCATGGTTCACCGACTGGGGGCGTGACACCTTCATTGCCATGCGCGGCTTATGCATCGTCACCGGTCGCCTCTTGGAAGCAAAACAAATCCTGCTCGCGTGGGCGGAGGAGGTTTCGGAGGGGATGACGCCCAACCGTTTTCCCGACCATGGCGGACGCCCTGAATTCAATTCCGTAGATTCATCGCTCTGGTACATTATCGCGGCGGATGAATTGATGCAGGCGGCAGCCGCAAACAAACAACCACTCTCGACTGAGGAGCAGGAAACACTCGATCGTGCCATTGAATCCATCCTCTCGGGCTACGCGCGCGGAACCCGATATGGCATCCGTCTCGACACCGACGGTCTTCTCGCCTCCGGGCAACCCGGCGTGCAACTCACATGGATGGATGCACGCGTGGGCGACTGGGCCGTCACCGCGCGAATCGGCAAGCCCGTCGAAATCCAGGCTCTCTGGCTCAACGCGGTCCACATCGGCCGGCGGTTTTCACAGCGCTGGGAAAATCTGTTCGCGCAGGGAAGCGAAAGTTTTCTCAAGCGCTTCTGGAATGAAAAAGACAAATGCCTGTACGACGTGGTGGATGTGGATCATCAGGGTGGAACCGTGGACGCGTCGTTTCGTCCGAACCAGATTTTCGCCGTAGGCGGGTTGCCGCTTGCGCTTCTCGAAGGCGAACATGCTGCGACGGTTGTCCAGGCGGTGGAAGCGCGTCTCTGGACGCCGATGGGTTTGCGATCGCTCGCCCCGGGCTCGCAGGGATACCGTCCGCATTACGAGGGAGGACCGCGCGACCGCGACGGCGCGTATCACCAGGGGACCGTGTGGCCGTGGCTGATCGGTCCCTTCATCGAGGCATGGCTGAGAGTGAATGGAAACACTCCCATGAGGCGCGAGGAAGCGCGCAAAAAGTTTCTCGCACCCATCCTGAAACATCTCGATGAAGCCGGCCTCGGCCACATCTCGGAAATCGCTGACGCCGATGCCCCGCACACGCCGAGAGGATGTCCATTTCAGGCGTGGTCCATGGGAGAGCTGCTGCGCATTGGATCCTATTTTCGTGCGAAGGAATCCTAAGCCTTCTTGGTCGGTTCCGTGTCGCGAGAATTGAAATAGTCTTTAAGCTCCTGTTCAGTACGGACCTTGTGCGGCTCGGAAGGAGCCATGAGCCAGTACAAGATCATGCCAACCACGTTGAGCGTACAGACGACGATGGTCCAAACAATCTTGTCTGTGTCCTTCATGTCTTCACGGCCAAGCAACGAAATCAAAGTCCACAGCCAGAGGGCGACACCGAGGATCAGACCAATGAGAACACTGTTGCTCATTTCGATTTGCATGCGTCTCTGTATGACAAATTTATAATAAAATTGCCACGCCAATAAAAGCAGGGCAATCGCATTAAAATTCCAGCGAAGCTCAAGGTCTTTCCAGGCGGTTGTCCAGTGCCTCCGCCGCTTATGTTGCGCAACGCAACAGGGCGGCTGCGGCACTGGACAACCTCAATTTTCCACGGTTGCGAATGGGTTAAAAAGTCGCGCATTTAACTTCTGGAGAGTTACCGGATGGTATTCAAACTTGGAACACTGCCATCCCACAGGAAAAGAGGGAAAACAACCACGGATGACACGGATGGGCACGGATGATGCTGTTTTTGCTGTGCCAAAACAGCGTCTTCGCTCTGAATTATCACCTGCAGGGACAGTGTCCGCAACAGCGGACGCTGGCCCATCCGTGTTCAATCCGTGTTATCCGTGGTTCCAATGCTTAATCTCAATTTTCTGCCGACCGAAGGGTTTCCCTCGTGGACATGAACAAGGAAGCCCAGTTATTGGCGACCGTGGTGTTCCGGTTCACTCTTTAAATTGTAGCACTTGTCTGAAACGGAGCGGTTGTCGAGGGCCGTAGCCGCCCTGTTGCGTTGCGCAACATAAGCGGCGAAGGCCCTCGGCAACCGCGTGAATCCCTTGCGCAACGCTTGAGACCGGGAAAGCCTCCGAACCGCATTTCCAGCGTTCAGATTGAATTTTAATGCGTTTACCACGCCAATAGAAACGATGCCTGCCGTCATCCCATTCGCCGATAACATCGGCTCCTGCATTTCAGGGTCTCAATCCGAAAACAGGAACTGCAGATCGTCTTTCGTGAGATTCCGCGCGAAGCCTTCCTCACCCAGGATATCCTTCACGACGGCGGCTTTTTTCTGCTGGAGCTGGAAGATTTTGTCTTCAACCGTGTTTTTAGCGACCAATCGGTAGGTGATCACCGTGCGGTCCTGGCCGATGCGGTGGGTGCGGTCAATGGCCTGCGCTTCCACGGCGGGATTCCACCACGGGTCGTAGAGCACCACGTAGCTTGCAGCTGTGAGATTCAACCCCGTTCCGGCGGCGCGCAGCGAGAGCAGGAAGACAGACGCACGCTTGTCATTTTGGAACGCCTCGACCACTTCCTCGCGGCGGGCGGTGCGGCCGGTCAGCATGTGATACGGGATGGCGCTCGTCGTGAGTTCTCCTTCGAGCAGTTTCAACATGCCGACGAACTGGCTGAAGACGAGCACCTTGTGTCCTTCGGCGATCAGCGGTTCCACAAGTTCCATGAGGGCGGCGGTTTTTCCGGAGCCCAGCTCCGGACTCCCGCCCACCAGCGTGGGGTGACAGCATATCTGGCGCAGGCGCGTGAGCGCGGCGAGCACATGAAGTTTTTTCTGCGGGAACGATTCCTCTGCTTGCAGATCGGAAACGACCTTTCTCGCCCTCTGCAATTCGGCGAGATAAAGTTGTCCCTGTCCCTTGGTGAGTTCGCAATCGAGGCGTTCCTCGATGCGGTCAGGAAGGTCGGGCGCCACTTCGCGCTTGATCCTGCGCAGGAGCATCGGCCGCAGGCGCGACGCAAGCTGGCGCCGCTGGTGCGGCTTGTCCGGCACGTCATACATCTCGGTGAAGCGCGTGCGCGTTCCCAGGTAACCGGGCGTTGCAAAATCGGCGATGCTCCACAAATCGAGAAGGCGGTTTTCGAGCGGGGTTCCTGTGAGCGCGAGGCGGTGCGTCGCCCTCAACTGCTTGGCGGCGCGGGCGACCAGTGAATCGGGATTCTTGATATTTTGAGCCTCGTCGAGGACCACCGCGCGGAACTCGAACTGCCGCAACTCGTCAAGATCGCGCCGCAGCAGGGCGTAGTTGGTGACGATCAGGTCGTGCTTCGGAATTTCCCGTCGCAAACTGTGCCTCGCCTCGCCGCTGGTGAGGAGCAGCACGCTGGCCTTGGACACAAATTTTTCCGCCTCGCGCTGCCAGTTGTACACCACGCTGGCCGGGCAGATTACGAGACAGGGAGACGGGCCCTCGGTATCGCGCAGGTGTTCCATCCATGCGAGCGCCTGGAGCGTCTTGCCCAGGCCCATGTCATCGGCAAGAATCGCGCCGAGCCGCAACGACGAACAATATGTCAAAAATTTGAGCCCCTCGACCTGGTAAGCGCGCATGTCAGCCCTCAAACGATTCGGGATCGCAATTTCAGGCAGTGACTTGAATCCGGTGACCCGCTTGCGAAGATCTTCCAGCGCCGCAATCGTCTCGTCATCGCCCTCTGTCTCAAACAAGGTGGAGAGCTTCTGGATGGATTCGCGACTCGCACCGGTGAGCTGCCAGACCGTCAGCCTCTGCGGTGAATCCAACGACGCATCCAGGCCAAGGTCGGACATCACATCCAACACGGCCTTGATCTGCCCGGCCTGCTCCTTGGAAGCCCATTGGCCGCTGGAAAGCTTGATGAATTTCTCGGTGCTCGCGGTTAAATTCTCCATGTCCGCAGCCGTCAACTGCCGCGCCATCGTCGCCCATTCCGTCGAGAGGCTGAACCAGTCCATGCCGCTGGAGCGAACTTTGAGACGCGGCAGCGATTTGCGCGATGGCGTGATCAAGGCTCGAAACGAGGGGTTGGCCCAGTAATCCGCTTTCGGAGGACGCATCGCCCATTGCTCGAGGAAAAAATCAATCCCCCGGCTCGTCAGATGAGTCACCCACCCTTTCCCTTCTTCAAGCCCCGCATCCTCGGCCTCCTCGTAATCGAGCCCTTCAAACCATTGCTGGGCCGCGTGGGTTTCACGGGGGTCCGGCAAAACCTCAAGCTCATCCACCGGATGCTTCGCTTGGGGCTGAACCGGCTCGCCCGCGTCTTCCGTCAATGAAAGCGGCTTCAGATCGCGATCCACCCCCAACCTGCCGCTTTGGGTCCAGCCATGACTCGTGAATTCCCATTTGCGGCCGTCCTCGCGCGATGTCGCAAACAGCCTCACGCAAAGCCAGTCATCCGCCTGCAGGGCGAATGAAAAGGATGGCTGCACTGCGTGATAGCGAATGAGCCCGCGCGAACTTTCGGCCAGGCCCGGAAAACGCCGCAGCAATCCGGCGATCATCCGCGCGCGCTGCCCTTCCATGAGCGGCAGGCGCACCCCGTCCAGGAAAAGCTTCAGCACCGCGATCGGCGGGGCGTGAAGCACGGGGTGAAACACGCCTTGACGGCAGACAAAAATGGGTTCGTCGCCGCCCCCTTTCCCTTCCTGCGGGAGAATCATCTGCGCCTGTGAAAGCAGAATGCGTTCGCCGCCGGGAAATTGAACCACCAGGTCCAGGCAGGGCTGGCCGCCCTCCTGCTCCTGGGCAGCCGCATTCACGATTTCAGGCTCGATGCGCGCGGGTTCATCCTCGTAGCGAACGGCGGAGCCATCCGCCCAGACGCAACGCTGGGTGCGGCCCCAGACTGTCAGCCACGCCTTGAGGGCATTGCCGCGCATCTCGATCTCCAAGGCGTCACGATGAACCGGTGCCAGGCGCTCGGATGCAGAATCGAGCCAGAAGAGAAAATCTGCGTCACCCTGCCCGAACAGGTGTTCGTCGCGAATTGCCTCGGACGCAAATTGGCAAACCTGCTGGAAGGAGCGCGACGCATCCTTCAATTTTTTGCTCGTCATCAAAAACCCGATCCGGGGCCCCGATCCCTTGGGCGCCGCAGGATCCCAGGACCAGACAATGCGGATGGAGCGGTCTGGCTTCGGCTCCTTCCATGCGAGCCCATCCACCCATTCCTCGATGGACGAGGCAAGCTCCTCCTCGCGCTCCAACACTTCTTCCCGATCGAAGTCCTCGTTGTGACGGAACGCCTCGAGTTCGACGGGCAGCGGAACCCCATGCTTCAGCAATTCGCGCGCAAAAAGCCACGCCCGCTTCCCGCGATTTTCCGTCTTCAGAAACGAAAGCCAGGAATCGTGCGGCGCCTGGGTCTTCAATCCGAGTTGCGACAGAAATGCGGGAATGAGCTGCAAGGCGTCCCACGCGTTGCGCGATTCCAGGATGCGCGTGATGAGCGGTTTGACGCGGGTCTCGCGATGCTGGGCGTGCGCTTTGGGCGATCCCGAGACAAGGTTCAGGAGGCGGTCAATTTTTTCGTCCATGGAACCTTCACCCTCGTCCGCATCGACCTCACCCGCCTCATGCAACGTTCCATGCTGCAGCGCGTACTGGGCGACCGCGTAGGCATGATGGCAGTTTCCGCTGGGCCGGCAGGCGCATTCATTGGACCAGGCGCCGGACTGATGGCGCCAGACAACGCGATGAACCAGCGATTCCCTCACCGAGCCTTCGAGCGATCCTGCATCCATGCGAACATCCTCCACCCGGCCGTTGACGAGGCAATCCGCACCGCGCTTGCGAGCGGAGAGGGCGAAGGCCTGCACCGCATTCATCAGGGCCTTGCGCCGTGAGGGCGACAGGGAAATCGGATGTGTTTTGGTTGAAATCGGCACAATCGATCAGCTTGACAGGGCACGAGGCGGGAATCAATGGAGATCTGAATGGATTTCGGAACAGCCCCGGGAAAGGGAGGAGGACTGCTGCTGGCGGCGATCCCGCCCCTGTGGCTGGGCGTGCGGCTACGAAGTCTTATGCCACCCAACCCTTTTACCCTGGAAAACAAGTGTCGGTGGCAGGGCCTTCTACGCCGCACGCCCAGCCACCCTCCCAGCCGAAAAAAAGCAGACAACGGGGTCTCACAACAAGTGAAATCGACGGATGCAAAACCTCCTCTTAGGCGCTCCATGTGTCATGCGTCGTAGAACTGTCTCCAAATATCCGGCATAACCCGAGGAGGCTCAGGCGAAGGCTGAGTTGGAAGCCTCTCAATCCGATCCGAGGTGAGCGCCAATCCCCGCACCTCCAGTGAATCAATCCTCGGTGAAACATCAATAACTCGCACTCTCCAAACTTCGTCACCATGCGTCATCGCTCCACAAATGCCGGCTCGGATGTCTGATGCCGGAGTGCGAAATGAAATATCACAGATCGAGAGGAAATGGCGGTGGTACACGCGACCGTGCGGACTTGATCCAGAAACGGAGAATGACTCGTGGCGTGCCTTGCTCAATACGATGTCCGCCACCGTGTAAGTAGCGCCCGTTTTGACTGCCAACGCTTCAGTCATTGAATCACGCCTAAACAAAGAGGTTGGGATTGTACTTTTTAGCATACGCGATCAGGCACTCCTGCGTCTCGTCGGAAAGAGCCCACATCTTGCAGTTGAGGTCGTCAAAATGCTGTTTCCTTTGGTCGATGAAGTCCAGTCTTTCCGTGAAATCACCATGGGGCTCGCCGTTCGGAAACTCGTCAAAAGCAGCCCGCAAGATGGCAGTGGTTTGAGGCATGCCAATGGCTTCGTAAGAAGCGATGATCGGCTCTTTGTCCACCTTATGCTGAAAGAGGAACTTGAAACCACCGTTACCCAGCGAGCCCTCTGTGCTATAGACAAGAATAAGCGTCCTTTCAGGCTCGTCAAGATTCTCCATTCCAACTGCATCCTTTCTGCCTTGAGCCGCATCGACTGCGAAACTCAACTGCAATTCATCCTGTCTGGCTTGAATCTGCTCAGGGCTCATGAGCTTAAGCTGGGACTTCAGACGGCGAAGGTGAAGGAACAGGCGCCATCGAAACAAGATTTTTTTAAAGAACTCCATGTCTATAAAAGCCAACGACCGTGTGTCAGGCCACTTTTTGTTGATTTCATCTTGAGCATGCCGTGAATCGCTATCTCCTGGAGATCAAGTCAATGAGTTGTCCCACCACGCATATTGCGATGAGGGCGGCAAAAATAAGATTCAACACTTTTGTGCCGAGCAACACAGACTTTCTTGGCTGTGATGCTAATTTCTCCCTTGCCTGCATGCGGCTCATGATAAAAATACCGACGGCGCTGACGCCAACAAGGCAGATGCGTGTGATCAAGAATGAGTGCATGATTGTTTCCTTCGTATTCCATTCCCCCAACGCAACATAAGGCGTCGGAGGCGCCCGGCAAACACTTCGCTCCTCGATCGACCCGAGCAGGCACCATTTTCGTCAACCTTCTGTTCCCCTTGCCTCCTCCTCAGCCTCCTTTGCCGCCCGGAGTTTTCGGTAGATGGCGGGAACACTGATCTTCAATGCCTCGGCGGTTTTCTTTTTGTCGCCATGAAACTTTTTAAGCATGCGCGCGGTGTATTCCCGTTCCACGTGGGTGATCACTTCATCAAGCGAAGGCACCAGATGCTCCGCATCCGCGCCGGTCGTGGAAGAGTCGGTGGACACGAGCGAGGGCTCGCGGAGTTTCGCGGGCAGGTCCTCCCTGCGTATCTGTCGCCCATCGCAAAGCACCAGCGCCCGCTCGATGATGTTCTGCAACTCGCGCACATTGCCCGGCCATTGGTATTCACACAGAACATCCAGGGCCTCGGGCAGCACGCGGATCTCCTGGGCATCGTGCCGCACATGGGAATTCTTGAGGAAGTGCGCCACGAGAAGGGGGATGTCCTCCGTCCGTTCGCGAAGCGGCGGGACTTCGATCGGGATCACGCTCAGGCGATAGTACAAATCCTCGCGAAATGATCCCTTTTTGATCATCTCCTGCAAAGGTTGATTGGCAGCTGCGAGAATGCGCACGTCCACCTTGATCGTGGTGTTCTCGCCCACGCGGCGGATCTCGCGCTCCTGCAGCACGCGCAGCAGCTTGGCCTGCAGGGACAGCGGGAGAGTGCCGATTTCGTCGAGGAAAAGCGTGCCGTGATCGGCCTCCTCAAAAAGCCCGGCCTTGTCAGAGAACGCGTTGGTGAATGCCCCGCGCTTGTGCCCGAAGAGCTCCGATTCCAGCAATTGCTCGGGCATGCCGGCGCAATTCACGGGCACCATCGCACGCCCGCGCCGCGGGCTGTGATCGTGCAGGGCGCGCGCCACCAGTTCCTTGCCCGTGCCGCTCTCGCCATGGATCAGCACCGTGCAATCCGTGGGCGCCACCTTCTGGATCAGCGCAAAGACTTCCTCCATCGGACGGCTGCAGCCAACCAGGCTTTCCACATGGAACTTGGTCCGCAGCCGCTGGTTTTCGCGCAGGAGCTTCCGCAAATTGAGCGCCTTGTTGACCTTTGAAAAGAGAACGTCAAAGTCCACCAGCTTTCCCGACTCGCTGGCGCTCTTGGAAATAAAATCGAGACACCCCTCCTTCTCCGCCTCGCGCACCACTTCGGGATGATGTTGCTTGTCGGTGATGAGAATGACCGGCAACGCCTGGTCCCACGCCTTCAACTCACGCAACACCTCGAGCCCCGTGCGCGGCGACATCGCAAAATCGCTGATCACCAGGTCAATCCCGCGCGATTGCGCCACGGCCAGGGCCTTGGAACTGTCGGATTCCGTGACGGTCTCGTACCCGCGCGTGCGCAATACTTCCGAGAGCATCGTCGCGTACGACTCCTTGTCATCAACAATGAGGATTTTTTCCATGCGCAACAGGGACAACCGCGAACGCGCCAAGAATCCGTTATTGGACCAATTCGTGGAGTTTGAAGATCGGCATGAACATGGCCAGCACAATGCCACCGATCACGATTCCCAAGCCGGCAATCAGCAAAGGCTCGATCAAGGCGGTCAAGCCGGACAGGGTCGTCTCAATTTCCGTGTCATAGAAATCCGCGATCTTCTCAAGCATCACATCCACCTTGCCCGTCGATTCGCCGGCGGCGATCATACGGATGATCATGGGCGGGAAAATGGGATGCTTGGCCAGCGAGGGGCCGATCGTCTCACCCTTTTCAATGGCCGCCGCCGCATCCAGCGTGGCCACTTCCACCAGCCAGTTGCCACTCGACTGCGCCACGATGTTCAGGGTTTCGATGATGGGCACGCCGCTGCGGATGAGCTGGGCAAACGTCCGCGCAAAACGGGATATGGAAACCTTCTGCAACAACGGGCCGAAGACGGGAATCTTGAGCTTGATGCCATCCCACTTCTTGCGCCCGTCCTCGGTCTTGATCCACTTCAGGAAGGCAAAGATCACGCCGATGATGGCCAGACCGACCACGATGCCCTTGGCCGAACGCAGCAGGTCGCTGACAGCAATCAGCGCCGCGGTGGGCGCCGGCAGCTTGGCGTGGAAATCCGCATAGATGCCCGCGAACACGGGAATCACCTTGATCAGCAGGAAGACCACGATGATGAACGCCATGCTCATGACGATCACGGGATAGGACATCGCCGACTTGACCTTTTTCTTCAGGCGGGAAGACGCTTCCATGTAGGAGGCCAGACGGTCGAGAATCTCTGCAAGCGCACCACCCGATTCACCCGCGCGCACCATGTTCACGTAAAGCCGGTCAAACACCGTCGGATACTTCATCAGCGTGGTCGAAAGCTGCTCTCCCGTCTCGATGATGGATGTCAGCTGCGTGAGGACCGCCTTGAAACTCTTGTTGGTTGTCTGCTCCGTCAAGGCCGAAAGGCTTTGCACCAGGGGAAGGCCTGCGTCAATCATCGTGGCCAGCTGGCGCGTGAACATCACCATTTCCGTCTCGGGAATTGCGCCGATCTTCTGGCCTCCGATCGACCCCGCACCCTTGCTCTTGCGCTTGACGGCGACGCTTTCGCTGATGGAGACCACCACCATGCCCTTCTGGGAAAGAGCGGACGCGGCGGACGTCTGGTCCGTCGCCTCGAGCGTTCCCTTTTTGGTCGCTCCTTTTTCGTCCCTGGCTTGATACGCGAAGACTGGCATCGTCACTTTCACATACACCTGAAAGCGCCAAAGCGCCAGCAGAATTTCATCAAGAACTGAATCGAATGCCCTGTCTTCAAGCGTTTGATCCCAACAGCTTCCGCGCCTGTTCGGCCTCACGCAGGAGACCACAATCGGAGGCAGCAGCCAGGGCACGTTTCAGTGGCTCCACAGATCCTTCACGATCCCCCCGCCCCAATCGAGCCGCCCCCTGCGCCAGCACGGAGCGGGCCAGGTCAAATCTGGCCCCGATCCCCTCCAGCAACGACACGCTTCGGGCAAGGCGCGCCTCGGCTTCATCATGCCTCGGCGGAAGACTCGCAGTGAGGGCCCTCCCGATCGCCCGCTCCGCCAACCCCTCGGCAATGGCGCTACCCGCCGCTTTCGCCAGCACCAGAGCCTCCTCCCCACGCTTCAACGCGGCGGTTGCATCGCCGGACGCAAGCAACGTCTCGCTCTCGATTGCCGCAAGCCATTCACCGAGAAGAAGACGGCCGCCCAGGGGCTTTGCCGCCTCATGCGCCGCGTTCCAGTGCTTGAGGGCGCTCGCGTGGTCGTCCAGGCCGGTCAACCCCCACGCAATGAACGAATTGCTGGAATATCGAAACATGGCATCCCCGCTTTGTTCCGCCACCGCAAGCGCCTCCCGCGCCGAGTCAATCGCCTCCGCATGCTTTCCCGCCACCAATTGAACCAGTGCCGTGGCGGTGTGCGCCATGGTCTCGGCATTCTGGTTGCGGCTGGCCTTCGCCGTTTTCAGCACATTCCCCATGATCGCAGTGCCCGCGGCACAATCGCCCAGGCAGATGCGCGCCGCTCCGCGATAGAGGTGGGCAAAGAGCAATTCATGCCAGTTTTTTGCCGCCTCGAGAAGCGGTGCTGCATGGTCCAGCAGTTGAATGGACCGGGCGAACTGCCCCTGCAGAAAAAGGGCCCGGCCGATCACCGCGCCCGGGAGCGCCATCAGTTCCGCATCGCCCAGCTGGGGAGCCACCGCCAGCACTTTTTGAAAATAGCCGATCGCCTCCCGCGTGCGCCCCGCAAGATAATGGGTGCGGCCGATCCAGAGATGGACCCGGGCCAGCCGCGCGGGGTCGCCAAGCGATTGCGCCACCGTCTCCGCCTCCATCAGGATCGCCATGTTCTTTTCCGGTGACTCCGCCTGGAGCGACACATTCACCAGCCGCACGCTCGAATCCACGCGCTTCTGGCGATGCACCTGCGCGTCCGGCAACTGCTTCAGCGTTTCGAGCGTCCGCTGGTAATGCCCCCTCGCCTCCGCATAGGCATAGAGCTGCACCGCCGCATCCGCCGCCCTCATGGAATATTCCAGCGCCTTCGCCCAGGTTTCCCCTCGAAAATAATGGTATGCCAGCAGGCCCGTGAATTCCTCGATCCGCTCCTCAAACACAGCCTCCATCGCCTCGCCCACTTTCTGGTGCAGCACCTTCCTCGCAGGACCAAGCAGGGTCTGGTACGCCACCTCCTGCGTCAGCGCGTGATGAAAAATATACTCGATCTCCGGATGCCGCGCCCGCTCGCGCACCAGGTCCGCTTCCTCCAGCAATGAAATCTGGTCGTCCAACCCCTTCTCGTCGCGCGCCATGTGGTCCAGCACGCGATAAAGAAAGACCCGCCCGATCACCGCCGCCTTCTGGATCACCCGCCGTGTCTCATCGGGCAGACGGTCGAGGCGCGACAACAACACCGCCTGCAGCGTATCCGGAACCTGGATCGTCTCCACCAACTCCGTGACCTTCCATTCCGCACTCTCGCGCACCAGCGCGCCGCGCTCGATGAGCGAACGCAGCACCTCCTCGACAAAAAAAGGATTGCCCTCGGCCTTTCCAATGATCGTCGCCGTCAATTTCTCCGGCAGCGAACTTCCCTCCAGCAGCCCGCCCACGAGTTCACGGTTCGATTTCTCCGACAGGGGCTTCAACTGCAGCTCCACACACGGATCGCCAAGGGCCGCAAGGACCGGTTCCAGCCTCTCCCAATTCCCGGCCGCATCCTGCTTCGGACGTCCCATCACCACGATCGCCACCGGCGCCCGGGCCGTCACCGAGAAAAGATGGGCGATCAAATCCATCGAGGTGACGTCCGCCCAATGCAGGTCCTCGAACACCATCACCACCGGTTTCTGGCGTGCCAGCAAAAGCAGAAATTCCTCCATCACCGCAAAGAGCCGTGTCCGAAACCCCTCCCCGGTCATCGCGCCCACCGCGGCCGCCTCGCCGGCCTCCAGTTTCAATGACAACAAGTGGGCCAGCACCGCATACGCATCCTTTTCATCCGTGAAAATCTCCTTCAGCTTGCTGCGCAAACTCGCGCGCGCCTCCGCCTCGCCATCCTCATCCGCAATCCCCGCATATCGCCGCAGCAAATCCAAAAAGGGCGCGTAACTCAACGAACGGCTGAACGCAAAGCAGCGCCCCTCGAGCCATGTCATCTCCTTCCCCTCGCGACCGCGAATCTCCGCAAGCAGGCGGCTCTTCCCGATCCCCGCCTCGCCCATGATCCTCACGATCCGCCCCTTCCCGCGCTGCAAATCCTCGAGGCATTTCGCCAGCACCCCGCGCTCATGGTCGCGGCCCACCAGCGGTGACGAAAGCCCTTCAAGCCCTCGCGCCTTCTCGGGCTGGAGCTTCGCATGAAGCAGCTCGTACACGTGCAGCGGGTCCTTCTTCCCCTTCACCTTCACCGGGTCCATCTCCTGGAAACCAAACGCGCCGCGTGTCAGGCGGTACGTGTTCCGGCTCACAAAAATCTGACCGCGCTTCGCCGCGTCCTGCAGCCGCGCCGCCACGTTCACCGTGTCCCCCATCACGGTGTAACTCATCCGCAAGTCGTTCCCCATGTTTCCAGCGATCACGATCCCGGTGTTCACGCCAATGTGAACATCCAGCGGCTGCCCCAGCTTTTCAATCCACCGACGATTGAACCCCTGCAGCTTCTCGCGCATTAACAGAGCCGACCGCAGCGCATTCTCCGCGTCATCCTCAAGCGCCACCGGCGCACCGAACACCGCCATCACGCAGTCGCCTACAAACTTGTCAACCATCCCCTCGTACTGATACACCGCATGGACAAGCTCCTTGAGGCAGTCATTGACGAGCGAAGCCACGTCCTCCGCGTCAAGCCGTTCCGAGAGGGCGGTGAAGCCGGAGATGTCCGCGAAAAGAACCGTCACCTGGCGCCGTTCCCCCTCGATGTGGCCGGAAGCCCGCATCTTGTCCGCGAGCTGCTTGGGCACATAACTCTGCATCTGCGCCAGCAGCGCGTCGGGCGAGGAGCCCGCCTTGGGAAGTTTCGCCGCCTTCAGCTCCGCACGCATCGCCTCGATCTGCGCCCGCAGCGCGGTGATCGTCATGTCCACCACGGCATTCCCCAGCGCCGGTCTCAACGCCTCCTGCGCTGCAATGGCAGATTCAATCTGCGCAACCTTTTCTTCAACCGAAGCCATGAACGCTCATCCTCCATAAACCGCCCGCCGCGAGTAAAGGAGAATCCGAAATGCACCGAACCCGTCATTGACCATTCATGTTGCAGGAGCCGCTGCCTCTCGCGACCAATCTGTTCCGACGTGAGGCAATTCGGGCGGAGTCGAATCACAAAAATTGGAGTGGAGGAAGCTGTGGCGTTGCGTTATTTTCAAATCGCACGGTTTTCATCATTTATACCCTTCCAGCCTGTGATCCTGCAACTCCTCGAACGCATGACCCGGGAAGCCGTCTCCCGCGGGCTGGACTTCCTCCTGATCGGCGGCCACGCCGTCAATGCCTACGGTTACGCCCGCACGACTTTCGATGTGGACCTGCTCATCACTGACAAGCAGCGTTCCTCATGGAAGACCTTGTTCATGGAGCAGGGCTACACCGTGCGGCATGAGGCAGATGCTTTCATCCAATTCAACGCTCCCTCCCCGTCGGAGTTTGACTTCGACCTGATGGTTGTGGATGAAACCACGTACACCAAACTGCGCGGGAGCAGTGTGCGAAAAACCCTCGGTTCCATGGAATTTTCCGTTCCCGCTCCACTTCACCTGGTTGCCCTGAAACTCCATGCCCTGCGCGAGGAACAGCGCGTCAGACGGGGAAAAGATTATCAGGACGTTCTTGAAATCATCCGCCTGACGGGTATCAATACCAAGGGTCAGGAATTCCAACAGATCCTCGATCGTTATGCCACCGAATCCATCCGCAACCGACTCATTCACGACCTCGAAGAAGGTTGAAAGTGACTGGCTTGATTTGAACCTGCCCGAGGTGAAGCCCGGGGAGGAGCCTCTCCCGCATCGTGAGCCCTCTTTCGAAGCCATCATGTCCCACGCCCACATGCTCCTCCCTTGGTGGCGCCAGACACCCCCCATTCCCAAAAATTCGGAGCCCTTTCGAATGGAGGCTGACTTCCCAAAGTCAAGCGGATGACACCATCGCGCCGCCCAGCCACAAAAGCAGCGCCTGAAATTATAACTTTGAGAACGGAATATCGAGGTTTTGATATTCCCCGGCGTCCTTCCACGTGTAATGCCACCATTCCAGCTCACAGCGGAAAAATCCCTCGGACTCCATTTCGTCCCGCAGCAAATCACGGAGGCGACGCGACTCTTTCGTTCCACCTCCATACCCGATCGCCGAACGCTCCGACCATTCATCGTACGCGCCCGGCATGGCCGCCGGCTTCCCCGTCTTCGCATCGCAAAGCGTCAGGTCCACCGCACATCCGCGGCTGTGCCCCGAGCCGCGACCAGGATCCGCCACGAACTGTTTGTGGCGCATGGGAGTCTCATCCCAGAAAATCTTCACCACGGACCACGGGCGATACGCATCGTAAATCACAAGCCCAAATCCCTTTTCGCGAAGCGCCTTGTGCACACGCCTCAGCGCCTCGGCCGCGGGACGCTGCAAGAATGCGCGCGGCTCCCTGTAAACGGCGCGGCCGATGAAGTTGTTCGTCGTCGCATAACGAATGTCGAGACGCAGCAACGGATCAATCTTCACCAACTCAACCAGGTCGGGTTCGCCAAAATCGCCCCTCTCTTCAGGCGGCCCCTCCGCAAGACATACCCAGGGGGAAAGGAAAGCCAAGGCAATGAGGCCCATCCGAAAACCAGGATTGGTTGCGCCTTTATCCTCGAATGCCGACTTCATGAATGGAAACGGAAACCCGGCTCCGCAAAACCTTCGCGTTACTTTGCTGTGAGGAATCCTTCGTTTTTCCAAAACGCGTCAACACCAACGCGATGCAGCCCTGCCGCCCCGCCGCCTCCAGCGTGAGCAGCGTGTGGTTCAAGACGCCCAGACGGTCGCGCGCCACGATCACCATCGGGCCGCCCAGTGCCTTTGCCAGATCGCGCATCGTGTGTTTGCGCGCAATTGGGCAAAGCAACCCGCCCGCGCCCTCCACCAGCACGATGCGGATGTTTCGTTTGCGAATTTCGAACAATGCACCGCGTATTTTCCGCAGCAACGTCGACCAGGATGGACACTTCTGCGCAACCGGCGCCACCGGATGACGGAGGTGGATCGGGTTCACCATGTCCAGAGTTAATCCGCCCCCGGAAAGTTTCCAGAGACGTTGCGCATCCTCCCGGTCGCCGCAGCAGATGGGCTTGAAGCCGGCGGCGGAAATTCCACGACGGCGAAATTCTACAAGCAGGGCGCACGTCAGCCAGGTTTTTCCAACCCCGGTATCAGTGCCCGTGATGAAAAAGAGTCCCCCACCCCGTCGGCTTCGGCGCATGAGAAGCTCGACCAGCTTTCCAATCCCATCCTTGCTCTCTCTCCGTGATCTCCGTGCCTCCGTGGTTTTATTTCCGCCGCTTCCTCTGGGCTGGGAACGAAGATTAAACCACGGAGGCACGGAGGGCACGGAGTTCGGAGAGATGGCGCCGGGCCTGCGACGGGATTTTGTCGGCGTTTTCATCGGCAGATTTTTTGAATGCTGCGTTGCAGCACGTTGACGATTTTCTCCAACTGCCCCGTCGTGATGCAATACGGGGGCATGATCACGAGGACGTTTCCAATCGGCCTCGTGAGCACTCCCAGTTTCTTTGCCTCCTCGCACACGCGCACGCCTACGCGATCTTTCCATCGATACGGCTCGCGCGTTTTCCAGTTTTTCACCAGCTCGATTCCCGCAATCAACCCCACCTGTCGCACATCGCCCACGTGCGGCAGCTTCCAGAATTCCTGCAGCATCACGCCCAGCTCCAGGCTGCGCGCGAGCACCGTCTGCAGCGTGCGTTCCTTCTCGAAAATTTCCAAATTGGCCAGCGCCGCCGCGCAGCCGAGCTGGTTTCCCGTGTAGCTGTGGCCGTGGAAAAATGTTTTCAACTCGGCGTACTCGCCAAGAAACGAGTCAAAAATCTTCCGGCTCGTCAGCGTGGCCGCCAGCGGCAGATAACCTCCGGTCAATCCCTTCGCCAGGCATAGAAAATCCGGGGAAACTTTTTCCTGCTCGCATGCAAACATCGTCCCCGTGCGTCCGAATCCCGTCATCACCTCATCGGCAATCAACGGCACACCCTGCCCGCGGCACAACGCGGCGAATTGTTTCAGATATCCGTGCGGATGGGCGATCATGCCCGCCGCCCCCTGGATCAAGGGCTCGATCACCGCCCCGGCGCATCCTTTCGTCAGGGCTTTTTCTGCGAGCGAAACACACTCCCAGTTGCAGCGGCGATACGTCCGCGCGTCGGCGCGCTCCGGCTTCGCGCGATTGTACGGGCAGCGGTAGCAATAGGGCGCCATCACCTTGCGGGTGCGAAACATCAACGGCTGATACGCCTTGTGAAATACACCCATCCCGCCAAGGCTCATCGCGCCCACGGTGTCGCCGTGATACCCATGTTCGAGGGTGACAAATGATTTTTTGGACTTCGAACTTTGAAACGCCATCTTGAGCGCCACTTCAAGCGCAGTGGAGCCGTCGTCGGAATAAAAAACCTTCTTCAGCGATTTGGGAGCCACGCGCACGAGTTTTTCCGCAAGCAACGAGGCCGGTTCATTGGCCAGCCCAAGATAACTGGAATGCGCAATCCGCTGGAGTTGCCGCTGGATCGCACGCGTGAGTCGCGGATGACGATGTCCATGCAGGTTGGTCCAGATGGAAGAGTTGGCGTCGAGATAACTCCGACCCCGTGCGTCCACGACATTCGCCCCCTTGCCGCTCACGATCACCGTCGGATCGGAACGCACCCACTCGCGCATCTGGGTGAACGGATGCCAGACATGCTTCCGGTCAAGCGCCGCAAGTTTCAAGTGTGAGGGCGTTTTCACTGGAGTCGTAGCTGCGTTCGCAAGAACGCGGCCCGGAGGCCAAACGCTTGCGCGTTCGGCTACGCTTTCCTTTCGTGTGCCGTCAGTTTCATCACAACAAAATAAAGGGCGCACAGGATCGCGACAAACCCACCAAGCCACATGGATTTCATTTTCATGAAGGCATACAGCTTGTCCGGGTCATCCATCAAGTGCGGTTCCGATCCGATCACATACCATCCGAACCATGCCAGCACGCAGCACCAGATGAACGATCCCACGATGGTCATCAGGCTGAACGTGTGAAACCGCATGCGGATGATGCCGGCGGGGATTGAAATGAGATGGCGGATCACCGGCAACAGGCGCGCAAAGAAAATGCCACCTGCCTCGTATCGGAGGAGCCAGCGCTCCGATCGCAGAAGTTTCTCCTCGCTGACCATGAAATACCGCCCGTATTTCACGAGCAACGGCCGCCCCATCCACAAAGCCACCCAGTACGTGATGGACGCCCCGATCCAGGAACCCAGCGTCCCCGCAAGAATCACCCCCCAGATGTTCAGCTTTCCCTGAGAAGCCAGAAAAGCCGCCGGCGGAATCACCACCTCGCTCGGCACGGGAAAAATGGAGCTCTCCATCGCCATCAGGACAACGACCCCGAAATACCCCCAATCATGGACCCATCCAAACCAAGTCATCAACCACGAGTGGAACAAAGCATGCATCCCGAGTGAGGTAGCAGGAAAAATCCGAAAGTCCAATTTCCCTTTTTGTCCTCTCCCGCTCGAGGCAGGGCGTGCTCGCCGAGCGCGCCGTGGTTCTCCATCAAAATCTCACATTTACTTTCCACGACCCACCGCATCGGCGCGCTCGGCGAGCACGCCCTACCTCGGAATTCTGAATGCTGTCTTACAGCTTCTTCCCTGCCGCCTGCGCCAGCGCGACGTCCATCATGATGTTCGCCAGTCCTTGCGTGGCGGCATCCAGACCGGCATTCGCCGCTTTCAATTTTGGAATGTCGCCGATCTTTGTTTTTGAATTTTCTGTCGTGAGAGCGTCCTCGATGGATTTCATGGCTGACTGGATTTTTGCATCTTCGTCGGGCGGAAGGCGGGTGCCCACTTCCGCCAGTGCGTGACGCGTCGCCTTCAACATTTCCCCGGCCTTGATCTTGGCGTCAATCCACTGGCGCTGGTTCAGGTCGTCGAACGCGTGCTCGACGGATTCGGAAATCATTTTTTCCACAGCCTCGTCCGAGACGTCCACGGCGGATTTCATTTCCACGGTTTTTTCGCGGCCGGTTTTCACGTCGCGCGCAAGCACGTGCAGGATTCCGTTGGCGTCAATTTCGAATTGCACACCGACGCGTGGCACGCCCTTGGGCGCGGGATCGAATTCCAGGTCGAAACGCCCCAGCGACCAGTTGTCCTTCGAAAGCTCACGCTCGCCCTGCAACACATGAATGAGCATGGATTTCTGGCGGTCCACCGCCGTGGTGAACATCTCGCCGGCCTTGATCGGGATGGTCGAGTTGCGCGGAATGATCACGTTCATCAGCCCGCCAAAGGTCTCTATCCCGAGCGAAAGCGGGGTGATGTCCAGCAGAAGCATGTTTTGAAATCCGCCCGAAAGGATTTCGCCCTGCACCGCCGCACCGAGCGCGACAGCTTCATCGGGGTTGACGCTCGTGTTGGGCTCGCGTCCGAATATCTCCCGCACGAGATTGTGAACGAGCGGCATGCGGGTCTGCCCGCCGACGAGAATGACTTCCGCGAGGTCCTTCGGCTCGAGCTTCGCGTCAGAGAGCGAGCGCAGGCAGTTGGCGCGCGTCCGCTCCACAATGTCGCGCGTGATCTCCTCCACCTTCGCACGCGTAAGCTTGTGGGAAAAACTGAAGCTTGGCGTCAGAAAGGGCAGCGAGACTTCCACCACCTCCTTTTCCGAGAGTTCGCACTTGGCCTTTTCGGCGGCTTCGCGAATGCGTGAAAGCATCGGCATGTCGTCGTGCAGCTTTTTGGGTCCGCCTGCAGCGGCCTCGATGAGGGAGATGAGATGGTCGGTGATCCGCTTGTCGAGATCGTCGCCACCGAGGCGGGTGTTACCGTTGGTGGCGAGGACCTGGAACGTGCCCTCGTTGAGTTCGAGGATGGAGATGTCGAACGTGCCGCCGCCGAGGTCGTACACGGCGATCTTCGATTTCGACTGGAGCTTGTCGAGCCCGTAGGCCAGGGCGGCCGCCGTGGGTTCGTTGATGATCCGCTCGACGGTAAGTCCCGCGAGTTCGCCGGCCCGCTTGGTGGCGTTGCGCTGCGCGTCATTGAAATACGCGGGCACCGTGATCACAGCGCGTGTCACCTCCTCGCCGAGTGCTTTCTCGGCATCCTTCCTCAATTTTTTCAGCACGAATGCCGAGATGTCCTCGGGGTGGTACGTCTTGTCATTGATCACGATTTCCACCGGCCCTCCGCCCTTGCCCTGGACGGGATAGGTGACGAGCATTTCCTCGCGAGAGATTTCCGCGCCGCGGCGCCCCATGAAGCGCTTGACGGAATAGGCCGTCTGGTGCGGTTTCAACGCGCGGATGCGATTGGCGGGCGCGCCCACAAGGGGTTCGCCGGAGGCGGTCGGAAAGTGTACCACGGAAGGCGTAAGGCGATGCCCGTCCGAATCGGCCATCACATAGGGAAGTCCCATGTCCACCGCAGCCACGAGCGAGTTTGTGGTTCCAAGGTCAATGCCAACGATTTTCGACATAAACCATTCACTGCAACGGAGCGGAGAAGCAAAGTCAAGAACCGGGGGCGGAAACACGGCAGGAACTTCCAACGTCGAACTTCGAACATCGAACATCCAACAATCGAGCTGCGTAGAAACGCGTATTCCGAAATGGAGGGACACGCTGCCTCCTACGCCGACCCGCGCTACGCCGTAGGCTTCGGCGAGGCGAGAGCAGCATTGGCTGCGAAGGCCGAGTCGTCGTGTCCACGGGATCCAGGGGGTGAGCGGAAAGGCAAAAGTTGAAGTGTGGGGGATTTAGAAGACGGAACATACAAACCACGGAGGCACGGAGGAGGAAAGGAAAATGGTGTTTAGAATCAGAAAGCCGAAGGCTGCCCGCGCTACGCCGCTCGCCGTCGCGACGAAGCGCTTTGGCGTAGTCGGATAGGCTTCGGCGAGGCGAGAACGCTGGCAGCTGATGGCTCCCCCGTGCGATTTTGTTTGCAACCGAGGGACATACGCGAAAACATGCAGCGCTATGGCGCAAGACAACGGTGCGGCACGAAGCAGCGACGACGGTGGCAGCCTGAAGATCTATCTCCGGGAAATCGCCGAGGTGCCCCTCTTGTCACGCGAGGAGGAGGCGGATCTCGCCCGCCGCATCAAGAAGGGTGACGCCAAGGCGCGCACGCACATGATCCGCGCCAACCTTCGTCTCGTCGTGAAAATCGCCCACGATTATTCCAACATCGGCCTTCCCATCCAGGACCTCATCTCCGAGGGAAACATCGGCCTCATGAAGGCGGTGGAGCGCTTCGATCCCAAGCACGGCGTGAAGCTTTCGACGTACGCGGCCTGGTGGATCAAGCAATCCATCAAGCGCTCGCTCGCCAACCAGGCCAAGACGATCCGCCTGCCGGTTCACGTGGTGGACAAGCTTTCGCGGATGCGGCGGGTTTCCAACCAGCTCTCGGAAGTCCTCGGCCGTGAACCCACCGATGATGAACTCGCCGAGGAGATGGGAATCCCGGTCCACAAGATTTCCCAGCTGAAAACCGTGTCGCTGCGGCCATCGTCCCTCGATGCCCCGATGGGAGACGAGGACAAGGCGTCGTTCGGCGACATCGTCGCCGATGAAGCCATGCTGGATCCCTCCGAGATGTTTCGAGACAAGGCGCTGCGCAAGGACATCGTCGATTTGATGGATGAGCTCGACGAGCGCGAACGGGCCATCATCAGCAACCGCTTCGGGATGGACGGGTCAAAGCCGGTGACGCTCGAGGAGATCGGCGCAAAATTCCATGTGACGCGGGAACGCGTCCGCCAGATCCAGAACATCGCACTGCGCAAGCTGCGCGCGATGATGCGGAAGCAGGACCCTGATGACAAAAAGTGAAACCCCATGACGAACAACCCCACGCAAAATCTCAAGACCGCCGTCCGCGATGTGCTCGACTTTCCAAAGAAGGGCATAGTCTTCAAGGACATCACACCCATCCTGGCCGACGGCGATCTGTTTCGCCAGGCGGTGGACTGGCTGGCGGAGCTTCATCGCGGCGAGAAGCTCGACGCCGTGGTGGGCATTGACGCTCGCGGATTCATTTTTGCGGGCGCCGTGGCCTGCGCGCTGGGGATCGGCTTCATTCCCGTCCGCAAAAAAGGCAAGCTGCCGTTCGAGACCCAGTCCGTTGCCTACGATCTCGAATATGGAAAAGGCGAGCTGGAGATCCATGTGGATGCGTTGCGCGGGCAAAAGCGCGTGGCGATTGTGGATGACCTTCTTGCAACCGGCGGCACCGCGCTGGCTGCGGCGAAATTGATCGAAAAAATTGGCGGCAAAGTGTCAGGCGTTGATTTCGTGATCGAACTCGGATTCCTGAAAGGACGGGACCGTCTGAACGGTTACCGCGTCACGTCCGCCATCGTATACTGAGAAAGCTGCTAGCTACTAGCTTCTAGCCGAATTTTTCATGAACCCCGCCAAACCTGCATGCAAACACGGGATGCCAAAAGCCTGATCATGAATTCAAGAATCCGCAAACAGGTTTCTGCTTCTGGAACTAGCGGCCAGCAGCTAGAAGCCAGCAGCCTCCCCGTCTGATTCCATGGCCGTCACTTCATTGATCCTCTGCGCCATGATGGAGTTGCCGCCCGAGCTTCCCGCCAAACTCGAAAAACTCGGCGTTCCCGCGACCACGCGAGTGCTGGTGGTGAGCGTGAAAGAGCAACGGATGACGCTCTTTGAAAATGGAAAACCGAAAAACGAGTACACCGTGTCCACTTCGCGACATGGCACGGGACAAAAAAAGGACACATTTCAGACGCCGCTCGGCCTGCATCGCATCAAGCACAAGATCGGGAAGGACGTTCCCAAGGGCGCGATTTTCGAGGAGCGGGTGTTCAAGGGCCAGATCTGGATTCCATCCGCAAAGGATGCCGCGCCCGCCAACACATCCACCAATGCGGAAACACATGCAAAGGCCGACGAGCCGTTGGAGTCCGACCTGATCACCAGCCGGATTCTCTGGCTCGATGGACTGGAAGCCGGCCACAACTCCGGCAATCATCCCGACGGCACCCTGGTGGATTCGCACCAGCGCTTCATCTACATCCACGGAACGAACCACGAGACCGACATCGGAAAACCCGCATCCCACGGCTGCATCCGGATGCACAACAAGGAAGTCATCGCGCTTTTCGAGCTGGTGGAAGAAGGCGATCTGGTTTGGATTCAGGAGTGAGCTCATCCGCAAACCGCACGTTCACATTGTGATTCGCGCCATCCGAAAAATCGTGGAGCAGCCACGTCTTGACGAATTCCTCAATCTGCTTGCGCCCCTGCTCGCGCACCAGCGGGATGTTTTGTTTCGCGCGCTGGATCGAAAACCCTGTAAGCGATTCCTTCAAGTCCTGCATCACCGGACCCTCGCGCCTCCACACGCTGGATTTCACTTCGCGGTATTCGATGCGTGAGGCGTCAATCGCCGGCTTGTTGAACTGGATCGGGGGCGCGATGACATTCACTTCCCCACCCTGCACCGTAAACTTCCACGTTCCCTTCAAATCCACAAAGTACGTGTAATCCACTGGAGCCTTGGCCTCGACGACGACCTCGGGCAGCGGGATGCCCATGACAAGGCGTTCATCGTGACGCTCGAAGATTTCGGTTTGCGAGAGCGTGGTGAACTGCAGGCGACTGGTGGGTTGGATTTGCGTGGTGTAGCTTTGGAAGAGTGTGGTGATGGTTCCCGAGTTGAATGCTTTTGCGAGTGTGGAAGCAGTTTCAGCGGATTTTCGTACAACTTCGCGGACGGTCCACGCGAGGATGAGCGCGACGGCAATGACCATCACCGCCTTCGCCCATGCGGTATGCGGGGAAGGTTGCGCGGGAGACGGCGAAGAATCCATGACTTCAATTTGCGGCAAAGGCGGCAATTCCGCAAGCCCGCGCCCTCACGCCCGATTTCTCCGCAGATTACGCAGACAGACGCAGATTTCCGGACCCTTGATCCCGATCTGAGGCAGCGGTTGGGTTGGTGGATGATCGCTTGCATGATGATGCTGTTGAGCATAGATATGTCCATTCGTGAACAGCCAAACCCAACAAGATTTGCATCCACCAACCCAACCGCTGCCTCAGATGGTTGTGCCTGTTCGGAATGAGAAGGATCAAGAAACCCATGCGATTATCGGTGCGGCGATGGAGGTGCATCGCACGCTCGGACATGGATTCCTGGAAGCGGTTTATCAGGAGGCCATGGCGGAGGAGATGGCCATTCGTGAGATTCCGTTCAACAGGGAGGTCGAGATCGAAGTTCATTACAAAGCCCGAAGGCTCGGCACGACGTACAAGGCGGATTTTGTCTGCCATGGCTCCATCATCGTCGAATTGAAGGCGATCGGCCTTTTGTCAGCGAAGGATGTGGGACAGGTGATCAATTACTTGAAAGCGAGCCGTCTGCAACGCGCCCTCCTTTTCAATTTTGGCACACCCAGTTTGCAATTTGAGCGCGTCGTTTCAAACTACGACACCCGATCTGCGAAATCGTGAGATTTCGCAGATCTGGATCAAGGGTCCGGAAATCTGCGTTCGTCTGCGTAATCTGCGGAGAAATCAGGACCAAGGGCCGTTCCGCGTTCAATGCCTCCGTCGAACCACGTCCTTTTGCTGGACCGTGCTCGCATTGTATTCGGCAGCCTCCTTCGCATCGAAGCGATCGGGGGAGAACGCGCGGATATCAATGCTCGTTTTTCCATCGACCACATATTCCGCCAAAAGCAGTCCTGCCACGGGGTTGTACGCGAATCCTCCGGAATGAAACGCCACGCCCACGTAAAAACCGGGGATCTTCCCGATCGGTCCCAGGATCGGCTCACCGTCCATCGCAAACGTGAGGAGTCCGATTTTTTCAATTTCCCATGTCGTGTTCGCCATGGCAGGCGCAAGGGTCGTGAATGTCTTTTTGTGATTGTCCTTGAGCACGGGATCCACCGTGAGCGAGGACATGTGGAAGTCCGAAGATGTCACGCGATATTCCTCGCGCTCGGCAGTTTCGTACCCCATCAGCATGCGCCCGTCGTGCGCGGGACGGATGTAGCCGCCCAGCGGATTCGCGTTGATCGCCGGAATCCGCAAGGGCGGCGTCATGGGATGGGTGACGTATCTCTGATGCACGAACGCCTTGACGGGAAGCTGCAAGCCGACCTTCCCGATCAATGTGTGCGTCCACGCATACACCGTGCAGATCACGGCGTCGGCTTCGATGACGCCCTTTGGTGTTTTCACGCCCGTCACGCAGTCACCTTTCATGATGAAGTCGGTGACCGTTTCATTTTCACGGATCTCAACACCCATTTCCCGGATTTTTTGCGTGATGGCCGGAATGTATTCGTTCGGCTCGCTGTAACCGCCCAGCGGGTCGAGGAGCCCAATGAAGTCCTCCCGTGGTGTGAGATCGGGCCAGCGCTTGCGGATTTCAGCGGAAGTCAGGATTTCGAATGGCGCACCGAGCCGCTTGTACAGGGGAAGCAGGACTTCACGATCCTTCCATGACTGGGGATCGAACAGGTTGAGGCATTGCACGTCGTTGAAACGATAACCGTACGGGGAAAGCTCCTCGGAGAGTTCACGATAGAGCGACAGACTTTTCTTGCGTGCAAGCACCCCGGGTTCGCTCCAGAGCAAACCGGTGATGATCCCGGCGGCACGGCTGCTGGAGCCGTCGCCGACAGGCCCTTTGTCCACAAGGATGACCTTGCCGAATTTCTTGCGCGCAAGGTGGTAGGCCGTGCTGAGGCCGGTCACGCCGCCGCCGAGAATGAGTGCTGTGGATGATTGCATATTTGCGTGAATGAATAATTCAGCGGTTGGGACCCGAGGCGATTTGTTGGGCGAGTGGGGGCGATTTGCAAGTGAAATGCAGTTTCGCGTTTGCACTCTTATGAGACCTCAGCAACCTACAGCCGAAACCCCACATTTCTGCCGCGCTTGCCATGCCCTCCCCGCCTCTGGCAGTGTCCCCTCATGCGAATTTTATCGGGGATCCAGCCTTCCGGGACGCTGCACATCGGAAATTATTTTGGGATGATGCGGCCGTCCATCGAACTCCAGCAGAAGGGGGAGGCGTTTTATTTCATTGCCGACTACCACGCGCTCACATCGATCCATGACGCGAAGTTGCTGAGGGAATATTCGAGAGATGTGGCCCTGGATTTTCTTGCCTGCGGGCTGGACCCAGCGCGGGCGATTTTATTTCGCCAGTCGGATGTTCCCGAGGTGACGGAGCTGGCGTGGCTGCTTTCGGTGGTGACGCCCATGAGCCTTCTGGAGAAGTGCCATTCGTACAAGGACAAGACGGCGAAGGGTATTGCGCCGACGCACGGGCTGTTTGCGTATCCCGTGCTGATGGCGGCGGACATTTTGATCTACCAGTCGGACGTGGTGCCGGTGGGGCGCGACCAGAAGCAGCATGTGGAGGTGACGCGCGACATTGCGGTGAAGTTCAACGCGCAATTCGGCGAGGTGTTCAAGCTGCCCGAGCCCCAGATCCGCGAGGCGGTGGCCCTGGTGCCGGGGAGCGACGGGCAGAAGATGTCGAAGAGCTACAACAATACGATCGAAATTTTCGGGGACGAGAAGGCGTTGAGAAAGAAAGTCATGGGCATCCAAACTGACAGCCAGCCGCTGGAGGTTCCCAAGACGGATTTGGAGAAAAACCCGGCATGGCTGTTATTGAAATTGCTCGCGTCCGAGCCGGCATTCGCGGAGATGGACCGGAAGCTGCGCGCGGGCGGGACAGGATATGGAGATTTGAAGAAAGCGGTGTTTGAGAACTACTGGGCGTATTTCGCGGAGGCGCGGAAACGGCGGGAGGGATTCCTGAAAGATCCGTCCGTCATTGACCGGGTGTTGAAGGAAGGCGCGGAAAAGGCGCGGCCGGTGGCAAGGGCGACACTGGACCGGGCGAGGAAGGCCGTGGGGTTGTGAGCGGCGGCGGCGAGTTTCGCGCAAAGACGCAAAGGCGCAAAGCCTTCCCTTGGTCCCGATTTCTCCGCAGATTTCGCAGATGGACGCAGATTTCTGAACGGCAAACAACCGTGCCATTCTGATTGAAAGCCAAGCTTTCAATCAGAATGGCACGGTGGGATCACGGGCTCCGCCGGCAGCAGGAAAACTTGGCGCCTTTGCGTCTTCTCGCCTCGCCAAAGCCTACGGCGTAGCGCGGGTGCGCGAAACCTTCCGAAAATCTGCGTCGCTCTGCGTTAATCGGCGGAGAAATCGGGCGTGAGGGCAGGCCCGGATTTATGGATTCACTTTCTTCTGGATTCTGACTCCTGACTCCTGAATTCTTCCCACCATGTCCGACTACAAGGTTCAACTTGACGAAGTGTTTGAAGGCCCGATGGACCTGCTGCTTTACCTCATCAAGAAGAACGAGGTGGACATCTACCGCATCCCGATCTCAAAGATCACGTCGCAGTACATGGAGTATCTCGACCTGATGAAGATGATCGTTCCCGACGTGGCGGGGGAGTTCGTGGTGATGGGAGCGACGCTGATGTACATCAAGAGCCGCATGTTGCTTCCCGAGGACCAGCAGGTGGCGGACCCCGAGGCTGTCGCGGACGAGATGGACCCGCGCTGGGATTTGATCCGCCAGCTCGTCGAATACAAAAAATTCAAGGAAGCTGCAGAAGACTTGCAGCAACGCGAACTTTTCCAGGAGAGCGTGTACTCGCGCCAGCAACAGGGCTTGGGGTTCGACACGCCGACGGAGGACGGTCCCTCGCTGGGCGACTTGAGCGTGTTCGACCTGCTCAACGCGTTCAACCGGGTGCTCAAGCGTTCCGACGCAGCGGACGATTTGCGCGATATTTTTGAGGACCGGTTCACGGTCAGCGACAAGATTGATTTCATCCTGAAGCTGACGGCGGTCGAGGAGCGCACCTCGTTTTCACGGCTGTTCGACGGCATGGCGTCGAAGACGGAAATCATCGTCACGTTCCTGGCGTTGCTGGAGCTGATACGCCTCCGGCAGTTGCGTGTGGCGCAATCGGAATCATTTGGCGAGATTGACATTGTGCGCGTGAAGCAGGAGGAGGCCGCAGCGCCCGCACAAACCGAGGGCGGCGAAACAGAACCGGGCTCGACAAGCGGGCCGACGAACCCTTGAATTGATCGGACATGGAACTGAAATCGCTCATCGAAGCCATCCTTTTTGCGGCACAGAAGCCGCTGCCTTTGAAGGAGATCAAGGCCATTTTGGCGCGTCCCGATGAATCGGGTAACTCCGAAATCACGCGCGCCTTCAAGAAGGCGAAGGAGTCGGAGATTTCCGAGGCAATTGAACGGCTCAAGGTGGACTACACGCAGCAGGGGCGCAGTTTTCAGATCCAGGAGGTCGCAGGCGCATTTCACCTGATCAGCCAGCCGCAATTTGCCCCGTGGCTGAAACAGCTTTTCGAGGAGCGCCGTTCAGGCCGTCTTTCATTGCCCGCGCTGGAAACGCTGGCGATCATCGCCTACCGACAACCGATCACACGAGCCGACATCGAGGGAGTCCGCGGCGTGGCGGTGGACGGCGTGATGCAAACACTGCTTGAGCGCGGGCTGGTGACGATCACCGGGCGTGCCGAGGTGCCGGGACGTCCGATGCTGTATGGCACGACAAAATCCTTCCTCGAACATTTTGGATTGAGCAACATCAACGAGCTGCCTGCCGTGGAGGAATTGCGGAGGGTGAACCTGAATCTCCCCGAATCCACCGCGCCCGCAACCCCTGAAACCCCGACCCCGACCGATGCCCAACCTGCCACAACTCCGGAAGCAAGTTGATCTGCTCGACAACCAGATCGTCGCCCTGCTCAACCACCGGCTCAAGCTGGCGGAAAAGATCGGCGGCGTGAAGCTCCACAACGGGGACAAGGTGTACAACCCCTCGCGCGAGCGGGAGCTGCTCTCGCGACTCTGCGGACGCCTGAAAGGGCCGCTGATCGAGAAGGAGTTGCGGGCGATCTATCAGCGCATCCTGCAGGCATCCCGCGCCCACCAGAAGCGCATGTTTCAGAAGTCGAAACGAAAGTAGCCGCGTTCGCCAGAACGCGGATCCGTGGGGTTCCACGCTCTGGCGAGCGTGGCTACAGGGTGCGAATCATGGAGACAACCGCTCGATTTTCCACGAGCCATTTTTTTGCCTTGAATAGCGGAAGCGGTCGTGGAGGCGGTTGGGTCGTCCCTGCCAGAATTCGATGCTGGATGGCTTCACGCAATAGCCGCCCCACCATGGCGGCAGCGGGATTTTCCTGCCCCGATATTTGATCTCCATCCGCTTCAGCCCATCGTCGAGCGTCTCGCGATCGGGGATGACCTCGCTTTGATGCGAAACCCACGCGGCGAGCTGGTTTCCATGCGGTCGGGTTTTAAAATAAACCACGGAGTCCTCACGTGAAATTCTGGCGGCACTTCCAGCAATGCATACCTGGCGCTCGAGCATGGGCCAGAAAAATGAAAGTGCAGCATGGGGATTTTTTGCAAGCTGGGATGCCTTCCGGCTTTCGTAGTTGGTGTAGAAAACGAAGCCATTCTCGTCGTAGGAGCGCAGCAGGACGATCCGCGACGAAGGACGCCCTTTCGCGTCGGCCGTGGCGAGCGTCATCGCGTGGGCTTCGTCCTTCTGTGAATCGAGCGCCTGCTGGAACCAGCGGTCAAACTGGCGGAAGGGGTCCGCGTGGAGGTCCTTGCGGCGGAGACCCGAGAGCCTGTAATCCTTGCGAAGGTCGATGGTGGCCATGTCTGGAAATTACCATAAAGGGAGGGCACGCTTCCATGTCCCATTTTTGATTTGTGAGAGGCGACGCTGTCGGCGACCATCTGCACGTGACCATTCTCGACCTGATCCAGAAGACCACGTCCTATTTCGAAAAATGCGGCGTGCCGAACGCGCGCCTGGACGTGGAGCTGTTGCTTGGGCACGTTTTAAAACTCCGAAGGATGGAGCTTTACCTGCAGTTCGAGCGGGTGCTGACCGAAAAGGAGCTTGATGAGTTGCGGCCGATGGTGAAGCGGCGGTCCTCGCGTGAACCGCTCCAGCACATTCTGGGCTCGGTGGATTTCTGTGGTTTGGAATTGATGGTTTCACCCCAGGCGCTGATTCCGCGGCCCGAGACGGAAATCCTTGTGCAGAATTGCATCACGATTTTGGAGAAGGAAAACGGCACGGTGCTGGATGTCGGGACCGGCAGCGGGGCGATCGCGCTGGCCGTTGCACACGCGTGCCCTAGAATTCGTTGCGTGGCCGTGGATGTCTCGGAGGATGCGTTGACACTTGCGAGATCGAACGCGGAGAAATCGGGATTGAAAGAGCGTGTTGATTTTCGTGCCGGCGATCTGTTCGGGCCGGTCGGCAAGGATGAAATGTTTGACCTGATTGTTTCCAATCCCCCTTACATTTCCACAGGAGAGATTTCAAACCTGCAACCCGAAGTCCAGCGGGATCCCCGCGCCGCACTGGACGGGGGCGTGGACGGCCTTGATGTGATTCGCAAACTCATTTCCGGCTCAGCGTCCCATCTCAAGCCGGGAGGCTGGCTCCTCATGGAAATCGGACACGACCAGTTGTCGCGCGTGAAGCAACTGCTGGAGGAGAATGGCTGGGGCGGAATTCGTTTCGTGAATGACCTGCAGGGAGTCGCACGGGTTGTGCTGGCTGGAAGGCCTTGATGAAGGTAGGGCGTGCTCGCCGAGCGCGCCGTCGTTTTCATTCGATGTCCATATTCACATTCCACGGGCCACCGCTTCGGCGCGTTCGGCGAACACGCCCTACCTCGTACTCACTGGAAATATTCGCGGTCGATCCACCATCCGGCCCAGACGCCAAGGAGGGTTCCAATTCCACTGACGATGAAAGCTGTCATGGTGCCTACAAATTCCCCGAGCCACCAGCCAACTCCGCCGCCCACGGTGGTGGTGATGGTGAACAGTAGAAAATTTTTCATGGCGAAGCAGGGATGCGGGCGGAAGTCCTGCAATTCGATGAAACGGGCAGAACTCCGTTACGTTTCCGGCGGTGGCAGACTCGGAGGAGGAGGGGTGCTTTCGGGGGCGGGTTGATTGGCTCCCGGAGAGGTTTCGGATCCGGCAGCAGGCTGTCCTGCCTGGGGCGGCCCATTGCCATTTTTTGGCTGTCGCCCTCGCCCGCCCCGACGGAATCGCGGCTGGCGGCGCGCACGCCGACGCTGGGTTGTTGGTCCATCTGCCTGTGATTGCGGCTGGGAAAAGGCTGCGACATCGGGGGCGTTTTCCGGGCCGATCAGCGTGATGATGTCCTCGATGGAGGCGATCTGCTCGCCAGAAAAATCGTAGAGTCCGAAATCCATGTTGTCGGTAAGCCTTCCCGAAAAAGTGTTGGCCTCGGCGTTGAGGATATCCTCCGCCGGTTTGCCATGGTGGACCTTCACGCCAACATGGCCCTCGACCACCCCGACGGCCGCAAGCGCATCGTCGCCTTCCGGCCTGGCTGCATCACCAAGCGATGGACTGGAAAACGGAAGCTCCGTGTCGAACACACGCCCATCCTCGCACACGACCTTGATGGAATCCGTGCCCATGTGGGGAAAGATGCGGGTCAGTCGTTCCATGAGCATGGGCATGGTGTCACCAGGCTGGACCATGCCCGAGCGGACGAGGCAGCCGTCAATGATGCATATCCAGATGTGTCGCATGCGCTGTAGGTGGGTGGAGTCGGCGCATGCTATCATGCCTCCGACGCGCGGATCAATGGATTACGTGCCGGAGCGTTTGCGAACACCCGGATCGAGAATGCGTTTGCGCAGGCGGAGGGATTTCGGCGTAACCTCCACGTATTCGTCAGGCGCGATGTACTCGATGGCGCGTTCCAGGGACATCTTTAGTGGAGGCTCCAGCATGATGGCCTTGCCGTCACCCTTGCTTCGCATGTTGGTGAGGTGCTTGATCTTGCAGGGATTCACATTCAGATCCTCCGCTCGCGGGCATTCCCCGACGACCATGCCCACATAGATGGGATCTCCAGCATCCACAAAAAGACGTCCGCGCTCTTGAAGTCCGTCAAGCGCATGAGACGTGGATACACCGGCTTCCATGGACACCAGGGTGCCGGTGAGGCGCATCGAGATTTCTCCGGCAAACGGACGGTATTCCTTGAAAAGATGGCTCATGATTCCTGCGCCGCTGGTCAAATTCACGAGTTCGGTTTCAAACCCGATGAGTCCGCGGGTCGGGATTTCGGCCTGGATCGTGACATTGTTCCCATGATGGGACATGTTGCTCACCTGACCCTTGCGTCCCGCGATGGATTGGAGAACAGAGCCGAGCACATCGTTTGAAACATCCACGCTCAGCTCCTCGAACGGTTCCATCGTCTGGCCGTTCTCCTTGTGAAAAATGACTTCAGGACGTGAAACGATCAGCTCAAATCCCTCGCGTCGCATCTGTTCGACCAGGATGGCGATCTGCAGTTCGCCGCGCGCGCTGACCGAGAACACATTGCCCGAGTCGGTGTCGCTGACTGCGAGACTCACGTTGGTTCGCGTCTCCCGAACGAGCCGATCGCGGATGTTTCGGGCGGTGACGAGTTTGCCTTCCCGGCCGGAGAGGGGTCCATCATTGACCCCGATGGTCATGGTGATCGTCGGTGGATCAATATCCACGAATGGAAGTGCGGGGGTTGTTTCAGTTGCCACAAAGCTTTCGCCGATCGCAATTTCCTCAAAGCCGGTGAGCCCCACCAAATTTCCCGCGTGCGCCTCCTCGATGCGTTGCTGGGTCAGGCCCGCAAACGTGTAAAACATGGAAATCTTCCCCGACACGCGCGTGCCATCCTTGTGCACGGCAAACACCTGGTCGCCGACATTCGCATGACCGCTCATGATCTTGCCGTAGGCGATCCGACCAAGGTGATCATCGTAGCCGAGATTACAGACAAGAAACTGGAAGGGCCCATGTTCATCGGCCTGCGGGGGAGGAACGTGACTGAGGATGGTTTCGAAGAGCGGCTTGAGGCCGAGCTTGCGCTTCTCGGGATCCATGCAATCCTCAAAATGGTGAAGGATGAAGCCATCGCGGCCACTTCCGAACAGGGTGGGGAAATCAAGCTGCTTGTCGGTTGCATGAAGTTCCACGAAAAGATCGAACACCTTGTCATGCGCGAGACGGGGCTCGCAATGTTCCCGGTCCACCTTGTTCACGACGACGATGGGACAGAGCCCCTGCGCAAGCGCTTTTTTCAGCACGAATTTTGTCTGCGCCTGAGGGCCCTCATAGGCGTCCACAACCAGGAGCACGCAATCCACCATGCGCATGATGCGTTCCACTTCACCGCCGAAATCCGCATGGCCCGGAGTGTCAATGATGTTGATGAGGACGGGCTCGGTGGCGCCGGGCGCCATCCAGGTCACGGAGGCGTTTTTGGATTTGATGGTGATGCCCTTCTCGCGCTCGAGATCCATCGAGTCCATCACGCAATCCACGAGAGTCTGATTGGAGCGGAACACGCCGCCTTGACGGAGAAGCTGGTCCACCAAGGTGGTCTTGCCATGATCTACATGGGCGATGATGGCGATGTTGCGAATGGGGATGGGCATAAAGGGCGTGGAGGCATACCAGATGGCCCAAGGCTTGTCGAGCACGGCCGCTGGATTTGACGCAACAGTTTGGTTCGATTTCCTGTCCTGCTCTTTCTCTTGTAGGAGCCGCTGTCAGCGGCGACCGGGAATGGGGGCTCGGGAATCGCCGCTGACAGCGGCTCCTACAGCACCAAACTGCTACGATTTGACGATGGGGCGGAAAGTCAGCGCGCCCGTTTCATCTGTGCGAACCAGCTCAGGGCGAGGAAATTGAAGAGGAGCGGAAGACCCACGATGGTCCACTGCGCTCCGAACAGGCCGCCGCCAAGCCAGGCGACGAGCGCCGCCAGGAGCGGTCCTGAAAAAATCCCGATGCCAAGAATGGCTTCGTGAAGTCCACCGTGCTCGCCCTTGTTGTCTCCGTAATCCAGGGAGTAATACAGCGACCCCGAGTAGGAAAGCCCATGGGCGAGTCCGAACAGGGCCAGGGCCGCGAACACGACAACAGTGTTGTTGATGAAAAAAGCCATCGCGATGGAAACGGGCGCGATCCAAAGCGCCCAGAGCGACCAGCCCCGATGATAATGCCATGCCTCCCATTTCCAGCAGATGGCGAACGAGGCGGCCCGGGCAAATAGCTGGGTGCTTGAGAGCCAGATGGTGGCCGTGGCGGAGAGCCCGAGTTTTTCCCCAAGCTGCGGATTCAACGCGGTGGTTCCGGCCACCAGCAAAAACCCGAGCGCGTTGGCAAGCCAGGCCGTATGCATGAAGCGCCGTTTCACCTCGCGCGGAACCGCTGTTCCACTGTGGGGTATGTCCATCGCGATCCCCTCCCCCTGCCCGTGATGACTCGGCCCCAGTTTCAACCAAGCCGACTGGACGAGGTAGAAGATTCCCGCGGCCCAGAGGATGGAGTCTGGATTCCAGTTGAAGAAAAATGCGCTAAACGCAAAACCCAGCGCATCGCCCGTTCCCCAAGTAATGTTGTAAAAACCGAGACGGTTCGGCATCGAGGTCTTTCCGGGGCAGTGCAGCACCGCGGCTTCAAGGGAAGGCCAGATGGGGCCGATGAAAATCGTGAACAGCACAACCACAACGAACGGAGTCCATCGCCAGTCGGGGATCCATCCGACAAGCAGGGTGGCGGCAATTCCGAGGCTGCAAAAGAAAAGCGTCCGGTCGTATCCAAACCGGTCGGCAATTTTCCCCCCGTATTTTGAGGAAAAAATATAGGTGAACCCATGCGTGGCGGTGAGCAGCAGGTTTTCAGTCGCGGAATAGCCGAATTTTTTCCCGGTCCAGAAAAAAGCGCAGTAGAGGAAGAGGATGCCCGCAAACGCGCAAATCCCCTCAACGACAAAGTAGTTGAACAGTTTGAGACGGGGAGGATTTGAAACCATGAAGCCGCAGAGACTATGCCGGAATCGGCAGCTTGTAAATCCATCCCGCAGACTTGCGCTGGGCTTACGCAGCTAAGAACAGAAAGCCACGGATGAACACGGATGAAACACGGATAAGCCAGTGCTTGGCACACCAAGCACTGGCAGAACCAGCAATCATGGAGGGCTTATCCCTCTATTTTGGCTGTGCCAAAATAGAGTATCCGTGACAATCCGTGTTTCATCTGTGGCTTTCCCCCTCTTTTTCCATGGGATCATTGTTGAAAATTTCAAATGCGTAAGCCCTGCAGACTTGCGCCCCATCGCATAAATTTCGTGACGCGTCGCGCATCATCGTTTATTCGTAGGGGCGTGACAGCCATCCTCGCATTGGAAGACGGAACCGTGTTTCACGGAGCGGGCTTCGGAGCCCAGGGCTCCGTGCTTGGCGAGGTCTGTTTCAACACCTCGATGACAGGCTATCAGGAAATCCTCACCGATCCCTCGTACAAGGGGCAGATCGTGACGATGACCTATCCGCTCATCGGCAATTACGGGATCAACGCGCTCGATGTGGAGAGCACCCGACCGCATGTGTCGGGCTTCGTGATCCGCGAACTCTCCCGCGTCGTTTCGAGCTGGCGCTCCGAAAAATCACTCGACCAGTATTTGCGCGAGAACAACATCCCCGGCATCCAGGGGATTGACACCCGCGCCCTGACCAAGCACCTGCGCAGCCGCGGCGCGATGAAGGGCATTCTCACCACCGAATCCATTTCCGACAAGGAGGCTGTCGAGCGGGCCAACAAATGGCACGGGCTTATTGGCGTGGACTACGTGAAGGAAGTCACCTGCCGCTCGGAATATGATTGGGATCCGGAAGACAGCGACAGCCGACGCTGGAGAATTCCCGGCACCAGCAACTCCGTGGGCGGCGCTCCTCACTCTGACGGCGTGGATAACGGCAAGGGCGCAGAAACCTATCGCTGGAGCCTGCCGCCTGTCCGTCATCGAATTGTTGCCTACGATTTCGGCATCAAGCACAACATCCTCCGCCGCCTGCGCCAGAATGGCTTCAAGGTGAAGGTTGTGCCCGCGACCACGCCGTCGGAAACCGTCCTGAAAATGAATCCCGAAGGAATTTTCCTCTCCAATGGCCCCGGCGATCCCTCCGCACTCGATTACGCGGCGAAGTCGGTGAAAGGACTCATCGGCAAAAAACCGATCTTTGGCATCTGCCTCGGCCATCAGATTCTTGGGCTCGCGCTCGGTGGGAAGACGTTCAAGTTGAAATTCGGCCATCGCGGCGGCAACCAGCCGGTGAAGGATCTTTCAACAGGAAAAATCTCCATCACATCGCAGAACCACGGTTTCGCCGTGGATGCAAAATCGCTGCCGAAGGATGTGGAGCAGACAAAAATCAATCTCAACGACCAGACATGCGAAGGTTTCCGTCATCGCGAGCTCCCCGTCTTCTGTGTGCAGTATCATCCCGAAGCCTCCCCCGGCCCGCATGATGCGAATGATTTGTTTGCGGAGTTTGCGAAGTTGATCGAGGGGAAGAGATAACGGAGGGACACGCTCTCGCCTCGCCGAAGCCTACGGCGTAGCGCGGGCCGTCGTGTCCATCAACGCACCAAAACATCCGGTACGTTCCTACCACGCAAGAGAGCAGAGCTCCCCCTGAAACGCCCATTCCTCCGCTCTGCTGCACAGCCCGGCCCGCACCGGGTTCTGAACCACATATTCCCATTTCCGCTGATAACTCTCCCCACGGCGCAACTGGGTGTCCCAACACGATCGCTGCCAGATCGGGTGTTCATCAGGCCTTGGCCACTGCCGGGCCGCTTGAGATTTCCAGAATGAAATCCATGCCGCCAGATCTGATGATTTTTTTGCGGCGGGAGAGCAGAACAGGTGGATGTGGTCCGGCATGATGACGTATCGCCCGACAATCCAATGGCTCGCTCTTTCCCATGTCATTTTGAGCAGGCCATGGATGTCGTGTTGGGCGAGAATCCGTTTCTTCTGGTGAGTGCACACGGTCACGAAGACGATGACCGGAGATGCGGACGATTCGTTTGGATGCAGGTGAATGGGAGTCTTGCGCGATGTGGGGGTGCTCGACACGACCATGGAAAAAAGGTTTTTGGAGAGAGCCATTCAGGCGAAAGGAATGAGGGGATCAAGAAACTTCTCTGCAAATCACATGCTTTCCAACGACGCCGGAAATGTGAGGAAAATTATTCGTGGGTGTCAGAGGCAGAAGGAACCGACCCTGCCGATGTTTCCCCCTAACGTTGCTACGGTGAAACCTTGCGGACTTCAGGATATTTTTTGAAATACGCTTCCTTACCTTCGCGCTTCCACCATAAAATCCATCGGTCAATCGTAACAAAACGTTTCTCCTGTGGATCACCGGGGCCATAACCTTCATCATGCTCTATGAGCCGAATCAACGCCCCCATGCAGCTATCGGCGCAACTGAATCCAACGCCACCCCTTCCATCGCTAATCCAACGTGAACCTGTGATTTCGCGCCGGTCAAGCAAATCGACCAAAATGGGCGCTGCCAGCGGATTCTTGCTGTTTTCGATTTCAGCCACTACCGAACCGAATATCCGCGACGTACCAAGGCTTCCACCTGCTTCAATGTCCTTGAGGGTTGCTTCACGCAAGAACCGGTAATCGTCCGTACTGCCATATTTGAGCAGGAACGACACACACTCGTATGGAATTTCCTTTTCTGTTGCTTTCGCCATTTCCCGCATTGCAGGTAGGAATGAAAGATCACCACGCTTGCCAAGTTCTAGGGCGATTTTGGCCTGGTCTTCATCATCTGCACCCACCGCCCACTTCTTCAGGATAGCGATGGAATCCACGGCCTTTTTGTCAATTCCTTCAATTTTCACCAAAACATCCACCCGCTCATAAAGCCTGCCCTGCTCCAACCGGGCCTGATAACCCTGAAGAGGTGATTTGTCGCTGTTTTCTTTCCACCAAGCCTTGAGGTCCGCAATGACTTTTTCTCGAACTTCTGGCTTTTCATTTGAGAGGTAGGAACTCGATGTGGATGGATGATAAAACCGGATGTCTACAATCTTCTCGATGCATTGCACGGCGACATCCTGCACCCGAAGAACGGTTCGATTGGGGTCGAAGTTGCGCCTAAATCCGATGGATCGGGTAAGCCTCTTGTCCCCAAGATGTTCAATGAGTGCAGGCACAGCAGACCGCCCAATTTTTACAACCGTGTCACTGATCAAAGTATCCTTTGATGTGCTATCGGGAAAAAAGCTTATGGTCATGCAGTGACCTGGCTGACTCATCTGAAAACCATGAACATCCGGAAACCGTGCGATGCAATAGGCAATGCGTTCCTTTTCAGACAGTGCCCCTAATTCATTGACCACACCCGTCCCTAGTTTCTTATCTTCTTCGACTTGCTCCTTGAGCATTTGAACGTAATCCAGCAACTGTTCCCGGTATTCACTTTTTCCATAAAATGTCAGAGTGCTTTCCCATTGTTCCAAAACATCCTTACGCAAATCTCCATTTTCAAGCATCTGGGTGCCTTTGAAGAAGGATTGCCACGCGCCTTCGTTGTAAACGTGCTCGAAGGAAAGGCCACGCTGATTCAAGGCTTCATTGATGATCGCTTTAGCCTCTTCGTTCTTCCCCAAGAAAGCCGCAGCGTATGCATGATGCAGCAGAAAAACCCCACCGTAAAACGGAAGTCCACCTGCCCCAAAATCCTGAACAAACGTGAAGTCCCATGGACGTTTGCTGCCGGGATCGCGTTCCTTGAGGAATTTTATCAATTTCGGCAATTCATCGGCATAGTCGGAGGCCTCTACCTTTGAAAAGATACCGCGTGAAATCTTCCGCTCCGTAAAATCCGGCGACAGCAAGACAAGCTCTCTGCCTTCACCTGCCAACCGCCATGCATTCAAAAACTGGGTTGGGCTTTTTGCATCGTAGAGACGGACACGCTCCAACTTGCTGAAATTTGGCCACGGAATCGACCGCAAATTTTCGAGTGCTTTGAGATTCCTTTCCCGCCAGTCTTGGCGACTCCCATCTGCAGGTTGGAATTTATCAACTGCCTCACGCAGGATTCGATAAACCTTATCGGGCATTTCCGTGCGTGGAATGACGTTCTCATTCTGCTCCGCCACGGCAACCCCCGCCGTGATACAAACCGCGCCCAAAAGGATGGCACTTTGTAATTTCACCGCGTCCATCATAGCATCAGGACAAGGCGTAAATCCAATTTTTAAAAAAACGAATCTGACACATCAGAGAACCGATTTTATTGATTTCTCCAGTGATCCGATTTGGGAAGCGCGAAACACAGGATGAGGTTCCCGTCTTGATGATTAGCGATCCCGCGAGTGTCTTTTGTATCATCAAACAGCCCCACGAAGTCCACCGCCCAGTGTTTTAATCCCCAAGCCCAGAACGGACACGACGGAGCGTGTCCCTCCGTTTGAGCAGAAAGGAAAATTTCCGCTTTCAGCATTCCTCCGGTTGGGGCATAAGCTTGGGGCATGTTTGAGTATCAGAAAACCTTGAAGAAGGCGGCGACGGTTTCGGGGCTGGGGCTCCATACGGGCGCGACGGCCACGCTGACCTTTCAGCCCTCACCCGCCAATTTTGGAATTCGTTTTTCCCGCACCGATCTGCCGGGGCGTCCCACGGTGAATGCCCTCGTTGAGAACGTGAAGGAGACTCAGCGCGGGACCACGCTCGAACAGGACTCGGTGATGGTGCACACGGTGGAACACGTGCTCGCGGCGCTTGCAGGCGCGGGGATTGACAACTGCCTCGTCGAACTCGAAGGCCCTGAGCCTCCCATTCTTGATGGAAGCGCCCGAGAATTTTCCGCGGCGCTTGCCTCGGCTGGCACTGAGAATCTCAAGGCCAAGCGCAATTTCTTCGCGCCTGAGGCCCCGGTCTTTTATCAGCACGACGGCACCTCCATCGTGATCCTACCCTCGGACAAGCTTCGCATCTCCTGCACCATCCAGTTCCCCAACCAGCGCCTCGAAAGCCAGCATCTCTCCCTCGACCTGGATGAGGGCGTGTTTGAACGGGAACTTGCCCCGGCCCGCACATTTTGTTTCTACGAGGAGGTCAAGCCGCTCATGGACGCCGGGCTCATCAAGGGGGGCAGCCTCGAATGCGCCGTGGTGATCAAGGATGACGAAATTCTCAGCAAGGAGGCGCTGCGTTTCCGCGATGAATTTGTGCGCCACAAGATTCTCGACATCCTCGGCGATGTGACCTTGCTCGGCCAGCCGGTCCAGGGTCACATCATTGCCGTGCGCCCGGGCCACGCCGCCAATGTGGCGCTGACGAAAAAGCTTTTTGCCATCGTGAGGAAGCGGCGCGGCGCGAAAAAGTATCTCGCCGAGGGCGCAACGTACGAGCAGATGGACATCGTGGAATTGCTCAACACGCTGCCGCACCGTTATCCATTCCTCATGGTGGACCGCATTCTCAAGATCCAGGACAATACCATTGTGGGGTTGAAAAACGTGACGATCAACGAGCCGTTTTTCCAGGGGCATTTCCCGGGTCATCCCGTGATGCCCGGCGTGCTGCAAGTCGAGGCGATGGCACAGGTGGCGGGGATCCTGATGCTCAAGAAGGGCGAGAACACGGGCAAGATCGCGTACTTCATGAGCGCCGACAAGGTGAAGTTCCGGAAGCCGGTGGTGCCGGGCGACACGCTTTTCATCGAGGTGGAACTGACCAAGGCGCGCGCCAACAAGATCGGCAAGGCACAGGGGCGGATCCTTGTGGAAAATGAAATTGTCAGCGAAGCCGAGCTCATGTTTTCCATCATGGATCGGAGTGCGGAGGCGTGATTTTTAAACTTTAACTTCCAACATAGCCGACCCCGACCTTGGCCGGGGTTGGTTTCCGGACCGCGTTCTTGCGAACGCGGCTACAAATTCACATGATCCACAAGACCGCCATCATTCATCGCGATGCAGAGGTCCCGCAAGATTGCGACATCGGGCCTTATTGCGTGCTGGGTGCTGGCGTGGTTTTGGGCGCAGGGTGTCGCCTGCATTCGCACGTGGTGCTGGAGGGGCCGACGCGGATCGGAAAAGGGAACCAATTTTTTCCATTCTGCTCGGTCGGACAGAAGACACAGGACCTCAAATACAGGAGCGAGCCGACGCACTTGATCATTGGCGACCAGAATGTGTTCCGTGAATTTGTAACGGTGAACCGCGCGACGGGCAAGGGGGACAAGACGGTGGTGGGGAGTCACAACACGGTGCTTGCCTACTCTCACATCGCGCATGATTGCGTGCTGGGCAATCACATCGTGATGTCCAACTGTGGGACGCTTGCAGGGCACGTGACCGTGGAGGACCACGCGGTGATCGGCGGACTGACGGCGGTGCATCAATTTTGCCGGATCGGGAAGATGGCGATCACAGGCGGGTGCTCGAAGGTGGTGCAGGACGTGCCGCCGTTCATGATGGCGGACGGAAACCCGGCCGAGGTGCGCACGATCAACAAGGTGGGGCTGGAGCGCAACGGCGTGTCGGAAGCGGGCCAGAAGCATTTGCGCGCCGCGTTCAAACTTCTGTATCGCGAGAGTGGATTGAACATTGGCGACGCGGTGGCGAAAATCCGGAAGGAGATTCCCGATTGTCCCGAGATCGCGCATCTCTGCAATTTCGTGGACAAGAGCGAGCGTGGGATCAGCCGGTGAGAAGAAAAGGATGCCCGCGCTACGCCGGAGGCTTTGGCGAGGCGAGAAGGCGGAGGGATGAGGGATGAAAAGGGGGCGGGAACTTCCAACGTCGACCATTGAACGTCCAACTTTGAAGGCAGCGGAGCGGGGGAAAAGCACGAACTTCGGTTGGTCACACCGCCACAGCTGCGAACGCAGTTCGCAACTGTTTGGGAAGAGGGCTTTGCGTCTTTGCGCGAGGCCTTCCGAATCCTACACCGACGGACACGACGGAGCGTGTCCCTCCGTTTCTTTTTTGAGAGCTTCGAAGAGGCCGGTTGGCATTTTTGTGGGGCGCTCTTCCATGGTGGTGGCAGCGTGACGTGTGCTTGCGGTCACGAGTAGTACGTCGCCGCGTTTTACCTCGTAGCCGAGGGTGAACTGGACGCGTCCGAGATTCGTGACGCTCGTTTCGATGTCCAACAGGTCGTCGTAGCGCGCGGCGGCGTGACAGCGGAGGGAGCATTCGACCACGGGGAAGATGATGCCTTGTTCCTGCAGCTGGAGGAGCGGATGGCCGAGGGTTCGGAAGAATTCGTTGCGGACGATTTCCAGGAGGTCGAGGTAGCGGGCATAATAAACGTGGTTGCCCACGGTGACGTCCCTGTAGGCTATGCGGATTTGGTGCTTGAACATGGCCGAAAAGTGCCAAAAATGGGGGCTTCTGAGAATAGAAAAGAGAATGATACGTCCAAGGGATGTTTTCCCGCGAAACCTGTTTTGATCAAATTTCATGGATAAGGCCAATTCAGGCATACTGGTGGCGGAGGAGAAGGAGGTGATCCTGCTTCGCGTGGACGGCAAGGGGACGCACCTGACGAGCCACCTTTTCAAACGGTACGTGCTCCAATGTCTCACGGAAAACCGGAAACATTTCCACGTGGACCTTTCGCAGTGCAGCTACATGGACAGCACGTTCCTGGGAATGATGGCCGGGATCGGGATCAAGATGAAGCAGCAGTCGCTGCCCGCGATCAAGCTCGTGAACATCAATGACCGCGTTCGCGGCATGTTCGAATCGCTGGGGATTGACCATCTTTTTGAAATGATCCAGCAGGCCAACGTGGCCGCAAACTTCAGCGAGGTGCAGGGTGGCGGTGACAGCAAGGATGGCAAGACACGCGAAATGCTTGAGGCCCATGAGAAACTCGTCGAGGTTTCAAAGGCCAATGAGGCCAAGTTTCGCGACGTGATCGCGCTCCTGCGCGAGGAAGTCCGCAAGACAGGGGGATCGTGAACCTCATCCTTCCATTGCTCCTGGTCGTGGTCGCGGGCGGGCTCGGCTACGCCCTCTGGAAACAAATCCAGCGGGCGGACGTGCTCCAGGCCAGCCGCTATCACCTCATCCAGGAACGCCAGCGCGTTTTCTCCTTCCTCCATGATGTCGGCGAGGCCTTCACGGAAAAGCTGAAGGTGGAGGACATCCTCAAGCTCATCATCCAATGCTCCGTGCGCACCGCCGAGGCAAAATCAGGCGCCATCTTCCTGCTCGATGCCTCGGCGCACAATCTTGAGGCCGTTGTGATCGAGGGCGCGTTCCCGCCTCCGCACCCGCCTCCCGGCTTCATGGAATCCAAGCTCACAAGCCGCGCGGTTTTTCTGGAGCAGGCGATCAAGTCGCAGAAAATTTCCATGGGCGAAGGCATCCTCGGCGGCGTGGCGCAGACGGGCAAGCCGGTGCTGATCCGCAAGCCGGACGAGGACTCGCGGCTCCCGAGCTACGAGAATGAAATCCTTCGCATCCAGACCTTCCTCGCCGTGCCGCTTATTTTTCGCGACCAGATCCTAGGCGTGATGGCCATGGCCAACACGAAAAGCGAAAAACCCTTCAACGACAGCGATCTCTCTCTCGTCACGTCGCTCGCCAACCAGGCCGCGTTCGCCATCTTCAACGCCAACCTGCACCAGATGCTGGCGGAAAAGGAGCGCGTGGACCGCGACCTCGAAATCGCCCGCGAAATCCAGCAACTCCTCCTCCCCTCCTCCTTTCCCGTCATCCAGGACACGCAGGTCAGCGCCATCAACATCCCCGCGCTCAAGGTGGGCGGGGATTATTACGACGTGATCCAGGTGGACAAGGACCATTTTGGTTTTGCGATCGCCGACGTGTCGGGCAAGGGCGTGTCGGGGGCGCTCATCATGGCGATGTGCCGCAGCGCGCTGCGCGCCAAGGCGGTGGGCAATCTTTCGCCGGCCCAGGTGCTGAAGGAAGTGAACCGCGTGGTTCATCCCGACATGCGCGAGGACATGTTCATCTCCATGAGCTATGGCGTGCTCAATGTGAAAACACGTGCGTTCGCCTTTTGCCGCGCGGGACACGAACCGTTGCTCGTCCACCGTCATGACGGCGCCAAGGAGGAAGTCTTCTCCCCGCGCGGAATGGCCCTGGGAATTGACAACGGAACAGTCTTTGATACCGTCCTCGACGAGAAACGGGTGGAACTTCACAAGGGGGATGCGCTGGTGTTTTATACGGACGGCATCACCGAGGCACTTGACGAGACGAACCAGGAATTTGGGCGGGCCCAGTTGACGGAGGCGATTCACGCCTGTGCCGAACAGAGTTCCGAGGAGATGGCCCGCAACATTGAACAACGCCTGCGCCGATTCATCGGCCACCAGCCGCAGGGCGATGACATCACGCTGCTGGTGGTGCGGGTTTGATCCGCTTGAAAAAACATATGACCAGAAAAAACGGACACGGGGAACATCACGAGGCGAAGGCGCACGAGGGGACGTCGCTCAAGAGCGCGGCCGAGATCGCTGCGGCTGCGCCCGCGCACCCGGAACTTGTCGTTGAAATCTTGCAGAAGGAACTGGACGAGCTGCGCGCCCAGGCCGCGAAGGCGCAGGAGAACTGGGACCGCCTGCTCCGCGCGCAGGCCGACATGGACAATTACCGCAAGCGCATGGTTCGCGAACGACAGGAGCTGGTCAAGGCCGCCAACGAGAATCTCCTGCTCGAACTGCTCACGCCACTCGGCCACTTTGAAATGGGGCTGCAGTCCGCCCAGCAACAGTCCGCCGATGACCCGCTGCGCCAGGGAATGGAAATGATCCTCGCCCAGTTCCAGCAATTCCTGAAGTCGCACGGCGTCAGCGAAATCCAGTCCTTGGGCCAGCCTTTCGATCCCGCCCTCCACGAAGCCGTGGCCCACCAGGAATCGGACGCGCCGGAGGGTGAGGTCATCCAGCAGTTGCGCAAGGGATACCGCCTCAACGACAAATTGCTGCGCGCTGCCACCGTCATTGTGTCGAAGGGGAAACCCGACGCGCAATCCTGATTTTCAGCCATGTTTTCCAACCGAGTTTCATTCAAACAGCTTCAGGAAGGTAGGGCGCGTTCGCCCTACCTCAAAATTTGATGATGAGGATGATCTGAAAATGGCCAAAGCCGATTACTACGAAACGCTGGGTGTTTCCAAGGGCGCCTCGGATGACGAGCTGAAAAAGGCTTATCGCAAGATGGCACTCAAGCATCACCCCGACCGCAACCAGGGCGACAAGACGGCGGAGGAACAATTCAAGCAGGTCTCCGAGGCTTACGATGTGCTGTCGGACGCCGACAAGCGCGCCGCGTACGACCGCTTCGGACACGCGGCATTCGGACCCGGCAATCGCGGTGGAGGCGGTTTTCATGATCCCTTCGATGTCTTTCAGCAGGTGTTTGGCGGCGCAGGTGGAGGAGTGGGCGGCATCTTCAACGAGTTTTTTGGAGGCGGAGGCGGAGGTGGACGCGACGGCGCGCAGGAGGGGAACGACTTGCGATACGACATGCAGATCACATTCGAGGAGGCCGCGTTCGGATGTGAAAAGGAAATTTCCATCCGTCGTCATGAAAGTTGTGAGACGTGTGCAGGCAGCGGCGCGAGCGCGGGATCGAGCAAATCCCATTGCCCTCAATGCGGCGGACGGGGCCAGGTCACCACGCAGCGCGGATTTTTCATGGTGAGCCAGACCTGTCCCCGATGTCGCGGAGTGGGTCACGTCATCGAGAAGCCATGCAAGGCCTGCAGCGGAAGCGGCCTGGCGGAGAAGGCGGCGCGCATCAAGATCCGGGTGCCTGGCGGGGTGGAGAATGGAATGCGCCTGCGCTCATCCGGCAACGGCGAGCATGGGCCGCGCGGCGGAACACCCGGCGACTTGTACGTGGTGTTGAACGTGAAGGAGCACGAGATCTTTCATCGCGATGGGGAGGACATCTACTGCGACGTGCCGATTTCATTCTCGATGGCCGCCCTCGGCGGCGAATTGGACGCCCCCACCCTGACCGGCAATGCCCAGATCAAGGTCCCGCCCGGCACACAAAGCGGAACGGTTTTTCGATTGAAAGGCAAGGGAGTGAAATCGCTCGAGGGCCACGGCCACGGCGACCAGCACGTGCGCGTGGTGGTGGAGGTGCCGACAAAGTTGAACGGCGACCAGAGAAAAAGCCTGGAGGATTTTGCCAAGTCCTGCGGCGAGGATGTCCTCCCCATGCGAAAGTCATTCCTCGACAGCGTGAAACGCGTATTGCAGGGGAAGGGTTGAGGCATTGCATGTCGGAGAGGGTGATTCAGATCCTGAAGTCGGCGGGCCACGTCGTTGCCTATTACACTGCGACCCTCCTGTCCGGTACTTTCTTTCGATGTTTCATGCGGGTGAGGATCACCGGTCGGGGACATTTGCCGTCCAAGGGGCCCTTTCTCGTGGTGGCGAATCACATCAGCCATTTCGACCCACCCCTTCTCGCCTCCGCGTTGAGAAGGAAAGTCGCCTGGGTGGTGGCCTTGGACATGTATGCCCACCCGATCGGGGCTGCTTATTTCAATGCGATCGAATCCATTCCCGTGGATCGGAAGCAGACCGACATGAAGGCGCCCCGGGCCATTCTGAAGCGGTTTCAGCGGGGCGACATTGTGGGGCTTTTTCCCGAGGGGGGAATCCGCGCGGGCGCCTCCTCGGTGCTGGGCGGCGCCCCCCTGGATGAAGCGGTGGCGGCCCTGGCCCGGCTGGGCAAAGTGCCCGTGGTTCCATGTGTCATCCTGGGTGCGGACAAACTCTATGCCTGGCGGGCGTGGCTTTGGCGCACCACCATCGACATTCGATTCGGAAGGCCCATGACGGTGGAAGGCAAGTCATCGACAACAGCACGGGAACAAGCCACCCTGCAGATACCCGAGGCGATGCGAAAGCTGGTTGGAGAGTTGAGAAGCGAATTCTCGCTGGGCGAGGATGACCTGCCCAAGACACCCCAGGAGCGGTGGAGAGCCTAATCCTTCAAGACGACGATCGTGGCGGAA
>JAHFSY010000114.1 GCA_023269615.1 Verrucomicrobiota bacterium
GCTGGTCTCCTTTCAATGTGCAGTCTCTCGACTGCCGTTTATCTATCATTGAGCGTGATTTTATATCACAGCTCGCTTCTGAAGGGGGACCAGCCTTCTCATCCTACCTTTGCGAGAGACATTCCGTGAACTCCGAAGAGACCACGGGTAGACAACTTACTTTGCCCGCGCTTTGGCGACGGCTTCGACGAAGCGCCTGGCAGTGGCGGTGAGTTCCTCCCAGTTTTGTGTTTCCACAATCTTTTTGCTCACGAGGTTGGAGCTCACGGCGACTGCAGCACAACCGGCCTTGATGAAATCGGCCACCGTGGCCACGTCAACGCCGCCCGTCGGGATGATTTCGACCTGCGGCAGCGGCGCCTTCACGGACTTGATGTAGTTCGGCCCAAGCGAGTCGGCGGGAAACACCTTCACGAAATCGGAACCGCATTCCCACGCGGTCAGGATCTCGGTGGGCGTGTAAGCCCCGCAAATGATCGGGCGCGCATAACGGCGGCATAGCTGGATCACTTCCGGACGCAGGACAGGCGTCACTACAAATTCGGCGCCGGCGAGGATCGCCGCGCGGCACGTCTCGGTGTCGAGAATACTCCCCACTCCCATCACGATGTCATCACCATGGCGGCGGGTCACCTCCTGGATGAGCTCGATGGCATTGGGGGTGGTCATGGTGATTTCCATGGCGATGATGCCCCCCTTCCTGAGGGCCTCAGCCACGTGCATGAGATGGGTGGAGGAATCGGCGCGAATGATGGCGATGACGCCGGGCTCAACCAGTCTGCGCAAAATTTCCGATTTTATTTTCATGCAGGGATCTTCGCGGACGGGCACCGATCAATGCGCGCCTTCGGGGGCGGGAGTTGACGCGGCGCTGGGGGGTGATGCGGGCGAGGAGGAGGAAAGAGACTTGCGAAGTCCATCGAGTTTTTCCATGACCTCCTTGTTCCTGGGATCCAGCTCCACGGCTTTCTGTAAATTCATCAGCGCATCATCCTTCCGTCCCATCTTCAGGTAAACATCGGCAAGATGGTCATAGATGATCGAATCGCCACCCATGCCCTTGAGTGCGCGCTGGATGTAGTCGGCGGCCTTGTCAAATTTCCCCTGTCGGTAGCAGAGCCAGCCCATGCTGTCGAGAAACGCGCTGTTTTCGGGTTCATACGCCAGCGCCTTCTCGAGGAGTTGCGCTGCTTCGTCGAGCTTGATGTTTTTATCGGCATACATGAAGCCGAGATAATTGTAGGCGTCAGCGTAATCGGGATTCATTTCCATCGCCTTTTTGAACTGGACCACCGCCTTGTCGAAATCGCCGTTACGTTCCAACGCGGCACCGTAGTGATAATAAAAAACAGCGTTGATCATGTCCGGGTTGGAAAGCTGCCCCACCTTCAATGCCTCCTCCATGGATTGCACCGCCCGGGCAAACTCCTTGGTCTCGCAATAAACCAACCCATAGAAGTAACTGATCTGCGGCGCGTTGGGAAACTTCTCCGCGGCATCCGCCAGCTCCTTCAACGCCTCGTCCATCTTCTTCTGCCGCGTGTAAATCAGCACGATCTCCAGGCGCGGTGGAAGCTGTTTTTCATTGCACTGAAGCGAATTCCGATAATAGGTCAACGCCTTGTCGGCATTCTTCAGGTCCTCGTATAGCTCGGCGATCATGTTGAATACCTGGTAGCGGTAGGGCTCCGTCTTGATGATTTCCTCGAGGAGGCTGATCGCTTTGGGGCGATCACCCTTCGACACGTACGCCAGCGCCAGCTTCAGGCGGATGTTTTCCATGTACGGCTGTTGCGCCAGGATGCCCTCGTAAATCGATATGGACTTCGCGATCTCCTGGTTCACGGCATAATAATCGGCCACTTTCATCAGCAAGCTGGAATCATTCGGCTGCAACTCAATCGCGCGGTCGTAGAATACCACCACGTCCTTCATCTCGATTCCAAGCGACGGATCTCGCGTCCTTAATGCCTGGTGCAACTCAGCAAGGCGGATCCAGAAATGAAAATCATCGGACTTTCCATCCGCCGCACGCTCAAGCACCTTCTTTGCCTTGCGGACATCCTTCTGCTCCACCGCCACCTCAAACAAAACCTCGAACGGCAGGAATTTCGATGCGTCAATCCGCAGGGCATTCTCCGCAGCCTCCATTGCCTTCTCCCATTGCTTGTCCGCGCGATAGGCCACGGCGAGCGCTGTCCAATTCGAGGCCGATTTGGGGTCCTGCTGGACTGCGACCTCGATCATTTCAGCGGCTTTCTTGAAATCGTTGCGGCGGAAAAGTTCGCGGGTGATCTGTTCACGCAAGTCGGACCGGCTGGGATCGAGCTTCACCACCGCCTCCCATTCCTCCATGGCTTCGTTGCTTTCAGCGCGCTCCCGATGAATCTCGGCCGACATGAAATGCGCGAGCGCCTTGGCAAACTTTTCCTCCGACTCCGTTAGCGAGCCAAGGGACGGTCCCGTGATCGTCTCATCCACGATCCGTATCGCCGTTTTATCCTGGACAGAACCGACGTCGCCATTTCCCTCCGCCGACGCCTTGGGCGACGGCGTTTCCGTTGTCACACAGCCGGACAACATCAGAACAACCAACAATACAAGATTGCCGGGGGAACTGGTTCGAAATATGCTCACCGCGACCTCGCTTTATTTCTTGTGGCGGTCCGCGCGCATACGCTTGCGGCGCTTGTGTTTGTTGATTTTGGCTTTACGTCGTTTCTTGAGGGATCCCATAGGGGTAAACTTTTGGTTCTCAACACACTACGTCCTGCCAGCCCTTTCGTCAACATGCCCGTGACTCTAAAAAAACGGAGGAACACGCTCCGCCTTTACCCGATCTTCGGCCTCAGTAAATCACCTTGTTCAGTGGATACTCGATGATCCCCTCCGCCCCCGCGGCCCTCAATGCGGGAATGATCTCGCGCACCACTTTCTCGTCCACCACCGTCTCGATCGCCACCCAGCCCCCCTGGCTGAGACGTGAAACCGTCGGGTTGCGAAGCGCGGGCAGCGTGCGCAGAATTTCATCCAGCTTGTCGTCGGGCGCGTTCATCTTGAGCCCGACTTTTTCCTCGGCCATCAAGGCTCCCTTGAGCAGGAGCGCGATCGTCTCGATCTTCTTCCGCTTCCACTTGTCCTGCCACGCCTTCTTGTTGGCGATGAGGCGCGTGGTGGATTCGAGCACCACTTCCAGGATCCGCAGGTTGTTCGCGCGCAGCGAGGAACCGGTTTCCGTCAACTCGCAGATTGCGTCGACCAGTTCGGGAACCTTGACCTCCGTGGCGCCCCAGGAAAATTCCACCTCGGCGTGAACGCCGCTCTTTTTCAGAAACTTCTTCGTCAAATTCACCGCCTCGGTCGCGATGCGCTTTCCCTCAAGATCCTTCACGGAGCGGATGGGGGAATCGTTCGGCACGGCAAGCACCCACCGCACGGGACGCAGCCCCTGCTTCGCGTAAACCAGGTTCGCCACCTCCACGACATCCGAATCATTCTCCAGGATCCAGTCGTGCCCCGTCAGGCCGGCATCCAGGGCCCCGTGCTCGACATAGCGGCTGATCTCCTGCGCGCGGATGAGCCGCGCCTCGATCTCGGGATCGTCCACGTTCGGCACGTAGGAACGGCTGCTCGCCCGCACGTGATACCCGGCGCGCCCCATCATTTCGAACGTGGATTCCTGCAAACTGCCCTTCGGCAGCGCCAAGCGGATGGTTTTGGGTTGGGTCATAACGGATGTGTGGAAGGGAAGCCACCCATCTTCGGAATTCTAAAAAGATTGTCAAACGAATCCCGCCTGACAAGAAAAGTGGAAAAGTGCCAGGCTGCGTTCGGTTAAGAAACCCTCACGATTCCGTCGCGTCCTCGACGGGTGGCACATCCACCAGCAGGCGTGAGCGGGGATTTTCCTCGGGGGCGGAGGGCTCCGCACGATCGAAGCCGGTGCCGGCCTCATGACGGTGCGTGGACTTGTCGCCCTTTTTGTGGAACTTCACCGAGACGAGCTTCGATATCCCCCGCTCTTCCATCGTCACGCCATAAAGCGCATCGGCCATCGCAATCGTGCGTTTGTTGTGCGTGATGATCACGAACTGGGAATGCACAAGAAAACGTTCCAGCATCTTCACAAAACGGCTGATGTTCGACTCGTCCAGTGGCGCGTCCATTTCGTCCAGCACACAGAACGGGCTCGGCTTCACCATGTAAATCGCGAAAAGCAACGCCACGGCAGTCATCGTCCGCTCCCCGCCCGAGAGCAGCATGATGCTCTGCAACTGCTTGCCCGGCGGTTTGGCCACGATGTCAATGCCGCACTCGAGCGGATCACTCTCATCCACCAACATCAGGTCAGCCTTGCCGCCGCCGAAGAGCTCGGAGAAGACCTGCTGGAAGTTCGCGCGAATCTTCTCGAACGTCTCCGCAAACATCTTTTTGGTGGTGATGTTGATCTTGCGCAGGATTTCATGAAGCGTTTCCCGCGACTGCACCAGGTCGTCGTGCTCCCGCGTGAGGAACGTGAAGCGCTGCTCGAGCTCCTCAAACTCCTGCACAGCATCCAGGTTCACGGAACCCATGCCTTGAATCTTCTCCCGCAGTTGGTTCACGCGAACGGCCACCTCGTCCCAGTTTGCAAAATTCAGGGCAGTCATCTGGATCGGCGCCGGTGCCGTGGTGGGCTCCGATTCATCCGACGACGCATCCCCCACAATGGGCTCGGACTTGGGCGCATCCGCGTCGCGCTGCAACGGCAGGAGTTGCACGGCGGCGAGATCCACGGTGTATTCGCGCATCAGGCGGTCGCACAGGTGGGACAGGTCCCCGCGTTTTTCCGTGAGGCGCACCTCGTGCTCCGTCAATTGTTTCTGGATTTCATCAATGCTCTGGCGCAACGCGCGCAGCGATTCGCCAGCCGCCTGAATTTCCAGATCGAGCCGCGATTTTTCCTGTTCAACCTCCGCAATCTGCCCCGAAATGCCGGCCGCTGAATTCTTCAACGCCTCGATCTGCTGGGACGCCTCGGCGCTTTCGCCCTGCCACTGGACGACCCGCTGGCGGTTCGCCCCCGCCTCGGCCTCGCGCGCGCCGATGAAATTCCGGCTCTCGCCAATCTGTCCATCGAGCGGCTGGGCCTGGGATTCAAGGCCGTGAATCTGCTGCCGCGTCGTCGCATGCCCCACGCGCAGGTCGTTGACCGCAACGCTTCGCTGGTGTCGCTCGGCGGCCAGTTCCTCGGCGCGACGTCGCTCGGCGGCGAGTTGTTCATGCACTCGCACCTGCTCCGCATCCGTCGCCGCAAGCTCGTGCCGCACACGCCCCGACTCGGTTTCATTTTCCCTCTGCACACGCTCCAGCTCGTGAATCTCCATGCCCGCCGAGGAAACCTTCCGGTCGAGATCACGCAACTCGCCCTGCATCGCGCCCAGCAGCGCGTCTTTCTTGGCCAGGTCATTTTCCTGGGCGCGCAACTCCAACTGACGGTCGCCAAGTGATTGACGCGTGAGTGAGCGCTTCCCTTCCCACTCGCCCTTGCGCGCGCTCAAATCGTGCAGACGCGCCTCCAGTTGGGCGACCTCCTTGTCGAGCGAGGAAATTTCATTTCGACGTCCAATCAGTCGCAGCGGCGAAGTCCTCGGCGATCCCGCAGAAAGAATCCCATGATGATCCAGCACGTCGCCATCCATCGTCACGAGCGTGAGCCCGGGATTCTGGCGCCGCAGATGAATCGCCGCATGAAGGTCGCTCACAATCACC
>JAHFSY010000115.1 GCA_023269615.1 Verrucomicrobiota bacterium
AAGCCAGCGTCGTGCCGTCGCGCCGCGAAATGCCCAGTATCCGCAGAGCAATGACAGCATCGGCTGGCCAATGTCCCGGCGCCACTGGTCCAGGCTGAACCAGGGTTGGGTGAGTTTTCCATAACCAGGATTCCACGGCACAATCACGATATCCCTCCAGAAACCGCACACCAGAAAAACCCACGCGGAAAACATCAACAGCGGCCACAACAACCACCATGCATCCTTTGCCACGTTGCGAAATGAGGCGCGTTGATTCCACAGCAACACGGCAAATGCCGTCAGCAAGGAAATGGATTGAAGCGAGGCTGTCCCCCTGAACGGAAGAACGACGGCGTAGCCGATCAGCAGCAGCCTCGCGAGCCGTAGCGCGCACGGGCAATCCACATCAGATTTTTGTTTCTGGAATGAGATCATTGAGTCGATGCGCAAACCGGTAATCGATTAAAAACAAGATGAATCGTGCATCATGGCCGTTCTGACGGGTATTGAAAGCCGAATCCGAAAAGCCTTGTCTGTCCTTTTCCGCCCTGCTCCGATCCCTCCCCATGGGCTTTGTCACGTACACGTTTCTCTTTGTTTTTCTGCCCATCACCCTCGCCCTGTACTACGCCGTTCGACCCGGCGCGCGCCTCGTTGTCCTCACGATCGCCAGCTTTATTTTCTATGCGTGGTGGCGGCTGGACTTCTGCGGGCTCTTCCTCGCATCCACCCTTGCAAGCTACCGGCTGGGCCAACTCATCGATCAAAGCCAGGATATCCGCCTTCGCAAACGCTGGCTCACCATCGCGCTGGCCCTCAATTTCGGAATGCTGGGCTACTTCAAATATGCAAATTTCTTCATCGCCAATGCCAATGAACTCTTGGGCGCCATGGGCATTCATCAGATCGCATGGACGTCCGTGATCCTGCCCATCGGGATTTCATTCTACACGTTTCACATCACGAGCTACCTCGTGGACGTGTACCGCCGCGACGCACAGGCATCGAAGTCGTTTGTCCAGTACGCCTGCTACATCTCCATGTTTCCGCAACTGGTGGCCGGACCCATCGTTCGCTACAACACCATCGCCGCGCAACTCGTCGAGCGGAGCCATACGCCGGAAAAATTTGCGAGGGGGATTCTCCTCTTCATGATCGGCTTCTGTAAAAAAGTCCTGCTCGCCGACCAGCTGGCGCGGCTTGCCGACTTCGTCTTCGGCGCAAGCTCGCACGGTTTCACCGACTCGTGGCTCGGGCTCTACGCGTACACGATGCAGCTCTACTTTGATTTTTCAGGCTACTCGGACATGGCCATCGGGCTTGCACTCATGTTCGGCTTTGAATTCTTGAAAAACTTTGATTCACCCTTCAAGTCCCGGTCCATCACGGAGTTCTGGCGGCGCTGGCATATGTCGCTCTCGCAATGGCTGCGCAACTACCTCTACATCCCGCTCGGCGGAAACCGCCACGGGGAGGCGCGCACCTACCTCAATCTCTCCGCCACCATGCTTCTCGGCGGAATCTGGCACGGGGCGAACTGGACATTTCTCATCTGGGGCGGATATCAGGGCGTCCTCCTGATTGCGGAACGCCTCAACGGGAAACGTCCCGTGGGCTCATTCGGCATCCGCTTCCTCGAATGGCCCTCCACCTTTCTCCTGGTCATGGTGGGTTGGGCGATCTTTCGCGCCCCGGATTTTTCCTCGCTCTCGAGCCTGCTCGGCGGATTGCTCGGGCTTGGCGGAACCGGTTCGCTGCATGCGCTCATCCCCATCATGAAACCGCTGACCGTCCTCACCCTCGTTTTGACCGGAGTGCTCGCATTTTGGGCGCCACAGTCCTGGGACATCGCGGCGCGAATCACTTGGCCGCGCGCGATCGTGTTCAGCTCCCTCTTCCTGCTGGCCATCATCAAAATGATCTTCAGCAGCTACACGCCCTTCCTCTATTTTCAATTCTGATGAATCCCACACCACAGGCCTCGTTCTGGCGACCGTCGAATGCCCTGATCCTTTTTTGGATCCTGCTCCTGGGCGGGACAGTGGCCGCTGATTTCTTCAATCCCCACCCCCCCAAGTTGGAAGTTTTCATGGGGCGGGGTTCGCGTAATCTTTGGAACGGAAAAGTCACCCAGCGCCTTGACGATTATTTTCCAAAACGCTCGCTCGTTTTCACCGCGACGCGCCCGATGCTGGCCTCATCCATCTACCGCCTGACCGGCGAAATCCAGTCCAGCGTGGGACTCGGGTACGACGGGTGGCTGTTTCACCAGTGGGAACTTGAGGACCACGGGCGCGAGGAGGAACAGTCCCTGGCTGAAGAAATCCAAACGCTCGCATCCCTGCGGGATCTGCTCGCATCACGCCACATGGAGCTCCTTGTCGTTGTGGTCCCGAGCAAGGTCCGCATCTATCCGGAATTCATGTATCCCGGCGGGCGCCTCCCCGCGTACATCGGGCCAAAGTACCATCAATTCCAGCAGCGCCTGGTTGCCGCTGGAATCCCGTCGCTCGACCTCGAGGGCGCGTTCCTCGCAAGCCGTAACAGCCCGGTCAATGAGCGCCTCTACCATTCGGGCGATCATCATTGGACGGACCTTGGTTGCCTTCAGGCGTCAACGCTGATCGCCACGCTCATTCGCCAACAACATCCCGCGTGGTGCAACCAGAAGCCGGGGCTTGCCCGTCTTCTTCCGCCCAAGCGCGCCGGAGGCGCATCCTGTCTCTACGACATGCTTGGGTTTGGTGAAAATGAACTGAAGGATGAATTCGTTCACGATTGCATGCGTCACGAAGTCTCGTGCTTGAAACAGGTCGGCGATCCGGAGCGTTTATCGAGCCCCATCATCCTGACAGGCGACAGTTTTGCGGCCACGGGAAAACAGATGGCATTGTGTCTCGAATTCGCCCTTCAGTCCACGGTGCGCGATGAATCCGTGATGGGCGGCGAAACGCATGTGGGCCTTGAGCGGGTGTTGAAAGCAGGCGTACTCAACAGCAACGAGCCGCGACTCGTGATATGCGTGTTTTGGGAGGCCACGACCATCGGCCACAACCTCCGCGAGTTGCGTGATGTGATCCGCCCGTATCAGAAGGTATCCGGAAAATAAATCGTTTGCTTGTGGTAGGGCGCGACCGCCGGGCGCGCCGCTGCGTAACGGACGGCCCGGCGGTCCGTCCCTACCATGAATCTCCGAACATCCGGACACGCACTCAGCCATGATCGTGGTGATGATCCTCGGTAAAAAGCTTCGCCACCCGCCTCCCATAACTCTCCCACGTGTATTTTTTCGCGGCTTCGCGCGCCACGGCCCCCATGAAACCGGCCCGACCGGGATCATCCAGAAAATATTTTAGCCGCTCCGCCAGCGCGTTCTCATTTCCAAAACAAAATATCAAACCGCTCTTTCCTTCGCTTACACAATCCTGCGCGCCCACGCGGTCGGAAACGATCACGGGCAATCCACTCGCGAACGCCTCCAGAACAACCAGGCCAAACCCGTCTTGAGCCGACGGCAGGAGAAGCACGTCGCACTTCCGAAGGAGCGCAGGCACATCGGTGCAATGGCCGTTCCAAGTCACACGCGGCGCATCGCGCAGCAGCGGCTCGATCACTCCCGACTCCATGGAAGGAATCACGCCTGCGAGGACCAGCTCGGCTTTTGCGGGCGCGAGTTTCTTCCATGCACGCAAAAGATCCGGTATCCCCTTTTGGATGGAAAGCTGCCCGACAAAAACAAAACGCAGGCAGTCGTGCTCCTCCCTCTTTTTCCCGTTCCCATACAACGCGGCATCCACGCCGAGCGGATTCACCCTCAGTTTGCATGGCTTGTAGCCCGCCGCCACGTAGGAATCGGCAACGAGCGAGGAGGGTGCGACCACCATGTCGGTCTCATCCGCCTCCCTGACCATCCGCTCCACAGTCAATGGATGCATGGGATCGCTGCGCAACCCGTGTCGCGCATATTCCTCCACAAGCCAGCGTTTCTGCAGCCGCGGCTCGACAGAACCGCGGTCCAGCGCAGTGCGCCCTCCTCCTTCGTGGCATGCACGGACACAGGCAAGAGATTGATTGAACCATCCATAGTAATCCATGCCGGGCTGAAGCCATGTGGACGCCCAGCGGTCGAAAAAATCATCGTGCATGCGATGCCAGCGCAGGCGGTTCATCACCGCCATTCCCTTGCGAAACATCCAGGGCAGGCCGCGTGCATATTCGCGCAACTCCGCCGCGGCACCTGTTTCCGGCGCAAGAACCAGCCGAAGCAGTCCTGCGTCACGCAGCCCCTTGCAGGCGTGCCAGGCGATCGTTCCCATCCCGCCACGGTTGAGCGGCATTGCGTTGCTGTAGAGGACGAGGGGCGTCATGGAACAAAATTAGGAATTGCGAATGGTGGGTGAAGCATCAAATATGATCAAATCCATTGGTTCATTCCATGATTATTTCCTTTCGCTGCCCCCACTGCTCGGCCGAGTTGAGCTTCGAAGAACTTTCGCAGGATGAATCGCCGTGTCCGCAATGTGGAAAGGCCATCCCCCTGCGCCTCACGGGAAAAATGCGCAACAGCAACGTGGTGGATCAATGCGCCATCTGTGGCCTCGAAAAACTCTACACCCAGAAGGATTTCAACCGCGTACTCGGCGCATCCATCTTTGTGGGAGCAGCCATCGTGAGCCTCATCCTTTATGGCTACAGCCATGTGCTCTCCGCATTCCTCGTGCTCGGCGCAGCCGCAGCCGCGGATTATCTTCTCTACCTCGCGCTCCCGGAAGTCACCATCTGCTACCGCTGCCACAGCCAGTACCGCCATGTTTCACCCAATGCCGCCAATTCAGAATTTGAACTCGGCCTCGCCGAAAAATACGACCCAAAGGACAAGACAAAAGGCGCCGAAAATCCAGCGGCGGAGTGGAAGCAACACTGAACTGCCGGCTGTGTTCGCACTCAGCTCCGGAAGATCCTTCCCCTGTAGGAGGCGCTGCCAGCGCCGACCGGTCGCGGCTGGCACCCGCTCCACAAGAAACAGACTGCTCTTCAAATGATCGTCTTCTCCGTCGTCACGTCAAAGTAGTGGGCGCGCTTGGTGTTGAAAATCAGGTCGAGCTTGTGGTTGACGTCCGCCTTCTGGGCCACGCTTACGCGCGCGATGTAGCTGTGCGAGCCGGTGTTCATGTAGAGATAAATCTCGGCCCCCATCGGCTCCACCACTTCCACCGTGGATTGCACAACCGTACTCGGGTCGGCCGAACCGGTGTACAATTTGTCATGAACGTCCTCTGGACGAATTCCGAACTTCACGGCACGTCCGACGTAGGCCTGCAGCTTGGGGGAGTGATCGGAATCCACGCGAACGGAAAAGCCAGCGCCACCCTGCACGCCCTTCTCCACGAACGCCAGCTTGCCATCCTTCTGCTGGATCGTGCCGTCGAAGAAGTTCATCGTCGGGCTGCCAATGAATCCCGCCACGAATATGTTTTCCGGACTGTTGTAAATCTCCAGCGGCGCGGCCACCTGCTGGATCTTGCCGCCATCCATCACGGTGATCCGGTCGCCCATGGTCATCGCCTCCACCTGGTCGTGCGTCACGTAAATCATCGTGGCCGCCAGCCGCGTGTGGAGTTTGGAAATTTCCGTCCGCATCTGCACCCGCATCTTCGCGTCAAGGTTTGAAAGCGGCTCATCAAAGAGGAACGCCTTGGGCTTGCGCACGA
>JAHFSY010000065.1 GCA_023269615.1 Verrucomicrobiota bacterium
TTCGTGACCGAGCCTTCAAAAAAAGTACGGAGCATCTGCTGGAGCGTGGACTTTCGCGCCTTCTTCCGCTCGACGACCGGCTTGAACACATAGCGGGGGCCATCCTCCACGTGGGTAAGATGACCCTTTTGTTCCAGCAACCGCAGCATGGCGCGCACTGCGGAATAGCTGGGAGGGTTCGGCAGATCCTTGTTCACCTCCAGTGCCGTGGCCTGCCCCCGACGATAAATGATGTCCATGATCTGGCGCTCGCGACGGCTCAAGTGCAGGAAGAGTGTGCTCATGAATCACCCCTACCATGTGCTAAGAAATTAGCAAGTGAAAAGCATCCGTATTCGATGATGTAGCAAAGAGCGACCGCCTACTTGGCCGGCATTCCGCCTGGGATGTCCATTTTCTTGTAGTCGGCTGGCGGCTCGAAGAGTTCGGCTGGCTGGGCGCCGTCCTTGAAATTCTCCCAATCCGACATCCACCTCCCATCTTCACTTGCCATTCGCACGGGAAATTTGGTTGAACTGGAAATCCAGATCAGCACGGCGTTTTCCTTGGACGTGATTTTGTATTTGTCACACGCCTGGTCCTTGACGGTTTCCGCACCCATCGCCTCGATTTTTGTCTCAGGATTGTCCAGGGAGTGAAAGACGTCCTGCCCGTCATCCTTGGGTTTGGATGGCATTTCCATGTACATCTTCTGGGTGGGCATCAGCATGTAGACCACCTTCTTGTCGCGGCGGGCGATGGTCACAGTTTGCTGGCCCACAGCCTCCATTTCAAAGCGCGTCTTTTCCCCATCCACAAAAATTTTACTTTTCATGGACTTGCCGGCCGAGGTCATTACTTGGTCAGCACTGAACTGGCGCATCGCCTTAAAAGGCGCCGGCAGCTCGCCAAATGAGGAGAGCGCCAGCGTGGTCACGAGGAAGAGTGCGAGAAAAGTTTTATTCGTCATAGGCCGTATTTTAACAGGAGAGCTTCTTGGGGGAAAGTCCGGAAATTGCAAGTTCGAGGTAGGGCGCGACCGCCGGGCGCGCCGTTGCGCAGCGGACGGCCCGGCGGTCCGTCCCTACCTCGTTTCGGACTTTGTGAAAAATTTCACAAAGTGCTTGCGGGATGGGGTTTCGATGCTAGATTTTGGAGAGAATTTTACGAGCCATGGCTTACTTCATCACCGATACCTGCATCAGTTGCGGGATTTGCGAGCAGAAGTGTCCGACCGACACGATTGCGGGCGCAAAGAAGGAGGTTTTTCAGATTCATCCCGAGGGGTGCATCGAGTGTGGCGTGTGCGCAATTTACTGTCCCGTGTCGTGCATTCAGAATCCAACGGGGGTGCTGGTCAGCCGCGTGCCGATGAAAGAAATCCCGAAGGCGCAGGTATTCGCCGACAACTGCACGGCATGCGAATATTGCGTGGATATCTGTCCATTTGACTGCATCACGCTGGAGCCTGATCCGCGGACGCCGGACATGCATTTCAAGATTGCGGTGGTGAACGAGAAGACCTGCGTGAGCTGCCGTCTTTGCGAGATTGTATGCGACAAGGACGCGATTTACGTGGCTGATCCGGTGACCAATCTTGCCGCGATGCTTCCGCAGCAGGTGAAGCGGGATCCGTCCACGTTGCATCAGTACACAGCGGCGGCGGACGTCGCGGCGTAGGATCCCGGGCGTGGCGAACGACGATTCAGAAAAGGGGCCCCATCTTCCGGGGATCAATCCCCTGGGGGGAGGTGGTGGGCCGGCACTGGAGCCGGTCAACCCGCTGGTGAAACTGGCGGTGCAGTTCTTTCTCATACCATTGGCGATCGTGGTGTTCTGCGTGGTCCTGGTTTTCATCTTCCGCCTGTTGACGCGGGAGAAGCAGGATATCTCGACCTACCTTTCGGCGCTCAGCAGTGCGACGCGCTCCAATTCGCAGAAGGAGCAGGACGCGTCGAACCTCCTGCGCTACATCCAGGAGGCGAAGCGGTGGCAGAGCATTTACGACGTGACAGAGCAGATCCGCTTCAACCGCGAAAAGTTCCTGAAAGAGAACCCGGATTTTTCCACGCAAGTGGCGCAGGTTTTCCAGAAATCCGCGGGCTCCGACCACCAGGTGCGGCAATACCTGGCGCAGGTGCTCGGGCTTGTAGGCGGACCCGAGGTGGTCGGCGCGCTGACGGCGGCGCTCGGCGATTCGGATGCCGAGACGGCGATCCACGCGATGGTGGCACTGGGGAGGATCGGCGATCCCTCGGCGATCCCTGCGCTGCTGGAGGTTTCGACGTCATCCGACCGGGGATTGCGGCAGACGGCGATCTTCGTGCTCGGGTCATTCAAGGAGAAGGCGGCGCTGGAGCGATGCGCGGAGGCGATGAACGATCCCGATTTGCTGGTGCAGTGGAACGCGGCATTCGCACTGGCGCAGCAACGCGATGCGCGGGCCATGCCGATGCTGGAACGATTTTTGGATGAAGAATACGTGGCGCGGGCGGTAGAAAATTACGCGCCGACGCCGGGGGCTGGCGATGAGAAGACGCGACTGGCAACCTTTCATCCCGAGCGGCTGGAGCAATACCGGGCGACGGCGGTGAGATTGCTGGGGCAATTTCAGAACGAGGGAATCCGCAAAAAGCTGCAGACTACGGCGGAACACGACAGCCAGTTGAAAGTGCGGCAGGCGGCGATTGAGGCGCTGAAGGAGGGGGCAAAAGACAAAAAATAGGCGCGTTTTATGAGATTCTTAAATGTAGGAGCCGATGCCATCGGCGATCTCCGCACAGGCCCATCTCTCCCGGTCGCCGTTGGCAACGGCTCCTACACGAAAAAAACAAATGTGATAAAAATTTGAGTGGAGTGAGGGCACGATTCAGGGTTTGATTTTAGTTTTACCAAGCAAACAGGAGAAACGATTATGGCAGAACCAACGACAACAGATTCCGCGGGATCAAAAGTCCGCGAGGAGGCGATTGCGCGACTGAAGGCCCAGGGCGCGTGGAACACGACCATGGATCGCCGCCGCTTTTTTTCGACGGCGGCGGCGGGATGGGCGCTTTTTGCGGCGGCGTTCGGCGGACTGGCGTCGGTGTTCGGCGCCTTCATGGCGCCGCGCGTGGATTTCGGCAAGGCGCAGACGTTTCGCGCGGGATCACCCGATAAATTTCAACCCAACTCGGTGAGCGAGGAATTCAAAATCTCGGAGAAGGTCTGGATCGTTCGCGAGGCCGAAAAGATCGTCGCGATCTCGACGGTGTGCACGCATCTCGGCTGCACGCCCAACTGGATGGGTGACGAAAAGAAGTTCAAGTGCCCCTGCCATGGAAGCGGGTTTTACGGCCCACGGCCCGGCGTGGAGGCCGGCGTGAATTTCGAGGGTCCTGCGCCCCGTCCATTGGAACGCTACAAGATCTCGCTCACCGCCGATGGCCAGCTCCTGGTGGACAAGGGGCAGAAGTTCCAGGAGGAGAAGGGTGAGTGGTCCAACCCTGAAAGTTTTGTTGCGGCCTGAGCCTCAAGAGGCTATTCCCAGCGTTCTTCCAAACAACCCCATCCTATGCTTCCGCTTTTCGACAAAATCAAAGAAAACGTCCTCGAATCGCAGGTCAAGAAATCCATCTTCCGCGTGGGCATCCCGAACACGGACCGCAAGCGGGTGCTCATCATGCTGGGCAACGTTTTCCTGCATCTCCACCCCACGAAGGTCCGCACCAGCGGCGTGAAGCTCCGCTACACGTGGTGCGCGGGCGGCCTCAGCTTCTTCCTCTTCCTCGTGCTCACGCTCACGGGCGTGCTGCTGATGTTTTATTATCGCCCGACGGTGGACCTTGCGTACACGGACATGGTGGACATCCGCGAGCAGGTGCCCTTCGGCATCATGCGCGAGCTGCACCGGTGGAGCGCGCACGCCATGGTGATCATGGTGATGCTGCACATGTTCCGCGTGTTCATGACGGGAAGCTACAAGCCGCCGCGCGAATTCAACTGGGTGATCGGGGTGATTTTGCTCGTGCTCACCTTCCTGCTTTCGTTTACCGGATATTTGCTGCCGTGGGACCAGCTCGCGATCTGGGCAATCACGGTGGGTTCAAACATGGCGAAGGCAACGCCCTTCCTGGGCGCGGGTGGACCGGGCGCAGAGTTTTTGCAATTGAACGGCGTCCCTTTGATCCATGCGGGCGACGACGCGCGCTTCCTCCTGATCGGTGCGAAGGAGCTGGGAGGGATCACGCTCAACCGGTTCTACGTGCTGCACTGCATTTTAATCCCGCTCGTGGCGATCATCTTCATGGCCGTGCATTTCTGGCGCATCCGCAAGGACGGCGGCATCTCGGGGCCGATGTGATCCGATCTTAACCGCCAAAACGACGCCGTCATGGACACGATTATTCATTGGTTGAAGGAGGTGATCAACTACTTCAGCTATCCGTCCTGGTCGTTCAGCATGTTCGCGATCTGCTTTATTTCCGCCCTGTTCATCCGTCGGATCTGGACCAGGCAGGGGCTGGTCCTGTTTCTGCTCGCCGTGACGCTCGGGGGATGGGCGGCCCTCAAGGACGAAAACTTCAACACCACGCTCCTGAAGCCCGACAACGCGCCGATCTTTTTGATGGTCTATGGTTTCGGCATCTGCCTGTTCGTGGCGATGATGCAGGCGCACAACAATGACCGCCGCATGGAGCAGAAGCTGCCGCCCGCCGAAAAGGAGACGAGCGACCAGAAGACATGGGTCTGGCCGGACCTGGTTTACATCGAATTGCTTTGCATGATTCTCTGCACCGTGGGGCTGGTGGTCTGGTCTCTGACCGTGCGCGCGCCGCTGGAGGAACCCGCCAATCCCGGCAACACCCCGAACCCCTCGAAAGCGCCGTGGTACTTTCTCGGATTGCAGGAGCTGCTTGTTTACTTTGATCCATGGTGCGCCGGCGTCGTCATGCCCAGCATCATCGTGATTGGACTCATGGCGATTCCGTACATTGACGTGAACCCGAAAGGCAACGGCTACTACTGTTTCAAGGACCGCCGCCTGGCCATCCTCACGTTCATGACCGGCTTCTTCATCATGTGGAACTTCCTGATCCCGATCGGCACGGTGCTGCGCGGCCCGGGCTGGAATTTCTTCGGGCCGTTCGAGAAATGGACTCCGCACAAGGTCGTTGCCCTGACCAATGTGAATCTTTCGGAATATGTCTGGGTCAGGTGGCTTTATCCGATGGGTAACTGGCTCCATTTGAACTGGATGAGCGGGGGATTGCCGGTCACGGACAACACCCTGTCGCTTCATAATTTATGGCAGGTTTTCAAGAAAGAGTTCCTGGGGATTGGCTTCCTTGTTTTCTGGTTTCTCTACCTCCCGGGGGCCATGGCGCGCGGATGGCTTCGCGGGTTCTATGAGAAGCTGGGCTTCGGGCGTTATTCCGTGGCCATTTTTCTTTTCCTCACGATGGCGCTCGTGCCCCTCAAGATGTATGGACGCTGGCTTGCCAACCTGAAGTACATCGTGGACACACCCTGGATCAAATTTTAGCGCAATGCGACCATGCGAAACCTGCCCGAGACGCTCCACGAGTACAACATCCCGCGACTGAACATCTGGTTCATCGTATTCTCGTTGATCCTGTTGATCACCACCCTCTGGATGGTGGCGGATGATTATTTCCGCGAGTGGAAACCCTACCAGCGCCAGTCCAAGATATTCGAAGTCCAGAAGCTGCGCGAGGATGCTGCAACCGCCGAGAAGAAAATGCAGGAGGCCGGCTACACGGACGTCACCAATCGCCTTGCCCACGCCAGAGCATCCATTGAAATGCAGGGCGCACAGAAGGACGCGATCCAGGAAAGATTAAACCGGGTCATGTCCGATTTTTCAGTCACAAAAATCAAGTACGCCACCGAGAAGGCGCTCCTTGACCAGCGGAAAAGTGAATTCGACGAATCGGTCGAGCTGAAGAAAGGCGCCAAGGCCGTCCATGAATGTGAAGTCGCGCTTCACCATCAGGAAGCCGTTGTTGCCGGGCTGGATGTCGAGGTCCAGGCTTTGGAGGACAAGCGGGCCGAGCAGATGAAGGCCTTGGATCAAATTCGAGGCGATTGGGAGAAGGCCGACAAGGAAAGGAAAAAGCTCGAAACCGGAAAAGGCTTGATTGAAAAACGCCTGAAATATGTGAACAGCAAATTGCTTCCGGCCCTGCTCGACGAGCCGCTCGTTGAATTCGCCGTGCCCACGGTCGCCGTCAGGCAGGTGATTGCCGAGGACCAGAAATACAGCCTCAATTTCGTGGATGTCCCGCGCATCGACCGTTGCATCACCTGCCACACCTTCGCAGATAAAAATGACACCGTGGCGGGGGGCGGGGAGGGCTTCCGCTTCGCCAATCTCCCGCAACCGTGGAAGTCTCATCCGCGTCTCGACATGTTCGTTGACCCCAACTCCCCCCATCCGATCAACCGCTTCGGCTGCTCGGTCTGCCATCTCGGATGGGATCGCGGAACGACCTTCATCAATTCTTCGCACACGCCCGGGTTCTACCAGGTGAAGCGGGATTATGTGAAACTGCCGCTCGTGGAAGGCGTCCCCTACTGGTTGCCGTCCTCCGAGGTGGAGAAATGGAAGCCCGGTCTGGTTGCCAAAGTGCAGGAACAGGCAAAGCTCGCCGAGGAAAAACAGAAACTCAAGGAGGCGGGGGCAAAGGGCGCCCGGTGGCAGGAGGTCCGCTCGTCGCTTCAAACCGCGCGGGCCGAGTTGCAGAACCAATATGGCATGAGCGTGGATGACCTTTCCAAGTTCGAGTTCGCTTCCATGACGCAGGAGCAGGCATGGCAGGAGCCCAAGCTCAGCTGGCACCACATGCATCACAAGGAGGACCCGATGCGGCCCCGCGAGTTCATCGAATCCTCCTGCCTCAAATGCCATCAGGGTGTAACGGACATTCCCACGAAGCGGGATCCCGAGCGCGGCAGCGGGCTTGACCCAGGCGAGAAACTCACGGCTGGACTGCGCCTCATCGAGCAAGCTGGCTGTTACGCCTGCCACAAAATGCAGGCGCTTGAGACCGTGGTGAAGCATACCGTGGTCACGAATGAGTCGCTGCAGTCCATCTCCCACACCTTCGTTGCGCAACCCGAGACCATCATGGCCGCCAACGGACTGGCCAGCGCCATGGACATCCGGGTTGGGCGGGAACTCAATGTTCCCGTCCGCGTCCCCTACCCTAAACCCGGCCCCAGCCTTCTGAAGGTTGCTGGAAAAACAAACAAGGAGTGGATGCAGAAATGGCTCTCAAACCCCCGGGGATTCCGACCGAACACGTTCATGCCGCAATTCTGGAATGTGGACAACAATCGCAACGGCACGCATTTTGAGGGGCTGCTCACGGGCGCAGACGGCGCTCCCATCTCGATTGACTGGGCTGATCGCAATGCCGTGGAAATGGCATCCATCGCCGAATACCTTTTCAGCATTTCAGAGAAACCTGAATATCCCGCGCCCCCGGCTGGCAATGCGGAGCGTGGCGACCAGCTTGTGAAGTCTGTCGGCTGCATGGGCTGCCACGTGGTGGACAAGAAGCTCGACGAAGTGGCGTTCCGCGACCGGCGTTACCGCTCGCAAGGCCCGATGCTTTTCGGCTCCGGTTCCAAGTACAACCCGGGCTGGCTGTACGCGTGGCTGAAGGATCCAAGCCAGTATCGGCACGACACCCGCATGCCCAGCCTGCGGCTCAGCGACCAGGAAGCCGCCGACATCACAGCTTTTCTCATGGCGAACCACAACGCGGAATTTGACGGGCTCAAGGTTCCTGAATTGAAACCGGAAGTGCTCAAGGATACCACGGTGGACGTGCTCAAGGACTCCATGCCCGTGAGCCAGGCCATCGAGAAGGCAGGCAGGATGAGCGACCAGGAGAAGCTGCTCTGCCTCGGCGACAAGATGGTCCAGCGCTACGGCTGCATGAATTGCCACAACGTGAAGGGCATGGAAACCGCCAAGCCCATCTCCATCGAACTCTCTGATTGGGCATCGAAGAGCCCCACGAAACTGGATTTTGGCTTCATCGAAATCCCACACGAGAACTACACGTTCCTGCACCAGAAATTGCAGGCCCCACGCTCCTTTGACCGCGTGGAGACCAAGCGCCCCCTCGAGTACCTCCGCATGCCGCAATACAACTTCTCCGAGGAACAAATCGAGCTGATCATGACGGCCGTGATGGGCATGACCGGCGAAAATCCCGGCGACAAGTCCCGCCGCATCCTTACCGAAAATGAGTGGTATGTGGAAAACGGACGCTGGCTCATCAAGGAGCTCAACTGCCTCGGCTGCCATGTGAACGAGGACCGTGACGGCGTCAAGCATGGCGGAGCGATCCGCCGCACGATGGACGAGGATAAGACCTTCCTTTATCCACCGAGTCTTGCGGGCGTGGGCACGAAAACGCGTCCCACCTGGCTGCATTCCTTCCTGAAACACCCCGGCGACCATGTTTTTCGCTACTGGCTTGAAGCCCGCATGCCCACATTCCAGTTTACCGATGACCAGCTGAACACGCTCACGCAATATTTCGCGTTGCGCGACAAGCAGCCGTATCCGTACGAGTCCGATACCACGGAAGCGCCGCCCGCGCCGCCCAAGGAACTGGTCGAGGCCGGCGAGAAAATCGTTGTGAAGCTCGAGTGTCTCAAGTGCCATGCCCCGCGGAATGCGGCACAGGCTGCGGAGGATGGAAGCACCGCGATCAACTTCTCCATGATCAAACACCGCATGCGCCCCAAGGGAATCATCGCGTGGCTGAAAAACCCGCAGGGCATCACGCCCGACGTGAACATGCCGGCGTTCTGGCCTCCGGGCCAGCCCAGCCAGGTGAAGGACATCCTGGACGGCGACTCCGACCGTCAAATTGAAGCCGTCGCCGCCTACCTCAGCGTGTACAACGCCAGCGCCCCAGCCGCCGCACCAACCGCCCCTTCCCAACCCGCAAAGCCCGCGAAAGAGAAGCCTGCGAAGAAGTAGAGGTGTGCCCGTTTGGTCCGGTAGGAGCCGCTGTCAGCGGCGATCCGCGGGCGCCACCCCTTTCCGCCTGCGTGGCCGTAGCCACTTCAGCGTGGCGAAGGCCCGGTCGCCGCTGACAGCGGCTCCTACAAGCAAGGAAAACATTCGTCAGCTTTTCAGCGAGACGAGGACCACGCCAATGGAAATCAGGACGGTGCCGAACCAGCGCAAGGGGTTGGCTTGTTCGCCGAGAAAAATCTGCGCGAGCATCGGGCCCAGGATGAATGTGGCCGCCTGGAGTGGAAGCACAAAGCTGAGCTCGGCCCATGAGAGCACGGTCAGCCAGAGAAAGAAAAACAGCGCGAGAAAAAATGTGCCCACCCAGATCTTGGGGCACCCCATGACTTTCAGGATGAAGGAACCCGCCGTCTTAAATGTCAAACCCGACACATCCCCCAAATCTTTCATTCCAACGCTCAGAAAAAGATCCCCCACCACACCCGCAAGGACGGCAAGCCCCATGATCAGCAAGGTTTTGTTCATAGCCCGATATCAAAACATGACGCAAAACATCAAACAACGAAAATCAGTTGAAACGCAGTGTGATCGAGGTAGGGCGCGATCGCCGAGCGCGCCGTCGTTCTCCATTGAAATCACACATTCACTTTCCACGAGCCACCACTACGGCGCGCTCGGCGATCGCGCCCTACCTCGGAACCTCAGTTGCCCGGTGCCGGTGCGGAATTTGTCGTGGAATTTTCGGGCGTTATTTCGGGTACAGCAGGGGCGACCGGCTCCGTGACGGAAGGGGGTGGCGCGGTGGTTTCAGGCGCGGTGGCGGGAGGAGGAGTCGGCTCAGGCGTCACCACCGCTGGCTTCGGCTTGGGCGCCGGCGCTGGGGCGGAGCTCCCAGAGAAAGCTGCGGTCTGCACCACGAGTTTGTTGTCAGCAATCTTGATGGTCTTGAGCTTCTGGAATGCCTCGGCCACCTTCGGGTCCTGCCGCATCTGGTCGCGCATGCTTTGCTGGAAGCCGTCATTGACGGATTTTACAAATTGCGGGGAAAACTGGTTGCCGTTCACTTCCATGCTGTGGATGATGAACTGGACGGAACCGTTTTCCATGGCAGGCGTGATGCCGAGGGTGCCATTGAAATAGCGGCCGGAAAGCCCGGCTATCTTGTCCAGCGGGGCGCTGGCCTCCCCGTACAATTGATTGTTTTCAATTCGCACCCGGAAATGGCCCTTGACCTCTTTCCACTTCGGGTCCACGGCAATCATCGTGTTGATGTCGTCGGCGGAAAGTTGCAGTTCGGCGGGCTCGCCCTTGGTGAGAGCCTGTCCGAAGGCTGCGATCCGCTGCTGGATCGCTTCGTTCTGTTCCGCAGTGGCCGGCGGGAGAGGAATGTTGGCGGGCGTGGCTGACGTGTACTTCTGATAAAGCGTGTAAGCGGCAAATCCTGCGATGCCGCCGATGAGGAGAAGAACAGCCAGCAGGATCAGGCATCCCTTGGCCATGCACCCCATTCCCTGTTTTTCGGATTTGCTCATATGCGCATCGTCCTATCAGGTGGGTATTGACTTTTCAATCCGAATCGAGGGGTGTCCCATGTCTACCATTTCACGACATTGGCACCCCATGTCAAACCAGCGCCAAAGGCCACGGTCAGGATGATATCGCCTCGCTTGAAACGGCCTTCGCGCGCCGACTCGTCGAGCGCCACGGCAGCGGAGGCGGCGGACATGTTTCCGTAACGATGAAGGTTCACGTAAAAGCGCTCCATCGGAACTTCAAGACGCTCGGCCAGCCCTTCGATGATCCTCATGTTCGCCTGGTGCGGGATGATGCAGGTGATGTCGTCGATCTTCATGCCGGCGCGTTGGAGCGCCTCGGTGACAGCCTGCTGCATGCTCTTCATGGCGTGCTTGTAAATTTCCTTCCCCATCATCTTCAAGTAGTGCTGGCCCGAGTTCACCGTCGCAACCGAGGCAGGCAGGCGCGCTCCGCCTCCTGGAACGCACAACAGCTCGCCGTGCGCCCCATCGCCTCCAAGCGAGGATGCCATGATGCCATGGCTGGCGCTCGAGTGCTGAAGCACGGCTGCGCCCGCGCCATCGCCGAACAACACGCATGTGTTGCGATCCTTCCAGTCCACGATGGACGAAAGCTTTTCCGCGGCGACCACGACCACGGTGTTGCAGGTGCGGGACATGATGAACTGGCGCCCGATCTCGATTCCGTAAATGAACCCCGAGCAGGCGGCTTCAATGTCGAAACATGCGATGTGTGGCGCTCCAATCTTGTGCTGGATCAGCGCGGCGGTGCAGGGAAAGTGCATGTCGGGAGTGATCGTGGCGCAAAGGATGAGATCCACTTTCGACGAGGGGACGTCCGCATTCTCAAGGGCACGACGCACCGCCTCGGCGCCAAGGTCGGACGTGCACTCGTCCGTGGCCGCGATGCGACGCTCACGGATGCCAGTGCGCGAGGTGATCCATTCGTCGGTCGTGTCCACCATCCGCACCAGGTCGGCATTGGTGAGCACCTTTTTCGGAAGATAGGAACCCGTCCCGACAATTGAAACGGAGCGCAGGGTGTTGGGCATGGAGGGGAAGGCCGCCCTTCACGCGGCCTGGGTGAGATGGCTGTTGATGCGGACTTCCTGGACGATGTGATGGGTGAGCTGGTTGGCGATGGATTCGCGAGCCACCCGTATGGCGTTGCAGACCGCCTTGGGCGAACTCGACCCATGGCCAATGATGCAGACGCCATTGATGCCGAGCAGCGGCGCACCGCCATACTCGGAAGCATCGGTTTTGCGGCGGATGGTTCGGAAGGCGTTCTGCAACAGCATGCCGCCCGCCTTGCGAAGAGGCGTGCTCGTGAGCTCGGTCTTGAGCCATCGAAACAACGCGTCGGCCAGGCTTTCCGCCGTCTTGAGCATGACGTTTCCAACGAAACCATCGCACACGATGACCTCCACCTTGCCCTTGAAAACATCGTTCCCCTCCACGTTGCCAACGAAATTGAGGTTCGAACGCTCGAGCAGCTTGAAGGTTTCCTTCGTCAGATCGTTCCCCTTCATGTCTTCCTCGCCAATGCTCATGAGACCGACCCTTGGGTTCTCGTAGCCGAGAACGTGGCGCGAGTAGAGGCTGCCCATGATGCCATACTGCAGGAGATGGATGGGCTTGGCGTCAATGTTGGCTCCCGCGTCAATGAGCACGAACAGGTTGTGTTCCGTGGGCATCACGGTGGCGATGCCGGGACGCTCGATGCCCTCAAGCATGCGGAGCTTGATCGTCGTGGCGGCCACGGCGGCTCCGGTGTGTCCCGCCGAAACGATCGCCTGGGCGCTCCCATTTTTGACAAGGTCCACGGCGCGGCTGACGGAGGAATCCTTTTTTTTGCGGACACCGTCCACGGCCGCATCGGACATCTCGACGATCTGCGTGGTGTGGACGAAGGTGATGCGGGGGTCGATTGCACCATGGCGCTTGCATTCAGCCCGGACAGCGCCTTCGTCACCGACAAGGAAGAGCTCCTCGATATCCTTGTAGTGGCGGAGCGCCTGGACGGCACCCTCGACCACGGCGGAAGGAGCGTAATCGCCTCCCATGGCATCCACCGCAATTTTCATGGATGTGGCCACTTACTTCAGTTCGACACTGACGATCTGCCGCTCCTTGTAGTAGCCGCAATGCGGGCAAACCCTGTGGGGCAGGCATGCAGCTCCGCAGTTGGAGCACTTGTTGAGTTGCGGGGCGTGGTAGCGGTTGGCCGAGCGGCGCGTGCGATACCTGGCTTTTGAAACTTTTCTCTTGGGAACACCCATGGTCTCTTCTCCTAAAAAAATGAAGAGGGCCTCGCCCGTTCGAAAACGGCCATCCGATGTCAGTCGGGGAGAACCCTCAGTGTGATTTATTTGAGTTTTAGTTTATCCAATTCCCCCCACACCCGGCTGCCTTTCTTGGCGGGCGCCGACGGCTTCTTGGCTTTCAGTGGCTTGGCCTCAGGTGAAACCGGGTTTGCTGGGAGAAGAAGGAGAATATCTTCGCGAATTTCCTGTGTCAAGTCCACCTCGTCGCCGCGCACCCGTTCCAAATGACACTCAAACTCCTCCGTCGCAAGTGGCAGGTCGAACCATTCCAGCGTTCGCACGCACCGGGCGCGAACTATCGTGGAGAGCTTCCCTCTCACCATCAGGTTGCGTTCTCCCACCCAAAGCAGGTCCAGGGCATAATGGATCGGCTGCTCAAAACGGAAAAGAGACTCGGCCGTGTCAAGGATGGCGGCGGGCTCCTCCCCTTCCAGCCACATCCCCTCCTCGGGAATCATGTGAAGCTTGATTTTCATGGGCGTCTTTTGAATTTCGACCGAAGCGCCTTCTCCACGTGCGGCGGCACAAACTGGCTGATGTCCCCATCCAGCGCCGCGATCTGCTTGGTGATGCGCGAGCTCAGGTAGCTGTACGAATCCTTTGGCATCATGAAAATCGTCTCCACGTCCGGCGCCAGCGTTCGATTCATGAGCGCCATTTGAAATTCAAACTCAAAGTCCGACACCGCCCGCAGCCCACGCACGATCACCCGCGCCTTCTTCGATCGCACGTAATCCACCAGCAGCGTCTGGAAATCGTCCACCTCCACGTTGGCAAGCCCGCTCACCGCCTCGCGCGCCATCTCCACCCGCTCTTTCGCAGTAAAGAGCGGATGCTTCTCGCTCTGGTGCGCGATCGCCACAATCACACGGTCGAACAAGGCCGCCGCGCGCTGCACGACGTCAAGGTGCCCGTTGGTCATGGGATCAAAACTCCCCGGATAGATGGCGGTATTCGACATGCCTGCAAAACCTACCGCATCAAAGCCCACGAGACAACCCAGGACCGCTGGAAAAGAGAATCGGAAGTCTCGCGCACCCGCGCTACGCCGCAGGCTTCGGCGAGGCGAGAAGTCGCAAAGCCGCAAAGGCCCTTGGTCCCGTTTTTGGACAGGATTTACAGGATGGACAGGATTGCTGAACAGATGCACAGGATTGGATCACGCAGCGCAAGGTGCGCTGCGTGATCCAGTCATTCGGGATGAGGGCATCTGCGTCCGTCTGCGTTAATCCGCGGAGAAAATCCGTGCCCGGGGGTTCCTCACTTTCCGCTTTCAACCTTCGCCCTTCCCCTTCAAAATCCACAACCCATGAGCGAGATTCGTAACCGGATTGAAATGGCCGCTTCACCCAGGGAGGTGTTCGACGTGGTCTCTGACCTGGCCGCATGGCCGCGCTACCTCCCGCACTACCGCTGGATCCGCGTCATGGAAAATCACCCGGACCACCAGCTCGTCCGCATGGCATGCTTCCGCAGCGTGATCCCCATTGACTGGGTTTCCCGCTACCATGCCGATGCCGCAAAGCGCGAACTCCATTTCATCCACCAGAAAGCCTTCACCCGCGGCATGCATGTGGTCTGGCACCTCGAACCCATCCGCGGCGGCAGCGCGACGGACGTCACCATCACCCACGAAATGGGCTCCGTGCGCAACCGCATGGGGCGCTTCGTCACCGACCGCATCATCGGGGGATTTTTCATTGATTACGTCGCCACCCGCACGCTCGGAAATTTTGCGAGGCATTTCGCGGAAAAGAAGGCCGCTTCCCTCGGAAAATGACCGGGGCGCGTCATGACGGCAAACGCCGGGTGGTTGTCACCGGCCTCGGGGCGATCACCTGCGTCGGACAGGGCAAGGAGGGATTCTGGAAAGGCATCCTCGCGGAGAAGACCGGCATCCGCAAGGCGCGGCGCTTCGATGTTTCGTCCTACCGCGCGCAAACAACCGGAGAGGTAAATGATTTCCGTCCGCTTGATTTTTTCGACGCCAAGCGCATCCGCCGTCTCGACCGCTACGCGCAGATGGCGCTCGTCTGCGCCAAGATGGCGATTGACGATTCGGGATTGAAGATGGATTCCAAGTCGCGCAACCCGCGCTGGGGCGTGAGCATGGGCACGGCCCTCGGCGGAATTTCCGAGGCGGAGGAACAGCACGGCGTATTCATGAAAAAGGGAATCCAGGCCGTGAACCCGATGCTTGCCCTGCTCGTCTTCGGCGGTTCCAGCTCGAGCAACATTTCCATCGAGTTCGGCCTCACCGGCCCCTGCACCACCTCGTCGAACAGCTGCGCATCGGGCAACATCGCCATCGGCGAAGGCTATCGTTACATACGCGATGGATACACCGACGTGATGCTCACGGGCGCCGCCGAAGCCCCGCTCTGCCCCCTGACCTTCGCCGCCTTCGACCGGATCAAGACCATGAGCACGATCCAGGATCCTTCGTACGCATGCTGCCCCTTCGATGCGCGGCGCGATGGCTTCGTGATGGCTGAGGGAGGCGGAACGCTCCTGCTCGAGAGCGAGGAGCACGCGCTCGCGCGAGGCGCGCACATTTACGCCGAGTTGCTGGGCTACGGCCTCAACAGCGATGCGTACCACATGACGGCGTCACTCCCGAGCGGCGAGTGCGCAGCCCGCTGCATGAACGATGCGTTGAAAGACGCCGGCCTGCAACCCGAGGAAATGGACTACATCAATGCGCACGCGAGTTCCACTCCGATGAACGACCGGAACGAAACCACGGCGATCAAAAAAGTGTTCGGGGAGCACGCCCGGCGGATGGCCATCAGCGGCACCAAGGCATACCACGGCCATTCCTTGGGTTCCACGGGCGCAATGGAGGCGGTGACCTGCGCGCTGGCGCTGGAGCATCAGCACATCCCGCCGACGCTGAACCTCGAACAACGCGACCCCGACTGCGACCTTGAGTGCACCCCGTTGCACGGCCGCAAGGCAAAAATCCGCACCACCCTGTCCAATTCATTCGGCTTTGGCGGAGTGAACGCCACGATCATCATGAGCAGGTATGAGCATTGAAAACTCCGAAAATGTAGGAGCCGCTGTCAGCGGCGACCGGGCCTTTCCGACTACGCCAGAGCGCTTCGTCGCGACGGCGAGCGCCACGCCGCTCGCCACCGCGAAGCGCTTGGGCGTAGCGGGGAAGTGGCTACGGCCACGCAGGCGGGCGAGACGATTTCGACGCACGGTCCTGATGGCTGCAGCTGCCGTCGTCGTTCACTGCATGGCGACCATGGAGGCGGGAGCGAAAAACGATTCTCAACAGGCAGCCGAGAACTGGAAAGCCATTCTGATCAATGCCGGTGTGACGCCCAAGATGTGTTCCGTGGATCCGAATGGGCAGCTACACCTGAATCTCGTTCAAACGACGATTACGAACCTCGCCATGCTCAAAGACATGCCGTTGGTGGAGCTCAACCTCAACGCCACCAAGGTCACCGATCTCAGTCCCCTGAAGGGCATGGCCCTGACAAAGCTTTATCTTAACAGAACTCAGGTCGTCGATATTGGCCCACTCCAGGGCATGCCATTGACCGAGCTTTTTCTTTGGGATACCCCGGTCAGCGATCTCAGTCCTCTGAAGGGAATGAAGCTGGAGTCATTGGATCTCAATGGGTCCAAGGTCAAAGACCTCACACCCCTGCAAGGCATGCCGCTACAATTGCTCCGCACTGGCGGGACTCAGGTGACCGATCTCAGTCCGCTCAAAGGCATGCCCCTCACCGACCTCGACCTTTATTTCCTGCAAGTGAGCGACCTCAGCCCGCTTGAAGGAATGAAGTTGACGCGGCTCAATCTTGTGGGCGCCACCCCGTTGCGCGACCTGGGTCCTCTGAAAGGAATGCCACTGGGTGATCTCAATATCAATGGAAGCCAGGTAAGTGACCTGAGTCCGCTCAAAGGAATGCCCTTGACCAGCTTGTGCATCAATACGACCCAGGTCAAAGACATCACCCCCCTCACAGGAATGGAGTTGGGAGCACTCAGCCTTGGGGGAACGCCGGTGACCGACTTAACCCCATTGAAAGGGATGAAGTTGAGATCACTCGATCTGATGGGAACATCGGTGACAAACTTGACCGCGTTGAAAGGAATGGCCGTTGGCGCCCTTTATCTTCAAGGAACACCGGTGAGCGACATCACCCCGCTCAGTGGAATGCATGTCCAACAGCTCTTTCTCGACAAGTGTGAAAAACTTGAAGACATCAGTGCCTTGAGCGAATGCAAGGATTTGGAGTGGCTCACCCTTCCGCCCCACTGCAAGCACATCGAGTTTCTCCGCCAGTTCCCAAAACTCCAACGGCTCAGTGCAACCATGCACGATCCCAAACCGGACCCGGTGGCATTCTGGAAAACGTATGATACGGAACATGCCAAGGCATCCATCGAACATGCGTTGGCGAACAACGGGGCCGACATCAATGGAAAGGATGAGGAGGGAAGAACCGCACTGCTGTGGGCGTTGCGCGAAAATCAGCCCGACGCCGTCAAGGATTTGCTGGGAAAAGGAGCCGACGTGAATGCAAAGGATGACCATGGCCAGACCGCCCTGATCTGGGCGACGATCGAGGGGAAAGCGGACATCGTCCAATTCCTGATCAACAACAAAGCCGACGTAAACATGAAGGACAATTCAGGCAAAACCGCCCTCGGCCACGCCATCCAGAGGGACAAGGCCGAGGTGGCCGACCTCCTTCGCAAGCATGGAGCAACGGAGTGAAAAGCACGGAAACCACCGGGAAGCTCTTAAGCCCGCTCCCGAATCGTTTCCAGGTAGTGTTTCCAAATAATCATGCCACAATGACTTCCTTGAAAATTGAAACGTCGCGCTTTAATTTTCAAGGATAATGGCGCTCCCAAGTCGGACTACTTTCCCTTCTTTCCCGCCCTCACCCTCGCCCACCGTGCCCTTTGAGCCTTAGCGATTGCCTTCTTGTGTGCTTTGGAAATCGTCCGATGCCTCTTTCCAACCGTGGCTTTCTTCACCCCCGACGCCTCGGTGACGACCGTGGTCACCCCAAGACTCTTCCCCAAGGCGTCCGCCACCTCGGTGAGTTTTTCACGAAGGGAATCAGTATGAGAATCGTAGTGGCGGGCGAGCTTTTCAGCCTTTTTGAGTTCGGCTTCGAGATTTTGGATGAGGGAAATGAGGGTCATGGGTGGGAGTTTAGGGATTCTGGATCGGGGATCAAGCTGGGGATTTTTGCCGTGCCGGTTTGGGTTTGCACTTCGGACTCGCACATCCCTATAAGCCGCAGGTGAATTTAACAGAACGATGAAGATATTCATTTCTCCTGGCAAATCCATGGACGGCTCGGCGTATCTCGCCGAAATCCTCCACGCTTCCGGACTTTGTTTCACGGAACGCGGTTCATTGCGCGATGTCTTGAAGGAGGCCGATCCCCGCAGGGACGTGATTCTTCTTCCGTGGGGAAGTGAAACCGCCGGCATCGAGGCGTTTTTGCAGGCGGGCGGAGGGGTGATCGCAATCCGTCCCGTCGAAACCATCCGGGCTCTGGCCGGGTTGAAATTCATCCGGGAAGACGATGACATGTCACGGTTGCGTCTCGTTCAACCTGTTTGTCACGGCGCGCGCGGGGAGCCGCTCTGGACTCTTGGAACGGTGGATGTGTGCGAGGCAAACCCCGGCCCGAATGTCGTGGGGTATCTTTTCAAGCCATTCGATCTCGAAAGTGAGAAAACCGGCATCGCCGAGCACGAGGTGGGGAAAGGGCGCCTTGTCGTGTACACCTACGATCCCGTCATGTGCATCGTGCGGTTGCGACAGGGTTATGCGGAGCGCGCCGATTTTCTGCCGGCGGGCCAGGACACCCCGCGCAGCATCCATCTTCACAAGCCAAACCCGCCGCATGACACGGCGTGGCGTCCCACCGCTGATCTCCACGCGACGACGCTCTGCATGCTCACGAGAAGGTTGTTGGGCCGTCATGCGCCCGTTCCCTCGCTCTGGCATCTTCCGGGCGGACATCCTGCGCTGGTGATTTACTCGGGCGACGAAGACTGGGGCACGCAGGAAGCGAACGATGAGCAGATGAAGGCCCTTGAATCCGTGGGCGGGGGCATGTCCCTGTATGTCATCCCGGATGGAACCTCGATCACGCGAAAGCACATCGAGGAATACACCCGACGGGGCCACGCGATTTCCGTTCATCCGAATCTCACGTCTGAACGCGGCAAGTCCCGCGAGCTTCAACTGGCGAAAGCCGAGGAGCAGATCCTGTTTTTTCAAAAAACATTCAACTGGCCGGTCCGTACGCTTCGCAACCATTGCACGATGTGGCCCGGATACGTGGACCTGCCCCGGTTGTATGAACGCCTTGGCGTGGGGATGGACGCGAATTGTATGGCCACCCTCTACGGGCAATCACCGGATGGCGGCCCATACGTGAATGTGGACAGCGCGATCCCCCTTCGATTTGTGGAGGAGAATGGAAAACTGATTGATGTCTTTCAGCAGGCGACTCACGTGAACGACGACGTCACCTGTCATCCGACCGTTGGCTATTCACAAAAATATTCCACGGAGCAGTTCGACTGGTTCATTCAACGCATCTACGACGATGCGGTGCGGTGGTTTCACGGGCCGGTATGCGTCAATGTCCACCCCTGCAATTTTATCCTGTTTTCCGGCATCCAGAGCCGCATGAGCATGCAGCGCGCGCACGAGCTTGGGCTGTGGATCTGGTCCATTGACCGCTGGCACGATTTCTGGCGCGCCCGCTCCTCGTGGCAGATGCGCGGGATCGAATGGAATGGTTCGCAGCTAAGCTTTTCCATGGGGGGATCCGCCTGCGAATCGCTCTGGCTCACCCTGCCGGTGTCCGCGCAGGGGCGTACCCTCAAAACCGTGAAGCTGGATGGTGCCTCCGTCAAATTTGAGAATGTCCAGCGTCACGGCCACACGATCGCCCAAGCCGCGTTGCCTCCAAAGGTGACGGAGATCAAAGTCGTGGCAGAATACGAAGCGTCGTGAGTTGCAGCCGCGTTCGCCGGAGCGCGGCCTCGGAAAATGCTCTTACAGCGAATCGAGCATGGTTTTCGAGAGGGTGCCGGGATCCTGTTTTGGAACCACGGGCTTGGAAAGTTTCAGCGAGATGCGGTTGCTGGTCCTGAGAGCGATCCGCTGGCTGCTGCGCCGAACGGGGACATTGGACGGCAATTTGTGCTTCGGAGGCTCAACATTGACCTCGCGGCGCCTTGGGTAAACCTGCTTGCGCGTCGTGACGGCGTCCTGCATATCGACAAGAAAGAGATATTCACCAAAGCGCACGAGATCGAGGTGGTGGAGGACATGGCGGCTGACCTGTTTGCCGTTGACGAAAGAACCATTTTCGGACCCGTTGTCATGCAGGACGAACTCGTTGTTTTCGAGGATGATCGAGGCGTGGTTGCCCGAGACGATTTCGCTGGGCAACTGGATGTCAGCATCCTCCTTGCGGCCGATGAGCACGGTGGCCTTGCCGAGTGGGTAATGGTGGCGGTCGCAACCTTCCACAGTCAAAATAAGTGATGGCATGGGTTTTCTCCGGGTGGTTTTCTTGACAAGATAACGCAGAATTCGCGGCAATCAAGTCGGTTCATGCTGAAGCACGCTTGAGCTTTCTGCGGAGGGCTTTCTTTTTGCGGGGCGGCCACGGGGCGCTTTCCACGACGGCGAACGCGCTGTGGTTATGGATGCTTTCAAAATTTTCGGCGTCCACGTGGTACCAGGTGATGCGGCGGTCCTTGCGAAGGCGGACAGCCACGTTGCGAACAAGGTCCTCGACAAAGACGGGGTTGTCGTAGGCGCGCTCGGTGACGTGTTTCTCGTCCTTGCGCTTGAGCAGTGAATAGAGCTCGCAGCTTGCGGATTTTTCCACGAGGTCGATCAATTCCTCGATCCAGATGGTGACGGTGGATCGCACCTCAAGCTGCACGAGGCCCCGCTGGTTGTGCGCGCCCCGCACGCTGATCGCCTTTGAGCAGGGGCAGAGGGTGGTGACGGGGACGGAGACACCGAGCACGAAATCCATTTCGCCGTTACGCGTGCTGGCGATGAAAGTGGCGCCGTAATCCATCATGCCGGGCGAACGGGTGACGGGAGCTTTTTTCTGGATGAAGTATGGAAAATCAATGCGGATGTGCGCGTGCTCGGCGTCGAGGCGTTGGCGCATGTCACGGACGATGTCGGGAATGTTTTCCACGTGGACGATGCCGCCGTGCTCGTTCATGACCTCGACGAAGCGGCTCATGTGAGTGCCCTTGAAGTGGTGGGGGAGGTCCACCGACATGGCGATGGTTGCAACGGTGTTCTGGATTTTTCGGGCGAGGTCGCGGACGACGATGGGGTAGCGAAGGCCCTTCACGCCCACCCGGTCGATGCGAACACCGCGCGCGTCACGTTCACTCTGTTTGTCTTGCATGGGGTGGCGAGCGTAACACAGTGCCGAAGCTTTGCAAGGATGGCGGACGGAGCGCGCAGGGCTTACGCATTTGGGATCGGCTCGTCATTCTTGTGCCTCTTGCGCCTTTTTGTGGCCATTTTCCGCGTGCCGAACAGACGGATTGGCCGCAAAGAGGCACAAAAAGCACAGGGCAACCACCCCGCATCCAGATTTGGAAGAAC